>CAJTNN010000085.1 GCA_910577585.1 uncultured Muribaculaceae bacterium | reverse complement strand
TCCGGCACCCACCGGTCAGGTAAAAGTGCCCTTTTGCCGACATCGTCAAGAGAGGCCCGCATCTTTCGCAAAAGGAAGCAGAGATAGTCGAAGGGATTTTTGTCGTTGAGGCGGCAGCTCTCGATAAGCGAGTGCATGAAGGCGGCGTTCTCGGCGGCTCCCTCGCTGCCGATGTTCTGGCAGTTCTTGAGGCTCAGCTTTATCGGTTTCATCCTCTGTTCGCACAGGTTGTTTGATATTTCGGCATTCCCGTCAAGGATGAAGTTGCGCAGCGTCTCGGCTTGGTTGTTGATATAGTTGACGGCCTTATTAAGTAGCGACCGCCCCATCAGTTCAGAGTCCGAGGCAACCCTTCGGGCCATAGCATTTATGCGGTTCAGTATTGGGAGCGAGATCCTTTGCCGGTTTGCCGCACGTTCTGTGGCAGGCATATTCTTGAAGAGTCTTTCGTTGGCGAACAGCATCTCGATCTGGTCAATGAACTTGTAACACACCTCGGATGCTACGCAAAGC
>CAJTNN010000084.1 GCA_910577585.1 uncultured Muribaculaceae bacterium | reverse complement strand
GAAGTCTGGAGATTTTTTCAGCCGAAAGGCAAAGAATACCCCGTTCCGGCACGTTCATCGCCACGAGCGAACACACTTTGAACTCCGCTTATAATCAGCATGAAAGTTGAGCCAGCGCAGCCCCGCAGGGTGACACTGAATGACAGACATACGAAAATGCTATCCCTGACAACGATGTGGAGATGCAACGACCTATGAAAAGAACTATGAAGCGGGCGTGAAGAACACGGGTTGCCGATCAGAGTCGCGCGAGGTACAGCGACGTCCCCGGCGCATCCTCACGCGGCGTTGAGGCTACCGGTGTTTAGCCCGCTTTCTCTATGCAGAGTGCGGTCAATGGGTGTCAGGCGCAGCCCGTCACCTTTTGACGGCACTCAACCCAGCACAGCCAAGCGTTGCATCTCCGCCTCGTTTCGCAGAGAGAAAAATATAGAGCCATCGAACACTTAGTTTATCTAAATGTTTCTCAAATAAGAAACTTTTTATTATATTTGCACCATGAATACAAATTTCAAAAAAATAGGAGAGTTGCTTT
>CAJTNN010000083.1 GCA_910577585.1 uncultured Muribaculaceae bacterium | reverse complement strand
GTGAAATTTTGCTAATTTTGCAAATGTGATTGGGGTGGGAACTATTGCTTGGCGCAGGATGTTATTAGGCCATGAGCCGGGTGGGGAGTTTATATGAACTCGTGGGGAGTTTCTAAAGGTTTTTATGATTATTGAATCTTATTTGAAGTATTATGAATATTGTGCTTAATATTATCTGGGTGGTTTTTGGCGGTGTGATGATTGCCATCGAGTATGCTATTTCGAGTGTGCTGATGATGCTGACGGTGGTGGGAATCCCGTTTGGCTTGCAGACTATGAAACTGGCGGCATTGGCGTTGTGGCCGTTTGGCACTGATGTGTCGAGCGATGGCTGGCCATCGGGATGTCTGGCCGGGGTGATGAATGTGATATGGTGGTTTCTTGGCGGATTTGCAATAGCACTGACACATCTGGGATGGGGTCTGCTGTTCTGTATCACTATCGTCGGAATTCCGTTTGGAGTGCAGCATTTCAAACTGATGAAGCTCGCTCTTTTCCCCTTCGGTAAAACCCTTAACTGACTGCAAGAGTATTGAACGATATTCTGTGGTAGATGCACTT
>CAJTNN010000082.1 GCA_910577585.1 uncultured Muribaculaceae bacterium | reverse complement strand
TAAGCGGGTTATGCGCAGACGGTTGATTATGTATCGCGGATGATACTTTGACGCCGACAGTTTCATCAGTCCATGTTCGCCATATTTGGCGTTTAGATGAAATGTGAGCCATACAAGGATTGATGTGGCGATGACACCGAAGCCTATGCAGACCCATTGCGATATTCCGGCGATATACATGATGACGAACACCACGAACATGGCAAGCAATCCTCCTGCGAAGATGAACAGATACTGCGCTTTCAAACCCTTGTACTCGACACTTCTTCCGATGCCTTTATTGAACCGAGCGTCCGATACCCTTATTTATCTGATACTCGGACATTAGAGGAAGAATGAACGGAGAATGGTGGCGGCTACGATAAGGAAGATGCACGCTCCGAACCACGAGGCGGCGGTCTTGCTGGTGTCAGGGTCGCCACTCGACCATTTGGAGTAAACCTTGATGCCGCCGATGAGACCGACAACAGCACCGATTGCATACACCAGTTTCGTTCCCGGGTCGAAATAGGAGGTGACCATTGAAGTGGCTTCATTGATGCCACTCAACCCGTTGCCGGCA
>CAJTNN010000081.1 GCA_910577585.1 uncultured Muribaculaceae bacterium | reverse complement strand
TATGCCAACAAAATAATGTAGATACAGAAATAGAACGCATCAACAGATTAAAGGTAGGTATGGTGGCATAACTGACGGACAAATTCTCAATAAGAATATGGTGGAGAACTGTATACCGATGTCTTCGCCAACTATGACCTTGGACCAATACTCAGTATTCCTTATTGAGATACGCAAACTCATAGCCAAACGTCTTAAGGAGTTTTACTTCTCGTTGTAATTAAGAATCCTAAAAAGAGCAATATTATGACCATCGAAGATATACAGGCATTGGTGGCTGCGGATGAGTCGCGGACTCTGGAGCTGAAGAAGAGTACCGGCGAGCTGAAGGACGGTATGCAATCGGCGTGTGCTTTTCTGAACACGGAGGGTGGATGGCTGATTTTCGGAGTGGCACCTAAGTCGCTGAAGATTGTCGGGCAATATATAAATTCAAATTGATTATGGCATTACCAATCAATATAGAGGATTTGCTCAATAAGCGCAAAGTGGAATCTACCCGGATTGAATTCAAAGCCGGATGGAATCCCGACAAGATATATCATACTATCTGCGCTTTCGCCACTGATTTGGAAAACGTCGGGGG
>CAJTNN010000080.1 GCA_910577585.1 uncultured Muribaculaceae bacterium | reverse complement strand
GCATTTGAAGTGCTTGGCTTATGCGAGCCAAGCACTTCGATTTTTACAACCTCTTGATGGGCGCATTAGGGATTCTCTGTAAAGTTACAAAATATCTATGACTATGATAAATAATCAGTTGACTATTTTCTGAATATCCCTAATTAATATTTTTTGTACCAGGTGACCCAACTCAGTCACCATGGGTTTGCAACCCACGACATAATAAACTCCTTACAAAAAGATATTTGGTGCTCAATTCGGCTACCCTTGCGGCAAGGTCGGGGCGTGGGCGCCCCTCCTCCCAGGAGGCTGACGCCGCAAAGGCCACCTCCCGTTTCCACCGTACTCCCGTAAAAGCCGTTCTCCCGCTATCAGAGGATGTCATCACTTGGGGTCGATCGGCATCCGGCACCATCCGCGTCGCCACAAGGCGCATAGCGCCAATGTGCCTGCGCCACATCCAATTGTATGAAACAAAATCCGCGTTAATCCATTCCATCCGCGTTCGCAACGAGCAGCGCTGCAGCGAGTAAGAGAAAAATCAGCGCCTAAAAATTCCTTTCCTCTCTTACCAGTGAAAGTGTTAACGGAAGAAACTTCGCCGGCTGTCAGCCTCTGGGAGGAGGG
>CAJTNN010000079.1 GCA_910577585.1 uncultured Muribaculaceae bacterium | reverse complement strand
AACGGGTTTTACGGGAGGACGGGTTTCGGGCTGATGCTTTGGTCGGCTTGGGGGGGCCTTCTTCCAGTGCCGCATATATCGGTGCTCACGGTTTGCTCACGGTTTGCTCACGGTTTTGGGCGCTTAAATATGGTAAAAAGGGTCAAAAGTGTAGGTGGCGGATAGGGTGGGGATAAGAAAGGGGAAAGGGGTGATAATAAGCAAACGGCACGTTATCAAGTTGTTAGCTCGATAATGTGCCGTTGTCTACTGTCGGGGTGAAAGGATTCGAACCTTCGACCCCCTGCTCCCAAAGCAGGTGCGTCGGCTTGATAACATTATGAATATCAATTGTTTACAATTCTTGGAATTTTGATGTTCACGGTTTTAAGCACGTTTCGCACTTTTTCAGCATCCCATCCAGCTCAAAAAAGCTGCCTTCGCCAGTGATTAACCAGCGAGGAGAAACCATATAGTCACGCGTCAGATATAGCAACCAAGCCGGCTGGAACATATCACGTTCAGGCTCTTTTTCCTGCGTGTTCATATTCCAGCGATTGATTTCATAACGCCGCGTGAAAGATTGCTTACCACGGATTACTTTCAGCTCCGTCAGTTTTCTCAGTGCCTCAAAG
>CAJTNN010000078.1 GCA_910577585.1 uncultured Muribaculaceae bacterium | reverse complement strand
CGGGCGTTTTATTCGGATCTGCCCGAAGATGCAAAATGCAATCCCGACATCAGAACCGCTCTATATGGCTATGTTGACGTAAAATCGCCACATAGCCAAGAGAACTGTGGCAAAAATGCGACTCACGCTTCAATGAAACAACAGTCTTGCGTTTGCCTCACTAACCACCGTATGGAGATAACTGAAGAGCAGATTCTGCATAGGACACAACTTATATGGAAAGACCCGAATTACACTCATGATTATGTATTTTGGCTCATAGACGGGGTGCTCCGAAAATACAAAAGACCATAGTTCGCACTACGGTCTTAGGGTTCCGCGTCGTCGCAGGACGCTTTCAATGGTTTTATCTCCCATGCCGCAAAGATAACACTTTATTTTCAAATACAATTCATTATGGACAAGATTTTTCTCTTTTTAAAGACTTCTAACCGATACAAACACCTCATCGGCGGTTTTCTCGTGGGTCTGTTCGCCCTCGGCGCACTCCCTGCGCTCTATTCTGCCGCGGTTGCCGGAACTTGCCTCGAACTGAAGGACAAACTCCACGGCTGCTATTGGGATTGGCTTGATTGGCTTCTGACGGTCGCCGGAGGTGGATTCGCTGCCTTTTTGTGGCTTCTGCTGTAACATATTCACTGATGAACGCCGTTTTATGAGTAACTTTGCAC
>CAJTNN010000077.1:245-698 GCA_910577585.1 uncultured Muribaculaceae bacterium | reverse complement strand
ACGACAACGACGGCTACGACGACGACGATTTCTAACGACATTGCTGTCTAAAAAACGTTCTCCCGTCAACCCCGTACTCCCGTAAAAAAGCCGTACCCCTGTCACCACGTTCTCCCAGGAAACTGACGCCGTTGAGTACCATCTGAATATGGCACAGTTTTGAAGATGGGAAAGTAATTTAGGGATAGTCAGAATATAGTCAACTGATTATTTGTCAGAGGCATAGATATTTTGTAACTTTACAGAGAACCCCGATGCGCCCATCACGGGTTGATTCGGGGATATTTTCCAATTATATACATCGTGAAGTTACAAAAAATCTACGAAATTCAACCTACTCTTCCGTTGACAGAGTATGATTTTCTTGAAAAATATCGCGAGAGCTTCCGTCAAAGTGAGCTTGAGCACTGTTTGACAAATGGAAAGAAGGAAACGTCAGTTGCTGCTGGCGAT
>CAJTNN010000077.1:0-235 GCA_910577585.1 uncultured Muribaculaceae bacterium | reverse complement strand
AAGAAGAACGGGTGATTGAACTGCTCAAAGGACTCTCGCCGGAGCAGATAATGGCTGTAATTTCTGCAATAAACAAATATTCGGTAAATCTGCATTGTCATTGGAACTTACCCATACTTTACGGCCTCTGATATGCGTTATAAATAAAACACCTTATTATGAACAAGGCGCAACGATATATCGACGAATTGAACGTCATCGATGAACATGTCACCATAGAAGCAAAGAAATGCAC
>CAJTNN010000076.1 GCA_910577585.1 uncultured Muribaculaceae bacterium | reverse complement strand
GGGCTCTTCGCTTGAGCAGGCTGCGAGCATGGCTGCGGCACCTGCGAGCATGAAATACTTAGAAAATTTCATAAGTAGGTTAATTTTATTTTGGTTATTAAAAGTGTTAGTTTTTCATTTTTTTCTTATTGGGAGTCGCTGCCTCCTTTGCGCCGGAGCTTCCGCCCCGGCCACTGTCCTCGGCGGCTACGTGGGGAGAGGAGCGCTGTCGGGCCGTGTCGGGGCGCGGGCGCCCCTCCTCCCGGGGTTACTTCGTGGCGCGGTTCTGGGCGGCGAGCTTGCGGGCGCGGTCGAGGATGGTGAGGTTGAAGGCGGCGTCCTCCACGCCGGCGGCCTGCGCTGCCTCGAGGTAGGACTGGGCGGCGTCGAAGTCACCGTCGTGCATCGCCAGCATGCCGCGGGCCTGCTGCGCCTCGCCGCTCTGGCCGGCCTTGGCCAGGTAGCCGCGGGCTGCGTCCCACTGCTGGGCGTTGAGCGCGGCGATGGCGGCGTTGAGGTTGGCCACGGGGTCGTCTGGGTAGGTGGCCACGGCTATCGACATCGCCTCGTTGAACTCATCCGAACCCGGTTCGTAACTCTGCGCCACGAGGAACATCTCCTGGAGCGACGCATTCTTCGGCGACACCTTCATCACCTCGATTGTCTCCTCGATGGTGAGCGGGCGCACCACATACTTCACCGTGTAGTCCGAGTGACGCAG
>CAJTNN010000075.1 GCA_910577585.1 uncultured Muribaculaceae bacterium | reverse complement strand
TTAATTATTTAACCGATTAGTGTCCTCCAAAATTTTTAGTGGACACTAATGTTTTAACATAAAAAATTTATGTTTTATGGCATTTACTGATTTTATGGGCTGTTTGGTCGCTTTTTTTCGGCTGGAAGTGACTGAAATTCATCTACTTCAACGGCAGTACTGTTTTATAACATATCAGCAATTCTTTAACGTTCGTACGTACTTTTCCCTTGCGCGCAGGTTGTCGTGTTGCGGAGGTTTTGATAAGAAGGAAAAGGAATTCGGATGCTGTCAATCTCCATTTTATGCTTGTCCTGCGGTTGATAAGATGGAAAATGAATTTAGCGGCGCGGATCAGTTCGCTTGTCGCTACACAATCACCATCCGGCACCATCCGCGTCGCCACAAGGCGCATAGCGCCGATGTGCCTGCGCCCCATCCAATTGCATATGAAGCAAACGATCCGCGTTAATCCATTCCATCCGCGCTCGCAACGAGTTGCATAGCAACGAGTAAGAGAAAAATCCGCGCCTAAAAATTCCTTTCCCATCTTACAAGCCACCGCAGCCAAAGATGTAACCTTAACCGCCTTTGGCGTCCCGGCCAGCTCTGCACTGCCCAAGTTTCTCGATAACATTTCGGATGCTGGAAATGTCAATCTCTAGTTTATGGTTGTGCTGCGGTTGATAAGATGGAAATGGAATTTAGCGGCGCGGATCAGTTCGCTTGTCGCTAC
>CAJTNN010000074.1 GCA_910577585.1 uncultured Muribaculaceae bacterium | reverse complement strand
ACTTATCCCAGACTTTTACAGATAGCTGTTCAAGTATTTGTAAAAGTCGAAGTTTATCGATGATATTGCTTTGATATACAGTCTCTTGAACTTTTACAAATGATTCTCCAAGTATTTGTAAAAGTCTATCGTCAAAGTTCTTTTTCTCATTGTCATCCATTGGCAATGTATCAGCATTAATCATATCCTCACGACAAGGAATTGTCATAAGGAAATATGTCCGGTCATCGTCCGTATCTATGACAGCCGGCGCTGAACCATTCACTCTTAAAGCCTTTTGGATTGTAGGGATTCCTGTGGCTCGCCCCTCTGTCAAGTCCAACTCTTTTAGGAAATCTCCAAGCCTACGATTACGATAACGTCGGGCTTTCAACTTCTTGGCGGCTTTGATGGATTCTGCACTTATTGATCTATCTGGTCCTGCATAACTTAGAATGTCAATATGACCAGGTTCAACTGTGATTTCCACAGGTTCACGCTCTTGGTAGTCGCGATGATACAAAGCATTTACCACTGCCTCCTCGAATGCTTGATATGGATAGTTATAAGTCTTGTCAGACTTTTCTTTATCCGTTGGTTTCGCAATTCTTTTCTTTATGACATTTGTGCGTAAATAAGATAAAGTTTCCCGAATCATTTTAGGCACCGGACCAACTATCTTTGGCACTTCAATCATCTCATCAGGGTTTTCAATACACCCCTCCGGGAAAATAACAATATCTAC
>CAJTNN010000073.1 GCA_910577585.1 uncultured Muribaculaceae bacterium | reverse complement strand
CACGTCCTTGTCCACGGATATTACACGGTAGGGTGCGAGTTTATAAAAGAGGTCATCGAAACCGATATCTCCACGTTGAAATCCCAGATCGAGCAATACCTGACGGAAGCAGATTGACAAAACCGCGGGGTACACCTTATTTGCTGCGCAATTCCCACCCTCTAAACTCAGTTTTTTGTAAAATCAGAGGTTATAATCGCAAGAATTTATACCTTTGGTCAGTTATAATCGTCGTTTTTTTTGTATCAGGCCATAAGAACCAAATTGAGAAAAACATGCTTGACATGACACGTTTCCGCAAGAATCAGATATTCTTTGTCAACAAACGCGAGGACGGTTCATCCGACTTATATTCGCTCTACGACTATAAAGACTTCCTGGAGAAGATGGATTTGGAAAAAGCCTATCTTCAGGGACGTTTTGATGCAGTACCGTTTCTCTCAAAACAAAATTTGGTAGATATTTACCTCTGTACGACCTAACTATCAAAATAAATTAGTAAATTTGCACATTATGGAGAAATCTGCACCTACCAATATCAAGAGCGTTTCGATTAAGAACTTCAAATCGATCAACTCAATAACGCTTTCTGACTGTCGGCGCATCAATGTGCTGATAGGCAGACCTAATGTGGGCAAAAGCAACCTGTTGGAAGCTCTTGCTTTATTCGATGTGCCGTATATGGTAAACACATCAAACAAATCGCTTAAAAATCTTGTACGAATAGAG
>CAJTNN010000072.1:603-835 GCA_910577585.1 uncultured Muribaculaceae bacterium | reverse complement strand
TCGGCTTGAAAAGCTCGTCCGCGAGGGTAAAATCCGGGTGGATAAACCCACTGCAAAGCAGAACGGCAAATGGCATTGCAATGGCAGCGATGTTTTAAGATTCATAAAATTATAACCTCCCACCACAATTTATGCGCTGAAAATCCGCTGACCCAAAATCTGCTGACCCCAAATTTTGAATTTGCAGACAATATGCAGACAATTTTGAGGAAAGAAATAAGCCAAACTGCTG
>CAJTNN010000072.1:0-491 GCA_910577585.1 uncultured Muribaculaceae bacterium | reverse complement strand
CACGTTACGCACACGACAGTGTTTCAATGTTCTTCGTCATTTTTCATCCGATAGTGCAAATTTAATCATTTTCCGCGATGTACACGCTATCCTAAATGTTAAAGTTTCTGCAATCGGAATCAGCATATTAGCCGTTATACTGCTGTCAAATCTCAATTATCTTGTCTCTCTTGGAATCTCAGTGCTCGTTTGAGGGATGTTCGGAAAGGACTTCATCGCAGGCTGTGTCTCCGATAATCACAAAGTTGTCAGAGAAGTCGGCAAACGCTTCCCTGAATTTTTCAAGTCCTCCTACCATTTTATTTTATTCATCATTATTGCAATTTCTTTCTCAACCCGTGGGTCGTTATCATCTTTCAATGTCAGGAACAATGACAATTTATCCACATAGCCGGAAGTGCCTGACGGCGGATACTTCCATATCTCGATGCGCTGTGTATCTTCAAAAGAGTGCAATTCGGGTATGGAGTATTTATGTTCACGCACCCACT
>CAJTNN010000071.1 GCA_910577585.1 uncultured Muribaculaceae bacterium | reverse complement strand
CAGCATCGAGCGGCGCATCTTGGAGAGCGCGCGGAATAGCAGGTTTTTGGAACTCTGCACATTGATATCGAGAAAAGCCGCCACCTCGCGGTGCGACATGCCTTTGACAAAGTGCAGGTAGATGGCCATGCGCTGCTGTCCCGACAGGGCCGCAAACGCCTCCACCATCTCGCGGCGGGTGCGCAGCTCCTCGTCGTCGAGCCCCTCGGCGCGGGTAAATGACGTGAGCTCGGCATCGATGTTGGTAAAGGGCAGCTCGTCCAGAGGAGTATACGGCCGCAGTACCTTCAGGCGGTCAAACATAATGTTTTTGAGCGAGACAAGCAGCCACGAGCGCACATACTCCACCTGGCGCAGCGAGTTGCTGCGGCTTATGATCTTGACGTACAGATCCTGAATACAGTCGCGTACAAACTCTCTGTCGGCATAGTACTTGATACCGAAGCTGAGCAGCAGCGGATAGTGGCGGCGATAGAGCGAATCTACACTCTTTCCCTACACGACGCTCTTCCGATCTTTTCCGTTTGCCGCGAGTCGGGCGAGTTCCCGGTCGTCGAGTGTGTTCATAGTGCGGATGTGGGATGTACAGTCAGTCGTTGAGCTTGGAGTCGAGGAGCCTCATGAAGTATGCGCCTACCACCGAGCGGTTGCGGAAAGCCTGCGAGCAGGGGCGGTCGGTCCATATCCAGTCGGCCATGGGGGCGCGGTCGTGGGTTTGGTGCATAAACATCCACACCGGCTCAATCAGCGCGCGGAAGTCGGCCTGACGCTCAGCCATGGCCGCGCTCCACATGATCCAGTCGGTCTTGGTATAAGTCTCGCGCGAGTCCAGGGGCAGGCCGTAGCGGTTCATGCGGGTGAGGTAGTATGCCAGCTCCTTGGCCGCGACCTCAGGCGGGAAAGATCGGAAGAGCGTCGTGTAGGGAAAGAG
>CAJTNN010000070.1 GCA_910577585.1 uncultured Muribaculaceae bacterium | reverse complement strand
CATGCCTAATACATGCAAGTCGAACGAGAGACCTTCGGGTCTCTAGTGGCGAACGGGTGAGTAACACGTAGGGAACCTGCCCGCGCACCGGGAATACGCTCTGGAAACGGAGAACAAATCCCGATGTACAGGAAGGAGGCATCTTCTTTCTGTGAAACATCCTTTAGGGGATGGGGCGCGGATGGACCTGCGGTGCATTAGTTGGTTGGCGGGGGAAAGGCCCACCAAGACGATGATGCATAGCCGGCCTGAGAGGTTGGCCGGCCACATTGGGACTGAGACACGGCCCAGACTCCTGCGGGAGGCAGCAGTAGGGAATTTTCGTCAATGGGCGCAAGCCTGAACGAGCGATGCCGCGTGAGTGAAGAAGGCCTTCGGGTCGTAAAGCTCTGTTGCGGGGGAAAAAAGGCAGCATCAGGAAATGGGTGCTGACTGATGGTGCCCCGCCAGAAAGTCACGGCTAACTACGTGCCAGCAGCCGCGGTAATACGTAGGTGGCGAGCGTTATCCGGAATGATTGGGCGTAAAGGGTGCGCAGGCGGTCCTGCAAGTCTGGAGTGAAACGCATGAGCTCAACTCATGCATGGCTTTGGAAACTGGAGGACTGGAGAGCAGGAGAGGGCGGTGGAACTCCATGTGTAGCGGTAAAATGCGTAGATATATGGAAGAACACCAGTGGCGAAGGCGGCCGCCTGGCCTGTTGCTGACGCTGAGGCACGAAAGCGTGGGGAGCAAATAGGATTAGATACCCTAGTAGTCCACGCCGTAAACGATGAGGACCAAGTGTTGGGGGTGAAACCTCAGTGCTGAAGTTAACGCAGTGAGTCCTCCGCCTGGGGAGTATGCACGCAAGTGTGAAACTCAAAGGAATTGACGGGGGCCCGCACAAGCGGTGGAGTATGTGGCTGGTTTAATTCGAAGCAACGCGAAGAACCTTACCAGGCCTTGACATGGGATGCGAAGATGCAGAGATGCATC
>CAJTNN010000069.1:893-1105 GCA_910577585.1 uncultured Muribaculaceae bacterium | reverse complement strand
GAGCTATACCCCCAGTTGCGGTTCTCGGTGAAAAAAGGTCGTCACGCACGTCGTGCCAGGTTTCGCTCCAGGCGTCTGGCTGTTTACACATCTTTGGTTCGTTGCGGGCCCTCGCGGGTTCCGCTTTCTCTCCCCTCGGGAAGAGATCCGACCTGTGCACTTCCGTGCACTTGCTCCATAGAAAGGAGGTGATCCAGCCGCAGGGTCCCCTA
>CAJTNN010000069.1:0-868 GCA_910577585.1 uncultured Muribaculaceae bacterium | reverse complement strand
AGGACCCTGCCTCCTTGCGGTTGGCTTCAGATACTTCGGGTGCGACCGGCTTCCATGATGTGACGGGCGGTGTGTACAAGACCCGGGAACGTATTCACGGCGCCGTAGCTGATGCGCCATTACTAGCGATTCCGGCTTCGTGTAGGCGGGTTGCAGCCTACAGTCCGAACTGGGCCCAGTTTTTAGGATTTCCTCCGCCTCGCGGCTTCGGCCCCCTCTGTACTGGGCATTGTAGTACGTGTGCAGCCCTGGGCATAAGGGCCATACTGACCTGACGTCGTCCCCACCTTCCTCCCAGTTGATCTGGGCAGTCTCGCCAGAGTCCCCACCTTCACGTGCTGGTAACTGGCAACAGGGGTTGCGCTCGTTGCTGGACTTAACCAAACATCTCACGACACGAGCTGACGACGGCCATGCAGCACCTGTGTAACGCCTCCGAAGAGTCGCATGCTTTCACATGTTGTTCATTACATGTCAAGCCCAGGTAAGGTTCTTCGCGTTGCATCGAATTAAGCCACATACTCCACCGCTTGTGCGGGTCCCCGTCAATTTCTTTGAGTTTTAATCTTGCGACCGTACTCCCCAGGCGGCACGCTTAACGCGTTAGCTCCGGCACGCAGGGGGTCGATTCCCCGCACACCAAGCGTGCACCGTTTACTGCCAGGACTACAGGGGTATCTAATCCCTTTCGCTCCCCTGGCCTTCGTGCCTCAGCGTCAGTTAATGTCCAGGAACCCGCCTTCGCCACGAGTGTTCCTCTCGATATCTACGCATTTCACTGCTACACCGAGAATTCCGGTTCCCCCTCCATTACTCTAGTCTCGCAGTATCATGTGCCGTCCGCGGGTTGAGCCCGCGCCTTTCACAC
>CAJTNN010000068.1 GCA_910577585.1 uncultured Muribaculaceae bacterium | reverse complement strand
CGGCACACAGCTTAGCCGCATCCTCGACGAACTCGTGAAGGAGACCACCGATGAAATCAAGCTCGAGGGTAAGGAGAAGATTTCACTCGAGATCAATCAGATTCCCGAGCTCTCAATTGATAATACTGACCGCAACCGCACCAGCCCCTTCGCCTTCACCGGCAACCGCTTCGAATATCGTGCCGTAGGCTCGAGCGCCAACTGTGCCGCAGCCATGATTGCGCTCAACGCAGCTGTGGCTGACCAACTGAATCAGTTTGCCGACAAGGTCGAGGCCGACGTGCGCGCCGGCTCCGAACGCGATGCTGCTATCCTCAAGGAGGTGCGTCGCCTTGTGCGCGAGTCGCGCCCGATTCATTTCGACGGCAACGGTTATAGCGATGAATGGAAAGAGGAGGCCGCCCGCCGCGGACTCGATGTGGAGACCTCAGCACCTCTGATGTTTGATGCCTACCAGCGTCCGGAGACAGTCGAGATGTTTACCCGCACAGGTGTCTTCACCCAGAAGGAGCTTGAGGCACGCAATGAGGTGAAGTGGGAGATGTACTCCAAGAAGATTCAGATTGAGGCGCGCGTACTTGGCGACCTCGCCATCAATCACGTCATCCCCGCCGCCACCCGCTATCAGAGCCTCCTGCTCGACAACGTCTACAAGATCAAGCAGCTCTTCAAGGGTGACAAGGCCGACAAGATTGCCCGTCAGGACATGAACTCAATCGAACAGATTGCTGACAACATGGCCTCAATCAAGAGCAATGTCGAACTCATGGTCAATGCCCGTCGCAAAGCCAACCATATGCCCGACGAGCGCTCAAAAGCTATCGCATATCACGATGATGTCTTCCCCCTCATGGAGCAGATCCGCAAGAGCATCGACGACCTTGAGCTGATGGTAGACAACGAAATCTGGCCGCTCCCCAAATATCGCGAGCTCCTCTTTATCCGCTAACGCATCTGCAATATGCGTAAGCCTCGATAACAGAATTACCCGATAATTTACAACAGATTTGCGTCCGCACTGACACCCGGTCAATGCGGACGCATCGCATATTGAGGCCATAGGAATCATCCTTGAAGCGCATCAGTACCGCATTTTTTTATACACTTTTTAGGGTGAAAATTTGCACATGTTAAAAATAAGTTGTAACTT
>CAJTNN010000067.1 GCA_910577585.1 uncultured Muribaculaceae bacterium | reverse complement strand
GACCTGTCGGGGTGTAAGGGCGAAACAGATGAGAGTCTAAATGCTGTGCTGCTTAATTATCTTTCGATATGGGAAGAATGGTTCAGTATACCTACCAATTTATCAGTGCAGACTGATATCAGGTTTAAAAATCTGATACGTATCGCACATGAGAAGACCGGCAAACGCGTGGTGATTCTTGTGGATGAATACGATAAACCATTGTTGGAGACAGTATCAGATGAGGAACGGCAGAAAAAATTCAGGAATGACCTGCGGGCTTTCTACAGCAATCTCAAGAGTCAGGACGAGCATATACGCTTTGCCATGCTCACGGGTGTGACCAAGTTCGGGCACCTGAGTATTTTCAGCGACCTCAACAATCTCAAAGACATTTCTATGGATAGTGCCTACAGCGCTATCTGCGGAATATCAGAGGACGAGCTGCACCAATATTTTCATGAAAGTGTCACCGAGTTTGCCGAGGCAACAGGCGATACTGTCGAAAACATATACGCCAAGCTGAAAGTCAACTACGACGGCTACCATTTCGCCCCGTTGAAGAGCGAGGAGGTCTACAATCCGTTCAGTGTGCTCAATTGCCTGAGCTCTAAATGGTTCCGCGACTATTGGTTCAGCACCGGCACCCCCGACTTCCTCATCAAAATGCTGCGCGCGGGCGACCTGTCGCTGCAGGACCTCAATGAATACAATATCAGCCTCTCCCGGCTCACCAATGTGTCGTACGACCTGAGCAATCCTATACCGGTGCTGTATCAGACCGGCTATCTCACCATAAAGAGCTACGACCGCGAGTTCGACGACGTGGTGCTCGGCTATCCCAACGCGGAGGTCAAGAAAGGCTTCTACGACCAGCTCCTGCCCATCTACGCCAATATCGACAGCAAGAGCAGCCGCTTCGACATCCGCTATTTCGTGACCGACATCCGCCAAGGCCGTGCCGAGGAATTCATGCTGCGTCTGCAGAGCCTCTTCTCGGGCTTCCCCTACGACAGTTTTGACCTCAAGGCCCTCGAACGCCACTATCAGGACATCATCTTCATAATCATGACGCTTATGGGCTTCTACACCCGTGTCGAATACAAGACCGCCGCAGGGCGTATCGACATGGTGATAGAGACAGCGGACTACATCTACGTGTTCGAGTTCAAGATGGACCGCACCGCCCGCGAGGCCCTCGACCAGATCAACACAGATCGGAAGAGCGTCGTGTAGGGAAAGAGTG
>CAJTNN010000066.1 GCA_910577585.1 uncultured Muribaculaceae bacterium | reverse complement strand
CGCTAGCGTTCATCCTGAGCCAGGATCAAACTCTCCGTTGTTTGTATTTTCTTTGAATTTGTTTCGTCTGTTAGTACGAATCCCTAAGGCTCGGTCGTCGCTTTATTTGGCTTTGAATTGACTTGAGGCATTATTTTTATTAATGCTCTTGTACTACTCTTGTCTATTTAATCATGTCAATGTTCTTCGGTTTTGCTTTCACAACTCCTTTTTCAGAAGCGTAACAAGTAAAACAAATTTACTTGCGGAAAGGTTTTGCAAAGTTAAGTCAAAATTTTTAAACTGCAAAATTTTTAACAGAATTTTTAACTTTCGAACTTTCGTTCACCCTTGCGATCCAATCTCTATTGCTTTGTCAGGGTTGCTTCTCAAAAGCGAGTGCAAAGGTAGGGACTTTATTTGAAACCTCCAAATATTTTCGCAAAAAAGTTTCAAAAAATTTTCAAACACGCAGCTGTGACAGATAAAAATTTGAAGAGAAAATGGAATTTCGTAACTTTGTATCAGATGATTAAACCAAGACTGTATATAATTATGAGGAAACGGAATTTTTTCAATATAATAATGATGTTTTCATGCCTGTCGGGCGTGTGTGCCGTGCCGATGCAAAATGTGAAATTTCATAACGAGGCTGCCGACACGACAAAAATAACCGAAGTATTATTAAAGGTGCAGCAAGAAATTCCTACCGGAAGCGCTCAATCACGCGTAGAATCATTCGGCAAGCAGTTCCTGAATCTGCCCTACGTGGGGGGCACTCTTGAAAGCGGCACCGGCGAAGAGGCTCTCGTGGTGGACATGGAGGAATTTGATTGCACCACCTATGTAGAGACGATGCTCGCTCTTGCCTATACTCTCGGGGAGAACCGCACGTCATGGCGTGACTTCATATATAATCTCGAAAGATTGAGATACCGCAACGGGAGCGTGAACGGCTACGCGTCGAGACTTCATTATGCAAGCGACTGGGTGGTGGACAATGTGCACCGTGGAAATCTTAAGGAGGTGACCGATCAGATAGGCGAAACCACCCACCAGGTGAAGACTCTCGATTTCATGACCTCCAACAGGGATAAGTATCCGGCATTGAAGGACGACGCGACCTACCGCAAGATGACCGACGTGGAGCGTGGATACCGCAGCCACCGCTATCCTTATATAAAGTCGACGAAAACCGGCTCGAAGGAGGTGGTGAACAATCTGCGCAACGGTGATGTGGTGCTGATAGTGACCAAGACTCCGGGACTCGATGTGCAGCACATGGGCATCGTGACTTTTGTCGACGGACTCCCCCACTTGATGCACGCGTCGTCGGCAGCAGGAAAAATAATAGTGGACAAGAATCCCCTATCGGAGTATCTCCGCCGAAACCGCTCGGCTCTTGGCATAAGAGTGTTGCGGCTCGCCGATTGATCACACAGCACGGCTCAATGCCATGCGGATGATTTTATCGATACGCCCATGCGTGGGACCGATGTGATTACCGGTTGACAAATAAAAAAAGCAAATAAACAAAAAAGAGGCATGCCTGCGGGCACGCCTCTTAGCGTATATGGGAAAACTATTATTAGTTCTTCATTTTTGTACGCTTTCCGTAGCCGTAAGCGGCAGCGTC
>CAJTNN010000065.1 GCA_910577585.1 uncultured Muribaculaceae bacterium | reverse complement strand
CTGTGGAGTCTGATTGACGACGAGAGGTTGCCCGATCCTTTGGATGATTGGGAGAGTTTTGACGTGAACGATTATTTTGAAAGACTGGTATTCAGATTTTTAGACGAAGAGAAAGATGAAAGGTAAATATAGCAGGCAGGTGAAAACGGCAGTCAAGCTGATTTGGTCAAGTTTTGACCGCGATGAAATACGCCGGGGATACTCAATACTTATACTGGAGGCGCAAAAGGGCGATGCAGATGCGCTGGCATTCATAGCCCGCTGCTTCATGGGTGAGTCATATGTGTGGCCGCAGGCAGGCTTCAAAGCTGACGATGAAAACGCATCGAAGCTGATGCAGAAGAGCGCGATGATGGGCAGTGCCACGGGCGTTCTTTGTGCTGCGCGGAGCGCAAACCTCACCCCTTCGGTGGAACGTGCAATGCCGTTCGCTTCGTTTAAGGAGGCGTTTGAGGAGATTCTCGGTCAGGCAGAGCGTGGCGACGCCTTCTGTTGCTACATGGTCGGCAATGTGTATTATTGGGGCGACTATCTGCGCGTCGAGCCTGACTATGCCAAGCAATTCAAAGATGAAAACGGATATAACGCATGGGCCTGGCCGATAGCAAAGGTGTGGTACGAGCGCAGTTTCGACGGCGGGCTTTGTGCCGGATGGGGCAATTACTGCGACATACGCAAATCCGGCCTCTGCGAAATTGCGCAGGATGTCTTTGAGAAATATTACTTGAAGCTGGCGGATATTTCACCCGTAATCTGCAACAACTACGGCTATTATCTCCGCACCGAGAAGGGCGACTCATACGGCGGGCTGTTGCGATATGTGGAGGCTGCCCGCAGGGGCGACCCACAAGCCGCATACAATGCAGGGCATATCTACGAAGCTGGTGAAGAAGTGGATGAGAATATCGACCTTGCATATCAACTCTATGAAATGGCTGCCAAATGCGGACATCCCGCAGGACAATTTGAGGTAGGATATTATCTGTTTGAAGGCTTCGGTGATGTGGAGCAGGACTACGCCAAGGCTGTGGAATGGTTTGAAAAGGCATACCAAAACCCGAAATGCAGCAAGACCACCCGGACGCAGACCGCCGCCTACCTCGGTTTATGCTATCAGGAGGGGCTGGGAACAGTTCAAGACGACGATGTGGCATTCGAGTATCTTCATGAAGCCGGGGAAGACATCGACAACCTATGGGAGTCAATAACCGTCAAGGTGCTCACCGCACTCGGCGTGGCATATGCCTTCGGTCGTGGTACTGAGGCGGATATTGAGTTGGGATACCAGTATTTTGAGGATGCTGTAAAACTCGGTTCGGAAGAAGCCAAAAAGTATATCGGCTACATCAACTCGCCGGACTATGAAGCCGACGAGCGGAAAAAAGAAGAACCGGCCACTCCCGTAGCCCCGTTCTGGCAGAATGTGGCTGAAAAAATCAGAGATGCGGTTGCTGCTGACCTGCGTGAAATTCTTGGCCGCATAGATGATGAGCACATATACACTGCCGCCTTGGTCACCGACAGGTATTGCTGCTCTCTTTTTCTCGCTGTGAACACGTTGGAGTGCCTTCAAAGCGAAGACGAAGAACCCGATGACGAGAGCAAATGGCATCCGGATGAATGGGGATATTCCGACGGACATGGCAGCGAACTGGTGAAGCTCAGCAAATCGCTGTGGGAAAACCACGCCACTTTGCCGGGCGAAGCCTTTTTCTTCAGCGCAATGATATCAGCGATGGCGCAGGTCAAAGGCTCGGGAATATTCGGAGAAGGCACCGAAGAAATCACATTCTTCATTTCAATATCGGATGATGAAGACGCTGAAAATCTCGAAGACTCGTCAGCCATGACACTGAACAGCCCCGAACTGGCAGCAGCGTTTTTGAATAGAAACAAGTAACATCATATTATGGCATACCTGTTGGTTGAATTAAACCTATAGATAAACATGGATATACAACGCATCATCAGCCTG
>CAJTNN010000064.1 GCA_910577585.1 uncultured Muribaculaceae bacterium | reverse complement strand
CGTTTGCCAGCTCCCCGCAGCTTTTCGCAGGCTGCCGCGTCTTTCTTCGCCTGTGATCGCCAAGGCATCCGCCGCATGCACTTAGTCACTTGATCCTATAACCCTGCCGCCTATTGCCCGGCCGGGTCACAAGTAACTCTCGTTCTCATGCCATATGCTTGTATGTCTTTGCTTGAGAAATCTCAAAGTTTCTCTCTTTGTAAAGATTTCTTTTCACTACCCGTTCTCGCTGACTCTCATCAAATCAGCTTAAACGTTAGATTGATTATTCCGAATTGTTAAAGAACTATTGCGTCCTTAAATTTCTATCGACTTCCGATAAGAGCGGACACTCAGAACTTCTGAGCTCATACTGCTTTACTTGAAAGGAGGTGATCCAGCCGCACCTTCCGGTACGGCTACCTTGTTACGACTTAACATTAGTCACGGTGCTCACCGTGGTCGCCGCCCTCCTTGCGGTTAGGCTAACGACTTCTGGTAAACACCACTCCCATTGTTTGACGGGCGGTGTGTACAAGACCCGGGAACGTATTCACCGCGGCATGCTGATCCGCGATTACTAGCGATTCCGACTTCATGCAGTCGAGTTGCAGACTGCAATCCGGACTACGATCGGTTTTCTGGGATTGGCTCCGTCTCACGACTTCGCTGCCCTCTGTTCCGACCATTGTATGACGTGTGAAGCCCTACCCATAAGGGCCATGAGGACTTGACGTCATCCCCACCTTCCTCCGGTTTGTCACCGGCAGTCTCACTAGAGTGCCCTTTCGTAGCAACTAGTGACAAGGGTTGCGCTCGTTGCGGGACTTAACCCAACATCTCACGACACGAGCTGACGACAGCCATGCAGCACCTGTGTTCAGGCTCCCTTGCGGGCACGCTCTCATTACAAGAGCTTCCTGACATGTCAAGGGTAGGTAAGGTTTTTCGCGTTGCATCGAATTAATCCACATCATCCACCGCTTGTGCGGGTCCCCGTCAATTCCTTTGAGTTTTAGTCTTGCGACCGTACTTCCCAGGCGGTTAACTTCTCGCGTTGGCTGCGTTACTGAGAATTTTACTTCCCAACAACTAGTTAACATCGTTTAGGGCGTGGACTACCAGGGTATCTAATCCTGTTTGCTCCCCACGCTTTCGTGCCTGAGCGTCAGTTATGTCCCAGGAGGCTGCCTTCGCCATCGGTGTTCTTCCACATATCTACGCATTTCACTGCTACACGTGGAATTCCACCTCCCTCTGACACACTCTAGTCGAGCAGTCACATATGCCATTCCCGAGTTAAGCTCGGGGATTTCACATCTGTCTTACTCAACCGCCTGCGCACCCTTTACGCCCAGTAATTCCGATTAACGCTCGCACCCTACGTATTACCGCGGCTGCTGGCACGTAGTTAGCCGGTGCTTATTCTTAGAGTACCGTCAGCAACACCCTTTATTCGAAGGTGTCTTTTCGTTCTCTACAAAAGTGGTTTACAACCCGAGGGCCTTCATCCCACACGCGGAATAGCTGGATCAGGCTTGCGCCCATTGTCCAAAATTCCCCACTGCTGCCTCCCGTAGGAGTCTGGGCCGTGTCTCAGTCCCAGTGTGGCTGGTCGTCCTCTCAGACCAGCTACTGATCGTTGCTTTGGTGAGCCGTTACCTCACCAACCGGCTAATCAGTCATCGGCCGCTCCGCTCGCGAGAGGCCCTTGCGGGTCCCCCTCTTTCTTCCGTAGAACTCATGCGGTATTAGCCAACCTTTCGGCTGGTTGTCCCCCACGAGCGGACACGTTCCGATGTATTACTCACCCGTTCGCCACTCGTCGCCGGAGAGAAGCAAGCTTCTCTCCGCGTTACCGTTCGACTTGCATGTGTAAAGCGTTCCGCCAGCGTTCAATCTGAGCCAGGATCAAACTCTATTGTTTAATCTCTGTTGTCGCTCGAATTACTCTTGCTTGGTGTTTGACGGAGTATTTTCTACTCCTTCATCTCCAATAAGATCGAGCATTTAAATTTGCAGTTTTCACTGCAGACTTCTTAGTGCCCGCTCTTATCGGTCGTCGATAAATTTTTAAAGATCATTTCGGCTTTCGCCGCCGCTCAGTTTCGTGAGCGAAGAATTG
>CAJTNN010000063.1 GCA_910577585.1 uncultured Muribaculaceae bacterium | reverse complement strand
GGAGCCGGGTGGCCGACAGACCGTCGGCAAACGCGCGGGTGCCCATAGCCTTCGGCAGCGACACACTGATATTCACATTGCCGTCACCTGCAGGATTCGACACGAGCTCCTCCTGAGAGCAGGATGTGGCCAGCAGCATTGCAGCTGCCGAGAATAGAAGAATGTTAGATTTTCTCATAATGTGGGTATTTTAGATTGTTTTGTTCGTGATGTGGTTTAGTTGTTGTTATGCTATGATTTGATGCCGGGGTTGCAAGTAACATCCGGCAAAGTTGGCAGGGGAGGTCGTGCAAGCAGGATGTGCAGGGCCGGTGGGGGAATCAGCGTATCTCGATGTTGAAATCGCCGTTGAAGTCCGGGTTGATACCCACCCCTCCGGTAGCCTTCGAGGTCAGGAACTTACCCCGGACGATGGTGCAGCGGTTGCGCTGAGTGGGCACGTCGATAGGGTTGGTGCGTCCGATAAGGGTACCCTCCGGGTCGTAGAGCTCCATAGCCACCGGGATACTCGACTCATGGCCATTCACCATGACATAATCGAATCCCAGAAGCGCCTCATCGTCGCTGATAGGGCGGATGCGGGCCGTGTAGCTGACGCCTGTGGTAGAATTGACCGGTTTGTTCTGGAAATTATCGAACTCCGAAGGCATATATCCGGAATAGATCATCTTCACGGTGTAGTTATCCATCTCCGGGAGTCGCGAAGGCGCATCGAACGATGGGTATTGCATCAGACCGCGTGAGGTCTCATTGTCGATAAACTCATTCAAGTCTGTAGAGATGAACTCATATCTTGCAAGCGGACGCTCGAGAGTCAGGTCGATGTCGATGCTATAGTCAGAGAGATAGTTGTCATCGATAGTGAAGCTCGTCATGCCCCGCAGCGCATCACGCATCTCATTCCCGCCACGATATGGTTCGGGATAGTGGATATGGCTGAAATCGGAAGACTCATAGCACAGCGATTTCCCGTTGGTGTCAGCCCAGTCACTCCATACCCAGAGGTCGTAGTTGCCCGGCTGGAGGTGGAGCGAAGTGGTGAAGTCGGCGCGGGTCAGGTCGGTGGTGGTGAACTCGCTGACCGCTAACTGATTTGACGGATTACCCGCCTCGCACACCATCATGTGGTAGCGGGCGAGCTGCGATGGTTGTGCGGCGCGAGTCACCTCTATCTCCAGCGACTCCGACCAGTCAAGCCGGTGGTGGATATTGAGTCTCACCTCGCGCTCAGGGTGGAGATTTTCAGGCCATTCATGCACGCATGAAGCCATGACGGTCATCATTGCCAGCAACGACAGTATTAAAGTGTGGCGTCTCATCTCACACCCCCTTTCTTGCCGAGGTCGAAGCTATAGCTTATGGAGAGGGCCGCATGGTCGATGCCGTAGAAAGTGCGTCGGCGCTGTCCCACGATATAGCCGTTGGTGTGATTTTCGAAAATATCGTAATTCAGGTGATATATACCTGCGCCCAGTGATGCCTCCATTGTCCAGCGGCGATTGGAATTGAAATGGAACCGATAACCGATGCCGATGCCACCACCGATGGCCGGGCGGCGCTTGAAGTGGTCTTGATAGCGGAACTCGCCGTCTTTAGCGAAGTCATACCACGCCAGACCGAAATGTCCCTCCAGGAAGAACCCCATATTATCGCGGCGCGGCCACCAGCGCAGAGATGGCTGTAGGGCAAAGGTGCGGAATTTCAGTGTGCGCGTGAAGTAGTTGAATCCGGAATAATACACCGGCAATTGGGCGCTCACCCTCTCGGTGATATCAAATTCCACGGCCGCGTTTATCCACAACATGGCCCATGCCGGCATATTGGTCTTCAGATAGACTTTGTGGATGAACTGCGAATCGGGATCGGCGCCTGAGGCCCGGCAGCAATCAGATAGGTTGCGAGCGCAAGAACTCTCAGCTGCTATCGTGACTGCGCCATCGGCGGCGGCATGTAGAGGGCTGCCAATAGAGTCAAGCTCAATTGGCGGCTCGGTGCGCGACGCCACATCAGCCTGCGGCGTGGCGTCAGGCGGGAGGGGCGTTGGCTCAACGGCAAGCAATTGCAAGTATGCAAGCGTTGACAGGAGTATTTGTATAAATGAGAGCATTAGTGTCCACTAAAAAATCATAAGAGTGCTTTGAAATTATTGATATTCAATT
>CAJTNN010000062.1 GCA_910577585.1 uncultured Muribaculaceae bacterium | reverse complement strand
TTTAACAATAATTAACTAATATTTCGCCCTACTTTCTCCGAGGCCCTATTATATTTGCAAGCGAAAGAGGTTTTTAGTGCTCCAAGAGGGAATACTGCAGACTCTATGCTATCAGAATTTTTAACAAAAGTATATATAATTTTCAATATTCTACATATTATATATTGTTAAAAATTCCGTTTATTGTGAAATACGGGGGCTTTGAATTGACAAATGCTCATTTCCTCGCTCCGACCCGGCATCGCGAAGTGATTGCAGCCCACATGCGGCACACACTGCCGCCATCGTCAATAGGCTGCCTTCGGCGCCCCGGCGCCTTGAATCATCGCAGCCGCGAAGTCTACCCCCTATTCACATACATTCTACCTAATTCTACCTAAACAAATAAGTTTCACCTAACACATATTGACAAATGAAGAAGTTTTTACAGTATTCATTGGTTGCGGCTGCGGCTCTCTCCGCCACAGGCCAGATGGCAGCTCAGGCTCCCGGCAACCGCATGATCTACGGCTTCAACCTCGGTTCGGCTGAATGGAAAGACGGCACTAAAGCTTACGACTGCGGATTCTGCGCATATCCGTTTGACCTCTCAGCCAACGGCACAGTGCTCCGCTCGTATCTCGACAATCCCAACCGGGCTATGTATGCCGGCACCGGTGTGGAGGGCATTATATATGCGTGCGAATATGAATTCACACAATCTACCACCGAACCGGAATCGACCGACCTCGTGGCCTTCAACACATTCAACGGCACAATGGAGCGCATCGGCAAGTGGAATCCTGACCAGACCCACTTCAAGCCCTCCGACATGACCTACGACATCAAGAACGACAAGATCTACGCCATGGGCTACGATTACGGCTCAGGCATATATGAGGTCAACCGCGAGACAGGCGAGTTCACCAAGGTCTGCTCTCTGGCCACCGGCGGCACTCTGGCTTGCAACGCCAAGGGTGAGCTCTTCACAATCGATTCGGGTGGCGACCTCTACTCTATCAATCTTGAGAATGGCAAGATGGCCAAACTCATGTCGACCGGACTGAGCGGCATGCTCTTCAACCAGACCATGGAGTTCGACCACACCACCGGCCTCCTCTACTGGGCATCATGCACACGCTCTCATCCCCTGGGTGCTGAGAATGTATGGCTGCAGGAGATTGACCTCTCTGACCTCGACAACATCACTATCCGCGAGGTCGGCAGTCTGGGCATCCAGTCTCGTTTCGTGGCCATGCACATTCCTTATGCCGACAGCCTCGAGGCTCCGGCCGCTCCGACTGAAGTGACTTCGAAGGCCGGCGACGGTGGCATAATGGCTGCCGAACTCAGCTGGACCAACCCCACCACTGCCTTCGGCGGCGGCGACCAGGGTCAGCTCTACGGCATCGTCATCAAACGCGACGGCGTGCAGGTGCACTACATCAGCGACCCCACTCCGGGCGAGAAGATGCAGTGGACTGACACCAGCATCCCCGAGCGCGGCTATTACCGCTACGACATCCAGGCTGTCAACGCCAAGGGCAACGGCGGCAAGGGCACCGCTTTCCAGTTTGTAGGCGCCGACGTGCCTGCGGGCGTGGAGAATATCAAGGGTAAATTGGCCGATGACATGTCGTCGATCACCCTCACATGGGAGGCTCCGAAGACCGGCGCACACCTCGGTGCATTCAATCCCGCCGAGTGCACATACACCGTGGTCCGCAACGACAATGTCACCGTAGCCACCGACATCACCGAGTGCACCATCACCGACAATGATTTCGTGCGTCTGCTCAACTACAGCTACACCATCATAGCCAAGAATGCCGAGGGTGAGAGCTCCACAGTATCTCCCTCTTTCATTATCGGCCCGGCTCAGGCACTCCCGCTCGACCAGACTTTCGAGAATGAGGCTCAGGTGCGCAACCGCTGGACTATCGTCGATGGCAATGCCGACACATATTCATGGCTCTTCGCCACTGACCTCGGCCATGCTATCTTCGGCGACTATGAACTCTGCGCCGAATATATCACATCGCCGACTCTTGGCAACTCTGAGGATGCCGATGAATGGCTCATCTCACCCCCGCTCAAACTTGAGGCAAATACGGAGTATATGGTACTCGTGAGCGCACGCTCTTACAGCTCTATCGATGGCACTGTCGACTCTGAGGAGACTCTCGACGTGATGATGGGCAAGCAGAACACCGTAGAGGCCATGACCGAAAAGATCGGCACTCTCATGATTGGCGCTAACGATGCTGACGAGACCACCGGCACAATGGCATTCGTAGAGCAGGCTGCAATTATCCCGGAATCCGACGAGGACCAGGTGCGCTGCGTGGGTCTGCACCTCGTGTCGCCTCTGATGCGCGCAGGCTTCCTGCAGATCAATGCCATCTATATCGGCGAGAACGACGGCACCGGAGTGGAGAACATCTCTCTTGACGCTCCCGAGGCGCTCTTCTCTCTCACCGGCCGCACTCTGCTCATCACAGGCAAGTTCAGCAATGCCGCTCTCTACGACATGCAGGGCATGAAGGCTGCCTCTATCACAAGCGCCATCACCGACCTCGGCCAGCTCCCGAAGGGCATCTACGTGCTCTCTATCGATGGCCGCGCTTCGAAACTGATCCTGAAATAAAACCCGCTGGACAGGGGACGGGCTCTCTCCGCCCCCTATCCGACGGCTACCCTGAAAGAATAAAATATCCTTTATCCTTTTTTCATACTTTCCATTAAATGCCAACCCCGGCTGCCTCCCTTAACGGAGCAGCCGGGGTT
>CAJTNN010000061.1 GCA_910577585.1 uncultured Muribaculaceae bacterium | reverse complement strand
GCGCGCCCCTTTTTTGATTAATCATGAGTTATCTCGTGGAAGCCCGGATTAACCCGATGAAGCCCGGGGGAGGGTGGTCAGAGGGTGGTGAGGTAGTCGGAGAGGTTGGTCTCGGGCGGCAGGTTCATCTTCTTGCGGAGGCGGTAGCGGGCCATCTCCACCGATTTGTAGCTGATGTTGATAAGCGGCGCGATCTCCTTGCTCGACAGGTGCATGCGTATGTAGCAGCATAACCGCTGGTCGGCCGCCGTCAGGTTGGGGTGCCGCTCCATGAGGGTGCGGGTGAAGTTCTCGTAGACCACGTCGAAATTGCGGGTAAAGCGCGACCAGTCGTCATCATGGCTTATGTTCTCGCGGATGGAAGACTGTATGCGCGTGACCTGCTTGCGCAGCACCGGCGAGGAGTCCTCCACCTTCATCTGCTCCTGAATCTTCGAGAGACGGTCGGAGATCTCGTTTAGAATCTCGTTCTTGCGGATGAGGTTCATGGTGGTGTTGCTCAGCTCGCTGCTCTTGTGGCGCACGTCGTGCTCCAGTTGCTGCGACTTGAGCGAGGCAATCTCATAGTCTTTCATCAGGGCTTCCTGTTCGGCGCGGCGGCGAAGCTCGGCCATCTCCTGCTCCTTGCGCTGTTCGAGGCTACGCTGGGAGCGGTGGAACCAGCGTCGGCCGAGCAGGAAGAGCGCGTAACAGGCGGCGATCAGCAGGAGCGCGTAGATAATCTTCGCCGCGGTCGAACGCCACCACGGTGGAGTGACCCGTATGCGGAACTCAGATTCCGAGACGGTGCCGGTCACATTGTCGCGGGCGCGGAGGTGGAAAGTGTATTCCCCCTCGGCGAGGCGGGTGTACTCGCGGGTGGCGTCGGGCGAGTAGGGACTCCAGTCGGAATCGTAGCCCTCCAGCCAGGAGCTGAACTCGGCAGCCTCGTTGCTGCGGAAGTCGGGGTATCCGAAATCGATGCGGATAGTGTTGAGGTCGTGCGGAAGGTGCAGGCGGTTCCTCTGACCGGCTTGGGTGGCGATGTAGACAAGAGAATCGGAATTGGCCGTGACCGCGCTCACGAATGGGAGGTGCGGGCGTGTGCCGCGTGCTGCGTCGTGAGGATCGATACACCAGAAGCCCTCCTGATTGGCAACTACAATCTGCCGCGGCGAGAGGACCGTGGCGTTCTCATAGCCCGGAATCAGGAAATCGGAGGCGCAGATTGCCGTGGCGGTTCCTGCCACGGGGAAGCCGTCGGGCTGCGTGCGTGCCAGTTCCACACCGTGACGGTGGATAATCAGCATGTTGTTGGCCGAGAGGGGGAGAAGACGGGACTGGCCTCGGGCCTTCAGCATGTCGGAGAGGGAGAAGTCGTGGACAAGGCGGTCGGTCTTCGGGTTGACACGGTAGAAACCACCCTCGGCCGAGATGACCGCGTGGCCACCCATGATCGACACCGAATTATTGTGGGTATAGGGTATTCCGTCGTTGTCGGAGAAAAGGCGGACCTCGTCGAAGCGGCGTTCCGCGGCATTGAGGCGGAGGCGGTACACACCCTTGCGGAAATGGGAGAGCCAGATGTCGCCGTCGTCGTCAAACTGGAAGAAACCGCCGATGTCATCATAGCCCGAGACGGGTCCGAGGTCGGTCCACTGCGAGCCGTCGAACCGGAGGAGCCGGAAGCGGTCGTAAGTCGATGCGAGAGCGAGGTCGGGAGAACCGGGCACCGGAATCGCCGTGTATGCGCCACGCACCCCGGCGACCTGGCGGAAGCCCGAGCCCGAGTCGTGAAAGAGACCTGCGTCGCCCGAGGCGAAGATGCCGTGGCCGCTGCGCGTCACAGACCATATCTGTCCTTGCAGCAGCCGGGAGAGGGGGAGAGGCTGTGGCGAGGCCGAGAAGGGGTAAGAGGCGGAGTAGAGCCCCTGGTTGGTGCCGAAGAAGATGCGGTTGCCGTCGAGCAGCGAGGCGTAGCCCGCGCCGATGGAGTTGGAATTGCCGGCGAGCGTGCAGACCGGGGAGTTGAAAAGTGCATAGTCGAGCCCGTTGTCGAGGCAGAGCCAGAGGTTTGAGTCGCGGTCGAAGGCCACGGCGAGGACGGTATTGTTCTGCATGCCGCCATCCTTGTTCATGAACCGGGTCTCGCCCGTTGAGAAATTCTTGGCGACTGCCCCGCAATTGACCGTGCCGAACACGTAGTTTCCGTTGCGGTGAGCCGCGCTGAATATCTGGTTTTCGATCAGGAAGGGGTTGATATCGGATTCGAGCGGGAGAAGCTCACCCTCCTTATATATGAAGAGGCCGTCGAAAGCTGTGGCCAGGAGGAAGCCGTCGGCGTTGCCCCATGGAAGGATTGCGGCCGGTTTACGGCCCGTGTTTGCGGCGGTACCCGGCAGGGGGATGAACTTGTTGCCTTCGAGGCGGAGGATACGGCCATCGTCCATGCCGAGCAGGAGCGAGTGGCCGATGACCGCCGAGGTGGCTATGCGGCCACCGGCGGGGTGGGTTGTGATGCGCTTGCCGTCGTAGCGGAACAGGTGGTAGTCGGACTGGAACCAGATGGCCTTGTCGAGGTCGAGGATATGCCATATTTCCGAGAAAGAGGGGGCCTGCTGACCGAGGAGGGGAATCAGCGAGGTGTAGGTGAGCTCGCCCGTGCGCGGGTCGGGTTCGAAATAGCCGAACTCCTGGGAGCCGCCCGCGTAGATGCGGCGCGAGGAGGGGATATATGAAAGCGAGCGGACGGCGGTGTAATTGCTGATGTAGTGGGTGCGCCAGCGGATGCCGTCGAACATGAGCATGCCGTCGCGGTTTCCGATGAAGACGCGGCCGAGGGAGTCCTGGACGGCACCCCAGTTCTGG
Source organism: uncultured Muribaculaceae bacterium (assembly GCA_910577585.1). Classification (GTDB taxonomy): domain Bacteria; phylum Bacteroidota; class Bacteroidia; order Bacteroidales; family Muribaculaceae; genus Lepagella. The sequence goes on along the minus strand of CAJTNN010000061.1, from coordinate 230 downwards.
GGGCCGCCACGGTAGACGTGGCGGTCGAAGTTGCGGACGGGGATAAAGCCGGCGGCCGCGATGTGGAGGATGGCGGCGAGGAGGAGGGTCAGGGCTACGAGGGGACGCTGGGTTTTCATGATGGTTATTTTTTTTCGGGCTTCCGCCCTCACACGGCGGCGCGGGGCAGCGGCGGCGCGGGGACGGGGGAGCGCGACGGTGGTCGCGCCACACCCGGCGGGCCAAGCCCG
>CAJTNN010000060.1 GCA_910577585.1 uncultured Muribaculaceae bacterium | reverse complement strand
CCTCGATGGTGAGCGGGCGCACCACATACTTCACCGTGTAGTCCGAGTGACGCAGTGCCGGATACATGTCGGCAAGCATCGTGCGGTAGCTCTGCGGGAAGCGGGTCTTCAGCGCGGCGTCCTTGGCGTCGGGCTCCATGTCGGAGTCGATGACGCCTAAGATGGCCTCCTTGTCGCTGAGGGTCGACTTCTCGACCAGGCGGCGCAGACCGGCCCAGTCCTCCGGAGTGGAGGTCGATGTGAAGAGGCGGTCGGAGAGTGTATAGAGCGACTTGACGTAGTTCTTCAGCGATGCCGCGCGGCCCTCGGCCAGGCGGGCATTGTTCTTGTACGAGCCCTCGGGCGATGCGTAACCGTGGATGTTGATCTCGGTGATGCTCACCAGCGGGTCATTCTTCACGAGGTCGATCGTGGCTGTGATCTTGCGGATCTCCGCGCGGTTGTTGCGGTAGTCGGGCAGGATGTTGGTCTTGTTGACCACATAGTCCACGAATGCCGAGCCCTCCTCGGCGCGAGCCTTCGTGGCCTCCACCACGGGCTGCAGGAAGGTCATCACCATGGCCGGCGCCGGACGGTTGTCGAACTCGTCGCCGAAGGGGAGCGATGCCTGTTCCTGGAGCACTCCGCAGCCGCAGAGGTCCTCGTGCACGTTGAGGCGCGAGAGTTCCATCCACTGCTCGTAGGGGAACTCGGCCGAGCCGCTCCACGACAGCTGCTGACCCTTGCGGTACTGCAGCACCGTGGCGCCCGGCACACGCTGCGACTCCTCGCGCTCATACTTGATGGCTGCGTTGCGGCCGTTGACCACCACCGGCTGCAGCACGATCGAGTCACCCTCGCCGGCCAGTACCGGTGTCAGGGTCACGCGCTCGTTGGAGCCGAGGCTGATGTCGGAGAGGTCGAAGTCGTAGTCGACGTGCATGATGCTGTCGGCCGTGTAGAAGCTGATGTTGCGGGCCTTCAGCTGGGGCAGCGTGCTGTGCGCGCTCTTGGCGGCTGCCGGCGAGGCGGCGGCGCCAAGCAGCAGGGCGGCTGCGATGCCTTTGATATATAAGGTGTGGAATTTCATGACTGGAAGTTTGTGCCTGTGTATATGGAACCTTTAGAAGAGATACATGAATGAGATGTTGGCATGGGTGGGGCCGACATAGTGCAGCGAGCGCTTGTCGATCGTCTTCTTGCATCGGCCGTAGAACTTGAGCGAGCTGTAGGCGTAGCCCACGCCGAGCGAGGCCTCTACGTTCCAGTGCTTGGAGAGCATCCACTGGTAGCCGTAGGTGAATCCGGCGCCGCCGTACCACCCTTCGGCGTGGCGGCCGCTGTTGTCGCCGGTGAGGTCGGGCCAGCCCTTTTGGGCCGAGGCCGGGTCATCGGCCACGTCCTGCGGAGTCACCGACGAGGCCACGATGAGGGCCTTGAGGGGGAAGTTGACGTTCTTGGCGTTGTACTGGCCGCCCAGCAGGTGGACGCCGATGAAGTGGCCGTTGAACTTTTCGCAGAACCAGTAGCGGTACTCGGGCATCACGTTCCAGTTGCGGAAGTGGCGGTCGTCGCTGAAGTTCCAGGGGTTGAGCGAGCCGGTGAGCTGCACGGTGTGCTGACGCGCGACGCCGACCTCGACTCCGAGGTTGACATTGGTCAGGGCCCAGCCGACAAGGTTGGTTTTGATTGCCGCTGTCTGTGCCTTGGCCGCGAAGGGGGCTGTCAGCAGCAGTGCGCACAGGAGAAGCCAGTGACGTAGTTTCATGTTGCTTTTTGATAACCGGTGAGGTTGAGTTAAGATGGTATTACAACTCTGCCGGGCGGCCATTTACAAGCGATGGCGCCCCCGTAGGAGTTTTTCGTGATAATAATCTCTTTCTTTTTAGTTAGTTTCCCTAGCAAGCGGTCCACGCGCCCGGAGGCGCGCCGCGGCCAGCGCCGCGTCACACTCTCTTAGCAAGAGAGTGTGTAACGCCCATCCTGTTTTACCTCCGAATACGCCTCAGTACCCAGCGTGCGTCAAGCCATACACTGAAGATGTCAGGTTTGGAAGATGGGGTGGGAATTTTTAGGCGCGGATCTCTTCGCTGGTCGCTACGCGACAGCGCCGCGGATGGGAAGGATGAACGCGGATTTTCTTTTTCAAATAATTGAATGAAAGAGGGATAGAGCAAGTGCATCTCGGCGCTGTGCGCCTCTATGCATAGCGGATGGTCACGGATCGCCGATAGCCTCAGCACCCAGCGTGCGTCAAGCCATACACTGAAGATATCCGGTTTGGAAGATGGGGTGGGAATTTTTAGGCGCGGATCTCTTCGCTGGTCGCTACGCGACAGCGCCGCGGATGGGAAGGATGAACGCGGATTTTCTTTTTCAAATAATTGAATGAAAGAGGGATAGAGCAAGTGCATCTCGGCGCTATGCGCCTCTATGCATAGCGGATGGTCACGGATCGCCGATAGCCAAAGTCTGCTTAAGATTAATCCACTCCCTCTTGTGGATGTCTATATTTTTATATAATTTAGTGACGTCGAATACTTAAAGTCTGATTTTATGGGTCTTGAAGAAGAATATATCCAAATTGGCAGCGATATAATACATGCTGCCTTTGAAGTGAGAAATAATGCCGGGGCAGGTATGTTGGAATCATTTTATGAGGCGGCTCTTGTTTTCGAACTACAATCAATGGGGTATAAAGTCGCATCGCAGGCTATAATACCTGCCATATATAGAGGGAATATTATCAAAGATGCGTTTCATGCCGATATCATAGTCGATGATAAAGTCATTATCGAATTGAAAGCCCTTTCTAAAATAGGAGAAAATGAGTTTCGTCAATTATATACTTACCTGACGCTATCCAATCTCAGATTAGGTTATCTGATTAATTTTGGAGCACAAGACTTCTCATTTGGCAAATGGCGTGATCACTCCACCTATACCAAAGGATTATTCCGTATAGTGAATAATCTCCGCTGATGGCCATCTCCAGCATCCGAAGTGTTATCGAGAAACTTAGGCAGTGCAGAGCTGGCCGGGCCACCATCCGCGAGCATCAAGGCGCTCAGCGCCAAGATGCATCCATTCCCACCCGCGTTGCCACCCGGTTCCCACCACCATGTGTAAATGAAAATCCGCGTTAATCCATCCCATCCGCGGCGCTGTCGCGTAGCGACAAGCGAACTGATCCGCGCCGCTAAATTCCATTTCCATCTTATCAACCACAGCACAACCATAAAATAGAAATCGGCATTTCCAGCATCCGAAGTGTTATCGAGAAACTTGGGCAGTGCAGAGCTGGCCGGGCCACCATCCGCGAGCATCAAGGCGCT
>CAJTNN010000059.1 GCA_910577585.1 uncultured Muribaculaceae bacterium | reverse complement strand
AACTCTAAAACATGAAAGAAGAACAGATCAAACAGGCATACGAGATTGCCCGTGACCGCTATGCCGCTATCGGCGTTGACACCGAGAAGGTGCTCGAACAAATGCAGGATTTCCACCTGTCTATGCACTGCTGGCAGGCCGACGACGTTGCCGGCTTCGAGAATCAGGGTGGCAGCCTCACCGGTGGTATTCAGGTAAACGGCAACTATCCCGGCAAAGCCCGCAATATCGATGAGCTCCGCGCCGACGTGCTCTACGCTATGAGCCTCATCCCCGGCAAGCACCGCCTCAACCTCCACGAGATCTACGGTGACTTCGGCGGCAAGTTCGTTGACCGCGACCAAGTTACCCCCGAGCACTTCCAGAGCTGGATCCAGTGGGGTCTTGAGAATGGTATCAAACTCGACTTCAACTCAACCTCGTTCTCGCACCCCAAGAGCGGCGACCTCTCGCTCTCTAACCCCGACAAGGGTATCCGTGACTTCTGGATCGAGCACAGCAAGCGTTGCCGCGCCATCTCGCAGGCTATCGGCGAGGCCCAGCAGGATCCCTGTATCATGAACACTTGGGTACACGACGGCAGCAAGGATATCACTGTAAACCGTCTGATGTACCGCGAGTTCCTCAAGGATTCTCTCGACCAGATCTTCGAGCACCGCTACGACTGGATGAAAGACTGCGTTGAGTCGAAGGTATTCGGTATCGGCCTTGAGAGCTATACCGTCGGCAGCAACGACTTCTACACAGCCTACGCCGCCAAGAACAACATGATGATCACCCTCGACACCGGCCACTTCCACCCCACCGAGAGCGTTGCCGACAAGGTGAGCTCAATGCTTCTCTACGTGCCCGAGCTCATGCTCCATGTAAGCCGCCCGGTGCGTTGGGACTCTGACCACGTCACCATCATGGACGACCCCACTATGGATCTCTTCAGTGAGATCGTACGCGCCGGCGCCCTCAACCGCGTACACTACGGCCTCGACTACTTCGACGGCACCCTCAACCGTATCGGTGCCTACGTCATCGGTAGCCGCGCTGCCCAGAAGTGCATGATCCGTGCCCTTCTCGAGCCCACCGAGACCCTGCGCAACTACGAGCTCGCCGACAAGAAGTTCCAGCGTCTTGCCCTCCTCGAAGAGTGCAAGAACCTGCCTTGGAACGCCGTCTACGACATGTTCTGCCTCCGCAACAACGTGCCCGTTGGCGAGACCTTCATCCCCGAAATCGAGAAATACGAGGCCGAGGTCACTTCTAAACGATAAGGCCCTGAAAGGCAAAAGCAGGCTATAAAGGCCATAAAGGCAAGAGATTACTTTTCCGGGCTGTCGCGTAGATAATTACGGTAAGCCCGGAGAAGTCTCTCGGTTTCTTCCAAAAGAGGACGGATTTGAGTCAGGTCTTCTTGCTTGATAAAATCAACGACTTTTGCCAAACAACTAAAGTTTCAGAACCAAACTGCATAGATAAATTAATAAACAGAGGTAAAAATAGACATAGTTCAGCAAAAGAAAAACACTTTGCATGCCATTCTTGCCTATTTTTGCCTTTTTTGCCTTATAAATGATTTTAATCGGACTACTCATCATCGCCATCGGCGCCTTCTGCCAGTCGAGCTGCTATGTACCCATCAACAAGATCAAGTCATGGAGCTGGGAGAGCTACTGGATCGTGCAGGGCGTCTTCGCATGGCTCGTGCTGCCCTTCCTCGGCATGCTCCTCGCCATCCCCGCAGGCCACAGCCTCGGCGAGCTCTTTGCCACCGTGCCCTCATTCAACATCTGGATGACACTGCTCTTCGGCGTGCTCTGGGGCGTGGGCGGCCTGACTTTCGGCCTGTCAATGCGCTACCTCGGCGTGGCTCTTGGCCAGTCGATCACCCTCGGCACCTGCGCCGGCCTCGGCACAATCATGGGTCCGCTGCTTCTGCAGATATTCTTCCCCGAGAACGACCCGCTCTCGCAGCTCACATGGTCGGTGATCATCGGTGTGCTCGTCACCCTGCTCGGTATCGCCATCATAGGCATTGCCGGCGGCATGAAGGCAAAAATGCTCAGCGAGGAAGAGAAAAAGGCCGCCGTCAAGGAATTCAACTTCCCCAAAGGCATAGCCATCGCCCTGCTCGCAGGCTTCATGAGCGGCTGCTTCAACGTAGGCCTCGAATTCGGCTCGGGTATCAACTTCGCCGACACCCCCAACATGTTCAAGAGCCTTCCGGCCACATTCCTCGTCACCCTCGGCGGCTTCATCACCAACGCCGTCTACTGCTTCAGCCAGAACTCCAAGAACGGCACATGGGGCGACTACCGCAAAGGCTCTGTGCTGCTCAACAACATCGTCTTCTGCCTCATCGCCGGCGCCCTGTGGTACAGCCAGTTCTTCGGCCTCGCCCTCGGCAAAGGCTTCCTCACCTCATCACCGGTGCTGATGACCCTCTCGTTCTGTATCCTGATGGCACTCAACGTCGTCTTCTCCAACGTATGGGGAATCATCCTCAAGGAATGGAAAGGCTGCTCACGCACCACCATCACCGTACTCCTCGCAGGCATAGCCGTGCTCATCATCTCGTGCTTCCTGCCACAGCTGATCTAAGCGCCTTCAGCGCAGTTTAAAGAAGTTTACTTCAAAGTTTAAAAGTCTATTTTAACAAACACAACCAATCATGTCAATACTCGATAACCGCCCCGCCCTTGCGCGCGAGGTAGCACAGATTGCCGAAGCCGCCGGATACCTCTGGCAGAAAGGCTGGGCCGAACGCAACGGCGGCAACATCACCGTAAACATCACCGAACACGTCGACGACGAAATCCGCCGCATGCCCGCTATCAGCGAGCCCGTTGCCATCGGCGTCACCCTGCCCAACCTCAAAGGCTGCTACTTCTACTGCAAAGGCACCCAGAAACGCATGCGCGACCTCGCCCGCTGGCCCATGCAGAACGGCTCAGTGATCCGTATCCTCGACGACTGCGCCCACTACGAGATCATCGCCGACGAACCCGTAATGCCCACCTCAGAGCTTCCCTCGCACCTGTCGGTACACAACTACCTCATCGGCAAAGGCTCAACCTACAAAGCCTCCGTGCACACCCACCCCATCGAGCTGGTGGCCATGAGCCACAACCCCGAGTACCTCAAGAAAGACGTCCTCACCAAGCTCCTGTGGTCAATGATACCCGAAACCAAAGCCTTCGCCCCCCGTGGCCTCGGCATGGTGCCCTACATGCTCCCCTCGTCGACAGAGCTCGCAGCCGAGACTATCAAGGCCATCGACGACAACTACGATGTGGTGATGTGGGAAAAACACGGCGTATTCGCTGTAGAAAACGACGTGATGAGCGCCTTCGACCAGATCGACGTGCTCAACAAGAGCGCCAACATCTACATGTGCGCCCGCTCGATGGGCTTCGTACCCGACGGCATGTCCGATGAGCAGATGACCGAAATATCCA
>CAJTNN010000058.1 GCA_910577585.1 uncultured Muribaculaceae bacterium | reverse complement strand
TTTCGCTTGTCGCTACGCGACTGCGCCGCGGATGGAAAGGATTAACGCGGATCCTCTTATTTGCGTAATGCCAGGGTAGCACGCGGGTTGGGACGGATGCATCTCGGCGCTAAGCGCCTTGATGCCCGCAGATTGGCTGCGCATCCCCCTTGATACGGATTTTACGGGAGAACGGAGGATTTTACGGGAGAACGAGCCCCCCAGTTTTCCAGATACGTCATGCGGAATAGGGCTTGCCGCCACGTTCAGATTGTGGGGAAACGACTCATGCGGCTGCTTGAAACGCTCACGCCGAGTGCATACCGTCCTTCAGCTCGCCGGTACTCTTCTTCAGCTCCAGGGTCCTCGACTCATCTGCCGCCACCAACGCCCTTATATCTTCGATAGTCATGATCTTTTATTCAAATAATGAATTGCCTATCTTGGTAAGTTTGTATTCCTGTTTAGAGCTTGTAGGTTTGTCAGGCATTGTCATGGTTATATAGCCTAACTCTATTAACGGGTTGATAAACTTTCTTCTCAGTTCAGTCGTGTCGTTCCAATTTAGAGCTTCAGCTAAAGCTTTAATGGTTGATGGACCTGATTTGAGATGTTCTATCAGTTCAATCACATATTGGCTATATATCCCCTTGTTTACAGACTTCTTTGACTTATCCCAGACTTTTACAGATAGCTGTTCAAGTATTTGTAAAAGTCGAAGTTTATCGATGATACTGCTTTGATATACAGCTTCTTGAACTTTTACAAATGATTGCCCAAGTATTTGTAAAAGTCTATCGTCAAAGTTCTTTTTCTCATTGTCATCCATCGGCAATGTGGCTACATTGACCATATCTTCACGACCAGGAATTGTCATGAGAAAATATGTTCTGTCATCATCGGTCTCTATAACAGCAGGCGATGATCCATTTTCTTTTAAAGCCTTTTGAATGGTTGGAATTCCAGTTGCCCTTCCCTCTGTCAGATCCAGCTCCTTTAGGAAATCTCCGAGTCTGCGGTTACGGTAACGCCTGGCTTTCAGTTTCTTGGCTGCTTTTATTGACTCTGCGCTTATCGAACGGTCCGGACCGGCATAACTGAGAATGTCAATATGTGTAGGTTCAACCGTTATCTCAACCGGTTCTCGCTCCTGATAATCGCGATGATAAAGTGCATTTACAACAGCTTCCTCAAAAGCCTGATAAGGATAGTTATACGTTTTATCTGATTTTTCTGTGTCGTTCGGTTTTGCAATTCTTTTCTTGATGACATTTGTGCGTAAATAAGATAAAGTCTCCCGAATCATTTTAGGTACTGGACCAACTATCTTTGGCACTTCAATCATTACATCAGGATTCTCGATGCTTCCCTCCGGAAATATCACAATATCAACTTGAGTGACGGGAAAGAATCTCTCAGGATGCTCACAGAACATCATTACAGCTACATTCTTTATCTGTCGGTTTTCAGTCGGGCCGGTCAACAAATCCATCTCGTCAAGAATCTCAACAAGAGGTCTACTCATAAAATCATCCGCCAATTTGCTTTTAACAGACTTCAAATGCTCATAGACCAACAATGCTGAAAGGTCTTCTATAGTAGCTGATGTATTGCCTCTCTCATCAAAAGGAATGCGGTTTGCTAACTCCCGTACTTGATCGAGTATTTCACCTTTTGCCTCAATGGTTGAAGATTTGCTCCTGACATAGAATTTAGGCACTGATTTTTTAGCTACGACACTTTCCATTACTGAATATGGTCGATTACTTCCTGCAGGTGTCCATATTACAAGGATTGTCTTGCCATCCACCACTTCCGGAGAAACTTTAGACATATATGCAGGTGACATCTTAGAATCATAACCAACCATATCTTTCAATATACCATCAATTTCAGTCTCGTCAAGTCCTTTGACCGGCCGCTTTGCAATTCCATTTTCCTCCTCAACACCGACAAGGATGTATCCTCCCCCGATGTTTTCCAAGTCGGTGGCGAAGGCACATATTGTATGATAGATTTTATCGGGATTCCATCCGGACTTGAATTCTATCCGGGTAGATTCCACTTTGCGCTTATTGAGCAAATCCTCTATGTTGATTGGTAATGCCATAATCAATTTGAATTTATATGTTGTCCGAGAATCTTCAGCGACTTTGGCGCCACACCGAAAATCAGGTAGCCGCCCTCCGTATTCAGAAACGCACGTGCCGAGTGCTTAACGTCATTCAACTCGCCGGTACTCTTCTTCAGTTTCAGAGTCCGCGACTCATCCGCCGCCAATGCCCTTATATCTTCGATAGTCATAGTTTCTAAGGATTAAATAATGATTCTCCTTCTGATGTGAGTTGAAGACTTGGTCAAAGTTAACCAAAACCTCCCGATTATGCAAGAACATTTTGTAAATATAATGAATCTTGCCCGCCTCCATATTTCAGATTCAAAACTGCAACAGGCTGTCGCAGTTTTGACGTGGTGGAAGATCAGCAAGTTGATATGCAGACTGGGCGATGATGACGAGGCGATGCTTTATTATTCACAGCAGGTCATAGCGAAAGGTTAGGGAGGAGATTTAATGGTAAATGCTATCAAATGGGAGATGCAAAAGTCTCAGACACTTAGCTCTTGAAATGCGGATTTATCGTAAAAGAGAATGTGCTGTATGGTGTATTACATTTTTTAACATATATTTTTCGTCGATTTGGGAAGTTTTCAGTCTTTATTATAGAAAACAATAAAGCAGTGAAAAAACAGATCGACATACAGACTCGGCAAATGCTTGGCGAGGTGATTGAGGCCAATCTTAATTACCTTGTGCGCTTCGCCACCATTCGCATAGGCAGTAAGGCAGATGCCGAGGATGTGGTGCATGAGGCTGTCAGGAGGATTTTGGAAGCAGAGGTTTCCAAAATCAAACAAGACAGCATCAGGATGTATCTGTTCCGAATAGTTTATAATCTCTGCAAGGATTTTTATCTCAGTGACCGGAATATTCGCCCGCTCTCTGAGGCAGACAATGAAATACCCGATACTTCAAATGAAGATGAGTTGGATATGGAGGAGATAGAGCGTCTGAACGGTCTACTTGAAAAACTTCCCGAAAGAGAGGCCGAGGTTATCAGAATGACTGTGATGGATGAACTCTCATTCGTGGAAATAAGTCAGATACTCTCCACTCCGGCATCTACTGTCAAATCCCGATTCAAGTCGGGAATGGATAAGTTAAGAAGTCAACATCTCAAAAATCAATAGTCATGGATGAATACAAAGAGATAAAGGATATGCTGAAACCTCGCCGTGACTTTGCGGCGTCCGACGATTTGCGTAATCGGATAAATTCCACTCTTGATTCCTGCACCCGCCAAAGGAAACCTTTCCGCTGGTTATGGGGAGTAGGAGCTTCGTGTGTGGCAGCCGCAGTCTTGACATTGATTCTTATCCCTACGGGAATGTCTGCAAAAGAGATTCTGACCGAGGCTCTGAATGCGCTCATTAATACACAAGGAATTGAAATGACTGTGGAGGTAAGAACACGCCCCATGGAAAATTTCAGTTACATCAATCTATCTGAGGATTTCGTTCCGTATAAAATTTCGGTGGCGAAATCAGACACTTCTTTGACTTGGCGTATTGACAAGGGGGGGCGAGCCGCAGCCGGCCATAGTGAGGGTATATACAATTGGGTTGATCAACTCAATATAGGCTGGGGCACTGATAATCCCGACCCAAAGGAACTGCTTGGCGAGATGGCAATATTACTCACTCCAGAAAAAATTCTTGAATCTGAATTACAGAATTGCGTCAATAATAGTGATGCTCATTATGATGTGGATAAAAAGAATGGTGAGATTATTCTCACCATACACTCCAAGCCACAAGGTAATTTCAGCAATCCATATATGCTGAATGCCTCAATCGCCGAATCTGAAAATATCCGCCGCTATGTGGTTGATGCTGACACCAGGCATCTCAAATCGGCAACGGTCAGCGTATTAAATGGAAAGAGAGAGACCCTGGTTTTGAAGATAACAAATATAGCCTATGGCCAACCGCATACAAGTCTGTTGGCACTACCGTCCGGCATAAAATTCATTGACATGCCACATAACTCGTTGCAGGGATTAACCGGGCTTACTGCCACTGAAGCGGCATCTGCTTTCCTCAATGCTTTGGAAACATGGAATCTGTCGATCATTGACAACGCTGTTGACGAAAATATAAAAAACGGCATG
>CAJTNN010000057.1 GCA_910577585.1 uncultured Muribaculaceae bacterium | reverse complement strand
TTGACTTCATGGTGGTACTCGGCACCACCGGCGAGACTCCTACCCTGTCGCGTGAAGAGCAGCAGGCGGTGCGCGACTATGTGCGCTCGAAAGTGGCCGGACGGGTGCCGCTCGTGCTGGGTCTCGGCGGCAACAACACCATGGCCATATGCGACGACCTTCTGCAGCTCGACCTCTCGGGCTTCGAGGCGATTCTCTCTGTAGTGCCCCACTACAACAAGCCCTCGCAGGAGGGTATCTACCAGCACTTCGCCACAATAGCCCGCCGCAGCCCTGTGCCGGTGATTCTCTACAATGTACCCGGACGCACCGGTGTCAACATGACTTCAGCCACATGCCTGCGCCTGGCCCATGAATTCCGCAATGTCATCGGTGTCAAGGAGGCTTCGGGCAATTTCGTGCAGATTGAGGAGATTATCAAGAATAAGCCTGACCACTTCGAGGTCATTTCGGGCGATGACGGCATCACCTACCCCTTGATGACTCTCGGGGCCAAGGGCGTGATATCGGTCATCGGCAATGCCTTCCCGGCTGAATTCGGCAAGATGGTCAGAAAGTGTCTGGCCGGCGACTTCAAGGGGGCGCTCCCGCTGCATTTCCAGTTTACCGAGCTCTTCAATCTGCTCTTCGTGGATGGCAATCCTGCCGGAGTGAAGTGCACTCTCAATGCTCTCGGCATGATTGAGAATGAATTGCGTCTCCCGCTCGTACCCACCCGGCTGAGCACCAACGAGAAAATCCACGCCATATGCGATAATCTGCGCAAGGCATGATAGATAAGGCCACAGTTGAACGCATCAAGGATGCGGCCGACATCGTGGATGTCGTCAGCGACTATGTGCATCTCACCCGGCGGGACTCCAACTATATGGGGCTCTGCCCTTTCCATAATGAGAAGACTCCGTCGTTCTCGGTCAATCGCCGCCGCAATTTCTGCTATTGCTTCTCTTGCCATAAGGGTGGCTCGCCAATCAACTTCATCATGGAGAAGGAGGGTGTGTCATACCATGACGCTCTGCTGCATCTTGCCAATAAATATGGTATAAAGGTCGAGGAGCGCGAGCTCACCGACGAAGAGCGCCGCCAGGCCACCGAGCGCGAGGGGCTGCTCATAGCCGCCAACCGCGCCATGCAGATTATGGAGGCCGACCTCAACTCATCGCAAGAGGGTCACGACATAGGCCTATCGTATCTCTACGGCCGTGGGGTCACAACCGAGGCTATCAAGAAATTCCACCTCGGCTACGCCATCGATTCAGGCAATTACATCACCGAGAAGATGCGCCGCGAGGGGTTTGACATCGAAATTCTCCGCACTCTCGGCATCACAGGCAAGAGCCAGAGCGGAAATCTCTACGATAAGTATCGCGGGCGCGTCATCTTCCCGATCATGAATTCATCGGGCAAGGTAGTGGGCTTCGGAGGCCGCGACCTCAAGGGTGGTCCGGCAAAATATATCAACTCGCCCGAGTCTACGCTCTATCATAAGAATCATGAGCTTTACGGCATATTCCAGGCTAAGTCTGAGATTGTGCGGCAGGACCATTGCTTCCTGGTGGAGGGCTATCTTGATGTGATATCGATGTGGCAAAGCGGACTGCAGAATGTGGTGGCCTCATCGGGCACAGCGCTCACTGATGGTCAGATAGCCTTGATGCACCGTTTCACTGAGAATATCACCATTCTATACGACGGCGATGCCGCCGGCATAAAGGCGGCTCTGCGAGGCATCGACATGCTGCTGAGCCACCGCATGAAGGTGTCGGTTCTCCTGCTCCCCGACGGGCATGATCCTGATTCATTTGCTCGCGCCCACACCCCCGAGGAATTCCGCGATTACGTGAAGGCTAATGCCACCGACATAATCCGCTTCAAGATGCGCACATTGATGCAAGGGATGGGAGATTCCGCCCAGAGCCGCGCGGAGGTAGTGAGCAGCATGGCCCGCTCTATAGCATGTATACCCGACGACATACAGCGCACCCTCTATGTGAGTGAGTGCAGCCGCGAGCTGAAGATCGACGAGAGTGTCGTGGCCTCGGCCGTGGCAAATGCCAGAGTGGGCATTATCGAGCAATATCGGGCCGACCGACGCCGACGCGAGCTTGAGAATGAGAGCCAGTCGGCACCTGCCTCAGCCACATCGGCGCCGGCCGCAGAAGCTCCGGCATCAGCTGAGGCTGCTCCGGCTGCGCAGCAGGCTCCCCAGCCGCTGGCTACTGCCGACCGCACTCCCGGAAGTGTCGGAGATATCACCCGGCGTCTCGCTGACAGCGACAATCGTCGACGCGAACCATTGCGCCCTCTGGAGTGCAACATAGTGAAGTATCTCATCAGGTATGGCTATATGCAGTGTGATGTCGACAATGTGAGTCCCATAGAGGGTGGACCCGAGGGTGGTGCGTCTGAAGAGGCTGAAGATGCTGAAGTGCTGTATACTGTGGTCGACTTCGTCAATGATGAGTTGCATGCCAATGAACTTGCATTCGAGGTGCCTGAATACCGCAAGGTGTTCGACACTCTTTATGACCATATCGATGAATATGTCGACCAACTCGATGACGAGAAGGATAAGGCAGATGCTGAAATCGCGCGCCTGCGAGCCGAAGGGCGACAGGAGATAGCCTCCAAGGGGTATAGCTCGATTGCCGATATTGAGCGCGCCGAGCAACTTCTTGAGTCGCGCCTCGCCGAACATCGCAGCAATCTTATCAAGGATTTCTCGCGCGATTATCCGGGCGACTATCTGGCAAGCCATGAGGATGCGGACCTGCGAAAGGTGGCCACCGAACTCCTTAACGACCGACATGTGCTCTCAAGTCTCTTCACCCGCAACAGCACCGAGGCCCCCGACGATAATCTCTCTCACAAAATCTCGCGTGCGATAGCCGAGTGGAAAAGCGAACTCCTTGCGCAGCATCTCAAAGGATTACTCAAGGAACTTGAGCAATCTGACGGCTCTGACCTCGAGCAAGTACGCAACCTGCAGGTGAAGATAGCCTCAATCATGCGCGAACGCACGCGTCTCGCCAAGGATTGCGGCGAGCGGATAGTGTCGTCGCAGCTTAAGCGTTAGCAAGCGCGTACGTTCTCACCTCTCTTCCCCTCTTCTCCTCTCTTCCCCGAACGTCTATCTCTCTCCTCTGTGCCTTACAACGACTACACTCGATCCTCGATATATATGCATAATTATGGAAAATATTCTTGAAATCAGAAATCTACGCAAGTTCTTCGGCGATCTGAAGGCTCTGAATGATGTGTCGTTCGAGGTCAGCCGGGGTTCTATCTGCGGTCTGCTGGGGCCAAACGGCGCCGGCAAGACCACGCTACTGCGCATCATCAATGGCATTATGGTCAGTGATGGCGGTGAGGCGCTCATATCGGGGCGCCCGGCTTCGCTGGCCACTACCGGCCTGATTGGTTATATGCCCGAGGAGCGCGGACTCTACGACAAGATGACTGTCGAAGACCAGATCCTCTACTTCGGTCAGCTCAAAGGGGGCAACCGCCGGCGCCTGCGCGAGGTGATGGCTGAGTATCTTGACCTCTTCAACCTATCGGCAGACCGTCGCCGCAAAATCAAGGAGTTGTCAAAAGGCAACCAGCAGAAGGTGCAGATAATCGCCACTCTGGTCCACGAACCCGAGTTGCTGATTCTCGACGAACCATTCAGCGGATTTGACCCCATCAACGGTCAGTTGCTGCAGGAACTCATAGCCCGACTCCATGACCGCGGCACCACCATCATGCTCTCATCCCACAACATGCCGGCCATCGAGGAGATGTGCAGCGACATCGCTCTCATCAACCATGGCACACTGCTCGTGAAGGATAGCATCGAGAATATCAAAGAGGCCAACAAGGATAACTCTCTTATCCTCACCACCCGCTCACCCCTCTCGATTCCGGCACTGACCGACACCGGCGTCGTGACGGAAGTCACTCCTACCCGCCCACTCAACTGGCGCAAGGGCTACGCCTACCGTCTGCGCAAGGCAGAGGGAAAATCCAACATGGACCTGCTCGATGCAGTGGCTTATCAAAGCGATATCCTGCATTTCGAGGAGGCACTCCCCTCGCTGACCGACATATTTATCCGCTACACCTCGGGTCAGCAAGAACCTGACGAGGCAACCACTCAGCCGAACTCACAGCCCTCTGCACAGACTCTATCGGCTGATACTTACATCCCGCAGTCAGAGCAACCCAATTCATCAACACCCCAATAAACCGATACTCACAATGTCGCAATTAGGATTAATCATAAGTAATGAATATAAGACGGATGTCAAGGCCAAATCCTTCTGGATATCCACTATATTAGTGCCGGTGCTCATGGTGGCGTTCGGCGGACTCATGGGTTATCTCATGACTCAGTCCGACTCGGCTATGGAGGTGCAGAATAATCTGACACCGGTCTCTCAGGAAGAGATGACTCCCCTTAAGGCTATCGGCCTCATGATGGGTGTCTTGCTCACACTTTTCATCATGATGTATGGCTCGATGATATTCAATAAAGTGAAGACCGAGAAGACTAACCGCATCGTCGAGATTCTCGCCACATGTGTGCCCGGCCGCACGATGATGCTCGCCAAAATCATAGCCGTCGGACTCGTGGGCTTCACCCAGCTGCTTCTCTGGGCTCTGATTATCGGAGTGATGGTGGTGGGGCTCCTCTTCGTATTCCCCATCGAGATACCCTGGGATAAGGTGCTGAGCTACGATTATGTCATGGCTGTGGTTTGGAGCATTCTTTTCTTTGCCGGAGGCTATATATTTTTCGGCTCGCTCTACGCAGCCGGAGGCGCTATGACCGATAAGAATAATGAGAACCAGGAATATATCGCTGTGCTCACGTTTGTGCTCATGATATCATTCTATGTGGGTGAATATGCCGTCGACCACGGAGGCACACTCTTTGTGCGCATCCTGAGCTATATCCCGTTCACCTCCCCCACACTTGGCGCTGTCAACGCCATCACTCAGACCGCACCCCTATGGGAATCAATCACGAGTCTGCTGGTGCTGTATGTTTGCGCATGGTTTGCCATGGCTTTTGCCGGCAAGATCTACACCTCCTCAATCCTGCTCAAAGGTAAACGCTTCACTCCGCGTGACATCATCACCTTCATCAAAGCGAAATAAGCATATCAAAGCTTCGCAACTCGCTAAGACCGCAAACAATACTTTATATGAGAAGCGCCCCGGAAATCACCCCGGGGCGCTT
>CAJTNN010000056.1:2890-5542 GCA_910577585.1 uncultured Muribaculaceae bacterium | reverse complement strand
CGGCCGGGCGGCCGGGCGCCCGGGCTGGTGGGGCGGGTCAGAGGGTTTTCTTTACTTCTACTTCTTCGAAGGCTTCGATTATGTCGCCTTCGCGGATGTCGTTGTAGCCCTGTACTGAGAGACCGCAGTCGTAGCCGCTGATTACCTCCTTGACGTCGTCTTTGAAGCGCTTGAGTGAGCCGAGTTCGCCGGTGTAGATTACGATGCCGTCGCGGACTACGCGCACTTTCGACTTGCTCTTGATCTTGCCGTCACGCACGATTGCTCCGGCAATGGTGCCGACTTTCGAGATGTGGTAGGTCTGGAGTACTTCGGCGTTGCCGGTGATCTCCTCTTTGATTTCGGGTGAGAGGAGTCCCTCCATTGCGTCTTTGACCTCTTCGATGGCTTTATAGATGACGGAGTAGAGTCGAATTTCTACGCCCTCCTTGTCGGCCTCGCGGCGTGCGGCGGCCGAGGGGCGCACTTGGAATCCGATGATGATGGCGTCGGATGCGGCTGCCAGAGTGACATCGGACTCAGATATTGCGCCGACACCCTTATGCAGCACATTGACCTGGATTTCGGGTGTGGAGAGCTTGATGAGGGAGTCTGAAAGGGCTTCGATAGAGCCGTCGACGTCGCCTTTGACCACGAGGTTGAGTTCGTGGAAGTCGTTGAGTGCGCGGCGTCGGCCGAGTTCTTCGAGACCGGGGCGCTTCTTGGTGCGGAGCGAGAGTTCGCGCTGCAGCTGTTCGCGCTTGCCGGCGATTTCGCGGGCCTCCTGTTCGGTCTCGAGCACATTGAATGTGTCGCCGGCCTGTGGAGCGCCGTTAAGGCCGAGGATGAGTACGGGGACTGCGGGACCGGCCTCCTTGATGCGCTGGTTACGCTCGTTGAACATGGCCTTCACCTTGCCGTAGTGAGTTCCGGCGAGCACGACATCGCCTACGCGGAGTGTGCCGTTCTGCACGAGCACAGTAGCCACGTAGCCGCGTCCCTTGTCGAGACTTGACTCGATGACAGAGCCGATGGCGAGGCGGTTGGGGTTGGCCTTGAGGTCGAGCATCTCGGCCTCGAGGAGCACCTTCTCCATGAGCTCATCGACACCGATTCCCTTCTTGGCAGAGATGTCCTGGCTCTGGTATTTGCCGCCCCATTCCTCGACGAGGTAGTTCATGTTGGCGAGTTCCTGCTTGATGTTGTCGGGGTTTGCAGCGGGTTTATCGATTTTGTTGATGGCGAATACCATGGGGACACCTGCGGCCGAGGCGTGGTTGATGGCCTCGATTGTCTGCGGCATGACATTGTCGTCGGCAGCGACGATGATGATAGCCAGGTCAGTGACCTTAGCACCGCGCGCACGCATTGCGGTGAATGCCTCGTGGCCCGGGGTGTCGAGGAAGGTGATGTGGCGTCCGTCGCTGAGGGTGACGTTGTATGCACCGATATGCTGGGTGATACCGCCTGCCTCACCGGCGATTACATTGGCGTTGCGGATATGGTCGAGCAGCGAAGTTTTACCGTGGTCGACGTGGCCCATGACGGTCACAATCGGCGGACGAGCCACGAGATCCTCCTCCTTATCCTCTTCGGTGGCGATAGCCTCGGAGACTTCGGCCGAGACGTATTCGGTAGAGAACCCGAATTCTTCGGCCACGATGTTGATGGTCTCGGCGTCGAGACGCTGGTTGATTGACACCATCACGCCGAGATTCATGCATGTGGCGATGATCTGGTTGACGGGGATATCCATGAGGTTTGCCAGGTCGCTGACGGTGACAAACTCAGTGATTTTGATGATGCGGCTTTCAGCTGCCTCGCGTTCAGCCTGGGCGAGTTCGCGGTTGTGGGCCTCATCGCGTTTCTCCTTACGCCACTTGACGCTCTTTTTGGTAGACTTGTTGGTGAGGCGAGCCAGAGTCTCCTTGACCTGCTTCTGCACGTCTTCGGAGCGCACCTCCTGGGGCTGCTGGTTGCGGTTGTTGCCACGGTTGCGTCCGCGGCCCTGCTGGTCGCCACCACGTCCGCCCCCCTGCTGGTTGCGTCCGCCACCCTGCTGGCCGGCGCGTGCCGGGCCACCCTGCTGGGAATTTTTGGCGCGGCGGTCCTGTCCGGGGCCTACCTGCTGGCCGGCCTTCTCGACATCGATTTTCTCTTTACCGATGCGGGTGCGTTTCCGACGGTCGGAGCCTGCGGCCTGTGAGCCGGGCTGTGCCTGACCATTCTGAGCGCGCGATTTTTCGATGCGTTCTTTGCGGCGATCCTCCTTAGACTTCTTTTTGGGGCGTGTGCTCTGATTGATAGCGTTGAGGTCAATCTTGCCCACAACCCTGAGTTGGGGAGTTTCGGGCACTACGGTCTCTACGTGGTCGATGTTGATTTTATTCACTTCCTCGGATTGAGGTTTATTCTGTGGGTTAGGCTGCGGCTTCTGCTGCTGGCCATTTGTAATCTCGTTATTTTTCTTTTCGTTGGCGGCCTTTTCGTTGGCGGCCTTTTCGGCGGCGGCGCGTCGGGCGGCGTCAGCCTCGGCCTTTGCGCGGGCTTCGGCGGCGCGTCGGGCGGCGGCTTCAGCCTCAGCCTGTGCGCGGAGTCTTGCCTCGGCCTCAGCCTCAGCTTTTGCGCGGGCATCGGCAGCCTCTTTGGCAGCCTTTTCGCGAGCTGCTTTTT
>CAJTNN010000056.1:0-2872 GCA_910577585.1 uncultured Muribaculaceae bacterium | reverse complement strand
CAGCCTTTCGCGCGGCCGCCTCTTCGGCAGCGATTTCTTCGGCGCGGTCTTTGGCGGCTGCGGCGCGTTTCACCTCGCGCTCCTTATCGATTCTGGCTTTCACACTGGCGTCTTTTGAGAATTCCTTCTGCAGCATTGCCACAGCGCGTTCGTCGATGCGGGCGTTGAGGGCATCGGCGGCCACCTCCACACCATTCTTGCGGAGGAAGTCGGCGGCAGTCGAGACGCTTACGTTTAATTCTTTAGCTAACTTGCTTATTTTTTGTCGCATATAATCTGTTTAAAACCCCGAAGAGCGGATCCATCCTGAATCCCCCTCGAACCGCGGTGGTATGCAGCGGCGAGAGCCGGGGAATGGGGAAAAACAATCAGTCCTCAAACTCGGCGCGCAGGATGTTGCGCACATTCTCGAGCGTGTCGTCCTCAAGGTCGGCCTGCTCGAGGATTTTCGGGTCGGCGTTGAGCACGGCCTTGGCGGTGCCGAGGCCGAGGTCCTTGAGAGCCTCGATGACCCAACCGTCGATTTCGTCGCGGAATTCATCGAGGTAGATATCCTCTTCGCCCTCCTCGAGGTCGCGGTAGACATCAATCTGATATCCGGTGAGCTGAGTGGCCAGGCGGATATTGAGGCCACCCTTGCCGATGGCGAGGCTCACCTCTTCGGGGTGGAGGAATACCTCGGCTTTCTTCTCCTCCTCGTTGATGCGGATAGATGAGATTTTAGCCGGGCTAAGCGCACGCTGGATGAAGAGCGAGGGGTTGGAGGTATAGGAGATGACATCGATATTCTCATTGCGGAGTTCGCGCACGATGCCGTGGATGCGCGAGCCCTTGATGCCGACGCAAGTGCCTACGGGGTCGATGCGTTCGTCGTAAGACTCTACGGCCACCTTTGCGCGCTCGCCGGGTTTGCGGGCCACGGCCTTGATGGTGACCAGACCGTCGTGGATTTCCGGCACCTCCTGCTCGAAGAGTTGGCGCATGAATCGCTCGTCGGTGCGGCTCACGATGACTTTGGGGTTATTGTTGGGGTTATCGACGCGCTTGACGATAGCGCGCACCATGTCGCCCTTGTGGAAGAAGTCGCCGGGGATCTGCTCCTCTTTGGGCATGAGGAGTTCATTCTGTTCCTCATCGATGAGGAGCATCTCGCGTTTCCAGATCTGGTGAACCTCGCCGATGATGATTTCGCCCTCTTTCTCCTTGAATTTATTGAAGATTGCATCCTTCTGCAGGTCGAGGATTTTTGTCTGCAGTGTCTGACGGAGGTTGAGGATAGCGCGGCGGCCGAATTTCTCGAAGAAGATCTGTTTGGTCACATCTTCTCCCACCTCGCATTCGGGGTCAATCTCGCGTGCGTCGGTGAGGGAGATCTGGCGGTTGGTGTTGACTACGGCGCCATCCTCCACGACTTCGAGGTTCTGATAGATCTCGCAGTCGCCCTTGTCGGGGTTCATGATGACGTCGAAGTTCTCGTCGGTCTCGAACATTTTGGCCAGGACGTTACGGAATGATTCTTCAAGTACGGAAATCATGGTGGTTTTGTCGATGTTCTTGTATTCCTTGAACTCGGCAAAGCGGTCGACCATGTTTACGCTTTCAGCTTTTTTTGCCATATATGTTTTATCTGGATTTATTTTTTTGTGGGGGTAAATATTTTGGATTATGCTTTTTCTTCTTCTTTCGGGCTTCCGCTGCTTTTTTCGGGCTTCCGCTGCTTTTTTTCGGGCTTCGCTGCTTTTTTTCGGGCTTCCGCCCTCACACTGCCTTTTGCTTTCGGGCTTGCTGGCTTTTCCCGGCTGGCGCTGCGGTTTTCGGGCTGGCTGCGCTTTCTTTTCGCGCTTCCGCGCTCGCACTCGCTCGGGGAGGGGCGGCCGGCGGCCTCAGAATTGCAGGTCGTAGTTGGCTCGGCGGATGTCGGCGAATGGGATTTCCATTTCCAGGCGCTCCAGGACGGGGCGCTTCATGCCTTCGCGGCGCACTTTCTGTTCGGTCTCGATTACGGCGGCATCGTCGGTGAGGCGTGTCAGGCAGCCGAGCAATTTCTTGCCGTCGCGGGTGTAGACTTCGATGTCGTTGCCGATGTTCTTTTCCCATTGGCGGCGCACTTTGAAGGGGGCGGTGATGCCGGCAGAGCCCACTTCGAGAGTGTAGTCCTCCTCATCGCGCGGGAAAGCCTCCTCGATGCGTCGTGAGAGGGCGCTGCAGAAGTCGATGTCGATTGAGCCGTCAGAGTCAATCTCGACTACGATGTCGTTGTCGGCCGATACGGTGAGGTCAGTGAGGAAGCAGTCGGTGTCGGCCAGAGCCTCGTTGACGAAATCTGAGAGTTTCTGTTTATCTATCATAAAGCAATCCTGTCGATTGGGGGGCTGCATAGCGGCCGGGCGGCTTGTCGGGTGATGCCTTTGTTTGCTCCCGGCATGTGCAGACCAGTGAATAAATAGTCGTTGCTCCCGCATGGCCGCGCGGGTGATGCTTCCGGCTTCTGGCCGGATTCGGGAGCGATATATATAATAAATTCGGAGGAGACGCAATGTCCCCTCCGGAAATCTTTGCAAATTTACTAAAATTTGGGCAAAATGCCAATTAATCAGGGTGGTGATTTTGTTAAATATTGTTAATTCTTCTTTTCGCGCTTCCGCGCTCACACTGCCTTTTTCGGCTGCGCTTCGGCTGGCTGCCTTTTCGGGCTTCCGCCCTTGCGCTGCCTTTTTCGGCTGCGCTTCGGCTGGCTGCCTTTTCGGGCTTCCGCCCTTGCGCTGCCTTTTTCGGCTGCGCTTCGGCTGGCTGCCTTTTCGGGCTTCCGCCCTTGCGCTGCCTTTTTCGGCTGCGCTTCGGCTGGCTGCCATTTCGCGCTTCCGCCCTTGCG
>CAJTNN010000055.1 GCA_910577585.1 uncultured Muribaculaceae bacterium | reverse complement strand
TTGTTTAATTATTTAACCGATTAGTGTCCTCCAAAATTTTTAGTGGACACTAATGGTAAAAGGTATAGAATGATAATAAGTGCCAGCGCCGGGAGACCGAGCCAGCAGATAAGCCCGAATGATGCGAATATCAGGATCCATCGCACCTCGTTGCCGCGCCACTTATAGTCGTGAAACTTAAGAGAGAAAAGCGGCAGCGGCGCGAGCATCAGCCACGCCTCGATGATTGTGAGCGGGATAATCAGAGCCGGGGCGCAAAGCCATGTGGCCGTCGGCATATCATAGGCCAGAGCGATGAATCCCAGCCAGAAGATTGCGTTGGCAGGAATCGGCAATCCGATGAAAGATGAGGTCTGCCGCGGATCGACATTAAAACGCGCCAGTCTCACGGCCCCGGCCACAGGAATGATCAGGGCGATCCATGGCAGCCAATGCGGAGCCTGGGGGGCATGGTCGAGCAGATTGAAGAGCAGCATTGCCGGAGCCACGCCGAAGCTCACGAGGTCAGAGAGCGAGTCTAGTTCCTTGCCCATTTCAGAGCCGGCATTGAGCAATCTTGCCATGAATCCATCGAGGAAGTCGGCCACCGTAGCCACGCCGATTGCCAGAATCGACCATTTCCATCCGGCCAATCCGTGGAAAACGGCATCCGACTTGAAAGCCAGCACGATAGCCACTGTGCCTGCAAGGATATTGAGGCAAGTCAGCAGATTCGGGAAGTTGCGTCGTATGATATTCATTATTTTAATCGCGCGATAGGGGTTAGGCCGCCGCGTGTGGTCTGGCCCATTTTGACCAGAATCTCGCAATCGACGGGCAGATATATATCCACTCTCGAGCCGAATTTGATGAATCCCAGATGCTCATCGATAGTGGCGTGGTCCCCCTCGACAGCATAAGTGACGATACGTCGGGCCATCGCGCCGGCAATCTGGCGGATAGTGATGCGGCAGCCGTTGTCGCATCGCAGGCCGATAGTGGAGCGCTCATTCTCGGTGCTGCTTTTCGGCAGATAAGCCGAAATGAAGCGTCCCGAATGGTGAGCTACATATTCTACAACACCCGAAGTGGGATACCAGTTTGCATGCACATTCAGCGGCGACATGAATACAGAGAGCAGTATGGCTTCCGATTTCAGGAATTCAGGCTCGAACACTCTCTCCAGAGCCACGACCTTGCCATCGACCGAACTGACTACAAGATTGCGTGAATTGCCGTGATACACCCTCTTCGGACATCTGAAGAAATTGAATACGAAGGAATAGAACAACAGCGATATTGCCGACAGCGAAGCCGGCAACACCCATGGTGGAAGGAAGAGCCAGACGGGTATGTTGAGCGCCGCCAGCACTATGAACAGCATGATAAGTATGTTGGTTCCCTCGTGGTGTATTTTCATTTCCTCGTGAAGGTCGAATAGATGATGATTTGCGGATAAAACGGTTAGCCGCGATGTATATTGCGGCTAACACAACCACAAATTTACAAAAAATATCCACACCCGAGGCTCAAAATAGCGAAAAGAATTAAAAAAAGGTGGGGCTACAATAAAAAAAGAGCCGGAAATTGATTAATTTTGCATTTCGGGAGCGGTGTGCGCCCACTTGTGTCTATTTTCGGGATTGTCAAGATTCCTGAAGTGGGCATAAGTTTCAGATTAGAACTCCAATCAATGCTTCACTGATATGAACATCTCTTACAAATGGCTCAAACGCTATATAGATTTTGAATATACACCCCGCGAGCTCGCGGCGGTCTTCACCTCGCTTGGTCTTGAATGCGACAACGTAGAGGAGGTGGAGAGCATCCGCGGCGGCCTGCGCGGCATAGTGATCGGCAAGGTGCTCACCTGCGAGGAGCATCCTGACTCGGATCACCTTCATATCACTACGGTAGACCTCGGTGATGGCGAGGCCACGCAGATTGTGTGTGGCGCTCCGAATGTGGCCGCCGGTCAGACTGTGGTGGTGGCCACTGTGGGCACCACGCTCTACGACGGCGACAAGGAATTCCAGATCCGCAAATCCAAAATCCGTGGCGTCGAGTCATTCGGCATGATATGTGCCGAAGATGAGATCGGTCTTGGCGAGAGCCATGACGGCATAATGGTGCTCGGCGATGATGTGACTCCCGGCACACCGGCCGCCGAATACTTCAATGTCGAGAGCGACTACTGCCTGGAGGTGGAGCTTACCCCCAACCGAGTGGATGCCCCCAGCCACTATGGCTGCGCCCGCGACCTCAAGGCACATCTCTGGAGAGAGCTTTATGCTGCCAACCCGCAGGCCGCTCTGCCGGAAGTGCATCTCCCCGATGAGAATGCCTTTGCCATTGACCGCGAAGATGGCGGCGTAAGCGTCGAGGTGGCCGACAAGGAGGGATGCGGCCGATACACCGGCATCACCGTGCGTGGTGTCAAGGTGGCCGAATCGCCCGAATGGCTTCGCAATCTGCTGATTGCCACAGGCCAGCGCCCGATCAACAATATTGTCGACATCACCAATTTCATACTGCTCGGTCTTGGTCAGCCCCTGCACTGCTTCGACCTCTCGAAGGTGGAGGGTGGCCGGATAGTGGTGCGCACCTGCGAGGAGGGCACCCCCTTTGTGACACTTGACGGCGTAGAGCGCAAGCTCAATGCCGCCGACCTCATGATCTGCGATGCCGTCAAGCCGATGTGCATAGCCGGAGTCTTTGGCGGTCTTGATTCAGGAGTGACCGAAGCCACCACCGATATCTTTATCGAGAGCGCATGGTTCAATCCCACGCGCGTGCGCCGCACCGCCCGCCGCCATGGCCTCAATACCGATGCCTCCTTCCGCTACGAACGCGGTACAGACCCCAACATTACCCTCTTCGCGGCGCGTCTGGCCGCAGTGATGGTGCAGCAGCTGGCTGGCGGCGAAGTGTGTGGCCCGGTAGTGGATATATACGATGACGAGATAAAACCCGCCGAGGTGGAATTCTCACTCGACTACTGCCGCCGCCTCATAGGCAAGGAGATTCCGCGCGAGATGATACTCTGCATCCTCAAGGCACTCGAGTTTGGAGTCTGCGAGACAGAGAATCCTGATGTGCTGCGTCTGCATGTGCCCACATATCGAGTGGATGTCACCCGCCCCTGCGATGTGGTCGAGGAGATACTGCGCGTATATGGCTATAATAATGTGGAGTTCGGCACGGAGATGCATGCCAATCTCTCGCGCCGCACCGATGTAGACTTCAGCTACTCGCTTCAGCAGAGTGTGAGCGACATGCTCACCGCCCAGGGCTTCATGGAGATTCTGAATAACTCGCTCACCGCGCTCTCATATTATGAAGACAACGAGGTCTATCCCCGCAGCAATGCCGTGACGGTGATGAATCCCCTCAGCCAGGACCTCTCGCTGATGCGCCAGACACTTCTTTACGGCGGTCTCGAATCAATCAGCCATAATGTCAACCGTAAGTCAGCCGATCTTCGCCTCTATGAGTTTGGCAATGTCTACAGTTTTGATGCCGCCAAAGCTTTGGCGCATCCCGACAAGACACTTGCCGGATATAGCGAGGCAATGCACCTCGGCATATGGCTCACCGGCAACTTCACGCTGCCCGGCTGGAATGCCACGGCAGCCGAAGCTACTGTATTCGATCTCAAAGGTGTGGTCGAGAATCTGCTGCAGCGTCTTGGCATACCCGCAGGCGCATTGCGCATGACGCAAGACCATAATCAGCTTTTTGCCGCCTGCCTCGTCATAGAGTCAAAGGCCGGCAAACGTCTTGGCGAACTCGGACTGGTGAGCCGCCAGCAGCTCAAGCGCTTCGACATCGATGCGGATGTGGCCTATGCCGAGCTCAACTGGAATGAGGTCTACAAGATGGCTGCGCGTGTGGAGACTCTCTACTCACCGCTCCCCAAGACGCAGCCCGTGCGCCGCGACCTGGCCCTGCTGCTTGATGCCTCTGTGAGCTTCGCTCAGGTCGAGGAGGCTATCCGCAAAGCCGAGCGCAAGATGCTGAAGAGTGTGTGGCTTTTCGATGTGTATGAAGGGAAGAATCTTCCGGCCGGTAAGAAGTCATATGCCGTAGGCATGACGCTTCAGGATGAAGAGAAGACCCTCAACGACCGCCAGATCGAGGCTGTGATGAAGAAAATCGTCGACTCGCTCAAGAAGAATCTCGGCGCAGAGCTTCGTTAACCCCCCGCAAACAGAAAACAACAACAATAACAACTCTATTGATAGAAAATAATTCCCATGGGAAGAGCATTTGAATTCCGTAAGGCCCGTAAGCTCAAACGCTGGGGCAACATGAGCCGCACGTTTACACGTATCGGTAAAGAGATTACAATCGCCGCCAAAGCCGGCGGTCCGGATCCGGCCATGAATCCGCGCCTGCGTGTGCTGATCCACAATGCCAAGGCAGCCAACATGCCCAAGGATACAATCGACCGCGCCATCAAGAAGGCTACCGATAAGGATGCATCCGACTATAAGGAGATTGTATACGAAGGATACGGCCCCTTCGGTATCGCCATCGTAGTGGAGACCGCTACCGACAACAACCAGCGCACAGTGGCCAACGTGCGTTCATATTTCACCAAGCATGGTGGCTCACTGGGCACACAGGGCTCGCTGTCGTTCCTGTTCGACCATAAGAGCGTATTCCATGTGAAGCCCTCAGAGACTGTTGACCACGATGAGTTCGAACTCTCGCTGATGGACTACGAGGCAGAGCTTGAGGCCGAAGAGGAGGAATGGCTCATCTATGGCGCCTTCGAGCAGTTTGCCAATATCCAGAAATTCCTCGAGGAGAGTGGTCTGGAGATCGTGTCGGCTGAATTCGAGCGTATCCCCACCGACTATAAGGAGGTAACTCCCGAACAGCGCGAGACAATCGAAAAACTCCTCGACAAATTTGAGGAGGACGACGATGTGCAGAACGTCTTCCACAACATGAAGGAGGATGAGTAAGACCCACTCCCGGTCTTGAGTCAAGATATATAATTCATGCCGGTCAGCCAGCGGTGGCTGCCACCGCCGGCTGACCGGACTATCAACGAAATCTCACAGGGATCTCCCGGAGAATCGCCATCAGAGTGCGTAATCTGGAGATCCCTGTGGTCGTAGAATCCAACTAACACAAAATTCGAAAAACATATGCGTCGCACTTTCAGACTTACGACACTTGCGGCTGCGCTGATGATGTGGATGCTCCCCTTCGGAGCGCAGGCAGTGACCCAGCAGGAGATGGAGGAGGCCCGCACCATCACTGCCTTCTGGTATCTGCGTTATGCCAACAATGGCGCAGGATATATGGAGGAGGGCAAGATGCCCACCACCATGGCTCAGCTTGAGAAGATGCTCAAGGAGACTGAGCGCACAAATCTCAAGGCATTCAAGGCCGTCAGCGTGCCCCAGGATTATGCCGGCTGGGATAAGAAGAAACTTGTGGGCTACTGGGGCGGGACATTCTTCAATTCGCCGGGCCTCTCAGCCCAGGGTAAGGTGGCCCGCAGTCGTGTCGAGAAGAAAATCAACGCCATGACCATATCGGCCCCGGCGGCTGCGGCTCAGCCCTCTGCGGCTGCTCCGGAAGCTGCTGTGGCTGCTGCAACTGAGACTCCCAAAGAGGCGACTGCCCCGGCCGCGGGCGCCACTGAGATGCCTGATGCAAGCCAGATTGTGAATCAGGCGCAGGTGGTGGACAGCACTGCATTGGCAGTAGAGGAGTCGGCGCTCGATTCGCGCCCCGAACGCAAATCATCATCATCGACCACATGGATATACATTGTGGCGCTCTGCATCCTTGTGGGTGTGGTGGTATGGCTTGTGATATTCGCTTCGAAGACAATGCAGCAGGGGAATCAGGAGGCCCAGGCCCCGGCGCCGGCCCCGGTGACTCCGCCGCATGTCGAGGATGAACCTCTGGCACATGCTCCGGCCGGACGTCGCCGACAGACTCAGCAGGAGGTTATAGAGGAGCATAATGAGCCTATCATTCCTGAGCCCGCTGTGGCCGCACCTGGTGCCTCGCATTCTGCCGAGGTCGGAGCCCTCAACCGCGAGATAAAGAATCTGCGCGAGGAGTGCCTGCGTCTTGGCGAGGAGAATGGACGCCTGCAGTCTGACCTCGCAGATGCCCGCCGTGAGCTGGAGGCTCTGCGCGGACGTCTTCGTGCCGCCGGCGCCGTGACTTCGGCAGCCTCAGTGGCCGGCGCCCAGCCGCGTCCGGCCGCCCAGCCTGAGCGTCCGGCTGCGCCCGCACCCACTCCGCGCCGCGAGCCCGAAGAGCCGATGCACCGCGAGATATATCTCGGACGCGTGAATCCGCGTGGACTCTTCGTAAGAGCCGACAAACGCCCCGTAGAGGAGAAGAGTGTCTTTGTGCTTACCACCACAGATGGCTACACCGGCACCTACCGCGTCATTCAGCTTGATGAGGTGATAGAGCGCTGTCTTGACAACCCTGAGCACTATCTCGGCGGCGGCTGCACCGCCCCTGACCTGCTTGCCACCGAAGAGGCTACTGCCATACGCACCCTTCAG
>CAJTNN010000054.1 GCA_910577585.1 uncultured Muribaculaceae bacterium | reverse complement strand
AATCATTCTTTGAAAAAGAATCACTTATGATGTTTAATTCTTCGCAACTACTTATCATGATTATTCATTCGGAATTGATGGTGACTCATAGGTAGCGAAAAAGCCGTCCCTGCGGCGCGGGGGCTGCAGGGACGGCTGGGGGGTTGATATTTGGGGGTTCAGTTTGTGCGGTGCGTCATAGGCGCACCTTCTCTGTGCGGCCATCGCTGTGGCGCAGCAGGTAGATGCCGCCGGGGAGTGTGCGCAGAAGTGAGCGCTCGGCTGACTTGGCCACAACTGTGCCATCGATGCTGAAGATGTCTATGCAGTCATCAGCGGCTGCCTCTACCTCCTCGACACCACTCGTGTCGGCATCGAAAACAACATCGTCGATTGCCGCGAAGCCTGAATTGCGTCCGAGAAATTCCCAGCGCAGCATCACTTTGCGACCATCATAGTCCGACAGAGGAACTGTCACCTTGCCATTCGGCACCTCTACAAGATTCTCGATGCTGTTCCAGGTCTGACCCTCATCGGTAGAGATTGAGCACTGGAAGGCTGCCGGACCCGTCGGACCCGCTGCAAGCTCCTCAAAGAACTTGGTGAATGTCAGCGTAGCACCACCGTTATCAGGCAGATAGATAAGGGGAGTCGAGATGTAGGTCTCGAGACGGTTCATGCCGGCTGCAAGTCCGTTTGTAGAGATGAATCCGCCATTCAAACCGGCCTCCGCAGGCACAGCATATTCAAACCAGTTGTCGCCACGCCACGAGTACATATCCTTCACGCGCTCGTTGGGGTCAATGAGTTCGACTTCCCAACCGAGGGGAAGATGACCGTTGTTGAAGTCGACCGAATAGGGCGCCCATACATCGGCCGGATTACCGCTCTTGAAGCGACATGTGGCCGGAAGCGACTGCACTCCATCGGCGTATACGGCGTGCACATTATAATAATATGTGCCGGCGGCGGGATGCTCATCGGTAAACTCCGTCGACTGATGATTAGCCGCAATCAGATCATCGCCACGATAGATGGCGTAGCCTGCCGGGGCGTCACCCTCAGCGGGCGCCTTCCATGTCAGTTGCACTGAGCCATCATTCTTCTTGGCAGTGAGCGACGAGGGTGTGGGCACTGTGCCGGGGAAGGTCATCGCAGCCACCTTGACCGACGACCCCTCGGGATAAACATAGCAGGCCTCAACCTCAAATGTATAAGCACCTTTGTACATACCGGACTGGCCGGCACGCATCTCCTCGCCGGCATCAATCCAGCCCATCGACTTGCCATTGACATAGACCAGATAGTAAGATGGAGTGATATCACCCTCGGGTTCATCCCAAGAGGCCTGGATAATATACTTGCCATCCTCCTGCTCGGTGTATGACGCCTTCACATTGCGCGGAGCGGGGAACACTACTTCGCCGATAGCCACATCAACCGAAGCGGCGTCAAACTCCTCGTCCATTGCTTCCGACCATGCCATCACACGATAGGTGTGGATACCAACCTCTTTGGATGAATAGTCGGTGAAGTGGCGGGTCTTCAGATAGTCGCCCACAATTTTATCGTCGAGATATACGCGATATGTGGTGTTGCCATTGTTGAGCCACTCGCTCTCGGGGGCACGCTTCACACGCTGTGCTATGGCCGACGGAGTGAACTCGCGCTTAAGCGGGCGCCCCGCAAGCGCCTGAGGCATATCATGCTTGACGCGCTGATTCACCTTAAGCGCACGAGTATCGACCTCGTCAGCGGCATAAAACTCCACATCATCCACACACCACAGGAAATAGAGCGATTCATTCTCACCGCTAACCGCGCGGAAAGCCACAAGAGTATCCTCATCCGTGTCGCCACCGAGGAAGAGCGAGGCCTGCTGCACATCGGCCTCATTGCCCATATCCCAGCGTCCATCCCAGAGTTCCTCCCAGTTCTTGCCATTGTCGAAGCTGATCATCACATAGTAGTGGTCGGGGAAATCCTTGTAGCCACCCACATCAAGAAGCTCCGGATGCAGGAAATACCAGAAATCCATATAGGCCGCACCCTCACCGGGGCGCACGATCAGCCACTCATCCTGATGCGAGGCCGAAGGGTTATCCTCATTGTCATTGCCCATCATGAGCATGGCGCAGCGGAGACCGCTGTGGGTCAAGGGGTCATCGGGTTCGTCAGAGAAATCATATTGCATCCATTTGCCTATCTCATCATATGAGTAGGTATCCTTGATGCTCCACGCACTTGAGGGGAACTCGTCACCCTCGAAGTCTTCGAAAAGCACCAGCTCCCCCTCATTTCCCCACTCCCAGGTGAGGTCGACGACCATGCCGTTGACAGTAGCGTTCAAACCCTCAGGAGCCACGATGTCGTAGGCCCTGCATTCTTGACTCATGCCCGGCAGGCAGAGGGCGGTTGCAAAGAGCAATCCGGTCAGTAAAGGTTGTTTCATAATTGATAGTATAGTTTTATGTTGATGTATCGGTTGAATACTTTCTGAATACTTTCAATCATCTCTCAGAATCAGATTTGAAGTGAGAGATTCTGAATCGGTTTAATACTTTCGGTCATCTCTCAGAATCAAATTTCAAGTGAGAGAATCTCAACGTAAGCTTGACTCAACACGTAAAAAATGATAGATTCACACACAAGCTTACATTCGCAAATTTATGATATATTCCCGAAAAAATAGAGTAACAAAGCATGTTTTTCTGTCTGAAATCGCGATTTCAGACAAATTTCGCGTCAATTATTACGAAATTATTTCGAAATATTGTTGCGTGCCTCCTTGGCAAATTGAGTGGGAGTCAGACCTGTGACATTCTTGAATATCGAACTGAAGTAGGTGCGCGACTTATATCCCACCTCCTCAGCCACACGCTCAATGGTGTATACCTGCATACGCTCGGCGTCGCCCAATATGCGGCAGGCCTCGCGCACGCGATAGTCGCCAAGGAGGGTATTGAAGTTCTTTCCGGTGACCTGATTTATCACTTGACTCACATTTTTAGGACGCATCCCGGCCAGGGCCGCAAGGCGCTCGACCGAGAAGTTGGGGTCAAAAATCTCATCAGAGGATTCGAATATGCCGAGTATCCTGGTCATTTGGCTGCGGGCCTCTTCGGACGCGGCAGTCGGAGTGTCGGCATTATCAGCCTTGTCAGCCTCCGCCGCTATGGTCTGTGTGGACACGACCTGCGACAATTCCATATTGCGCTTGAATATCTCGCGATAGGCACCCTTGAGACGCCGATGACTGTAGAGCAGCCCAATCAGAGCCAGCAGCGCAAGAGTGCATGTGATGCTCACCCACAGAGTGCGCTGGCGCTGCTTGCGCGCCTGCATCGTGGCCACCCGTATGCTCTCATGCAGCGACTCAAACTCGCTCGCCACCTCAAGATCCTTCACCACCTCAAAACGCGAGGCATTGAAGAGTGAGTCACGGATATGCAGCGCCTGATACTGATAGCGCCGCATCCCGGCCGAGTCACCGATCTGCTGCGAACATGCCTCCATATCGGCATACCCCTTCTCAAGCAGATTATAATAGCCATCGCGCGAGGCTATGCCGATCATCTCGCGCAGCTTCTCAAGAGCGCTCTGATGATTGCCCGCCATCATATGCAGGCGTGCCACAATCAGCAGATGCAGCGAGAGGTAGCGCCGGCGGTCGGTGGCCACATCGAAGAGTGGGGTCGACCCCTCCATCACGCTCGCCGCGCCGGCCGCAAGTCGACCGAATGCATCATTCATGCATTCCACATAATCTTTGAGCGGTGCATCATCGGGCATCTTATAGGCTGAAGTGCGCCACCACATCTCAATGAGGTCGCTGCTCTGCCCGTCGTAGAGTGCAGCCGCCGCAAAATCAATCATCGCCCGCCCCAGATAGCGGTCGCCATGCTCATCAAGCACCCGCCCCAGGGCCTCTTCATAGAGTTCTACAGCCTTGGGCAGATTATTATAGTCGAAGTTAATCTGACCGAGATTGGAAATCACCGAGGTCTCGATATCGTCAAGTCCGCTTTTGGCAGCTATATTGCGCGCCCGCATCAGCCACGGATAAGCCTCAGCCGCATCCATGCGCCATGCCACCCAGATATAGCCCATATTGACATTGGCTATCGCGCAACGCCGCTTATCGGCAGCATTGAGCGACTCGGAATATCTCGACGCAGCCACCGAATAATAGGCCGTAGCCGAATCATAACGCTCAGCCTCGATGCAGCGCCAGGCCTCCGACATCACATCGGCCAGCGACCTCTTCTCTACACTTTTGAGAAAAGCTGCATAGTCGATGTTGCCCATAGGTGCGGGACGGGCAGCCGACTGCAGCGCCGTCATGACCATCACGCCCCACAAGAGCATGAGGCACACTGTCCCACTCTTGGCAGCTTGCGCCAAGGTGCCGGCAGTCCCGCTGCTCCACGCTCCCGATATCCGGCGTACTATTCTGAACATAGTCAATAATCAAAAAGGGATTCTTCGAATCACACACATCTCAGCGCATACGCTGCGTCAATCAAGCTCCACCACCGTGATGCCGGCGCCCCCGAATCTCACATCCTCATCGCGGAATGAGCTGACATTTGGATTGGCCTGGAGCTGCTGGCGAATCAGGGTCTTGAGGATACCTTGCCCGGTGCCATGCAGGATGCGCAGCCGTCCGGCATTGAATTGCACAGCATCATCAAGGAAGTATATGATGGCCTGCACAGCCTCATCGCCACGCATGCCGCGCACATCGATCTCCGGTTTGAAGTGCAGCTGGCGCTGACGCGAGGCATCGCTTGTGGCCGAACTTACAGTGGCCACCTGCGTAGCCGCCCCCTTCGGGGCCGACGAGGGCACGAGCTTCGCGAGCTCCACCATCATGCGCAGGGCGCCGAAGGCAACCTCTGCCCTCTTCCCCTCGATGCGGATAATCTGTCCGGCCACATTGCCATCCTTCATCTTGACATAGTCGCCGGCAGCCAGCTCGCGTGCCGTATTTACGGGCTGGCGCTGACTGCGCTTCATGACCACAGCCTCTCTCTTCTGCCGGCTCTTATGCCGCAAGTCGCGCAGTGCCTCGGGAACTGCAGCCGAATCGGAAGCCTCGGCCGGTTCGGCCACACTTTTGCGATAGGCGTCAAACTCGGTGCGAATCTTTTTGGTCGACTCCTTCTCAGCCTGAGCCTCGCGAATCTCGCGAATGGTCTTCTCTATGCGCGAGTTGGCCGTGGCCAGAATCTCCTTGGCCTCGGCTTTGGCCTGATGCAGTATGGCGTTGCGCTGCGATTTGAGGTCGTCGGCTTTATCTTCGTAGAGCGAGAGGAGCTGGTCGAGCTTACTCTCTTTCTCCTTGATATTCTGGCGCTTGTTGGCCCAATAGCGGCGGTCGCGGGCTATATCGAGCAGATACTTGTCGAGGTTTACGTAGTCACTGCCCACAATCTCCTGCGCCTTGGCAATGACATCGCCGTCAAGGCCGATCTTGCGTGCGATCTCCACGGCAAACGAGCTGCCCGGATTACCCACCGACAGCTGGAAGGCCGGCTGAAGATGCTGCCTGTCGTAGAGCATCGCGCCATTGACGAAGCCCTCTGTCTCGCCGGCAAAGGTCTTGAGGTTCTGATAGTGGGTGGTGATTATACCCAGACAGCGTGTGCGCGCGAGTTTCTCGAGAATCGCCTGTGCCAACGCGCCACCTATCTGCGGCTCGGTGCCCGAACCCATCTCATCAGCCAATATCAGAGTCTGCTTCGAGGTGTGCTGCAGGAAGAATTTCATGTTGCGCAGATGCGACGAGTAGGTAGAGAGGTCATTCTCTATCGACTGCTCGTCGCCTATATCAACATATATATTACGGAATATCCCCATATGAGAGTTCTCATACACTGTGGGGAGCATGCCGCATTGCATCATGTATTGCACCACACCCACAGTCTTCAGACACACCGACTTACCACCGGCATTCGGACCGGAGATTATCAGTATGCGCTGGGTGTTGTCGAGAGTGAGCGAAAGTGGCACGACCTCCTTACCCTGCGCCCTGAGGGCCAGGAGCAACTGCGGATGCACGGCATGATACCATTCGATGACCCTCTCACGCTCAAGATTAGGCATACGGCCATCAACTTCGCGTGCAAAGAGAGCCTTGGCGCGGATGAAATCGAGCCGGGCAAGCACCCTGCATGAAGCGGCAATCGACTCCACATGCGGACGCAGCTGGACCGCCACACCCTTCAGAATCTCCACCTCCTCGCGGTGAGCCTCCATCTCGAGTTCGCGGATGCGGTTGGAGGCCTCTACCACTTCGAGCGGCTCGATATATACGGTCTTGCCGGTGGCCGAAGCATCGTGGACAATACCGGGGATAGAACGTTTCAAGCCGGCCTCGACGGGAATCACCATTCGGCCGTCGCGCACAGCCGGAGATGTGTCGCGGTCAATCAGTCCGTCGGCGACTGCGCGGTCAAGCACACGCCTGAGCGTCTTCGACATTGCGCCCGAAGCCGAGCGCAACTGACGCCGCAGCTCGTAGAGACGGTCGGAGGCAGTGTCTTTCACCTCGCCGAACTTATCTACCGTAGAATTGATGATGCGTATCAACTCTGGGAAACTCTCAAGCCTCGCGGCCACTTCAGCAAGATAGGGGAATCTCATGCCTTCGGCATCATCCCCCCCATCGGCCGGACGGTCGAAGAAAGCTCTCACCTCAGAGGCCTGCGTCATCATCTGCATCAGCCGATATAGTTGCTGGGCCGAAAGATAGTTACCCTCGGCGCGCAGTTGGGTGAGATAAGCCCCTACCTCACCCACATCGCGCAGCGGCAAGTCGAGCGAAGCCACAATTATGCGCAGCATCTCGTCGGTCTGACGCAGATTGCGCGCTATAGTATCATAATCATCTGAAAACGACATTCTCCTCGCCTCCTCAGCCGAGAGAGCACCCGAGCACTTCTCGACCACAGCCTGGCGAATCTTGTCGAATCCGATTTTGCTTTCAAACGTATCAGGATATACCATATATATCTAAACATTAGTGTCCACTAAAAATTTTGGAGGACACTAATCGGTTAAATAATTAAA
>CAJTNN010000053.1 GCA_910577585.1 uncultured Muribaculaceae bacterium | reverse complement strand
CGCGCAGACGGCATTGTCAATATCTGCGAAATGAAATTTACCAACAGTCCCTTCTCTATTTCCCCAGTCTATCTGGTTGAAATGAATTTGCGCAGAAGCCGATACCAGCAAGAAGTCGCACCTAAGAAAGGGGTGCAACTCACAATGGTTGCCTCTTCTGGGCTGGTTAAGAATCCCCAGGCATCGGAAATCAACTCTGTCATAACCTTAGACGATTTATTCCAACCATAGTCATTACAAGTATGCATCTACCCAAACGTAATCATACTGTTGTGGTTCCCAATTTCTTTGGAGAAGGGAAAAATCTTGAGGCTTGGCAGCTTGGCTGGCAACCAGAGAATCGCATGGAGACAAAATCTTCGGTCTCAAAGAAGATTTTTAATTATTGCTGTCCGATAAAAATTTTTGAGAAGTATCAAAATAAGGGCTGATACCACCTCAGCCCTCTCTGTTTGACTGAGGGGGCTTGAAAACCTCAAAAAGAAAACTCGACCGCTGAAAATCAGCAGCCGAGTCATGCATTTTTACTCCATCCGATTTTTATCGGACAGCAATAAAAAAAATTTCACATTACAACCGACGAGAATATTAAAACTGACATTCCGACTGCAAATTTTTACTTTCCGCCATTCGCGAAGTCGTCGTAGTGACAGCGGGTGAGGAAGCGGTCGATGTCGGATTGGGTGTACCAGTATTTGTCGCCGTGGCGGGAGTAGCCGAGGAGACCGCAATCGCGAAGTCGTTTTAATTCATCTCCTGTAATGCCGAGAAGCGCCGTTAACGATTTGTTGTCGTAGATAGGACCGAGATTACACTGAGTTATAGTCCGGCATCCTGAGTTGTGATTCGTATCCGAGCGGTTATTTGCAAATGATACAAACATAACTATAAATGAAATTACAATCACCGCATATGATATAATTGCAACGGGATTATTTTGCAAGGAGGTCGCCATAATTGCAGTGATAGCACTAAGGGCGGCTGTTATCGCGTAATTGTAACAATTGATTGCATTGTCACTAATTGGTTTCTTGATACTCATATATTTTCTTTTGTTATTCTATTTCGAGGCTCACTAAGATTGAAGGTAGATATGAATTTTAGTCAACAAACTACCGAACACAACTAAAAACTGGCTGAAATCAAGTATTCACGAGGATTGAAATACGGCATGTATTTTATACAAACATACGCGATTTTGCAAGATAAGGTAAATTCGTAAGATGCGGATTATCAGCAATATCGAAAGTTTGTATTTGTTTGGCTAAAATACAAAAAATCAATCGGACAAACAAACGCGAGGTTGTTTATCCGATTGATTGTCTTTTGTTTATGTTGCTCTTGGAGATTAATATTCTTCTTCGTTGAAGAAGAAGTCGTCGTTGGAGGGGTAGTCGGGCCAGATGTCTTCTATGCATTCGTAGGTTTCGCCTTCGTCTTCCATCTCCTGGAGATTTTCGAGTACTTCGAGCGGAGCGCCACTGCGCTGGGCATAGTCGATGAGCTCCTCTTTTGTTGCGGGCCAGGGAGCATCTTCCAGCTTCGAGGCAAGTTCAAGTGTCCAATACATAATATTTAAGTTTTTTAGTTATTTTCGCTATGTAAGGGTAATCTGCAGGTCGGCACCAACCAGGGGCTGTCATTTGCCGGGACTCCAGGTGATTTCGGCAGTGCCTGAGAGATGATTCAGGTAGCGCGCCAGAATAAAGAGATAGTCCGACATGCGGTTGAAATACCGCCGCACATTGGCATCGACCTCCTCAATGGCTGCGAGCGAGATTATGCGGCGCTCTGCCCGGCGGCATACCGTGCGCGCCACATGTGCATGGGCTGCGGACTCACATCCTCCGGGCAACACGAATTCGCGTATTTTCGGCGTCGCCGCATCCAGCTCATCTATCCAGCGCTCAATCTCGGTCACACTCTGCGGCAATGTAGCCACCGGAGGCAGACCACTCCCATCAGGCGCCGAAGCGAGATAGCCACCGATGTCAAAGAGCCGGTTCTGCACCTCAAGCAGATTCTGCTTCACGCCGGCAGGCACATCGGCCATGGCAGCCAGTACGCCGAGAAAGGCACTGAACTCATCGACCGTGCCATACGCCTCCAGCCGCACCGAATCTTTGCGCGCACGCTCGCCACCCACCAATGATGTGGTGCCATCATCGCCGCCGCCGGTATACAATCTACTCTTTTCCATATCGTTAGCTACAAAAAAATCATCTGCATCGTCAGTCTGCCAGGCCTCAGCCTATAGCCTACCTGCGCTGCAGCCCCCATGATTGGGGGTTTTATCCGATTTTTTAACGTTTATGCTTCGGGATTGTTGCAATTAATCGGGCTTTTTTTGTTAAATTTGTGAATATTTGCCATGCTATCACCATCCCGTCGGCCTCCAGTCAGACACGGCATAAATGGCAATCACCTGCAACACGATAATTTCATGAGCGACAAACCATATATCGTATCAGCGAGAAAGTATCGTCCCGCCACCTTCAAGAGTGTCGTCGGACAGAAGAATCTCACCAATACGCTTAAAAATGCCATCGACACCGGGCGCCTCGCGCAGGCCTATCTCTTCTGCGGTCCACGCGGTGTGGGCAAGACATCATGCGCACGCATTTTTGCCAAGACCATCAACTGCCTCTCCCCCACCCCCGATGGCGAGGCCTGCGGAGTCTGCGACTCATGCCGCGCCATTGATGAAGGCAACTCATTCAATATCATAGAGCTCGACGCTGCATCCAACAACTCGGTCGACGACATCCGCTCCCTCACCGAGCAGGTAAGCGTGCCTCCAACACTGGGACGCTACCGCATCTTCATCATCGACGAGGTGCATATGCTCAGCTCAAGTGCATTCAACGCCTTCCTCAAGACCCTCGAGGAGCCCCCCTCCTACGTCATCTTCATTCTCGCCACCACCGAGAAGCATAAGGTCATACCCACAATCCTGTCGCGCTGCCAGATCTACGACTTCAAGCGCATCACCATCCAGGATATGGTCGACCACCTGCAATACGTGGCCTCACAAGAGGATATCTCCACCGACATCCCCTCGCTCAACGTCATTGCAAAGAAGGCCGACGGCGCCATGCGCGATGCTCTCTCGATCTTCGACCAGGTGGCGGCCTCATCATTCGGCCATATCACCTACGAATCCACCATCGCCTCGCTCAATGTACTCGACTATGAATACTATTTCAAGCTCGTCGAGGCATTCCGCGCAGCCGATGTGCCTCAGGCCCTTATGCTCTACAAGGAGATTCGCGAACGCGGCTTCGACTCACAATTCTTCATCAATGGTCTCGCATCCCACATACGCGATCTCATGGTGGCATTCTCGCCACAGACATCCTCGCTGCTTGAAGTGGCCGACGATGTAGCCGACCAGTACCGCAGCCAGGCCCAGACTCTCCCCATCGACTGGCACTACGCCGCTATGAAACTCCTCAACGACTGCGACTGCGCCTACCGCACATCCTCCAATAAGCAGTTTCTCGTAGAGCTCACTCTCATCAAGCTCTGCCAACTTCTCAATCCCCCCACACCCCCTTTTGACCGGGTGGATAGCGACCATATCCAACTTCGCGACATCGCTACTCCACCCACCCTCCCCGCCGGCGCAAGCGTCGCGACCACTCCCTCACAGCCTTCAGCTTCGCCGGCATCCCTACCTCAAGCCGGAGCCTCTGCCATGCCACCTGCCGACAGGGTCTCTACCCCGGCCTCTGCCAACCCGGCCCAAGCTCTCCCGGCTTCACCCATCCCGCAGGCTATCTCCTCTGCACCTATTGATTCAGCCTCAGCTACCACAACACCGGCATCACAAGCTCCCTCCCCAGCCACAGACACCGACCGGTCATCGCGACGCAAGACAGTACGCGGCCACCGCAATCAGTCATCCTTGGCAGCAAATGCCGAATCAGATGCAGGCGCAGGCCAATTCGAACGCCAGCGCCAACCCGTGAGCCTCGATGCATTCAAAACCGCCTGGGACGACTACATCATCCGCAACCCCGACAAGCAGATTCTCGTCTCCGCCATGCGCAAGAGTACTCCTGAGCTGAAGGAGGCCGAGACATTCCGTGTAGTCGTCGACCATCCGGCACTGCGACAGGCATTCGACAGCGCCATGGGTGATCTCATCACCCACCTGCGCCAGACACTGCACAACGATTTCATCATCATCAATGTCGAAATCGACGACTCAAAGCAGGCCGACACCCACATTCCCCCTCACGAACTCCTGAAAGAGATTGTGGCCACCAACCCGGCCCTCGCCGACTTCCTCTCCTCAATCGAT
Organism: uncultured Muribaculaceae bacterium; assembly: GCA_910577585.1. Lineage (GTDB taxonomy): Bacteria > Bacteroidota > Bacteroidia > Bacteroidales > Muribaculaceae > Lepagella. The sequence continues at coordinate 3,920 of CAJTNN010000053.1, read as the reverse complement.
GGCGAACTTGCCTGACAACTCACCTCGTATCCGTCCGAAAAAAGCCGACTGAATTTCTAAAAATAAGTCGGCTTTTTTCGGACGGTTACAAACGAAGAGAGCCTCCCACGCGAATCATATCGCATGGGAGGCTCAATATTTCAGTATCGTAAGGCTGCCTTACAGCCGCCTTACACATATGTGTACTGTGTAGATTAATCCTCGTTGAGGTTCACACGCTTGAAGCTTACAACCTCGAGACCCTTCTGAGTCTTGTCGAGGAACTGACCTACAGTCAGCGTAGCGTCGCGGGTGTACTCCTGCTCCATAAGGCAGTTCTCCTTATAGTACTTGTTGATACGGCCATTGACGATGTTGTCGATCATAGCCTGGGGCAGGTTGGCAGCCTTCTGCTCAGAAGTAGTCTTGATGATTTCGCGAGCCTTGGCAGCGTCCTCCTCTGTAAACCAACCCTTGCTCAGGTTCGAAGCGATGTGATCCTCGCTGTCGAAGTGATTCGGGTTGAGACCAGCCTTCTTCAGAGCTGCATCCACAGCCTTCTGCACCTGCTCAGTCTTAGTCTTCTCGATAGCCACAGCCTTCTCCTCCTCGATGATAGAGGCCGGCACAGCCTCACGGTTTACAGCCACCGGATTCATGGCAGCCACCTGCATGGCGATCTCCTTGCCAGTCTCCTCTGACACACCCTCAAGGTTGAAGCCCACGATTGTGCTCAGCTTATTGCCGAGGTGGTCATAAGCAGCCACGCTTGCAGCCTCGATGCACTCATAAGCGCCGAGCTCCATCTTCTCACCGGTCTTACCGATTTCGTCGGTGATGTTCTCAGCTACAGTGCGGCCATTCAGATCCAGGGCCTTCACTTCATCGAGAGTCTTGGCACCGGCAGCCACAGCTGCATCCAGGATAGCCTTAGTCAGAGCGCGGAACGACTCATTCTTAGCCACGAAGTCAGTCTCACACTTAAGAGCCACGATTGCAGCGAAGCCGGGCTTAGTAGCAGCAAGCACACAACCCTCAGAAGCCTGACGGTCCTCACGCTTAGCAGCCACAGCCTGACCCTTTTTGCGGATAATCTCAATGGCTGCGTCGATGTCGCCGTTAGTCTCAGCCAGAGCGTTTTTGCAGTCCATCATGCCGGCACCGGTCATGTGGCGAAGTTTCTTGATATCTTCAATAGATACTGCCATAATAGGAGTTTGATAGATTTAAAAGTTAATTAAAGATTGGGATAACGCATATATAGTCGGTCATAACAGCCTCAGGCCAATCACGCATTTTGATGAGAGATGCGGTCATCCTCTGCCGGCCCACTCTGAAAGAAGTGCACCATTGCGACAGGCTGCCCCTACATATAATTACGCTATTAGAGAGTGTCTAATTTCATAGTCACTCTCTAAAATTATCAAGGGTTCCGGTCAGTCACCACACGATGATGGAGACTGGCCGGAATCCATTATAATGGGATTGTTGCGAACAATTGCTTACTCAGCAGCGGGAGCCTCTTCAGCCACAGCAGCCTCGGCAGCGGGAGCCTCAGCCTCGTTGCGACGCACACGACGGCGCTTGCCGGGAGCCGGAGCCTCGGCAGCCTCCTCCTCGGGAGCGTCAGCCTTCTCGACCTTGCGCTCCTCCAGGCCCTCAGCCATAGCAGCGCATACAGCACCGAGAATCACGTCGATGCTCTTAGAAGCATCATCGTTGGCGGGGATAACGAAATCGATATTCTCCGGATCAGAGTTAGTGTCGACGATAGCGAAGACAGGGATACCGAGACGATTAGCCTCAGCCACTGCGATGTGCTCCTTCATTACGTCTACCACGAAGAGAGCAGCAGGAAGCTTCGACAGGTCAGCGATAGAACCGAGGTTCTTCTCAAGCTTGGCACGCTGACGAGTGATCTGCAGCTTCTCACGCTTCGACAGATTGTCGAAAGTGCCATCCTTAGTCATCTTGTCGATCTGAGTCATCTTCTTCACAGCCTTGCGGATTGTGGGGAAGTTAGTCAGCATACCGCCGGGCCAGCGCTCGATGACATAAGGCATATTCACAGAACCAGCCTTCTCAGCCACAGCCTCTTTAGCCTGCTTCTTAGTAGCCACGAAGAGCACTTTCTTACCGCTCTTGGCGATCTGCTTCAGAGCATTAGCAGCCTCCTCGATTTTAGCTGCAGTCTTGTAGAGGTCAATGATGTGGATACCGTTGCGCTCCATGAAGATGTAGGGAGCCATTGCCGGATTCCATTTACGCTTGAGGTGGCCGAAGTGGCAGCCAGCCTCGAGAAGTTGGTCAAAATTAGGTGTTGCCATTGATTGAATGATTGTTTACTTTCTTTGTAAATCAACCCAGAGGTAGGGGTCAGAAATCAAGCCCGTCCCCCGGGTTTAGATACTAAACATTTATTGAGAGTCTCCTATGCGCGCCGGTGCTCAAGCAACCGGCACACATATAAAGACCAAGAAATCTGATTAACGCTTCGAGAACTGGAAACGCTTGCGAGCCTTCGGCTGACCGGGCTTTTTACGCTCTACAGTACGTGCGTCGCGGGTCATGAAGCCCTCGGCACGCAGAGCCGGCTTATCCTCAGGATTGATTTTCACCAGAGCGCGGGCGATAGCGAGACGCAGAGCCTCAGCCTGACCCTTGTAGCCGCCGCCATCGAGATGCACGAGGATATCATACTTACCCTCGGCCTCAAGAGTCTGCAGAGGCTGCTTAACGACATACTGAAGGATCGAAGAGGGGAAGTAGACGTCGAGCGGACGCTTGTTGATCACGATCTGGCCATTGCCTTCAGTGAGATAAACACGAGCCACGGCTGCTTTGCGGCGGCCAATTGCATTTACTTTTTCCATCTTCCTTATTTGATTTTATTGATGTCGAGCACAGTAGGATTCTTTTCACCGAAGGGGTGTTCTGCATTGTTGTAGACATACAGGTTACGCAGCTGAGCGGCGCCGAGCTTAGTCTTGGGGAGCATACCCTTCACAACCTTGATGAAGAGAGGGTGCTTACCTGCATGCACAGTAGTCTTCTTCGACTTCTCCATTAGGTCAGCCGGAGTGAAGGCACGCTGGCCGCCCGGATAACCGGTATAGCGCAGATATTCACGCTTAGTCATTTTATCGTTCGACATCACGACCTTGTCGGCATTGATGATGATCACATTGTCACCGCAGTCAAGGTTGGGAGTGAAATCAGGCTTGTTCTTACCACGAAGGATTTTAGCAACCACTGAGCAGAGGCGGCCGAGCACCTGGTCAGTCGCATCGATAACCACCCAGTTCTTTTCGATTGTCTCCGGAGTGGCAGAGAGAGTCTTGTAGCTTAAAGTATCCACTTTAAATATTAACGTTTAGAAATGATTATAAAAAAGTGCCATCGACCCGGGGCGAGACCCGAAACTAAGGCGAATGAAATGCCGCAGCATCGAATGCCAATCTATCGAAAAGCTTCGACAAAGCACATTTCAACCCCACCGGCACACAGACAGCGACGGCCAAATCGCACACATCCGCATCCCGATGAGACATTTGGATATAATCGGCATACAAAGTTAGCAATAAAATAGCTAACAACCAAATAAATCCGTGATAAAAGTCCCAACTACTTGCGCGATGCCCGCTCTATGAATTACTTCGTCACAACGACCTTGCGGCAAAAGAAGAATAGTGACCACTGTGAATAGGTGTAGGCCGGCTTGGATGATATTGGGGCTGACGCGCAGGTCGGGGCAAAGGCGCCACTCCTCCCAGGCATTGCCGTCGACTTTACTTCTCCTAAAATTCCCAAATCTCCCAGAAATCCCAAAACTCTCACTACATCCAAATAAAAAAAGAATCGACTCCGGTTTTGTAATCGATTCTCATTGTTTAAGGGGGCGATTACCTACTCTCCCGCGTTAGCAGTACCATCGGCGTGAT
>CAJTNN010000052.1 GCA_910577585.1 uncultured Muribaculaceae bacterium | reverse complement strand
CTTTCCCATCTTGCCGATTATGAGATATTCAGGCCCTTCCTTAACTTAACGGCGTGGCCCCTCTGTGCCTTGAGTTAAGGGGGGAGTTTTGGCACGAACGGGATTTTTGAGTATATTCGCGGCGGCGTAGCTTTAGGCGAAGCTTAAATGGATTGATTAGTATGATGAGTAGATATGCTTTATCGGCCGGTGTGATGATACTGGCGGCCTTTTCCGGCGGAGCGGATGCCGCCGGAGAGTCGGTGAGGGCGGCTGAGATGGATTCGGTCGTAATGCAGCGTGAGGCTGATGCGTTTCTCGCCGGGCTCCCGGCAGGATTGCAGCAGCGTCAGACAGAGGCTGTGGAACTGGCCATCGCCGGCGACCGACATCTACTTGATGCGGTCAGAAACTCGCGCAACAGTGCCCCCGAATATTCAGAGGGGGTAGAGGTTGAGGAATTCAGCATCCGGGCCGACTCGGGGCGCGAGGTGCGGATGCGCCTCTATTCTCCCGATGGCGCCACCGGCCCGCTCCCCCTGCTGATATATCTGCATGGCGGAGGGTGGACCTTCGGCAGCCTGAACTCATGTGCGCGGTTTTGCGATGCCTTGGTAGCCACGGCCCAGGTGAGGGTAGCGGCGGTAGACTATTCGCTTGCTCCCGAGCACCCCTTTCCGGCCGGACTTGACGACTGTGTGGCCGCGGCGCGGTATATCCTCTCCGACCCCGCCCGATTCGGTAGCGCCCCGGGCTGCGTCAGCATCGGAGGCGACAGCTCAGGTGGGAATCTTGCCATTGCCACGGCGTTAAGCCTCACTGGCGCCGGGGATGCCGCATCGGGTCAGCCGCTCGCATCGCTGGTGCTATTTTATCCGGTGGTCAGAGCCGCTGCCGACGACCATGGCACATGGCTCGAATATGGCGATGGTTATGGACTCGATGCTCCTCTGATGGAGGCCTTCAACAGAGCCTATCTTGCTGATGAAGTGGCCGATGAGGCCAGAGGACAGGTGTCGCCGCTTGAGGCCACTGACGAGGTTTTACATCAGTTGCCCCCTGTGCTGATGGTGAATGCCGGACGCGACATCCTGACCACGCAAGGCTGTGAATTTGTAAGGCGGCTGGAGGCTAATGGGGTAGAGGTGCGGCATCACATCCTGCCAGGCAGTGTGCACCTATTCATCACAGTGTCCGGTCAGCCCCACGCCTTCGACACTTCGGTGCGCCTCACCGCCGACTTCCTTGGAGGCGTTACTCGCGGAGGCGCGAATCGATGATGATTGTCACCGGACCATCATTTACAAGCTCCACCTTCATGTCGGCCCCAAATATACCCCTTTTCACCTCCTTGCCGAGCAGTTGCGTCAGCCGGTCGCAGAAAGCCTCGTAGAGGGGCACTGCCACGTCGTGGCCCGCAGCGCGGCTATAACCCGGGCGGTTACCTTTGCGGGTGGATGCCGTCAGCGTAAACTGGCTTATTGCCAGCACCTCGCCGTCAACATCGCGCACCGAGAGGTTCATCACCCCTTGGGCATCGTTGAAGATGCGCATCCCGGCGGTCTTTGCCGCCAGCCACTCCATATCGGCTTCCGTGTCGCCGCATTCCACCCCGACCAGAATCATCAATCCCGGTCCGATTGCATTATGCACCTTGCCATCGATAGCCACCGATGCGCGTGTCACTCTCTGTATTACAAGTCTCATAAAATCATTTTATATTGCAGACTTCCGGCTAAGCCGCTCACATGATAGTCAGCACCGAGGGCGACTCTATGCGCGGTGTGGTGAACTCACCCTCCGGAGTCATTTCAGAAGTCATGTCTATGCCGTTGAATATCACCCTCTCCGGCAGTGTGCCGTCGGCATTTCTCAGAATCAGCCGCAGCGATGTGCCATAGCCCACGACGCGTGTCATCTTGCCCCCCTCGCCATAGATAATCTCCAGCCGCGTGTCGGGGTTGTAAGAGGGATCACCCTCGATATGGCTGAAGAGCTTCCAGCCATAGGCATTGGCATAGAGGTCGGTGGCACTCTCAGGCACATAAAGGATTGTCTCCGCATCCATGCGCGGATCGAAAGTGAAGTAGGATATTGCCGGAGGGTCAATAGCCCGGCAGCGGAGTTCATTGAGTTTCGGACAATTATAGAACGCCTCCGCCCCGATTTCGGCCATGGCATCGCCGAACTCCATCGACCGCAGAGCCGAGCATCCATAGAAAGCCATCTGCCCGATGTGCGCCAGCGGAGCCGGAAGATCGAGGTATTTCAACCCTGTGCACTGGGCGAAGGCATAATCACCGATCTCAGTCACACTCTCAGGGAGTTTGACACTGCTTATGGCCGGGCACTGCATCAGCAAACCCGCCGGCACCGACTCAAGCGCACCAGGCAGCTGCACCTCAGAGAGCACCCTGCAATTCAAGAAGATATAAGAGCCCATCGAGCTGAGCGAAGAGGGGAGAGCCACCGTCCGCAGCGATGAGCAGTCCTGAAAAGCATGTGAGCCGATTGATTCGAGTCCCTCAGGCAGATTGAGCGACGTGATAGACTGGCAGAGCAGGAAAGCCTCATCGCCGATTGAGCGCACGCGGTAAAGGAAATCCGTGTTGGCCAGCGATGTGCACCCGGCGAAAGTGATATCCGGTATCTCCTCCAGACCCCCCGGCGCCGAAAATGACGTGAGGCCCGAGCAGCCGTAGAAGCACCCCCTGCCGATTGAGCGGCACGATGCCGGGAGAGTTACCTCGGTCAGCCCCACATTGATGGCGAACGCATAATCACCGATAGCGGTCAATCCCGGAGAGAAAATTATATTACCGACATTTTCGCACCCATCGAAAGCCTCGGTCTCGATGAGCGTCACCGCCTCGCCGAAATCAATCGATTTAAGCGAGGCGCAGTTGAAGAAGGCATACTGTCTGACAGTGGCCACACCTTCCGGAATCACCAGATGCTCAAGCAACTCGCCCGCTATGTAGAGCGACCCATAAGGTGACAGCGGCGAAGAATTCTCTCCCCGGAAATCATAGGTCAGCCAATCCTCGATGCTGGCGGCCATGACAGAGCGCAGACGCGCGCATCCCCTGAACGCATCGCCGCCAAACAGCATATTCCCCCCGCGCAGAGTCACCATCTTAAGATTCTGACAGAAATAGAACGCATCATCCCCCACCGACCTCACAGTCGCGGGGATATCGATGGCCGTCAGCGCATTATTAGATGAAAAAGCCGAGGGGGCGATTGCCGTGAGGTTGAAGGTATTCCCGTCGGCTTCTATCACAGCAGGCAGTGACACATCGCCCGCCGCCTGCGAGCCATCCGTAAGGGAGCATGTGCCGTCGGCCTCAAGAGTATAGCGGATATTATCGATAGTAAACTCAGTGGCGTGACCTGCCAGCAGGGTCAGGAGCATCACCAGAAGTGCCGGAAGTCTCATCAGATGCGGAATTTAAAGTTGTTATTACCAATGGTCACGATCACCACTCCGGAGTAGTCGAGCTCAACCTCCCCGGCGCAGCCGTTGTAGAGCACGCGGCCGTCGGCCGAGCAGGCACTCCAGTTTCCGGCATAGCCACTGATGCTTACAGTCCGGTTTCTGACCTTCACCTTCACCCCCTCATCGGCAGTGGCAGCTGCCGCACCTGCAGAGTCGGCAAACACCACCTGCAGCCGTGTGGCCTGATATATCGGAGGCGTCACGTAATAGCCCAGCGGGCTCAGCTCGGCGCTGACATCAACGCCGTCGAGAGTCACCGAATGCACGCTCCATCCCGCATCAGCCACAAATCGCAGGCTCACCTGTGCGCCATAGCGTTCACCGGTGGTGATATCCCCCGCAGGGAGACTCACCGTCAGCTCCGGGTGCAGTCCGGGATTATCATCCTCATCGATATTGAGAAATCGGCTCCAGGGGTTCTCAGCCCTGTAAGCCTGGCGTGTGCCGCTCGGCACAGTCAGAAGAGCACTCTGATAGACCGCGTCGCTGAATGCGTAATTGCCACATTGGGGCGGTGTGGCGGTGGTGGACACCACGTTGACCAGCGCCCCGCACCCATCGAAAGCCTGCATCCCCAGCGACTTCAGATTCTGTCCCAGAATCAGGTCGCGCAAAGATGTGCAATCGTAGAAGGCCTTCCGTCCGATCTCTTCTACGGAGGCCGGAAGCATCACGCTCGTAAGTGACCGGCATCCGGCGAAAGCATCATCGCCGATAGCCACTACGCTCAGCATAGTGTCGTCATTCATCACTTCGCCGGGAATCACGAGGTCGCCCGAAGCATCAGGCGAGGCCACAATCCGGCATTTCCCCTCATCCACAAACTCAAAGTTGAGTTCGCGCAGCGAGAATTGCTGTGCCTGCAGGGGTAATGCCCCGCCCAGCAGCATGAGAAGCAAAGAGGAATTGATAATCAAAGGGGTGGTGCGCATACTTGTGCAGATTGGTGTATGCCGCGTTGCGACGCAGCCTACATTATAGAAATGTTTTTTGCATAATTATGGCATGTCGAAGACGTAGAAACGACCTCGTCAGAATGCCAAGGAGGTTGATTGCAAAATTACAAAAAAATTTGGGATGACTATGGGGTGGAATGCAAAAAAAATATTACTTTTGCGCAGCAAATAAGAATCGTGTCGCCTCCGCGCGAGAGTGGCGGTGACTTTTTGGGCAGCCCCGCGTCATGCCCGCACTCACGGCAGTCTCTGCCCGGCCTCATGGCAGACCCGGATTGCCGAGAGTGAATGTGTAGACAATTATGGCAACAACCTACTTCATGCGACTCAGACTCTATCTCGTCGCAACTCTCAGCATCGTGTTTGGCTGTGGCTCTGAACTGAGCGCGGCTGTGACGGATTATGTGCTTATGCCGGATCCGCAAGTGGAGGTATCCTCGTTATCCACAATCAAAATAAGATTCCCCGAAGCAAAATTTCTTGGCATGTACGGCTCGAGTCTCGGCGGCGTCACCCTCACCAGCGCCACCGATCCGGCCACAGTCTATGTGCCCGTGCAATCGTCCTACAGCACTCTCAACGAACCCGATAGCCAGAGCTTCCTGCTCGCCAGAGCCGACGATGTCAGCAAAACACCGGTGATTGTAGACACCCCCGGCAAGTATCGGTTGCACTTCCCGCAGAGCTGCTTCGAGCTGTGCGGCAGCTGGTATACCCATCTCGCATGGAGCGATGAGATTGATGTAGAATATACCATATCGCCCGATGGCGAGGCCGGCTTTGACAATTATCTTCCGGCAGATGAGATAGGCATCTACCCTTTGCCGGGGAATGTGCAGGAAATCAGTTCAGTCAGCCTGCAGCTCCCCATTGACGAGAGCGAGGATTTTGTGACCGCGCCCGGCATATCATTCGTCAGCCTCAGGCGCATCGGAGCAGCTCCGGGCGAAGATGAATATACCGTGGCCGCATGCACCTACGATCTTGAGAAGACCATAACCCTTACGTTCCGCCCCGCGGGATCACCCTATCCCCAGGCAGTGGTGGCCACAACTCCCGGCGAGTACGTGCTCACTCTCCCGGCCGGAGCCATCGCCATCCCCACCACCGGCGCCATGAATCCGGCCATGGAGATTCGCTACAACGTCACCGGAGCTCCGGCCGACAGTTTCCGTTCGGCCACCCTCACACCTGCCGCAGGCACACTGTCGCAGATAGATGAAATCATTGTAGATTTCCCCGACCTGAAGGGGGAGCTCAATTTCCCCGATGGAGTGACCGATGTCACCAACTATCTCAACGGAGCCGTGACACTGACACTACTCAACACCGATGAGTCGCTGCAGAAGGAATACATACCCTATTCAGCCACCCTCATGGGCCCCCATACCGTAGCCCTCAGGTTCAGGCGCAAACTCACGTCGTCGCTCAATCCCGCTGCGGAAGTTATCAGAGAGCGAGGCGATTACCTGCTCAATATCCCTCCGAATACATTCAAGGAGAAGGGTGATGACTTCTCATTCAACGGCCGCATACAGGCCCTCTACACCATCGACCGCCCCGCGGTGAAGAATCCGATGGAGGTCTACGAAATCAATCCGGCCGACGGCGTCAGCATCGGCTCGCTCGAGACTATAAGCCTCACCTTCCCCGAACTGACATCGGGCATGCGGTGGCCTTTCGACTACTCGGGCATACGCATCACCAATGTCGATAATCCCGAGCAGACCTACAAGGCCCTCAGCGTGGTGATGCAGGGCAACATGGCGAGATGGGGATTCAATACCCTCGACACCCAGTATGACTATAATCTCACCCTCGACACCCCCGGCACCTACCGCATATCCATCCCGGCCGGCATATTGATTGACTCATCCAATCCGGCGGTGATGAATCCGGCTATAGAGAGCACTTTCACCATCGACCCTCGCCTGAACTTCACCTATACACTTTCGCCCGACCCCGCGATGGCTGTGGAGAGTCTCAGCCGGATTGTGATGACCCCCTCGGCCGGATGCACGCTCGACATCAATCGGCAGATAACGGCCTCGCCCACATTGCGCTCAGCCGCCGGGGTGAGCTATGTGGTCAGTGCGGAGCCTCGCGAGTCCGACGATATTCTCTTCACCCTCCCCGACGGACTCACTCCCGGCAACTGGACCCTCATAATCCCTGCAGGCTATCTGGTCGAGACTCACGACGACGGCATGGTGGTCAGCAATCCCGATGAATTGCGCATCACCTACCGCATTGTCACCCCTACGGAATATGAATGGGACTTCAATCCCGCCTCAGGGAGCCGCATGACGGGGCTGCCGGTGGTGGCGCTCACTCCGCTGGGGGATGGCTTGCGCAAGGTGGAACTTGTGGATGATGCTCCGGTCCCCTTCCTTTCAGGTAATGGCTCGACTTACAGGCCCGATGTGGCGGTCAACGGTTACTCGGTGGTGCTCAGTTTCCCCGACGACCTTCACCTCATCCCGGGCAGATACACCCTTGATGTGCCCGCCGCGATGATGCGCACCTATGATGCCGACGGACTATCGGCGCTCAACCCACCTATCTCCGCAACCTACGAAATCATAGCTCATATGCCCGAAGAGTTCACCGACGGCATATTCTTCCTCAACGAAGGATGGTATGGCACCGATTACGGCTCAATCAATTATCTTGATGCCGAGTATCGCGAGATGTCGTATAAGGTGTTCCAGATGGCCAACAACGGGCGGTATGTAGGTGTAACCTCGCAATATGGCGACATCTTCGGCCATGACTTCATGGTCATATCCAAGCAGACGTCATACAGCGATGCGCAGAGTCTGCTCACCATAGCGGATGCCACCGACATGACCCTGCGCCAGCAGATCGGGCTCGGCGCAGCCGCCGGACGGTCGGTGCTCGGTATAGATCCGCGCAAGGCCTATATCGCCACATCCTCCGGAGTGATGGTCTATCACACCGACACCAATACCCTCGGCAGCATGATTGCCGCCACAGAATCATCCACCGATGCTTACTCCGACCAGATCGGCGAGATGGTGAGGTTCAGAGAGTGGGTCTATGCCGTGCGCCAGGGGATGGGGGTATATGTGATTGACCCCGATTCGGATGATGTAGTGGCTGAGATAAGTCTGCCTGAAGTGACCACGGTATTTGTCACCGGAGGCGGAATGCTCTGTGCCGCCACCGCCGATCCGGCCTCGCCATTCGTAATCATCGACCCCGAAGATTTCTCACTCACCCCCGTCAATATTGACGGCACTGACGCCTCAACCCTCGCCGCCGGCTGGGACTCCTGGAAGAAAGCCCCGCTCGCCGCGGCTGTGAGGGGCAACGTCATCTATTACGCCACCACCGATTCCGATGCCACCATAGCCAGCTATGACTTCGACACATCTGAATTCAAGCACGACTTCGTGAGGCTGCCTGCCGGGGTGGCCCTCTACGCCACAGCCGTGAGCGTCGACCCGCTGACCGGTTATATCGTTATCCAGGCCGTGGAGCACACCACCTCGATGCGCTATAACCGCAACACCATATACTTCGCCAACCCCGAGACAGGCGAGTTGCAATCTGACCTCACCTTCCGGCTTGAAGACCATTATTGGTTTCCGGCAATGGCAATCTATCCGGTGACCGCGCCCCCCGTAATAGCGCAGCTCCCCGCGATATATCTCTCGCCTGAAGCTATGGACTTCACCGTCGATGCCGGTGCCCTCACCACTCTCAGCGTCGGCAACAGCCACCTTATCACTTATGAAGCCTCGCTTGATGATACCTCGGTGTGCAGCCTCACTCAGGACTCATACGGGAAATATACCCTTTCGCCACTGCACGACGGCACTGCCACACTGACCCTCACTGCCTCCTACCGTGGCCTTGCTGCTGAGACGCAGACGCAAGTCGTGGTGGCCGCTGGCTCGGGTATCCATGGCGTGGCCGATGAGGCGGAGCGGCAGGATATATATGGCATCGACGGCACCCTGCTCATGCAGGGCGCCACCCCGGATGATGTCAATCGCCTCGCACCCGGCATATACATCGTGGGGAACCGCAAGGTCTGCAAAAAGTAAAGTCCGTCAATCGCTTCAATAGAAGTTGTTTAAACTTTTTTCAAGTGCAAGGTTAATTAAGATTTTGAGCAGG
>CAJTNN010000051.1 GCA_910577585.1 uncultured Muribaculaceae bacterium | reverse complement strand
AAACCTTTATACGTTTCCACTCGTCGGAGAAGCCGGGGAAGCGCAAAGGTGGAACAAAAGTCCTATTATTGAGTGATATTACCTAAGGTAATCATTATAATTCTCTAATTTTCAGAATTACCAATAATATAAACATTATGACGCATCTGACTATCAGAGAAATCGCGGACGCTTGGAAAGAGGAAAAGCGTCCGTATGTCAAGCGGTCAACATTTGCAGCCTATATGCTGACGCTTGAGAACCATCTGTTGCCGTACTTCGGCAGCATGACCGAACTGAGTGAATCAACCGTTCAGACCTTTGTGCTTGAAAAACTCAATGCTGGATTGAGTGTCAAGACCATCAAAGATATTCTAATTGTGCTGAAGATGATAATGAAGCACGGAGTTAAGAACAAGTGGATGGAACATGCAGAGTGGGACATCAAATATCCCACCAACACAGCTCCGGCTGATATCGAAGTATTGACAATAGCCAACCACAAGAAAATCCTCGATCATATCAAAGCCAACTTCTCATTCAAGGCCCTGGGCATCTACTTATGTCTTACCACAGGCCTTCGAATCGGTGAAATCTGCGCTCTGCGCTGGGAAGACATTGATCCCCAATCCGGCACCTTGCAGGTGAAGCGAACAATCGAACGCATCTATATCCTTGAAGGAGAGAAGAAGCACACTGAACTGGTAATCAACGACCCAAAGACCCCTAACTCCATCCGTGAGATACCATTGAGCGCAGAAGCCCTCTCACTCATCAAACCGCTTATGAAGGTGGTCAATAGCGGATTCTATGTTATCTCCAACGATAGTAATCCAATAGAGCCGCGCACTTACCGCAGCTACTATAAGCGATTGATGGAGTCGCTTGGTATTCCGGCAATCAAGTTCCACGGTCTGCGCCACTCATTCGCTACACGCTGCATCGAAAGCAACTGCGACTACAAGACCGTCAGTGTTCTCTTAGGCCACTCAGACATCTCCACGACTCTCAACCTGTATGTCCATCCAAACATGGAGCAGAAGAAGCGTTGCATCTCCAAAATGTTCAAGTCTCTTGGTAAATAACCAGCTTATCAGCTACTTCTACAAGAAAGTCCCTCTCGGTGTAATCCGCGAAGGACTTTCGCTGAGTTATACCCATTGGGTGCTTCTGAGGGATGGGGCGCGGGCATATTGGCGCTATGCGCCTTTTGGCGACGCGGATGGTGCCGGATGGTGGTCGACCCCAAGAGACTACATCCTTTTCATGGGAGAACGTGGTGACGGGAGCACGGCTTTTACGTTCTTCCGTAAGCCCCGTTCTCCCGTGAAATCCGTATCAAGGGGGAGTGCGCAGCCATCCGCGAGCATCAAGGCGCTCAGCGCCGAGATGCATCCCTCCCCATCTACGTGCAACCCAGCGCACAAATAGGATCCGCGTTAATCCATCCCATCCGCGGCGCTGTCGCGCAGCGACAAGCGAAAAATTCCGCGCCCTTAAATTCCTTTACCATCTTACCGATTATGAGATATTCAGGCCCTTCCTTAACTTTGGCTGACTTGGTTAGGAAGATGGGGAAGGAATTTTAAGGCGCGGATCGTTCTCTTACTCGCTGCTACGCAGCTCGTTGCGAGCGCGGATGGAATGGATTAACGCGGATTCTCTTTCATTTTGTATTTGGATGAGACGCAGGCACATCGGCGCTATGCGCCTTGTGGCGACGCGGATGGTGCCGGATGCTAATCGCTCCCAAGTGCCGACATCTGATTATCGTCAATACAGCAATATCCAGACATATCAATCCGCAGCTTCCCTCAAGGGAGTGCGCAGCCATCCGCGAGCATCAAGGCGCTCAGCGCCGAGAAGCATCCGTCCCCACCCGCGTGTAACCCAGCGCACAAAGAGGATCCGCGTTAATCCCTCCCATCCGCGGCGCAGTCGCGTAGCGACAAGCGAAAAAATCCGCGCCCTTAAATTCTTTCCCCATCTTACCGATTATGAGACATTTAGGCCCTTCCTTAACTTAACGGCGTTGGGCGACGGCGCCCCTCAACACGTGTCTGACTTGTCGGACGGATCGGACTGCGCTTCCGGCGGGGCGGGGCGTCTATGATGGGGTTGGGCGAGGTGGTGGGGCGATTTTTTTTGGTGATTATAATTTTTGGTGGGATGGGGCGTTATTATGGATAGGAGTCTAAGAAGTCGTCAGAGCGACTTATTGAAGTTTAAACGACTACATTAGACAGAATAACAAGAACTATCCGATAAAGGCATGAAAACTAAACTTCTTTTGGGAGCCGGCATGGGTGTGTGTGCCCTGGCATGGGCTGCCAAAGACCCGGTGATAATGACAGTCAACGGTGTTGATGTCCCCAAGTCAGAATTCGAGTATCTCTATCATAAGAATTCACAGCAGCAGCTTTCGCCGCAGCCGATAGATGAGTATGTGGAGATGTTTGTGAATTATCGTCTGAAGGTGGCTGACGCCCGCAATGCCGGGATCGACACGACGGCCGCTTTCCGTCAGGAGATGGCTCAGTATCGCCATGATCTCGCGGCTCCGTATATGGCGGATTCGGCATATCTGGAGACACTCGTGGAGGAGGCTTACGACCGCAGCCGCCGCGAGGTGCAGACGAGCCATATCATGTATTTCAAATCGCGTAATCCCGAGGCCGACGCGGCCAACATCGCCACTCTCGACAGTCTGCGCGGTGTGGTGGTCAGCGGCGGCGACTTCGCCGAGCTTGCCGCGCGCTACAGCCAGGACCGCAGTTCGCGCGGACGCGGCGGCTCGATGGGGTATATCTCGCAGGGTAAGTTCCCTTATTCGTTTGAGAAGGCGGCTTTCGCGCTGCAGCCCGGCGAGGTGTCGGAGGTGGTGGAGAGCCCGGTGGGTTACCACCTTATCAAATCGGGCAATCAGCGTCCGGCCCGTGGCCAGGTGCGTGTGTCGCACATTCTGGTGCTCGACCAGGAGGGTACTCCCGAGCAGGCAGCCGAGCGCAAAGCCCGCATCGACAGCATCTACAATGTGGTCAAGGCCAATCCCTCGAAATTCGAGGAGATGGCCATGCGATATTCTGACGACAAGAACTCTGCCCGCCAGGGTGGCCTGCTTCAGTGGTTTGGCTCGGGCGTGATGGTAGAGGAGTTCGACAGTGTGGCATTCGCCCTCCCCGTGGGACAGATCAGCGAGCCTGTGCGCACCGCCTATGGCTGGCACATCCTCAACAAGATCGACCGCAAGGATCCCCCCACGCTCCAGGAGATGAAGCCCGGCGAACTTGCCCGCATCGGCAATCCGCAGGATGAGCGCTTCGAGCTGGTGAAGAAGCATCAGACCGAGCAGCTCGCCGCCAAGCACAAGGCCTCGCTCAACCAGGCCACACTGGGCACTCTCAGAGAATATGTGGCCACCAACGGCATCGATTCACTCTTCTACGTCAACTTCTCGACCCCTGACCGCAGCTCGATGGAGCTGATGAAGGTAGGGCGCACGCCGGTGGCTCTCGGCGGACTGATCGAGATGATGCACGGCACACGTGTGGCTGCACCGGGCGCCTCGAAGGCTCTGGAGTCGGCAGTGGGTGCGTTTGAGAACAAGACCCTCGTAGAGGCCGAAGAGGAATGGCTCGAGGCCAACAATGCCGACTACCGCAATCTGCTGCATGAGTACACCAACGGTTCGCTGCTCTATGAGGCAAGTGTGAAGAATGTGTGGGACAAGGCCTCGAAAGATGCCGAAGGACTGCAAGACTACTTCGATGCCAACCGCAAGGATTACAGCTGGACCGAGCCCCGCGCCAAGGGTGTGCTGGTGCAGGCCAAGAATGACTCGATAGCGCAGGACATCGTGCGCCGCTATGCCGAGCTCCCCGCCGACGAGGCTGTGGCAACACTGAAGAAAGAGTATAAAGGTGAGGCTACCATCGACCGCATACTCGTGGCCCAGGGGCAGAATCCGATGGTCGACAATCTGATGTTTGGCGCCGGAGAGGTCAACTCACCCAATGCCAACTACTCAGTATGCTTCATGATCGACGGCCGCATCATCGACGCCCCCGAGGATGTCAACGATGTGCGCGGACAGGTCACCAGCGACTATCAGGAGGCACTCGAGACCGAATGGATCAGCAATCTCCGGGCAAAATATCCCGTGGTCATAAACCAGAAGGTGCTCAAAAAGGTTAAATAACCGGGACACTTCTCCCGGATGAGAATATTTCGATAGCCCGGGCGTAAGAGAGCGTCCGGGCTATTTCGATAATTTCGATAACTTTGATAACTTCGATAACTTTAAATCAACCAGAAAAAAAGAAAAATGGCAACAGTAAAATTCATGGGTAATCCGGTGACTACCTGGGGCAATCTGCCCGAAGCCGGCACAGAGGCACCCGCCTTCGCACTCACAGCACAGGATCTGTCGGAGATCTCGCTCCACGACCTTCGTGGCAAGCGTGTGGTGCTCAACATCTTCCCCAGCATCGACACCGATGTATGCGCCGCTTCAGTGCGCCGCTTCAACAAGGAGGTAGCCGAGATGCCTGACACGGTGGTGCTCTGTGTGTCGGAGGACCTTCCCTTTGCCGGCGGACGTTTCTGCGCCGCTAACGGCATTGAGAATGTGCGCACAGCCTCGGGTTTCCGTTCTGACTTCGGCCGCACCTATGGTGTGGAGATCACCGACGGTCCGCTGCGCGGACTCTACTGCCGTGCGCTGGTGGTGCTTGACGCCGAAGGTAAAGTGATCGGCACATCGCTCTGCGACGAGATCACCGAAGAGCCCGACTATGACTTCGCTAAATCGCTCCTGAAATAAGCCGCGGCAACAGGTGCAGCCACCCGCGTGAGTATGTGAGTGGCGCAGAGTCCGCTTAATTTCAAGAATAAACCTCACCACAAGATAGCCGCAGCCGCATCACGACTGCGGCTATCTTTCAGTAGTGGTCTATATCGAGCGCAACCCCTATATCGAGCGCAACACTTATATCGAGCGCAACCCCTATATCGAGCGCAACACTTATTTTTTAACCCGCAACTTTCTTACTCAATCATATGGCACAAGGAGATTCAGCTCTCAAGGACCGGCATGACGCAGCTTACGACACGCCGCGAAAATATAAGGTAATCTTGCATAACGACGATTTCACGCCGATGGAATTTGTGGTCGAGATACTTATCCGTATCTTCCGCAAGAGCCAGGCGGAAGCTGTGGATATCATGCTGTCGGTGCATAATTCCGGCACCGGTGTGGCCGGCGAGTATTCTTATGATATGGCGCATACGCTCGCTTCGAAGGCGATGCGGCTGGCCAGGGAATCGGGGTATCCGTTGACCTTGAGCTGCCAACCGGTATAATCTAATATCCATCACTCTTTTTATCTGGCAATGAATTTAAAATTTGACAGCAAATCTCAATATGTCCTATCTGCGGCAGCAGGCCTGGCTGCGGATATGGGCTATTGCTTCGTGACGCCCGAACATCTGCTCTGTGCGTTGACCGATATAGCGGTCTTCCGCAAAGCCCTCGCATCATTATCGGTAGATGCTGATGATTTAAAAAACGAGATTCTCGGATGTATCAAAGAGTCTGACGCCTGCATCTTGTCAGCAGATGATGACTTTGATGATGAGCCGGAGAATGGTGAGCGTACGCCACATCTGGAGATATCGTATCAGCTTGTGGAGCTTATAGACTATCTGGAGGCCATGATTGAAAGCTCAAGCGCCGAGATTGTGAAGCTGGAGCATCTGGTGGCGGCGATTCTGAGTCTCAAGGACTCGCAGGCAGCCTATCATCTTCTCACGGCTATCGGCGGAGAGCAGGGTGAGTTAATCAGGCTTCTCATAGATGGTGGCGAAGGTCTCACTCATGGGCCTCAGACTGAGAGGATGGCGCGGGATGAGCGTGAAGAGAATAAGGCGGCTGATGAGGGGGTAGGGATGCCATCGTTTGCTGTGGACATGGCCACGCTGCTTGAGGGTAGGAATCCCCTGATAGGGCGTGAAACGGAGCTGGAGCGTACGATCAGTGTGCTATGCCGCAAGGATAAGAATAACGTGATTCATATCGGCGAACCCGGAGTGGGGAAGACCGCCATCGTCTATGGCCTGGCGCGTCGTATAGCCGACGGCGATGTGCCGGCGAGGCTGCAGGGTGCGACCCTCCTCAAGGTCGACATGGGACCGATGTTGCAGGACACGCGTTATCGCGGCGATTTCGAAAAGCGCATGAAGCAGCTCCTTGACTATGCCTCGGCTAATAAGAACACCATCATATATATTGATGAGATACACACTATTGTCGGCGCCGGCGCCACGTCAGACAGTTCAATCGACGCCTCCAACATACTCAAGCCATATCTCGAGGAGGGGAGGATAAGATTCATCGGTTCGACCACTTATGAGGAGTACAACCGATATCTTGCCGGCCAGAAGAGCCTTGTGCGGCGTTTCCAGCAAATCGACATTGCAGAGCCCTCGGCCGAGGAGGCCATAGAGATTGCCATGGGCCTCAAAGGTGGCTATGAGGAGTTTCATAATGTGAGCTTTGATGACGATGCGATCAGATTTGCTGTAACCGCATCAGCCAGACATATGTCAGACCGTCGGCTCCCCGACAAGGTGATTGACCTTATGGATGAATCGGCCACATACCGCGAGCTGCATCCCGAAGAGCTGAAGGGCGCCGTAGTCGATAAGGAGTTGATGGCCGATATACTGGCCCGAATGTGTAAGGTGGATTCTCTGGCGATTAAAGAGGAGGACAATAGCCGTCTGGAGACTCTTGAGAGTCGCATCCGCGCGAAGATTTATGGCCAGGACGAGGCGGTGACAGCTGTCACTCAGGCTGTGCAGATGGCAAAAGCCGGCCTTACCGATCCCACCCGACCGCTGGCCTCGCTGCTCTTCGTAGGTCCGACGGGGGTGGGAAAGACAGAGGTGGCCAAGGTCTTGGCGGCCGAGCTCGGTGTGGAGCTGGTGCGCTTTGACATGAGCGAATATATGGAGAAGCATTCTGTGGCAAAACTTATCGGTGCCCCGGCCGGATATGTGGGATATGAGGATGGAGGCCAGCTCACGGCTGCCGTGAAGCGCTCACCCTCGTGTGTGCTGCTGCTTGACGAGATAGAGAAGGCTCATCAGGATATCTTCAACATCCTGCTTCAGGTGATGGACTACGGGCGCCTCACTGACAATCGCGGCAATCATGCCGATTTCAGGAATGTGGTGCTGATCATGACCTCCAATGCAGGCGCACGTTATGCCTCGCAGGCGAGTGTGGGCTTCGCGCGCAAGGTGTCGGCCGGCGAGGCCATGCTCGGCAACGTGAAGAAACTTTTCAATCCGGAGTTCATCAATCGTCTGTCGGCCACAATCGTATTCCGGGATATGGACCACACGATGGCCTCGCTTATTCTCGACAAGAAACTCTCGGCACTCTCCGCGATGCTGCGTGAGCGCAATGTCGAGATTCAACTGGAGGAGAGCGCACGCGAGTTGCTGCTCAAGCGGGGCTTCTCGGCCGAGTATGGCGGGCGAGAGATTGACCGCGTGATTGCCTCGATGCTCAAACCGCAATTGATGCGCGCCATCCTCTTCGGCGCGTTGAAGCATGGTGGCACAGCAAGGGTAGAGGCCGAGGGTGATGAGCTGAGAGTGGAGATTCTCAATTAGGAGTCAGCGATTACTTATGAATTAATGTGTTATGGTATTCTTGCTTGATAATGACGATATAGGGTTTCCGGATCCGAAGCTTGGCGACCCCGACGGGTTATTTGCTGTGGGGGGGCAGATATCGAAGCCCTGGTTGCTGTTGGCTTATAGTTATGGCATATTCCCATGGTTTGCCCATAAGGTGGATGAGCCTCATTGGTATTGTCCGATGGATAGATTTGTGATTTTCCCGTCGGAGATACATGTGTCGCATTCGCTGCGCACCCTTATCAATAAGAAGCTCTACAGGGTAAGTTTCAACCGGGATTTCGAGGGGGTGATACGCGGCTGTGCCACCGTCGAGGGACGCGACGCCGATCTGCATGCGTGGCTTGGCGAAGATATGATCCGGGCCTACAGCGAATTGCATACTGAGGGCTATGCCATGAGTGTGGAGGTCTGGGATGCCGACGATAGGCTTGTCGGTGGACTTTACGGAATCACACTGGGTGGTTGTTTTATGGGTGAGAGTATGTTTTCGTTGGTGCCGAATGCCAGCAAACTCGCACTTGTGGCTTTGGCGCATTCCATGGTGGCTACGGGTGTGTCGGGCTTCATCGACTGCCAGTTTGAGACGCCGCATCTCAAAAGCATGGGTGGGCGTCATATCCCCTACGATGAGTATATACGTATTCTGCATGCGCGGGGAAGGCAATAATATGTCTTTGGATAACCATCCCAATGAAAGAGCTGTGGGTGTGTATTATAAAAAATATTAAAACATAGGGTATAAGATGTGGCTGGGTTAGAAATTTGTTGTATCTTTATAAATTAAGTAAATGAATACTGTATGCGCCGTCATTTTTGAGTCATTTTCGTCTCTTGAAGAAGGAGCGATGCGGGCATCGCGACTGATGAAAGGGGCGGAAAGGGCCAAAAAGAACAAGCAGACAGTATTCAAGCTACTCCAACTATTTAAATTTAGTAGCGTTCTAATTTGAACAGCTACTTAATATTGGACTACATTTACAGTATGATTGATGTTAGGATAGCGGCAAAGTATCTGATTCAGCGATACGCGCAGGAATTAGGTAGCACTATGGATGAAATGAAGCTCCATAAATTGCTTTATTTCACCCAGAGGGAAAGTTTTGTCCTATTAGGAAAGCCCATGTTTCTTGAAAAATTTGAAGCGTGGAAATACGGACCAGTCATGCGTTGTCTAAGAAAAGCACACTGGGAACATCAGGTTCAATCGCTATCACCAGACTCAGAATATATTCCTGTTCTTGAAGACACATTAAGAAGATATGCAGGGATGGAGTCTTGGACATTAAGCAATATTTCTCACGGCGAGACTTGTTGGCAAAAGGCCAAAGATAAAGAGGTCGGTTCATATCCTGTGGAAATTGAGACTTCTGACATAGAGTATGATGCCAGAGTGATCAAGTACAGAAGATTCATGTGTCCCAAATGAAAATCACCAAAGAACAGTTAGATATTCTCAATTCATTTAGCGTCACGCGATTGAATGAAGACGAGTCATTACTTAGGGAAGTCAGTGCCTTTAAGAACTGTAAGAATGAGAACTTGGTCGAATATCTTGTAGGAGATGCATTTGATGACGATGATAAGAATAGGTGTGCTTGCTATGTAGTCCGGACTGAAGACGGCGAAGAAGATGGGGAAGGAATTTTTTTAGGCGCGGATCATTCTCTTACTCGCTGCAATG
>CAJTNN010000050.1 GCA_910577585.1 uncultured Muribaculaceae bacterium | reverse complement strand
TTTCATGCTCGCAGGTGCCGCAGCCATGCTCGCAGCCTGCTCAAGCGAAGAGCCCGTGCCCGCTCCCGGCACCTCTGACGCAGCCAACGTCGAAGTAAACGCCTACGTATCTCTCGCCATCGGCCTCCCCGCCGGCGACGCTACACGCGCCTTCAGCAATGTCACCTATGACAAGGGTACTGCTGAAGAGTATGATGTGAAGAATGCTCACCTCGTAATCTTCAAGGGTGACACTGAGGCTGATGCTGAAGTTTCAAGCATCTACAACATCACTGGCGAATGGACAGAAGCTGCTGAAGGCAACGTAACAAGAACTCTCAAAACTAATGTAGGCATCACAGAGAACCCTGCCAATGAGAAAATCTATGCTCTCGTAGTGCTCAATGATGGTGATGCTGCAACTCACTATGCCGCTGGCGTGAAATATAGCGACCTTATCGGTAACGCTGCATCTTGGATTGCTACCAATACCACTAATGGTATCTATATGACCAATGCTCCTATGGTGGGTGGCTACACTCTCGTAGAGCTTTCGGGTGCTAACATCGCTCCTGATGAGAACACACCTGCAGCCGCTACTGCTCAGATTTATGTAGAGCGTGGTGTGGCTAAGGTGACTCTTAGCGCAAAGGCCAGCGGCAACTCATATGACGTTACTCCGAAGGGTGGTGAGAAAATCACCGGTGTTATCCAGAAGTGGGATCTCGACATCACCAACAAGACTGCATATCCCGTACGCAATGTGACTGGTTTTGCAAATTGGGGCAATCACCTCAAATCAGCTGATCGTATCTTCTGGGCTGTTGATCCCAACTACAGCGATGCTAAATCTACTGTAGATGGCAATATCTTCAACAGATATACTGCTGCCCTCCCGAATGCCGTAGGTGCTTCTGAGTACTGCCTCGAAAACACTATGGATTACCTTCATATGAACAAGACTCAGTCAACCCGCGTGGTTCTCTCAGTTAAGTTCGGCAACGAGACTCTCTATCGTTCTAACGTGAATGGTCTGATGTACACTGAGACTGAGCTGAAGAACTACATCATCGAGGTTGCTCAGGCTGCTGACAAGACTCTCGAGGCTGAGAAAATCACAGTAGAATTCCCCGATGCAGCAGGTGCTGATATGGCGATTAAATCTGTGAAGTATGACGGTACTGACATCGATGGCCTCGTAGCTTCTCTCGGTAAGTTCTATGTATGGAAAGATGGTATCGCATACTACAAGGCTATCATCAAGAATGTTGCTGACAATGCCTACGAATGGAATAAGGATGTAGCTTACACTGCTGATGAGCTTGGCCGCTGGGGCGTAGTGCGCAATAACTCTTACGAGGTTGTCATCAACAGCATCAACAAGCTCGGTAAGGGCACACCCGGTGAGCTCGAACCCAAGAACGAACCCGACGACCAGCCGGATCCCGAAGATGAGGATAACGACGAATTCGCTATCGACTTCACTGTCAACATGCACTCTTGGGCTAAGCACGTGCAGAACGAGGATCTCTAATCGACAAGAAGGAGGTTGACGGGGTGGCGCCGCTGAGGGCGGCGCGCACCTGAGGTCAGCCTTGAACGAAAATAGAAAGAAGGCTGCCGGGGGGCGGACCCACAGGCGTCCGTTGGCTCCCCGGCAGCTTTCATCTTTTTTTAACCCGTTTTTTCTCTCCCCGCCATCCAAAATAAAATGAAGAATTTTAACATCATACGGTGTCTCTCTTTCGTGGTCGGAGCACAGCTCGCCCTGGGCCTGGGCTCCTGCTCGCTGATGCACGATGACCTGCCGGAGTGCGCAACTCAGCCCGACACGCAGACCCGCGTTAAATTCGTCTATGATTACAATACCCGCGGTGAAAACCTCTTCCCGGAACTGGTGGGTGCTGTGACCCTTTACGTTTTTGACCAAGATGGTAAGCTCATCCGGGAAATCGAGTCGACAGCTGCCAGTGCGGATCTGTCGGACCCGGCGTTTGCCGTAAACCTTGACATCGCCCCGGGCAAGTATAAACTTTATGCCGTGGCCACCGATAACCCGGATGGCTATGAGGCTGAATTGCTAACTGAAGGCGCCAAGTTCCGCCGCGGCCAACTGCTGGCCGGCGACCTGATCGACGCCTATTCCATTTCGCTTGACCATAACTCAGGACTTGTGGAGCATCAGAACCATATGCTCCCCATGCTCTGGACTACTCATACGGCACAGGACCTGACAGTGACCGAAGCTCCCATCCCGGCCGAGGGTGACCCCCAGCCGGAGGATGTGCTCATCGAGGCTGTGGTGCCGCTGATCCGCGTCACCAATCTTGTGCATCTCTCCATATTGCGCGACACCGACCGTCCGCGCCCCCGCACCGACCTGACCCGCGCCATCGCCAACCCCGACGGCTATGAGGTACAGATCGTGACGGCTACAGGGCGCGACCGCATCGACATCCTGGCTAATCCGCTGACCGACGCCACGCCGCTCGTGTATACACCCCACGCAAAAGGGGTGGGCACCGACGAGGATGGTCGCGAGGTGGTGACGGCCGAAATCGGTACGTCGCGATTCATCATCCCCGACGACCCGGCGAATGCCGACCGTCTGCGTATCTTCGTAAAGCGCACGGGTGAAGTGTTCGAGTTCCCTCTCGAGGATATGCTCGTAAAGGCCAAGTCGCTCTACGAGGGGCAGACGTGGTCGGACCAGGAATTCCTCGACCGCGAGTATGAATACTCAATCAAGGTGACGCTCAATGAGCTCGAGGATGAATGGAAATATATCGATATCTCTGTGGGCCAGCACAGCTGGGTTGTAAGAATTCAGAATGTCGATCTTTAATATACTCTCTCTCTACACACTACTCTGACAGCAACATCATGAAAATCTCAAGATATCTAAAAGACTTTTCGGCAGCCTTGACGCTGACGGCCCTCGCCTCGATCGGCGCGGCGGGTCTGGCGGGCTGCGCCGATGATACTTTCAAGATTGAGGAGGGCACACCGGGTACGCTGACAATCACTCTGGGCGATGTGAGAACACGCGCCTATGAGAATGCCTATGCCGACCCGACGCAGGAGGCCACCGCTGAGGAGCGCCAGGTGAATGACCTGCGCATCTTCGGTTTCCCCACCGAGGGGAGCACAGGTGAGACCTTTACCCGCGACCTGGCGGTGTTCGGCGGTCTGCCGACTCCGGCCGAGCTCTCTGACGGGTCGAAGAAGTATACATTCGATGATATAACCCCCGGCAAATACACCTTCTACATCGTGGGCAACCTGGGCGACCAGACCCGCTACATCACCACCGAGGAGCAGCTGAAGGCTGTGCTCCTCGACAATGAGGCCCTCTTCAAGGAGGATGGCTACAAGCTCAGCGACGGCAAGATGAATCTGCCGATGTATGCGGTGAGAGATCTCACAGTGAGCGCCACCGAAGGGAAGAATGAGAAGATGTCGATGCGCTTCGCATGCGTCAAGCTCCAATACCGCATCCTCTTCGATAACAATGCCGAAGATTTCAACTCGGCTGAGCAGAACAAAACTGCCGACGTGCGCCCCTTCGGCTCGCAGTCGGGCCTGGTAATCAAGAATGTGGATGCCAAGCAGCTGACTGCGAAGAGCTATCTCGTGCAGGCCGGCGACCTTCAGACCACTGACCCCGACTTCGAGAAGGCGTGCGGTTGGCCGGCATATGCAGCGGGCTGGAGCGTCAACGACAGTTGGGCTGACAACGGCAACGACTATATCTCTCCCGAGACTGGCGACAGCGAGTTTGACCTCGGGGGCAAATATATGTGCTATGGTACGATGTATCTGCCCGAGCGCTACTTCAAAGGGGATGCCGAGCGCAGTCAGCTCGTGCTGACCGGCTACCGCACCAACAAGACCGATCTCAAGGCCAAGCCCTCCACAATCCAGCAGCTCACGACAAGCGCCGAGACAGTGGAGTACACCATCAATCTCGGTCAGCAGGTGGATGGTCAGGCTGACCAGTACGAATTGCCCCGAGGCTACTGCTTCGAGGTGGTAGGGCGCGTGAAGAAAGCGCAGACCACCGAGCTCGAGGCCGACGTGGTGATGAGCGAATGGACCCTGCACACCATGGCTGGCGACCTCAGCCACACCACCCTCGAAGTCGACAAAACCCGCGCCGCCGTCACCTCCTTCGAGAACGACTCAATCGCCTTCGTCTCGAATGTGCCTCTGGAGAATATCACTATCGCTGCTGCAGAGGGCTCATTGACTTATGAGGGTAAGCCGATTGTGACACGTTATTACTCAAATGATGCTGACAAAAACGCAAATCAAATCAAGCTGCGTGTTAATACAGAGATTCCCTATACCGCTTTCGGAGAGGGCTCCGGCAAAATCCCTACACATGCCACTACCACTATCTATATTCAGGCCGGCAACATTCGCAAGTATATTGATGTCAGCTATAATGTGGCTCCGATATTTGAAATCACTCCTGAGAGTGTGGTTATTCCTTGGCAGGATAATGTGGCTGAAACAGAGCGTACACGCGTATTCACATACCGCACTAACCTGGGTGGTGCAACCTTCCCCGGTCTCACTTC
The DNA here is from genome assembly GCA_910577585.1 of uncultured Muribaculaceae bacterium. Taxonomy (GTDB): domain Bacteria; phylum Bacteroidota; class Bacteroidia; order Bacteroidales; family Muribaculaceae; genus Lepagella. The sequence goes on along the minus strand of CAJTNN010000050.1, from coordinate 4,922 downwards.
CGGTCAGCGCTACAGTGTAAGCAGCAACGGTTCGCTTTATCAGAACAATGATGGAGAACTTAAAATCAGCTATGAGGCCATATCTTCAAGTGAAGGTAAGCTCACGGTGGTGGCAATGAAGAAGCCCGCTGAAACCATCAATTTCAATGTGCCCGTCCGTCCGCAGGCTGCCGGTTATGAGTATCTGTCGACTACAGTCAAAGTGGCCGTGAAACCTCCCTACGACACTTACCGTATCTACTTCCGACCTATCAATGATAACCAGGATACAGATAAAAACAGCAAGCAGACAGCCTATTTAGCTGATTATTCAGATTATGTGCCTGAGTTTTTTGACGGCTATAAGACAGATAATCAGAACAAAATCAGATACTATATCTATACCCAGATGGGACAGACTAACGGAACTATCCCAGCGGAATGGGTATGGCTCTTCTCCGGCAAATGGGAGACTGATAGCAATCAATATCCCAACCTGTGCACAGCTGCTTCAGGTGGCTGGTACAGATATGATTTGCCGAAATCTACATCCGGAATCTGTCAGGCTGGAGATGACCAGACAAGGAAATACCCCAAACCCGGTGAAACCCTGATTATCTTTACAACAGGTGATGGAAAGAGCCGTCACCGTATGGCCCACGAGATGGACCCCGGTATCCAGCTTTATGACTATGAGGATGGTGAGGGTTATTACATCTATGACCCGCTTTGTGACCCGTATTACAAAGTCTTTGACGATAAGCCGGAAATTGAGCAAGTGTTGTATCGCATTTTCTGTAAAGGCTCGAAGCCCACAGGCTTCTATATAAACTACGGTGGAGCGAATGATGAAAATTTCACGATTAAGAGTGGCGATGTCTTCAAAGTTACCCAGAAAACTGATAAGAGTGGTCAGACATGGTGGGTGGCTGACTTCTATGCCCAGGCCCCTGCAGGCAACTATGCGAAGCAGGTGAAAGTGGAGTTTGCGAATGGTCAGAAGAGCGTGCTTTTCGGCGGAGCCAATTATTATAACGCGTCCAACAAGGGTATATCTCGTGGCATCTATGATGTGACAACTCAGACGTGGACGATGGGTGCGCCCGACTTTGATGAGTCTACTACACGACGTCTGTGGTTCTATACCACAACGTGGACAACCCCGACTGCGTATGCATGGACTTATAAGAATGGTAGCACCTCGAATAATGGAGCTTGGCCTGGAGCTTCGCTGGTGAAATACGGCAATGGCTGGTGGTATATAGATGTGAGCAAGAATCTTGAAAATGTAATCTTCTCTCAGAATGGCTCAAATCAGGCTGCAAATATCGACATTACATCAAAAGATGTATGGTATTTCAAGCATTCAGGAGGTACAACAGTTGAGGAGACCTCGAGCCATCCACAATAAGCAAAGCATCATGAGAAAGAACACGATATACAGTATATTGGCTGCGGCGGCGGTGGCAATGACCACCGCCGGCTGCGCCGACGATACCTTTGACAAAATCAAGGGTTACGACGAGGACCGCGACATGACGCTGACCTTGCGCCTGCCGGCGTTCGCTTCGGTCGGTACACGCGCTATGGATGAGAATGCGCTGGCTGACGTGAAGGTATATTTCCTCGATTCAACCGGCAGTGAGGTGGCTAACGAGAGTGTCACTCCGGCCAGGGATGGAAGTGCCACGAAGGTGAAACTGACTGTGCCCGCCGGTACGACTCAGCTGAAGCTTTACGGTAACTTCGAGACTTATTGCAGCGAGTCAGACCCGCTGACCACCTCAGTTGACCCTAACGCGCAGAACTATCTCCCGTTCTATGGTGAGGCCGGAGTGCAGGACCTTGAGGATGGCGGCACTATCGATATGCTTCGCGCATGCGCCAAGTCGACCATAGAGGTTGGCGATGATGTGGAGCTGACCATAACGAGCGCCAAGCTCTATAACGCACCCAAGAGCGGCATGATGATAGGGAAGGTGTCAGAGAATAAGTCTGTGCCTAATGTGCCGACGGATGTGGTGAAAGATAATCTTTCAGCCACTGTAAGCGCCGGTGTCGTTGCGCCCTACTATCACTACGAAGCCGAGGCAGGGGAGTGCTTCTGGGTAATCAATACCGACAAGGGTTGGTATAAGATTGCATTTATCGAGAAGTCTGACGATGAGTATGCCGAAGCCGGCAAGAACGCCGAGGAGCTCCCGATTCTGCGCAACCATCACTATCAGTTCCAGATTGAGAAGGTGAACCATGATGGCTACGCCACAGAGGCCGAGGCAGCTGCCGCTCCGTCAGAAAACCGACTTTCGGTGCTCCTCACCGACCACAACGAGACCATCTACGACATGATCTCATGCCGCGACTACTATCTCGGCGTGTCGGAGCAGAACTTTGTGGAGGCTTCGGTCGGTGATCGCAATGCAGTAGTTGAGGGTTCATTTGAGTTTGTAACTAACTACAAAGGTTATATTACCCTTACCGGTGATGCGCTGCTGAATGCACTTGACTTGGCTAAACTGCCTGATTGGGTAACGATTGATCCGAAATGCAAGGAGTCATTTACAATCACTCGCGGTACTTCGACTGATGATAGCGATGGTTGGAAGTTCGTTGTGAAATTCAAAATTCCTGACAACGTGACCGGTAATGAGCGTCAGTTTACAGTGCCGGTGAAAATCGGTGATCTTGTGCGTGAAGTGACCATAACCCAGAATGGTGCAAACTATTTCGATGGTGAGAATGGCATCATGGTGGGTATCAAGAACTTCGAAACAGCAGGGCTGTCGAAAGCGTATCCTCTCCCCGACAAAGTAGGAACTCTTCCATCCGTAATGAAGACGGAATGTCAGAACTACTTTGCAATCCTCAGCAATGAGGTGCGGGGTGAGACGGCCGATGAGATGGGCGAGGAGCGTGGCAATGGTCTGCACTTCTCAGTATATGTGGCTAATGGAAAGTCGCAATATGAATATTATATTAAGAATACTGGAGGCACTGATACGGCAGAGATACTCGAAGGTAATGAGTATTTTGAGGTGACATCCGGTTCTGATGCTGGAGGCAACTACTGGAAGATATCTTGTAAGCCTGCCGGAAATGAGAATTACAAGATTTGGAAAGGTAGTTTGAGAGTCACTCAATCAGGTAAGGAAATTGTATACAATATCTATCATACGGGTATAATCCATAATCTCGTTGATACTTATCAGGTGGCTGGCCCGGATGGAGATAAGAAAACCGGTTTGTTCTATTATGAGCAGGTGGACGTGAAAGGAAGCGATGGACAGACCTATCACATCCTCGACCGCAACCTCGGCGCATCGAGCAACAAACCATACTCTACGACATCATCATTCAATTCAGCCAATACTGATTCACGCGGAGCATACTTCTATATTCCGCAGTCGAATGCTACCGGCAACCCCGGCACTCCCGATGTGGTTGAGGCTACCTTCCCCGCAGGCTACACTTTCCCGGAGGTTTATCATTTGGCAAACATGGGCTTGCAGGTGTTTAATGGCTCAGAGGGCTCCTATGGCTGGAATACCGAGAATGGAAGTCTGTTGAGCCGCATCTATCTGCCTACAGCCGGCACGATGGAGGGGAGCACGAACGCCGAAAATACCCGATGCTACATATGGTCGAATTCAATGGTTGTCGGCAACCAGGGATTCTATGAGGGTGAGAAGGAGTATGGTCAATGGTTCCGTACACTTGAGTGCTATGGCAGCTCTGTTGACTATACCAAGATGACGCGTATCATTAGCCGCGCCACCGGTCTTTACAAAGGTGTGCAGGTGCGTGCCATCGGTTGTCCGCCGGCTGTGCCGGGCTGGGAACTCCCGACCGTCGCTGAGGGCCGCAGCCGTGTCATCCTGTACAATACTGCAAATTGGATTGCCCCGAAAATTACTACTACAGGAGCCACAAATGGGAATGGTAATGTGACAAATGAGAAAATGCAAAAAGGAGATGACGAGGGGTCATGGTTTTATATCGATCTCCGAGGCGTACCTACTCAGGCTAATTTCATAGGAAGTGGTGTGTCTACCGGCAATATCTCGCTGGTGTATGAAGATGGTATCGCTTTCTGTGATAATGGAAACTCTGAGGAAGCGCTACCTGATCCCATACGCGTATATGTCAACCTTGTGGATGTATCATTCGTGCCGCGAATCTACTATGATGGATGGGAAGAAGTATCTTGGGAGGGTCGTGTAAGCATGACTGCAGTTGAAGGACAAAGCAACTGGTATTATCACGACATTTCAGGTGATGCCACTAAGATTAAGATTACCGACCAAGGCACCGGCTATGAGTACGGCGATAAATCCCTTTCAGATCCGGATGTAAGCAACTGCAAAAACACACATGTACTCGTCCTGACCTACAACAATAACTGGAGCGTGACAGGCACCACTACACCATCTTTCGGTGGCGGCGGCGACACCCCGACCCCCGGTGATACCAAGACCTATCGCTTGTATTGGTATAAGTCATATGATAATTATGACATGAAGTGGATTTACTTCTGGAATCTCTCTTCGTCAATTTCATCGAATAATGGATTCAAGCAGGGAACTGCCGAGTCTGACAACTATTATTATGAATTTAAAGTTGCTGATTCTGCAGGTGACTTCACAATAAACTGTCTTGTTAATACCCATAACCGTTTTGACAATAACGATAGTTCGATACATCAGTCAAGGGATTTCACAAATATACAAAAATCGGACTTCACCTTGGAAAATGGTATCTACAAGAAAAAGCTTTATTAAGAGCACGTGGGTCCTACTTTCAGTGAGAATGCATAATCACTAACCGACAATAGAATGTTGCCCGGAGTCTGCAAGTCAGACTCCGGGCAACTGTCTTTTGTGCAGGTCCGGCGGCAGCCCCCTGGGAGGAGGGGCGCCTTCGCCCCGACACGGCTCGACTGCGCC
>CAJTNN010000049.1 GCA_910577585.1 uncultured Muribaculaceae bacterium | reverse complement strand
GGCTGACGCCATCGGGGGTGACCACGATGTAGATGCCGGCTCCAAGCGAGCGCATTCCGCAGCGCAGTCCGTCGGTGGTGAAGACTACCGAGCCTTCCGGGGCGATTATGTCGCGCCCCTCCACGCGCACTTCGCAGGCCTCGCCGGATTCTATGGGGGCTACACCTGAGGTGTCGGTGGTGACGATGCGCACATCGTCGATCATCAGGGCGTCGTTGACCCCCGGTTTGCCGATATACTGCACGGCTACATACACCTCCTTGCCATCATAGGCGCTGAGGTCGACGCTCACAAGTCCCCAATCCTCTACAGGCGCCTCATAGTGCTCATCACCAACGCTGACGAAGCTTGCAGGCTCAGTGTCGGTGAGCGACACCTTCACGCGGAAGGGCTCGAGTTTCATCGAGGGGCTCTCGAGGTCGCGGGTCTTGACATAGGCCTCAAACCGTGAATCCTCACCCAGTTTGACACGCGGCGATATCAGCCATGCGTCGCTCTCGGGAAGCTCATCGGGGTCGGGGGCGAATCCGTCGTATACGAACACCATGCCGAAGCGCTCGCCGCTGTACGGGGTCACTCCGCGGAAACCCTCTTCAATCATCGAGGGCACCGTAGCCGCCGGATTGAAGGCGATGAATCCTACGGGCTGACCGCTGCCGGGGAAGCTGTAGGCCCAGTAGAAGTTGGTGAATTGTCCGAGATAGTCGACTGTGGTCCAGCGTGGATTCCAGGCGTCGCCATGGGCCGAGAAGTCGGCGCATGATTCGAAGTCGAGGAAGAGGGGGGAGAGTTCCTGCTGCGATTCGACTCTCTTGATGCATGAGTCGTTGGCGGGATTCTCGTCCCCTTTGAGAAGTGTGGCCACCTCGATTTCGCGGTCGCCGGGCTCTGAGAGGTCGGCGGTGCCGAAGTACACCTCCTGCTCCTCATAGGGCTGTAGCGCGACGGTGGTGCCGGCGAGCACCCGGCCGTCGAGGCGCATCTCGGCATTGAATTCGGCGGCCTGATAACCGTTGTTGCGGATTATGGCGCGCACCTCAGCCGGAGATTCGGCATCGAAGAGAGCCGAGTCGGTGGCCGGGGCAGTGATGGCGCGCACGGCGGCATCCTTGGCATAGACCACGGCATCCTTGCCGAAGGTGGCGCGTATGGCCAGCGGATGCGCCATGGTGCGCGTCAGATGGTCACCCTGGCGCTGATAGCAGGTGGCGTAGTTCTCGATGTCGTAGAGCAGACCCATGTTCCACGTCGATGTCTGTTCGGCTTCGAAGTAGTAGCGACCGGCGGCGAGGCGCATGTCGGGCATGTCGAAGGTGAGCCATCCCTCCTTGCCGCGCATCTGCGTGGCGTCGTAGATGCGGCGCACAATATTGTCGGCTTCATCAATCAGGTAGATGTTGAGTCCGATTTCTGTTGTGACCGAGGGCATATGGTCGTCGGCGCTGGCCATGCCGAGCTGCACGGCGGTGAGGTCGGAGTCGGCGGCGAGGGTGTAGACGGTGCCTATCCCTATCGGCATACCGGAATTGCCGGTCCCTACGGGTCCGATCTCGACATTTTCGTTGGCGAGAGTGGTGTCGGTGACGGTGATGGTGGGATATTGATAGGTGTTGTCATCGGCATATTCGTCGGGGGTGTCACCCTCGGCGGTGATGCTGACGGTGATGCTCTTTCCGGCACTCTTGGCCGGGAGGTCGATGCTGACAGGTATCAGTGCCTTCTCGCCCATCTGCAGGGTGACGCTTTCGGCTGTGGGGGTCTGGTCGATGCCGTCTACGGTGGGAATCAGGCGTATCCCCTGCATCGTCTCCGAACCGCGGTTCTCGACTTCGGCTATATATGTGCCGGTGCGGCCGGTGTGGGCTTCGGGCATGAAGCGGGCCACCGGACCCTCTATCGAGTTGACGCGTATGTCATAAGGGAGTGCTTCCGACACAGTCACCAGGTTGAGGCGGATGAATGATTCCGACGACTCCATACCCTCGTCGGCAATCACGATTGAGTAGTTGCCGGGTCCGTCGATCGGAGCGAGTAATTCTACATTCTTGGCGGTGCCGTCGACGTATGTGTCGCGGAAGACCTCGGTGTATGTGCTCACATCCTCGCCGGCTCGCCCGATGTATACTGCCATCTGGCTCCAGTCATATCCTCCGGCCATATATTCGATATATATGCGTGCGGGGTGTGTCAGGGCCAGACCGCGCGTCATCAGACCCGATTCGCGGCCATGGCGGTGGGTGTCGAAGATGAGCATTATGGGGTCGAAGCTCCAGCTGTCGGGCTGGAGGGTGGTCCACATGTCGGTGTTTTGGTTATACGAGAAGTAGCTGGTGAAGGGGAGGTCGGTGTAGGGGGGCATGCACTCTACTGTGGCACTCTTCTCAAGCGCTTCGGGGGCGCCGTCGAGGCGCATGGTGATGTCGTAGGTGGCTATGGCCGAGAGGTCGAAGGTGGCGTCGGCATAGAGGTCGGCGCTCTCGAAAGGTTCGATCGGGTCGGTGAAGCGTGTGGTGGTGGCCTTGCCGTTGACACTCACAGTGAGTGAGTAATCCTCAAGCGCGGCGGTGCCGAGATTCATGACGCGCATGCCGAGGCGCGCGTCGGTCGGAAGGTCGCAGTTTGAGATGGGGAGCAGCAGCGATTCAGTCTCCATCTTCGGTTGGCCTGTTGCCTCACCCTCGCTGACCCAGAGTCCATTCATGGCCAGCACACTGTCGTCGCCACCGATATAGCGGAATCCGATATAGTAGACTCCCTCCGTGTCGATGGGGAAGTTGATGAGTCGGTCGTTCCAGAAATTGTCGGCTGTGGTGAGTCTGGCTATCACCTGCATATCCTCAGGATAGGGCGCTTGGCCGATGGCCACCTCGAGCGAGGTGTCGCGTCCGGCCACCACATTTGTCAGGGCGAAGCGCATGTTGTGGGGGCCGCTCTTCATGCTGAGGGGGAGCGAGATCATCCAGTCGTCGGAGTTGAGCGAGTTGCGGTTGGTGGGGCCAGACACGCAGACTGTGCCCTGCTCGCCGACATTGTTCATCATATACTCCGTATAGTACCAGCTGCTGCCGTCGCCGTTGAGGTCAAAGAGTGTCCAGTCGGCATCGAAATCATCGTCGAGATATAGCGAGAAGTCGAGGCTGAGGGGAAGTGCTGTCGGGGCCATGTTGCGGCATGAGGCTGAGGCGGCGTTGTTGGCGGGGAGCATGTCGGCTGCCGAGTCTATGCGGGCATCCACCAGGTAGTCGCCGTGGGCCGAGAGGTCGGCGGGTGTGGTGAATGTGTAGGTGTGGCTCTCTCCGGCGGCGATGGTCACATCGGGGTTATCCTCGTGGATGGTGAGGTCGCCATTGATGGTGTAGGAGGCTGTGAATCCTGTGATGTCGCGGCTGCCGGTGTTGGTGATGAGTATGGTCACCTGTTCGGCATCCGAGAGGTCGGCCCCTGAGCGCGGGGTGAGCACCTTGCTTAGTTCGAGGTCGGAGCTTACCTGCAGCGAGGCCGAGGGGAGAAGTGAACCGAATTGCTCTTCGGCGCCGCACACCACACGGTATACGCCCCCCTCCACAAATTCAAAGTCATCAACTGCTGCGGCATCACCCCAGCTCATATATATGCCGGTGGGGCGGGCAGCCACCACCATCCAGTCGTAGACTCCGGCCGGCACGTCGAGTGTCAGCTCTCCGTCCACGAGCGAGTTTGCCGAACCCGCCACGGCATCGGCCCCCACCGGGAGCGATTTATCGAAAGCGGCGTAGTCACCGAAGTACATGAATCCGCCGGCATCGAAGATGTCACCGTAAGATGAGTGCGACGAATCGAGAACCCATTGGAAACCAGAAGTGGCGTCGCCATACGGGTCATGGGCCTCAAGGATGATGCGCGCCATCCCCTGCGGGGGCGCGTCATCGGCGGCAGCCCGGCCTACTGCAGGTGTGGCCAGGGCCGTCAGCCCTAAGAGCGTGAAGATGTAGGATTGTCTCATACGCTGTTGGTTTAAGTTAGTTGCGATGTCGTATCTCCTCCTCTCTGTCCGGGTATGATTGTGGATGGTCGGGAGATACATCATTATAGTATTTATATAGTATTTGGTCGCAAAAATAACACTCAATCCGGCAGCCGTCAAAATTTCTATATAGACAATTGATGTACAAATGGCTTAAAAGCCACATCTTGACGCGGTTGTAAATCGATTGTGCGGATATTTTTTCTAACTTTGCCATATGCTTCGATTCCGGTTGACCATATTGACAATTCTGCTGACTACGCTCTGCGGGGTGCATGCCGCGGGGTTTGCCTCGTATTGGGATCCCATCGGCGATGAGGGTGAGGCGTATGATTCGATGATGGAGCGGGCGGCCTTTCTGGATGTGCCGCGACGCGACCTGCTGAATGTGGTGAAGGGGTTCCCTACGCAACCCTCCGGCGCCACCCCGCGCCAGCTTACGGCACGCGGATGCTTCTGGCGGGCCTGGGTGCTCTTTACCGAGGCGCCCGACTCATCGGCGCTGCTGAGCGCGCGCGCATTGGCGCTCTGCGACTCGGCCCGCTACCCCTACGACCATCTGCGCTTCTCGCTGCTGCGCGCCGACCGACTCCGCATCCATGGGCGCCTGGCCGAGGCCTATTCGGTCTATCGCGACAAACTCCCGCTGCTGCGCCGCCACGGCGACCGCATGTGGGAGGCGAAGGTGCTCGTGGCTATCGGTGTGGTGATGCAGGAACTCGGCGAGTATCATGAGGCGCTGCGCAACTATGAGGAGGCGGAACGCCTCTTCCGCGAGGTGGGGAGCGAGGCCTGCGCCACCAAAAACCGCATCAATATCGCCAATATCCATTACCTGCTCGGCAATCCGGCCAAGGCGCTCGATGTGATTCGCGGCGTGGAGAGCAACCGCTATGTGGTGGCCGATTCGATATATATGGCCAATCTGCTCGTGTCGCGTTTCCGCATCTCGGATTATGCCGATTCGCTGGCGGCTATGAAGGGGTATGAGATCAGCCGGCATATCCGCAATGAGCATCTGTCGGTGCTGGCGCTCCTCTCGATGGGGATTCTGCGCCATAGCCAGGGGCTGCACCGCGAGGGAATCGGGTTTCTCGACTCGGCACGCCGTGTGGCCGAGCGTCTGGAGGATTATTCAGGTCAGCGACATATCCTTGAGGCGCTCGAGGATTCCTGGCAGGCGCTGGGGCGCCCTGACAGCGCGGCGCTCTATCATGCGCGGCTGAAGGTGATTGGCGATTCGCTATATCATCATGAGAGCGCCGACCGTGTACGCCGCGCCGAGCATCTGGCCACAATCAACTCTTATGAGCGCCGCATAGCCGAGGATGCGCGCACTTCGCGCTGGCGACTGACGCTGGCTCTGGCCATTGGTGCGGCACTGCTCGTGATTGCTGCGCTGTTGCTACGCCTGATGTGGTCGGGGCGCCGACGCGCCGAAACGCGCCGCCAGCTCGAGGAGGAGGAGAACCGCCGACTCACGCTGCTCAACCGCCAGTATAGCCTCGAGATAGAGGCCAAGGAGAAGGAACTCGCTTCGACAACCCTGCTCATGGCGCAGAAGAACGCGCAGCTCAAGGACCTCGCCCGTCAGATCGACGAACTCGAGCATCAAGGGGAGGACCCCGCATCGACGGCGCCACTCAAAGACACCATCCATCGTCAGCTAACAGCCGACGACGACTGGCGCTATTTCAAGCTAAAATTCGAGAAGGTGCATCCCGGATTCTTCCAGATTATGCAGGAGCGGTGGCCCGCGCTATCGAAGACCGACCTGCGCCTCTGCGCCTACATCCGTGTAGGGATGACCTCGAAGGAGATAGCCCAGGTGCTATCAGTGAAGCCCGACACAGTCAACACCTCCCGCTACCGCATCCGCAAGAAGCTCAGCCTCCCCCCCGACGCCAGCCTGGAAGCCCTCCTCGACTCCCTCCCCTGACCTCCCCAAAAAATCCCATCCCTCCCACCCCAAAATTCCCACTCCTCCCATAACTCCCAGTCTTCCCAGTTCTCCCGTAAACCCAGCATCAAGGGGGAATGCGCAGCCATCCGCGAGCATCAAGGCGCCCAGCGCCGAGATGCATCCGTCCCCACCCGCGTGTAACCCAGCGCATTACAAAAAAGAATCCGCGTTAATCCCTCCCATCCGCGGCGCAGTCGCGCAGCGACAAGCGAAAAAATCCGCGCCCCTAAATTCCTTCCCCATCTTACCAAGAATGAGATTAAGCCCCGCTCAGGGAAACTGCCAGATGGCGCGCCCATTAGCTGCAAGCAGGTCCGGCGTCACGTCGCCGCGAGCCGACTGCAACCCCGCGATTACATCCTGAATACGGCAGCTCGCATCGTCAGTCTCGGCCAGAATCCGGTCGAGTGGCGCTGCCTGAAGTGACGCGGCATTAAACTGCACCCCGAAACTCAGATAGCACCCCGCATCAAGCAGCATCTGCGCCACCGACGGTTTGCCGCGGAATCCATGTATTATCCAGGGCATCGCCGGGCGCATGTCGCGTCGCGCGGCGATAATCATCTCCTGACCGCGCACACAGTGCAGGATTAGCGGTTTGCGCAACTCCTCGCTAATCTCCACATGCGCGCGCAGCGCATTGAGCTGCCCCGCCATCGGCGCACAACCGGGGCGCACGCAATCGATGCCCGTCTCGCCGATTGCCACCACATCCGGCCGCGCCGCGCACTCACGCAGCTGCGCTATCTGTGCCGGCGAGAGCCCCACACCCTTCACATCCCACGGATGCACCCCCACCGAAAAGAACTGCACCGGAAACTCCCCCGCCGGAGGCAGCACCTGTGCCGAGCCCCCCTCAGCCGGACTGCAAGCCACAATCCCCTCCGGCTGCGGCGGCGCATGATGGGTGTGCACATCGAGTATAATCCGCCTGTGAGGCGTAGTCTTCATATCATTCATATTATTCATATATTTTTAACTTTATGGCAGAATTCCGGGGCTTATGGGAATTTTGGGAGTGATGGGAGTTCTGGGAGTTATAGGAATTCTGGGAGTTATGGGGAGAAACTTCGTCGACCGCCGGGCCCCTCCTCCCAGGGCAGCCGTTCTCCCGTCACCCCCCCGTTCTTCCGTTAACTTTGGCTGAGTTGGCTGGGAAGATTGGGAAGGAATTTTTTAGGCGCGGATCTTTCTCTTACTCGCTGCTGCGCAGCTCGTTGCGAGCGCGGATGGGATGGATTAACGCGGATTCTCTTTTCAGATACAAATTGGATGGGTCGCAGGTACATCGGCGCTATGCGCCTTGTGGCAACGCGGATGGTGTCGGATGCTAATCGCTCCCAAGGGATGACTCTGATTATCGTCAATACAGCAATATCCAGACATATCAATCCGCAGCTTCCGTCAAAGGGGAATGCGCAGCCATCCGCGAGCATCAAGGCGCATAGCGCCGAGATGCATCCGTCCCCATCTGCGTGCAACCCAGCGCATTACGCAAATAAGGATCCGCGTTAATCCTTTCCATCCGCGGCGCAGTCGCGTAGCGACAAGCGAAAAAATCCGCGCCCTTAAACTCCTTCCCCATCCTACCAATTGGCACTTCCGTAACCTAACGGCGTAGTGCGGCATAGCAGCCGCTACATATATACAACGCTGCCGGAGGCGGCATTTAGCTTAAGCTATCATATATTTTAACCGCAAAATATCAATTATTTGCGCGGAAAGTATTAATTTTGCGCACTATTACACCGGGCCGCCTCGGTGCGCAGTCAAGCTCGCACCCGAATCTAACATCCGCGCGCAATGCGGATGTGCAATAGTCTTGAAATGTTAAAATTAATTAAATTTTAGCATACGTTAAATTTAAATGCGCATCCGGATTGTTTTCAATCGTGACGCCGCCACCCTCGCGGTGCGTCGCTCACGCAGGGCGAATACTTCGCCCCCTCTGATACAGACAGTAAGAGAATTATAATAACTATAATCAATAAACCCCAAAAGCGAAATGAAGAAATTCTTTATGCTTCTCGCCATCGCTCTCCCGATGGTGTTCACAACCGCCTGTGGTGATGATGACGATGATCCCACAGCACCCATCAACTTCACAGTCAGCGAACTCGCAGTCTACACCAACAATGCCGAGACTCTGACTCTCGACAGCAAGAACCCCGGTGTGCTCACATGGGCATCTTCAGATGCATTCGTGGCCACTGTAAGCCAGAACGGTGAGGTTCGCGGCCAGCACGCAGGTACTGCCACAATCACCGCCACCAACGCCGAGGGCCGCAAGGCTACAGCCAAAGTGACTGTGCTCCCCCAGAACGACAACTTCAACATCCCCTGCCTCTCATGGGGTGCCAACGCCAATCAGGTGAAGAGCGCCACTGAGTCAGCTATCTCAGGTCTCGTATACCGCGAGGACCTCTCTGAGACTACTCCCGATGCCGATGGTTTCACTACAAGCGTATTCATGACAGGTGCTTACCTCCCCTCTTACTCATATGTATTCGGCAACGGTAAGCTCGCCAACTCTACCATCACCATCACGCTCGACCAGGACATGGAGGGCGACCTCGAAGGTTTCCTGCAGGATCGCTACAAGATGTATGGCGAGACTGAGACTGAGGCATTCTACATGAACGCCGATGAGCTCAGCAAGGCCACAATGAAGATTGTGCTCGACTACATCGGTGTAGCCGACGAGAACCCCACTATCAGCGCCACATGGATGGAGAACCCCGACTATGCTGGTTCACGTGCTGCCGGCAACGTCGACGCAGCTGCTGCCTTCAACAAGGCCCGCGCCGCTGTCAAGGGTGTGAAAGCTACTCTCTAAACGAAAACATAAAAACAAAATATAGCTATGAAGAAAGTATTTTCAATGCTCTGCGCCGGTTCGCTGGCTATGCTGGCCGTATCTTGCGGCGGCAACAAGCAGGCTGAGGAGGACACCGTAGGTGTTGACTCAATGGTAGCCGTTGAGGAAGTTGTAGAGGTTGACTCTATCAACCCCGATTCAGCTCTCGTTCAGGTTGAGGAGGTAGCAGAAGAGGCTGCCGCTCCTGTAGTAGAGAAAGCAAAATCTACTGCCACCAAGGCCACATCAACTGCCAAGAAGGCAGCTGACCAGGCTGTAGATGCCGCCAAAGAGACTGCCACAAAGGCCACAACTGCCGCAACAACTGCCTCTGAGAAGGCAGCCGCAGCAGCTGTCAACGCCACCAACCGTGCAAAGCAGGTTGCCAAAGAGGGCGTAGATGATGCCGCAGCCAAGGCAGCCGCCTACAAAGAGGCTCAGCGTGCAAAGCGCGAAGCCCAGCAGCAGTAAACCCCGACCCCACGGTACGGCTCCCTCGGGCAGCCGCGCCCCACATACACCAAGCGGGAGAGCCCCAAGCGGACTCTCCCGCTTGCCATATCCATTCAGTTAGATTCTTACGGCGGAGTTCTGGGATTTATGGGAATTCTGGGATTTATGGGAGTTATGGGTAGAAACTCCTTCGACCGCTGCCCCCTGGGATGAGGGGTGCCCTCGCCCCGACACGGCTCGACTACGCCTTGAAATTCTCCCGTTTGGCTGACTTGGTTAGGAAGATGTGGAATGAATTTTAAGGCGCGGATTTTTCTCTTACTCGCTGCAATGCAGCTCGTTGCGAGCGCGGATGGGATGGATTAACGCGGATTTTCTTCATGCAAATGGATGGGTCGCAGGCACATCGGCGCTATGCGCCTTGTGGCGACGCGGATGGTGCCGGATGCTAATCGACCCCAAGCGATGACATCAGATTATCGTCAATACATCTATATCCAGACATATCAATCCTCAGCTTCCGTATCAAGGGGGAATGCGCAGCCATCCGCGAGCATCAAGGCGCTCAGCGCCGAGATGCATCCGTACTCATCAGCGTTCAAACCAGCGCATCTTTTCGCGCACAAATAGGATCCGCGTTAATCCCTCCCATCCGCGGCGCAGTCGCGCAGCGACAAGCGAAAAAATCCGCGCCCCTAAATTCTTTTCTCATCTTCACAACTGTCCCAGCATCCGATTATTAACTTTATGGCGGAATTCTGGCTGGGAATTATGGGAGTGATGGGAGTGGTGTGAATTCTGGGAGAAACTTCGTCTACCGTTGGACCCCGGGCGGAGGGTAGCCCTCCACGTTCTCCCGTAGACACTCCGGACAAGAAAAAGAAGATTTGCATAATTGCCGATTAATCACTAACTTTGCATCCATATAGGCAGCCCCCGATAGGGCTAACAAAACTCCCCGACAGGAAGTTTTCGGAAGTATGACTTGCCGCACATGCTATCGTATTGATTGATAGAAAGTTGCGCAAAAGTCATGCCAAGTCATTGTATTATCCCAACATGACTTCGCACCCTGTGCATCACCCCTGGTATCTACTAAATTTCATAGCCCCCGCACCGCGCCGCAGCGCGATGCTGGAGCATCATGTAGCTACCTACGCTGCCTCCACCGGCGTCACCCTCGATGTCTTCGCCCCCGAAATCGTAGAAGGAGTGCTCGTCGACGGACAGGTGCGCCTGACCCCGCGCCCACTCATCTTCCACTACATCTTCATGCGCGGCCCCATCGACGACATACGCCGCTTCTGCACCACCTTCCAGGGCCTCTCGCTAATACTCAGCCACCAGCCCGGCCAGCAGAACCGCTACGTCACCATCCCCGACGCCGACCTCCACAGCTTCCGCATCATCGCCCGCTTCTACGCCAACCGACTCCCCTACTACAACCCCGCCGACATCGACCTCATCGAGGGCGACGAAGTAGAGGTAGTGAGTGGCGACTTCACCGGACTGCGAGGCACCTTCATAGCCCGCCGGGGCACCGCCGACGGCCACATCCTCGTGCGCCCCACCGCCCAGATGGCCGCCATCGCCTACAACATCAAGGCCGACACCATCCGAATCCTCCGCTTCGCCCCCGACTCGCGCCGCGCCTACGACCAGATCGACGCCGCCGTACCCCGTATCCTCTCCGCCCTACAGAAAGCCCGTAGCGGCCAACCCCTCACGCCAGCCGACACCGCTCCCCTGAGCGTCTTCCTGCGCCGCTACAGTGCCCTCGAAGCCCCCAATGCCAAGTTCGACGCCAAGCTCCAGGCCCTGCTGCTCACCGCCGCCCGCCTCCTCAACGACC
>CAJTNN010000048.1 GCA_910577585.1 uncultured Muribaculaceae bacterium | reverse complement strand
TCAACTTCGTGAAGTTGATGACCTTCTGCGCATGATTTGGATTCATCAAGGGATGCGCTGTCCTATCTGTGGAGAGATTATTGACGATGAACGTAGGTGGACTACCATTAAGGAAACCATCAACGGTAAACCGTTCAAGACTCTCATTCATAGCTCTTGCAAACCAAAGAAGTCTAACCCTAATAAAATTAGTAGGAAATGAGGCAGAACTATTCCTTCAGTAAGAATAGCAATGCGTTGCTTGAGCCGTGTGAGGGGAAACTCTCATGCACGGTTCTTAGAGGGGAAAGCCCCAGCAATGGGGCTGACCTACTCGACACGAAACTCATATACGCCATCGGTGCCGTGGTCGGTCTCATCGGCGGTGTCAAGGTCTATGGCAAGTTCAGTTCCGGCGACCCCGATACCAGCAAGACCGCCGCCTCGTGGTTCGGAGCCTGTATCTTCCTTATCGTAGCCGCTACCATTCTCCGCTCATTCTTCCTCTAAATGGCTGAGTATTCTATCAATAAAGGTATTGGTAGAACGGTAGAATACAAGGGTTTGAAGGCGCAATATCTGTTCATCTTCGCCGGAGGTCTGATTGCGGATTTCATCGTGTTCGTCATCATGTATATGTGTGGCGTGGCACAGTGGTTCTGCATCGCCTTCGGTGCGGTGTGCGCCTCAATCCTTGTATGGCTCACTTTCCACCTTAATGCCAAATACGGTCAGTATGGTCTGATGAAACTGGCGGCGGTGAAATATCATCCCCGCTATATCATCAACCGTCTGCGCCTGAATCGCTTAATCAGAGTTAGAAAACAATGAGAAATACACTTAAAGCCACAACGCTGGAATCGAAATTGCCTTTGCTGGCGGTGGAACACGGCTGCATCATATCGAAAGATGCCGACATCACTGTCGCTTTCGAGGTATCGCTGCCGGAGCTGTTCACCGTAACCTCGCAGGAGTATGAAGCCATGCACGGCGCATGGTGCAAGGCAATCAAAGTTCTGCCTCACTACTCGGTAGTGCATAAACAGGACTGGTTCGTGTCCGAAAGATATAAGCCGGAACTCCAGAAAGATGATTTGTCATTCTTGGATAGAAGTTTTGAACGCCACTTCAATGAGCGACCGTACCTGTCGCATCGGTGCTATCTCTTCCTTACCAAAACGACGAAGGAAAGGGCGCGTCAGCAGAGCAACTTCTCGACGCTCTGCCGTGGACGGCTGACACCGAAGGAACTCAATCACGAGATTATTGTGAAGTTCATGGAGTCGGTGGAACAGTTCGAGCGTATCATCAATGACACCGGGTATATCAAGCTGCGCCGTCTCTCTGATGATGAACTGGTCGGCACAGACAAGGCTTCCGGTCTTATCGAGAAGTATCTGTCACTCTCAATGGAGGATGTAACCTGCTTAGAGGACATTGACTTGTCGGCGCAGCAGATGAGGATTGGAGACAAGATGCTCTGTCTGCATACACTCTCCGACACGGATGATCTCCCGGCAAAGGTCAGCACCGATAACCGTTACGAGCGGTTATCGACTGACCGAAGTGATTGCAGGTTGAGTTTCGCTTCTCCCGTTGGATTGCTGTTGCCTTGCAACCATATCTACAACCAGTATATACTGATTGATGACCATGACGAGAACTTGGCGAAGTTCGAGAAAACCGCAAGGAACATGAACTCTCTTTCGCGGTATAGCCGAAGTAATGCCATTAACCGAGAATGGATTGACCGCTATCTCAACGAGGCGCACTCATACGGACTGACCTCAGTCCGGGCCCACTTCAATGTGATGGCATGGAGCGACGACACCGAGGAACTGCGGCGCATCAAGAACGATGTCGGCGGTCAGCTTGCCACTATGGGATGTATGCCCAGGCACAATACCATTGACTGTCCGACGCTGTTCTGGTCGGCGATGCCCGGCAATGAGGCAGACTTCCCGGCGGAAGAATCGTTCTACACGTTTATCGAGCCAGCGGCGTGTTTCTTCACTGCCGAGACCAACTACCGAAGCAGCCTTTCTCCTTTCGGTATCAAAATGGTTGACCGCCTCACAGGGAAGCCGATTCATCTTGACATCTCGGATGAACCGATGAAGCGTGGTATCACCACCAACCGCAACAAGTTCATCCTCGGCCCGTCAGGTAGTGGCAAGTCGTTCTTCACCAACCACCTTGTCCGCCAGTATTATGAACAGGGAGCGCATATCTTGCTGATTGATACCGGTAACTCCTATGAAGGTCTGAGTAACTTCATCCACAACCGTACCCACGGCGAGGATGGCATCTACTATACCTATACGGAGAATAGCCCGATTTCATTCAATCCCTTCTATACGGACGACGGTGTGTTCGATGTGGAGAAGAAGGACTCGATCAAGACGCTGCTCCTGACACTATGGAAGTCAGAGGACGACAGAGTGACCAAAACGGAGAGCGGCGAGCTTGGCTCGGCGTTGTCGATGTTCCTCGACAAGATGAGGGCGGACAAGGATATAGTGCCGTGTTTCAATTCGTTTTACGAATTTATGCGCGATGAATACCGTGCTGAAATGGCACAGCGTCCCATCCCCATCTACAAGCAGGATTTTGATATAGATAATTTCCTGACAACCCTGCGCCAGTATTACCACGGTGGCCGTTTCGACTTCCTGCTGAACTCCAAAGAGAATATCGACTTGCTCGGCAAACGCTTCATTGTCTTCGAGATAGATTCGATTAAAGACAACAAGGAGCTGTTCCCGGTGGTGACAATCATCATCATGGAGGCTTTCATCAACAAGATGCGAAGACTAAAGGGAATCCGAAAGGTCCTTATATGCGAGGAGGCATGGAAAGCTCTGTCCTCGGCAAATATGGCGGAGTATATGAAGTACCTCTATAAGACTGTGCGTAAATACTTTGGCGAGGCGGTCGTGGTGACGCAGGAGGTTGACGACATCATATCGTCGCCGATTGTGAAGGAGACCATCATCAACAACTCCGACTGCAAGATTCTTCTGGATCAGCGCAAGTATATGAACCGCTTCGACCAGATTCAGGAACTGCTCGGTCTGACCGACAAGGAGAAAAGCCAGATACTCAGCATCAACATGGCGAACAATCCCAACCGACTCTATAAGGAGGTGTGGATTGGTCTTGGTGGCACACAGTCCGCCGTCTATGCCACGGAGGTATCTACCGAGGAATACCTCTGCTACACCACCGAGGAGACGGAGAAGATTCAGGTTCTCAACAAAGCCGCCCAACTCGGAGGCAGCGTTGAGGCGGCAATAAAGATGCTCGCAAACGAGAGAAGGGAGGGTGCGACATGAAGATGAAGGTACCCAGATGCTTCCACCCGATACTCGGGGTACTGATAGGAGCAATACTTTTTCTCATTGGGATAGCCATTCTTTCTGTCGCGTTTGTGGCGGCATATAGGATGGTGGTATATGCCAAACCGTTTGTGGCGGAGACCCTTTCAAATATCGCTCATCATCTCGCCCAATGGCTGCCGTTATGAAAGTCCTCTATATTCTGTGGCTTATCCTTGCCGGCTTACTCGTCGGCATCCTTGCTCTAATCACTTTCCCTTTGCTCCTGCTTTATGTGGGCGTGAAGATAATCCGAGGTTTCGCCTCAAAACTCAACTGAAACCCAAAAGCGAATGAAACATCTCAAAACAATCATCGCAGTGGTGGCTATGGTTCTGCTCTTCGGAGCAAACCGAGCCTCTGCCCAGTGGACGGTAATCGACCCGTCGAACATCGCCCAAAGTATTGTAAACAACTCTAAATCACTCGTTCAGGAGTCAACGACGGCGACGAACATGGTGAAGAATTTTCAGGAAACCGTGAAAATTTACCAGCAGGCGAAGAAATATTACGATGCACTTCAGTCGGTCAACAACCTTGTCCGCGATGCCCGCAAGGTACAGCAGACAATTCTGATGCTCGGCAATATCTCAGGATATTACGTCAACAATTTCCAGAAGATGCTGACAGACCCGAACTTCACGAGTGCCGAACTCTCCGCCATCGCCTCCGGCTACACGAGGATTCTGGAGGAAGCCAACGGTGTGCTGACAGACCTGAAACAGGTGGTCAACATCACGACTCTCTCCATGACGGACAAAGACCGTATGGATGTGGTCGATGACTGCTACAAAGAGATGAAAAGGCTGAAGAACCTTACAGCCTACTACACGAACAAGAACATCTCCGTGTCCTACCTGCGGGCTAAGAAAAAGGCTGATACCCAGCGCGTCGTCAACCTATACGGCGACGGCTCTGAAAAATACTGGTAACACCTATGCTTTGCGCGATAGATTTTGACAACCTGCACACCGTCCTCCGCTCGCTATATGACGAGATGATGCCGCTGTGCAGCGACATGGCTGGAGTGGCACAGGCGATAGCCGGACTCGGCGCACTGTTCTATGTGGCGGTGCGTATCTGGAAATCGCTTGCCGCCGCCGAGCCGGTAGATGTTTTCCCTCTGTTGCGTCCCTTTGCCATCGGACTGTGCATCATGTTTTTCCCGACAATCGTGCTCGGCACCATCAATTCGGTGATGCAGCCGATTGTTCAGGGAACGGCGACGATGCTCGAAGGTCAGACTCTCGACATGCAGAAATACCGGGAGGAGAAAGACCGGCTGGAGTATGAGGCCATGATGAATGACCCATCGACAGCCTACCTCGTGGATGACGCGGAGTTTGACCGACAGATAGATGAGCTTGGAGTGACGGAAATCGGTACCGCTGCGGGGATGTATATCGAGCGTGGAATGTATAAAGTCAAGAAGGCAATCCAGAACTTCTTCCGGGAACTGCTGGAGATGCTATTTCAGGCGGCATCGCTGACCATCGACACGATAAGGACATTCTTCCTCATAGTTCTGGCGATACTCGGACCGATTGCCTTTGCCATATCGGTGTGGGACGGGTTCCAGTCAACCATGACGATGTGGATTCAGCGATATATACAGACCTATCTATGGCTACCGGTCGCGGATCTATTCTCGACGATATTGGCGAAGATACAGGTACTGATGCTCCAGAACGACATATCGGAGTTGACCAATAATCCCAATGTAAACCTCGATAGTTCAAATACTTGCTACACGATATTTATGATTATCGGTATCATCGGGTATTTCACAATCCCGACCGTGGCAGGCTGGATTATTCAGGCCGGCGGCGGTATGGGTGCCTACGGCAGACATATCAACTCCGTGGGTATGCAGGGCGGTTCAGCAATCGCAGGTGTTGCCGGGTCTGCGGCGGGTAACGTGGCAGGTCGTGTCGGAAAACTTCTGAAGTAATATGAAAATGGAATTCAAATCACTGAAAAACATCGAATCGTCGTTTCGGCAGATACGTCTTTTCGGAGTTGTCTTCGTGAGTCTTTGCGCTGTGGTGGCGGTCGCCGCCGTGGTGCTCTCTCTGAACTTCGCCGAAAAGCAGCGCGAGAAAATCTATGTCCTCGACAATGGCAAGTCCCTGATGCTTGCCTTGTCGCAGGACATGGAGCAGAACCGTCCGGCAGAAGCCCGAGAACATGTTCGCCGCTTCCATGAACTGTTCTTCACACTCTCTCCCGAAAAGTCCGCCATCGAACACAATGTCAGCCGTGCCCTGTTGCTCGCCGACAAGAGTGCCTACAACTACTATCGGGACTTCACGGAACAGGGATATTACAACCGCATTATCTCCGGCAACATTAATCAGGTGCTGAAGGTGGATAGCGTGGTGGTGAACTTCACCAATTATCCCTATGACGTAAGGACTTACGCCAAGCAGATGATTATCCGCCAGAGTAATGTCACAGAGAGGTCGCTGGTCAGCAGCTGCAAACTGAAGAACTCCGGACGATCCGACGACAATCCGAACGGATTCATCATCGAGAACTTTACCGTAATCGAAAACAAAGATATACTGACAATTAAGAAATGAACTTCAAAACTCTGAAAGAGAAAATAGGACTCCTTTATAATAAGGTGTCCAGCCGCAAAGAGAACGCGGTGGAGTATGTTCATCGCAAATGCGATGACATACCCCCGCAGAAGCGGTTCCGGGTCGTGGCTGTGGCTTTCGTCCTGTTTGCCCTTCTCGCCTTCTTTGTCTTCGGCAAGTCAATATATAACATCTACAACGGGGTGCATAGCAATCCCTACTTCGGCACCATAAAACAGATGCCGATGCCCGAAAAGGGCGACAAATCAACACCGGAAATTTTCTATGGATCTGAAGACGCTATGGAATAAACTCAGAAAACCCACTACCGAGGCGGAGCGAAAGATGCGGATGAAATATCTCGTGGCTTTCCCCGCGATGTTCCTTACCACCGGTATTATCCTGTGGCTGATTTTCGACAGCTTCGGCGACGGAGCCGCAACTCAGACGAGCGGTTTCAATCAGAATATGCCGGAGCCTGACGCAAAGGAGATTGTCAGCGACAAGCGTGATGCCTACGCAACACAAAAGGATACTATCAATGTGACGGCTGAAAGCATCCCGCTTGTGGATTCTGTTCCCAATGTGCGCGAAGAGACTCAACCCAATATGGTGGAGGCTTCAAATCTGGCATATCAGGAAATTCAGGCTTCGCTTGATGACTTTTTCATCCCGGAGAACACCGAGGCGATGCAGGTGGCGGAACTCCAAGCCCGTATCGACGAGCTGGAGGCGCAGAATCTTATGGCGCAACAGCAGGTCAAGCAGCCCAACGAGATGGAGCTGATGGAACAGTCTTACAAGCTCGCGGCGCAGTATCTCGGCACCGGAGGCGGACAGCAGGCGGTGATTGTCGATGAGCCGGAGAAGGAACGTAAGGTTATGCCCGTCAATCAGGTGAACCGCAATGTTGTGTCTTCTCTCAGCGCCTCAACCGATAATGCCCGCTCATTCTCTACCGCTGTCGGAACAAAGCGCACGAATTTCAAGAACACCATTTCAGCCTGTGTTGCTTCTGATCAGTCGATTACCGATGGGCAGAGCGTCAGGCTCCGCACGCTCGAACCTATGTGGATTGGCAATTCACTGTTGCCTAAGAACTCTACCGTGGTGGGAGCGGCGCGGTTGCAGGGTGAGCGACTTGAAATCAAGATCGAGTCTATCAAGGCTCTCGGCTGCATCATGGAGGTTGACCTATCGGTCTATGACTCCGACGGTCAGGAAGGGATCAATATCCCCAACTCTATGGAGAGCGATGCGCTCCATGAAATCGGTGCCAACATGGGCAGTACGATGGGCAGTTCCATCAACCTGACCACCAACGCCGGTGCGCAACTTGCCTCCGATGTTGGCAAGGGACTAATCAACGGTGTTTCTCAATATCTTAACAAGAAGTTGAGAACGCCCAAGATACATCTGAAATCCGGCTACAAAATCATGCTCAAGCAGAATGAGCAGTAAATCAACCATCCCCAACAACAACGAATGAAAACAATCACAAAACTCTTCGTTGCGGCAGTGGCACTCTTCGGAGTGGCCATTGCTGCCAACGCCAAATCGCCAAAAAACACCGATAACAACGTGTCGTCAAGTACGGAACATGACGTAGAGGTGTATGGTTCCAATTACACCGACGGCGACAAGTTCGACGGTCTGACCCGCAAAGTGGGATTTGACCGGATGATTCCGCCTCACGCACTGGAAGTATGTTTCGAGAAAACGACTCATATCATCTTCCCTTCGGAAGTGGTGTATGTGGACCTCGGCAACGAAAACCTCGTAGCAGGACTCGCCGACGGTGCAAAGAATGTGCTGCGTGTGAAGTCCGCCTTCAAGTCGTTCAAGCAGGAGACAAACCTCTCGGTAATCACCGATGATGGGAGCTATTATACCTTCAACGTAAAATTCGCCAAAGAGCCGTTGCTTCTAAGCATCGAGATGACAGACTTTCTCCATGACGGGGAATCCGTGAACCGACCCAACAATGCGCAGGAGATTTATCTGGAGAAACTGGGTCAGGAGTCGCCGGTGCTTGTCAAGCTGATTATGAAATCGATCTACAAGCAGAACAAGCGAGAAATCAAGCATATCGGCTCAAAGCGTTTCGGGGTGCAGTTTCTTCTGAAAAGTATCTATACCAACAACGGGCTTCTCTATTTCCACACGGAACTGAAGAACACCACCAACATCGCCTTCGACATCGACTATGTGAGTTTCAAGATTGTGGATAAGAAGGTAATCAAGCGAACCGCCATGCAAGAGCAGGTACTTGAACCGCTCCGTGCCCAGAACTATGTGACGGTGGTGCATGGCAAATCCTCGGAACGCACTGTCTTTGCCTTGGAGAAATTCACTATTCCCGATGACAAGCAACTCGTTATCGAGGTCGCCGAGAAAGAAGGCGGCCGCCATCAGTCCTTCGTGGTCGATAACGAGGACATCGTGAGAGCAAACGTAATCGACGAGTTATCCATCCAGTAAATCATAAGCCCATGAAGAAGATTCTTTCAATCTTCGCTGTGGCGGTGCTTTCCCTGTTCGCAGGGGAGGCATTCGCCCAGCGGAATCTCCCCGGAATGTCGGCGGTCGAGGTACACGCCAATATGGTAAACGGTTTCTATACCGGCAACTCCCGCAACTGCGGTTATAACCTCGGAGTGTTCTACTCTGTCATCAAGGGCAACAACGTCAATACATGGTCTTTCGGCGGCGAATATCTCCAGACCTATAAGCCCTACGGCGAGAAAGGTCGCATCCCCGTGGCTCAGTTTACAGGCGAGGTCGGCTATAATCTCCGTATCGTCAGCGATTACTCGCAGACATTCCTCCTCTACGGCGGTGTTTCGGCATTGGCTGGCTATGAGACCGTCAATTGGGGTGAGAGCATTCTACGCGACGGCTCGACCATTCAGGCAAAAGACGCCTTCATCTATGGCGGTGCGCTCAACTTGCAGGCGGAGTTCTATCTCTCCGATAAGATAGCCCTGACCGCCAATGTCAAAGGACGGTTCACTTTCGGGAGCGATGTTCAGATATACCATACAACCTATGGTGTCGGTGTCAAATTCATAATCGAATAGCCTATGAAATACACAAAGAATGAAATCAGGAATATACCGCTGACGGAGTTCATGGCGGCCCTCGGTGAAAAGCCGGTCAAGGCTTTCGAGGATATGAAACTATACTATGCGCCGCAGCGCGACGACCCTGAGCCTCTGCTGGTGATAGATACCAACACGAACCGATGGTATGACCACGCCACTGACGAGAGCGGTGACATAATCGACCTTGCCGTCCTGAAGATGAACCCCAATCTCTACACGGATCCACGGGACTTCATTCTGAAATACATGAACGAGTATGAGCAGGGCAAGGAACTTTCGGCAATGGCACGTCGCCCGCAGGAGCCGATGGTTATCAGCCTCGATATAAAGAAGGTGAAACTTACCGACTTTATGAAGGCTCTCGGTCAGGAACACCCCGTGGCAGCTGACGGCAATCTCAGGGTTTACAAAGCCCCTTACGATGACAAGCACGAGCCGACTATGGTGATTAACACGGAGACAAATCTCTGGCGTGATACCAAATCCGGAGCATACGGCGGAATTTATGACCTCGCGTATGAGATGACAGGGTCTGCCAATATGCGTGAACTGAACATGTATATCGCCGGAGAAATGTCGAATATCCGAAAGGTCAGTATCCGTGAGGAGCCGAAAGAACCTCCGAAAGATGATGATGTTGCCCGACCCAAACGGAAAATACGCCTATGAACATCGACGAGATTAAGAAAATCTCCCTTGTGGAGTTCCTGAACCAGTTGGGTTATCAACCGACCGGCCGCGACAGCAAAGGTCTATGGTTTTACGCCCCGTATCGCAGTGAGAGAAAACCGTCGTTCCATGTCAATCCACGCAAGAATGTTTGGTTTGACTTTGGGACGGGCGCGGGCGGCGACATCTTCTCGCTTGCCGGAGAAATGTCCGGTGAAACGGACTTTTTGAGGCAAGCCGATTACATCGCGGAGAAGATGCGCCTCCCGGTCGCCAAGCCCTATAAGCCAACGCCGTTTGTCGAGGAACCTACCTTCGAGAATGTGAAAGTGTCGCGGCTGACTTCTCCTGTGTTGCTGAAATACCTTGCCGATAGAGGTATTCCGAGAGACATCGCCCTGCAATATTGTGTGCAGGTAGATTATGAGCTACATGGAAAACAGTATTATGCCAGCGGCTTTAAGAACAATGCCAGCGGCTATGAGCTGCGAAATCCTTTCTTCAAAGGGTCGTATCCTCCGAAGCATATCACTCATATTGCCAACGGTCATGCACGATGCAATGTCTTCGAGGGGTTCATCGACTTCCTTTCGGCAGAACGCCTCGGTTTCAACAATCGCATGGATTCGATAGTTCTCAATTCCGTTGCCAATGTCGCTAAAGCCATCACTCCGTTGGCTGACTATACCGTAATCCAGTGCTATCTTGACAATGACACTGCCGGTCGTGCGGCTCTCGCCAGACTCCGGCGTGAGTTCGGCGATAAGGTCATGGACAAGTCGGCACTTTATCCAGACAACAAGGATCTGAACAACTACCTTATGTCGCTCTATCCGAAAAAATCTTCAAAACTCAAACTCTGAAAAACGTGAAAACAATTCTCAACAAACTTGGCGGAATCCGCCTTACCACCGGCCGTTTCTTCGGCTTCTGGATTGCACTCTTTGCAATCGTCTTCGCAATGACCTCCTGCTCGGATGACCTCGATGTGCAGCAGTCCTATCCGTTCACTGTCGATGTGATGCCCTACGGCGACAAGATTGTCAAGGGGCAGACCGTTGAACTGCGCTTCGAGATCAAGCCGGAGGGCAACTATTCCAACACCCTCTACACCATCCGCTATTTCCAGTATGACGGTCAGGGAACCCTCAAACTTGTCGATGGTCCCGTTCTAGTCAACAACGACCGCGTGCTTTTGGAGAGCAAGACCTTCCGGCTCAACTACACCGCTCGCACCTCGGAGGCCCACAAGTTCCTCATCGTGATTGAAGACGTATGTTGTCCATTACATAAATCTTCTAATGTGGCGATGACATTTATGTTTGCATCACCTGATAAGTGATTAAGGGTATGTGCATTAACTTTAATCATAACAACATAATTTTAGGGTTAAGAAAATAGTCATATTTTATATCAGACATTTTTTAATTCTACAATATGTTTAATTTACTATTCACAAACTTCTTGGATTTGCAAAGACATGAGCAAGCCTCATTCTCTGAGCAAAGACAAGCATATCTGCACAAACTACACGCAGATGGAATGGGCATTCGACATTTGCGAGGATTGGCTGGTCTGCTAATCGCAATTGATGAACTTCTTGCCCTTAGAGAAAGTGACACATTCGAGATTCCATTGGAATATATCGTCCAAAAGACATC
>CAJTNN010000047.1 GCA_910577585.1 uncultured Muribaculaceae bacterium | reverse complement strand
GAAGCCGGCAGGCTTCCGGAAAAGGCGCCCGGATTAATCAGCGCACTGCCACTTTCACACTCTTGCCATTCAGAGTCACAACATACATACCTGCCGGAAGCGCCAGGAATGAGCCCTTGACCTCGCGGGCCACGCAGCGGCCATCAATGCTATAGACTGAAGCTTTGCCATTGTTGGCGCGCAGAGCCACGCCACCCTTCAAGCCATAGGCCATCAGAGGCTCAGCCGATTCGCCAAGCACACCCTTCACGCCATTGTAGCCGGGCACCTCCACCTCGCATGCATTCTCGATAGTACCGTTGATGTTGTTGACCACCAGTGCCACCACACGCACCTTCTTGGCATCGGCAACGCCGGTGAGAGGAATCTCAACCTCGAAGGGATATTCCACACCCTCCTCGATCGATGCGGGCAGCGATTCAGCCACACCTGCGGGCTCAGAGCACTCACGTGCCACCTCGTTAAACTTCAGAGGCACGAGCTCACCCTTATCCTCAAAGCCATAGTAGTCGTCATCCAGGCCGGCGGCATAGTTATGCTGCACATAGGGGCCTACGCCATTCTCTATCACCACATAGCCTACGCGATAGTCAGCATCCTCCTCAGAGGCACCGAATTTAGTCTTCGTGCTGAGCTTGAGAGTGTTCTGTGCCGAGCCATTCTCTACTGTGGCCGAAATCTCGGCATATGCCGGAACCTCGCTGAGCATCTCGAAGTAGTATTCGAGGTCTTCGGGGTCAGGATAGATCTCTGTGCTCATATCGCGGTTGGCGTAAGCGCAGGGGAAGCCGGTCACAACCTGTGAAATCTCATAGTAAGGCTGGTCGACATCACACACCTCCATCTCGTCGCCCGAGTGTACGGCGATGCCGATAAAGCCCTTGTCGGCGTAGTTCTCAGCCATGTATTCCATGCCGGCATAGCCTACGACACACCATCCGCACCATGTGCCGGTGTACTCTTCGAAGACAGTGTTCTTCGCGTAGCCCTCTGAGATACAGAGCAGCGTACCCTCGATGATATCGAGGTCATCGTCGGCAATCTTCTCGCCGTTGACGGCTGAGATATAGAACTTGTAAGCGATATTGTTGCCAACAGTAGTGCATTCGAATTCGGCGCCGTCAAGGCTATACTCGCCATACGCCAGGGGAGCGTAAGCCACATCCAGAGTCTTCACCTGAGGCTCCATACCCTCCACCTCGAGTGTGAGGTCGATGGTCTCGATGGTGTTGGCTCCTGCATTGCTATATTGTATCAGCGCCTCGAAGGGCTCGCCCGGAGCTGCATACACCGGCAGCTGATAGGCATATACTGAGGTCACATTAGTAGGAAGTATGTCGCCGTTGACACGCGCCTTCATGCAGAGGTTGCCATAGTCATAGCCAAGCTCGCTCCAGTCGTAGTCTTCGGCCTCGAATACGGGATAACCCCAGTCGTCATATCCTGAGTACTTCGACCATACGTAGCAACTCATCGAGTCGAGGGGATAGTTGTAGTCAGTGATGAAGATGCCGTAGTTGCCATCCTCGGGCACATCCTGGAAGGTATAACCGATATACACAGGTGTCTCGGCTTTCAGTGTGTAGGGCTGGTCGAGGGGAATCTCCTGGAATATCACACCTTCAGAGTCAAGATCAGCCGTGGTCGATACCACCGGCTCGCCATCGAGGGCCTCCTTGACCCACACGGTCACCTTCTTGACAGGATTGTCGTATACATACCATCCATCCTCCTCGCGCTCTGAATCGAAGTCCAAGGGAGTGCATACAGTCACCGCGCTTATTGTGGCGCCGGCCCAGGTTGTGGCTTTCTCGGCGCTGAGCTGGATTGCACCGCCAAATTCTCCGGCGTTTGAAGGCATGGCCAGATAGGGTGAATCACAGTAGCCCCAGTTCATCGAGAGCTGCGTTGCCTCATCGGCACGGGTGAGGCGCTTCTGCAGCGGTGAGCCGGGAGTGCGCATCAGCTCCGAGGCCTTGAGGTTGGAGGTCAGCTTGCGCGCCGGCATACCCTTACGCTCGGTCAGCTGACCCGAGAAGCTGAGTGACTTTGACGGATTGACAGCAAAAGCGCCTGAAACTGCCATTACGGCAGCCAATGATAGTAAAGACTTCTTCATATAACTATGATTATGGTTAATATTTCCATCCCAAAGATGGCATATCTACATTTCCACCGCAATAACTTCTAACAATTTTAAAGCGCGGATGCACAAAATTAATACAATTTTCCATTCTATCAAAAATTTTTATAAAAATAATTAAAAAAATATTTTGAGGCGCCGGTGATGAGTCTCTGCTTTCTGACCCGCCGGCTATGAGATGACTCAGATTAGTGGCAACTTGAAAAAAAAGAGAGGCGCCCCCTTCCACGATGTGAAGGGGCCGCCTCTGTATATTGGCAATTATCGATTAGTAAGCTGCGCTATCAGCGGATGACTACCTTGCTGATCTTGCCGCCCTTACGCATCACATAGATGCCGGGAGTCGGGTTCTCTACACGCACACCCTGGAGTGTGTAGAACTCAGCCTCTGCCTCTTCGGCACCGATGCCTTCGACGCCTGTCCAGCCTGAGTTGTCGTAGAAACCACCCACAACGAGATCGAAGTCATCAGTCTGACCCTGGCCGTTGCCGCCGTTGAAGATTACCTGTGAGCCGGCTGCCACTGTGGGAAGCTCGATCACGAAGTATCTCTTGCCGTTGAGCTCAGTAGTCTTGGTCATCTGCTTGCCGGGCCATGCACCGAAGTATTCAGTGACGCCATTCCAGGCATATGCGTAGACATTGCTCCAGTTGCTTGAGTTGTAGAAGTAGATCACATCTTCGCCAATCGGGTCAACGATGTCATCACCGCCGCCACCGCCGCCGAGGTCAACTACAGTGTAGCCTGTAGAGCCATTGTAGGTGAAGTAGCTGTTCTTGGTGATATTCTTGATATCATCAGTCTGGCCATTATCATTGAAGATGATGTTGACACCCTTCACCTCCTCGGGGAAGGTATAGTACCAGTAATCCTGGCCATTCACATTGGTCTGTTCTGTGAGGCGTGTGCCGGGCCATTCTCCAGTCAGCTTCGCACTGCTTGTAGCATCCCATGCATAGAGGTTGGGAGCCGAAGTGGCAGCTACGTAGATAGTGATGCCGTCGGTCACGGGCAGGGGTGCACGCTTGGTGTATTTCACGCTGCCGGTCTTGGTGACGTCGCCGTTGGTGGCGCTCCAGGTCACCTCCACGCTCTCGCCCGGCTCCATGTCGGCGCCAAGAGTGAATGAGGCAGTGTTGGTGAAGTGTTTCTCAGAAGCGTCGCCGATCTTATACCATGAAGCGGTGGCGTTGGAAGCGGTCACCTTCACAGTGATTGTGTCGTCGAATGAGCCGCCGTTGGGCGAGAAGCTTACCTTGGGCTGCGGAGTTACGTCTACGTCAATCTTCTTGGCGTTGCCGTTGCCGTCATACTCAAAGTATGTGTCAGAAGTGATGCCGGTGATGTCGGGAGTCTTGCCGTTGGTGCCGTCGGTAGTGAAGATCACGCTTGCGCTCTCGATGTCATCGAGGGTGAAGCTCCAGAATGTGCGGCCGTCGATCTCGGTGCTCTCGGTGAGCTTCGAGCCGGGCCATGTGCCGTTGGGCTCTGCCTGCTTGCCTGCGCTGTTGGTGCCCCAGATGTAGGCGTAGGGAGCGCTGTCGGCAGTCACGTAGATAGTGGTGGTGGCGTTCGGGTCAACCTTCTTGTAGGTAGCTGAGCCGGTGTATTCCACACCGTCGGCACCCTTCACACCCCATGAGATGGTGATGGTGTCGCCGAAGTTCATGTCGCTGCCGAAGGTTACGCTCTTCTGCTGGCCCTGGGTGAGGTTCACCTGGGCTGCGTCGCCGAGCTTGTACCAGCCTGATACGGCTGCATCGTTGAGGGCGATGGTCACTGTCATCTCGTCGGTGCGGAACGAACCGCCGGCAGGAGAAAGCTTCATGCCTGCTGAGCCGATTGCGTCATCCTTGGTGTAGTATTCTGTTGTGCCGGGGTCAGTGAATGTCACGCTGCCTCCATGGCTGACGGGAGTAGTGTCGTAGATGAACTTGCCGTGCTCGCCCACCTGCTTGCTTGCGCCCTTCCAGTCTTTGACGAGGATACGCAGCTGACCCATATTCTTGGGGGCGTCGACAGTGATTGTGCCACCACCCTGGTACTGCTTGCCGGTCACGATGTCGGTGTATGTTCCGGCGGGCACATCCTCGAATGTAGCGCCACCGTTGAGGGCTACCAGAGCGTAGCTGTCTTTCCATGCACGCTTGTAGGCCTTGCCGCCGTTGGCGGTGCAGCCGTCGAAGGTGTACTGACCCTTACGCAGCGCGGGCACAGCGGCACGCAGCTGGTTGAGGCGGCGGATATGCTGGGCGAGGTCGGCGTTAAGAGTCTCCTTGACATTGCCTGAAGCCTCATACTCACCGAAGTCAGTAGTGCTTACGCTACCCTCCAGATATGCACCGAAGTATGCGCGGCCTGACTCGGCAGATGCCAGATTCGGACCCTCGTCGATGGTCTTGCCCTTCTGGAACTCTACCTCAGAACCGTAGTAGAGACAGGGCACGCCACGGAATGTGAACATCAGCGAGAGGTTCTCGGCCCACTGTTCGGTGCCGTCGCTGAAGCGCACGCCGTCGTTCGGACCCGGGCTGTAGTCGTGAGAGTCTACATACACCACATTCCATGATGCGTCATTATAGTAGTGGTCACCCTCCTGGGCGATACGCACTGCCTGGTCGGCGCTGTGGAAGTTGTAGTGCATCGGGAAGTCGATCACATTGAAGCCTGATGCATCCGAGTAGTCGGGCTCGTGCCATGCGCCGTTCTTCATGAAGACATTGTCAGAGTCATGCACAGTGGCAGGGTCCTTGGTGCAGGTGAGCATGTTGCCGATCGGCGCTCCACCCTCGGGCACAACCTGGCTGGCCCACCATTCTGCATCATACTGCTTCCACTCATTGACCAGAGCGGGGTCAGACTTCCAAGTGTAGTAGTGGCTCGAAAGCACGTGATTGTCGCGGTAGATGACGCCGCCGTAGCGTGCGCAGCACTCACCGAACATATAGAAGGGAGCCTCGTTAAGACGTTTGCTCTTATACTTCTCGCCGAGCTCGATAAATTTCGGGATGAAATATGAGTTGAAAGTCAGCGGGGC
This sequence comes from uncultured Muribaculaceae bacterium, assembly GCA_910577585.1. Taxonomy (GTDB): domain Bacteria; phylum Bacteroidota; class Bacteroidia; order Bacteroidales; family Muribaculaceae; genus Lepagella. Next base: position 6,309 of record CAJTNN010000047.1, on the reverse strand, counting down.
GATGTGGCCTGTGGTATCGATACGGAATGCGTCGACACCCATCTCGATAAACTTGCCGTAGCACTCCACCAGATATTCATCTACAGCGGGGTTCTCGGTGTTGAGGTCTACGCAGTCACCTGCGATCTGGCCCCACCAGCGTGAGGGGTCGTCCCAGTTCCAGGCGTTGGCCACGTGGTGCCAGTAGTTGTTGCTGTCATGGTTCTGGCCGTCGGTATTCTTCAGATATTTGAAGCGCTCGGTATACTGGTTCGCACCCTCGCCCTCGGCAGGGAGTTCCCAGTACGACTGTCCACCGAGGATATCGGTCGGTATCAGACAGGCCTCGATATCAGCCTGGTTGCGGATATTCTGGTCGCGGTCGAAGAGGTGGGCGAATTTCTTCTCGCCGAAGTTGCCGGTGTGCTGCAGCACGATGTCGAGCACAATCTTCATACCCTTGGCGTGGGCGGCATCGATAAGAGTCTGGAAATCCACATCCTCAGCCGAACCCCACTCCTTGCGGCTCTCATAACGGAGGTCGACAGAGCTGAAGTCCATGGCGTGATAGCCGTGGTAGTCATAGCCCGAGCCATTCTGCACTACCGGAGTGATCCAGATAGCAGTGAAGCCCAGAGCCTTGATATAGTCGAGTTTGTCGATCAAGCCCTTGAAGTCACCGCGCCACAGCGGGTCGTTGTACTTGATCTGATTCTCCTGTCCATCCCAGCAGAGGACATTGTTTTTCGGGTCGCCATCGTAGAATCGGGTAGTTATGGCGAAATAGATCGTCTCATCACGGAAGTCAGTGCGGTCACCCACAAAGGTTGACGCAGCTCCGCTGAGCGCCGTTGCCGCCAGCAACGAACCCGCTACAAAATGCTTTAAGCGATTCATGGTGAGTTGGTTAAAAAGTAAAAAAATGTAAGAATATTAAGCCTGATTGTGGACGTACTCCTCTACTGACTCGAAGCCTATAAAACAGCGGCCACAAAAGTTTTTCCGGTAATATCGGCAAAATTACGAAAAAAAATCCGTAACTCCGCATCTCCCAGCAAAAAAAAGCGCCCCAGCCGCCTCAGCGGCGCCTGACCGGCGCGCTACGCCCCCGGGCCACCCGGCCCTAAACTCCCCAAAACGCAAGCGCAGCAAGCCAGCCCGCCCAAGCCCAGCCAGCGCAAGCCCGAGCCCAGCCTGCCCAAGCCTGCGCTCGCCGCCGCAGGGGCAGCAGAAGCTCCGCCGGCGTCCTTATCTGCGCTTGCGTTTTTGGAGGTTGAGCCCGGGTCCGGGCTCAAATGAGCCGTGCCGCCGAGGGCGGCACTCCCATCGCCGCCTCAGCGGCGCCTGAAGAGGCGCACTTGCGGCTCCATGAGCACTGCGCGGGCCAGCGCGTTCATCGACTCGCAGCATTGGCGCGTCAGCGCCCGGCGGGTCGTAGAATACTCCAGCGGGCCAATCAGCAGCAGCTGCCCCGCGGCGCAATAGTCGAAATAGCGCCCCGAGGGCTTCCAGCGGTCAGGAAAGCCGTCAGGCCGGATCCATATCACGCGGCCTCCGGCCTCGAGTGCCCGCTGCATCATTGCCCGCTCTTCAGGGTGAATGAACGGTGACACCAGCACCCCGCCGGCGCGCAGCGTCTCCTCCCAGCGGGCCCGGTTGAGGCGCCGCTCATCCTCGCTATAGCCCCGGCTGTAGCGCACCACACACTTCATCGCCCCCTCAAGCAAAAGAAGATTACCATAAAGAGCCACCGCCTGACCCCCTATCCATCCCCCCATCACATTGACAAAAAACTCCGGATGCTCGCGCTTGAGGTATAACCGGCGCGGATTATCGATTATATAGCGTGTGGTGGTGTCGAGCTGACCCTTTTTGGTCAGTATGCGGTCGTTATAGCCGGTTTGGAATATCCGCCCGTCAAATTCCAGCTCATACTTACGCAGCAGCAAATCCCTGTAGCGCTCATTGGCCTCAAGCCGGAAACTGCGCACCACATCGCCCGGATGATAGGCTATCCTCTGTGTGACCCTGAGCAACACATGCAGATGATCGGGCATGAACACGTATCGCAGCATCCTCACCTCCGGATACTTCCGCAGGCTCCATCGCCATGCCTCGCGCAGCGATGCCCCTAAGGGCGTAAGCCTCGCCTCGGCCACGGCCTCGAAATCTGAGATCATGCGCCCCTCGATGCGTGAGAAGTCGGGGATTCCCTCCATCTTTAGCAGTGTTAGCATATAGGTGCGCGGGGAGTGATAATCGTGCCAGAGGGCACGATTGGTAAAGGCTGCGTGGCGAGGGTCATCCTCGCCTGTGTAACCCTGCGGAAGCCAGCTCCAGTCGTCCATGGGGATTATTCTTGGAGGAGAGGGGGGATTATTCCTGATGGCGGCGCGCGGCGAAGCGGTCGGCGTCGCGGCGCCGCTTCTTCTCGAGCGAGGCACGAAGCGCTTCCTCAAGGTCGACGCCACTCTGATTGGCCAGGCATATCACCACCCAGAGCACATCGGCCAGCTCCTCGCCAAGCGTGTGGCGCAGATCCCCCGGCTTGGCCACCTGCTCGCCATATGTGCGCGAGATGACTCGCGCCAGCTCCCCCACCTCCTCGGTCAGCACCGCCATATTCGTCAGATGCGAGAAGTAGCCGCCGCCTACGCGGCATATCCATTCATCCACCATCTGCTGCGCCTGCCGCAGAGTCAGCGCATCATCCTTCACTTCATCATCATTCATGGCTCGAAATCTGCTGTATTAGTTTGGCAATCAGTTTGCCGATACGGGCATGCACCCGCGCCGACTCGATATTCTCATCGGCCACATATATAAGCCCCACCGACAGCGTGCGCAACTCCGGATGCGCCTCGACGGCCGCACGCAACGCCCGGCGCTGCAGACGCCACCCCTCGCGGATGCGCCGGCGCATCAACACCCTGTCAACCGCATGACGCCGCTTCTTCTTCGGCACCGTGATCATCACCTGCAGCGGCGCCACACCCTCGGGCACCCCCACCTTGAAGCTCCCCTCAAGCTGCGCCGCCGTCAGCGGCCGCCACACCATGCGCAGCGGATACTCGAATATCGATTTCCCCTCGCGAAAGAGCGGGTCGACAAGCGATTTATGACGTAATTTCTCTGATTTCGGAAATGAATTCTCCATAATCCTTCAATTTTATTTCGAACCCCGGTGCAAACGCGCCGGCAGACGCAGCCGCTCAAAGCGCACCACAGCCCCGACATATACCCCCAACAACACTATCCTCACCAGATAAGTGCCCCACATGGCCCCGGGCCAGTAAAGCAGCTCGCCTGCCACATAGAGCACGACCGCCAGCGCCGTGTAGCCACCGATGCGCCCCACCTCGTAAGGCAACGGATAATAATGGCGCCCCACAAAGTAACTCGCCACCATCACCACCGCATAGGCTATCAGCGCCGACCATGCAGCCCCCAGATAACCATCCGGAATGCCGATGGCCGGAATCAGCCATAGATTCAGCCCCAGCATCAGCGCGAAGCAGAAGAGCGAGAAGTACATCCCCCAGCGGGTGCGGTCGGTAAGCTTATACCATAGCGAGAGATTGAAGAAGACACCGAAGCAAAGCTCGGCCATCATCATCACCGGCACCACGCGCAGACCCTCCCAGTAGCCCGGCGACTCAAAATGGCGTATCACCGGCAGGAAATACATCACCCCTAAGAATATCAGCAGACCGAAGATTACGAAATACTTCATCGCATCGCAATAGGCCCGCTCGCGGCTCTCGCCGGCGGCCTTGGCCTGCGAGAAGATAAAGGGCTCGTAGGCATAGCGGAAGGCTTGCGTAAACATCACCATCACGATTGCAATCTTGATGTTGGCCCCATAGATGCCCACCATGCGGCGCGCGGCCTCCTCGGCGCCGGTGAAGAGATAGGGGATGAGCAGCTGGCCCATGTTCTGGCTCAGTATCCCGGCCACACCCAATATCAGCAGCGGCCACGAATACGACAGCATCTCATGCAGCAGCCTCGCGTCGAAGCGCCAGCGGCGCCACCCGATCCAGGGGAGCAGCGTCAGCAGCACCACCAGCGTCGAGAGGATGTTGGCCACAAATATCCAGCCGATGCCGTAGCCCACGCCACCCATCGGCTCATAAAACCATCCGACAAGCGCCGGAGCCGACTCCTGCAACCGCGGGCACGCCAGCAGGAAGAAGAGATTCAGCCCGATGTTGAGCGCCACATTGAGCATCTTTATCCCGGCGAAGGTCCACGCACGGTTGCGGAACCGCAGATAGGCGAAGGGGAGATTCGAGAAGGCATCAAGCGCCACCGTCACCCCCAGCAACCACACATACTCCGGATGCTTCGGCAGCAGCAACGCCCGCGCCACCTGCGGCAGCAGCAGCGTCAGCGCCACAATGAAGAGCAGCGACGTCAGACCCACCGATATCAGCGATGTGGTGTAGACCCGCTCCGGATCATCATGCTTGTTGGCGAAACGGAAGAAACCCGTCTCCATGCCATAATTCAGAATCACCAGCGCCACCGCCGTAAAACCATACAGATAGCTGACTATGCCATACTCGGCGGCATCAAACATATACACATACAGCGGCACCAGACACCAGTTGAGGAATCTGCCGATGATGCTGCTCAGTCCGTAGACCGCCGTATCCCTTACCAAAGACTTTATACCAGCCACTTGCTGAAATCAGTTATTTAGCACCTCGCGGAGAGTGACCGGACCCCGGACTCCCCCCGCCGCAGGTAATTATCTTTTATCAAAATTTATCACATCGGCTCATTGCATAGCCGCGCTCTCACTATCGGCTCATATCGCCTCATATCGGCTCATCGCCGAAGAGCGAGTCGGGCGACGAAGCCGGCGTGCGCCCCAGATGGCGATAGGCGAGATGCGTCACCTCACGGCCGCGCGGGGTGCGCTTTATGAAGCCCTCCTTGATCAGGAAGGGCTCATATACCTCCTCGATCGTGCCGGCATCCTCGCCAAGCGCAGTGGCTATCGTCGACAGCCCCACCGGACCACCCTTGAACTTATCGATGATCGTGAGCAGTATCTTGTTGTCGATCTCATCCAGACCGTAGCGGTCGATGTTGAGGGCCTCGAGCGCCATGCGTGCGATCTCGAGGGTGACGGTGCCGTCGCCCTTCACCATCGCGAAGTCGCGCACACGCCGCAGCAGGGCGTTGGCTATACGCGGAGTGCCGCGGCTGCGCAGCGCTATCTCGAGCGCCGCCTCCTCAGAGATGCCCACACGCAGCAACCGCGCCGAACGCCTCACGATACCCTTCAGCACATCATGGTCATAATACTCCAGATGGCAGTTGATGCCGAAGCGCGCGCGCAGCGGCGCCGTCAGCAGACCGCCGCGCGTGGTGGCGCCGATCAGCGTGAAGGGGGAGAGGGTAAGTTGCACACTCTTCGCCCCGGGGCCCTTGTCGAGCAATATGTCTATGCGGTAATCCTCCATCGCCGAATAGAGATACTCCTCCACGATAGGGTGCAGACGATGTATCTCGTCGATAAAGAGCACATCATGCGGCTCAAGCGACATCAATATGCCCGCCAGGTCGCCCGGCTTATCGAGCACCGGCCCCGACGTCACCTTGAAGCCCACGCCAAGCTCATTGGCCACGATGTTGGACAGCGTGGTCTTTCCCAGACCCGGAGGCCCGTGCAGCAGCGTATGGTCGAGAGCCTCACCGCGCAGACGCGCCGCCTGCACGAAGATTCTCAGATTAGAAATTATTTTTTCCTGGCCGCTGAAGTCGTCGAAAGCGAGCGGGCGCAAAGCCTTCTCCACATCGCCATCCGAGCCGGCTGCCCGCTGACCATCATGAATGTCAAAGTCGTCATTATCTTGCATACTGCAAAATTAGCATAATTTCGTGACCCGACCAAAATGCCCGAAATTTAACCAGCCACATCTCCTATCCCACGCATCACAACATCTTCGCCATAGGCCACCATATGAAGGTTCAAACCAACATAGACTGCAAAACAATTCTTTCCTGCTTTGAGTTATCCAATTAAAGTTGTAAATTTGCATTTGAGCATAATAATCCAGCTCCTAAAATATAATGATACAGAGAGTAGCAAATATCCCATCAACCCGACTGCAAGCACTATATGAACTCGCCGGGTCTATCTCTCCAAATCAAATAGACCTCAACGACGACCGCACCAATTATCTGCTCAACAAAATTAGGCTCTCATAGCGGTAGCAGCGGCAGGCGGGCAGAGATGAGAGCCCAACGCGGTTATGTTAATAAAGGGCCTGAATATCTCATAATCGGTAAGATGGGAAAGGAATTTAAGGGCGCGGA
>CAJTNN010000046.1:11839-12116 GCA_910577585.1 uncultured Muribaculaceae bacterium | reverse complement strand
TAGGCCGCAGGTGTACGCATGGCGACATGCTCAGCCGAGCGGTACTAATTGCCCGAAGATTCCGGTGAAAGTCTACGGCGCGTCGCCCGCAAGGGTGACGGAGCTGAGAGACGAAGCAAGTCCGGATGACTGATCGTTGTGAAGATTTGACGCAGTGCTCTGATAAAATGACTTGCTCGCGAATGCTTTCAGTCTTGGCTCTTTTTCCAAGCCATACTGACGGAGGTCAGAATAAACTTATTAAGGTGATGATAGCATAAGGGCTCCACCTCTTCCC
>CAJTNN010000046.1:0-11829 GCA_910577585.1 uncultured Muribaculaceae bacterium | reverse complement strand
GAATCGATTCCATAACCGGAGTCGATTCTTTTTTTATTTGGGAGTAATGGGAATTCTGGGAAATTTGGGAGAAGCAAAGTCGACCGCAAGGTTCTGGGAGGAGGGGCGCCCTCGCCACGACCTGCGCGTCAGCCCCATTATCATCCAAGGCGGGCTCCACCTCTTCACCGTGTTCACTATTGGCCGAACAGAGAAGTTAAACCTTATCACGCCGATGGTACTGCTAACGCGGGAGAGTAGGTAATCGCCCCCTTAACCAATGAGAATCGATTCCATAACCGGAGTCGATTCTTTTTTTCATTTGGGAGTAATGGGAGTTCTGGGAATTTTGGGAGATTTGAGAATTCTGGGAATTTTGGGAGAAGCAAAGTCCACTGCAAGAATCTGGGAGGAGGGGCTGTCGCCTGAGCGGATAGGGGGTGGGGGTTGACTGGGTGCGGATTTTTTATTAATTTTGTGGGTTAATTGGCTTTGTGGCCGATTTTTAATTTCAGAACTATCTGACTATGATTTCTAAGAAGTATAATCTTATCAATAATGTCGGCGGATGGACGGTGTTTGTCATCGCGCTGCTGACTTATTGGCTCACACTCGAACCCACGGCTTCCTATTGGGATTGTGGGGAGTTTATTATCCAGGCTGACAAGCTTGAGGTCGGTCACCCGCCGGGCAACCCGATCTTTATGCTTACCGCGCGTTTCTTCGCTAACTTCGCTACGAATGATGCGATGGTGTCGGTCATGGTCAATGCCATGTCCGGTCTGCTTAGCGCCCTGACAATCCTGCTCCTTTTCTGGACTATCTCGCATCTTGTGCGCCGTCTGGTAGTGGGGGCAGATGCTGCGTCTGCCTCTATGGTGAATGATGCGCATCGTGAAGGTGCCAATAAGGATCTTTCGCTCGCGCAGTATCTTGTCATAATGGGATCGGCGGCCGTTGGTTCGCTGGCTTATTGCTGGAGCGACACCTTCTGGTTCTCGGCCGTGGAGGGTGAGGTGTATGCCTTCTCCAGCTTCTGCACGGCGTTGGTGTTCTGGCTAATCCTGAAGTGGGAGAACCGTGCCGACAATCCCGGCAGCGACCGCTATCTCGTGCTGATTGCCTATATTATCGGAGTCAGCATCGCAGTCCACTTGCTCAATCTGCTCTGTATCCCCGCTATCGTGCTTGTCTTTGCCTATCGCAAATACAAGGATATGAATCTGCTGAAATCGCTCGGAGCGCTGGCAGTGTCGTTTGTGATTATCTTCTTTGTGCTCTACGGACTTGTGCCCGGTTTCATAAAGGTAGCCCAGCAATTTGAGCTATTCTTTGTCAATGGTATGCACATGCCCTTCAACAGCGGAGCTCTTATCTACGCCTTCGCCGCCCTCGCCATCTTCGGCGTGGCCCTTTGGCAGATTTCGGTGGCCCCGCGTAGTGGCGCCGCGAAGATATTCTTCCTTCTCGCCATCACTGTCTCAGGGATGCTCTTCATCGGCGACAGCCCCTGGATCGGTTGGGTGCTCACGCTGCTTCTTGCCCTCTTCCTCTTCACTAAATACTCGCATCGTCTCACGAAGCGCGTGATGAGTGTGATGATGTGGTGTGTGGCCGTGATATTCGTAGGCTACAGCAGCTACGCCCTGATACTTATCCGTTCGTCGGCCGACACACCGATGAATCAGAACTCGCCCGACAACGTCTTCGACCTCGCCTCCTATCTCAACCGCGAACAATATGGCGAGAATCCTCTGCTTTACGGCGAGACTCTCTATAGTTCGCCGCAGCGCCGCATCACAGGCTACGGCAGCGAGAACCTCGGCACATGGCCCGACGGCACGCCGGCCCAGCTTCAGCGCCCCTTCTACGGCGGCAGTGTGGTCAATGCCGGCAAGTCGATGTATGGCAAAGGTGTGGCCGGAATACAGCCCAAATCGGAATACGACCTTCTCAGCGAATCAGAGAAGCAGAGCAATGCCGAGCTTGCCGCACGCGGCGGTGACTACTACGTCAAGAAGGACCATAAGCCCAAAGTGACGATGAATCCTGAGCTCAACATGCTCTTCCCCCGCCTTTACAGCCGCCAGCACGCCTCGCAATACTCCAACTGGGTGCGGCTCGACACGATGCCCGGCCAGCTCATAGCCGTCAGTGCCATCGACGATCAGACCGGCCAGAAGGTACCCGAGCTCAACCTCAATGCCCAGCCCGAGGTCAACGAGGCGATGCAGTCTGTCTACTATCCCCAGAAATATGTCTTCAAGCCCTCGTTTGCGCAGAACCTGGCCTACTTCTTCAACTACCAGCTCAACCACATGTACATGCGCTACTTCATGTGGAACTTCGCAGGGCGTCAGAACGACATCAACAACCAATACGGCGAACTCGATGCCGGCAACTGGATCTCCGGAATACCCTTCATCGACAACAACCGTCTCGGCGACCAATCCCTCCTGCCCGACGACCTCGGCAAGGATAACGCCGGCCACAACGTCTACTACATGCTGCCGCTCATACTCGGTCTGATAGGACTGGTATGGCAATCATTCGCCGGCAAGCGTGGCATAGAGCAGTTTTGGGTCGTATTCTTCCTCTTCTTCATGACCGGCATAGCCATTGTACTCTACCTCAACCAGACCCCCGGTCAGCCCCGCGAGCGCGACTACGCCTTTGCCGGATCATTCTACGCCTACGCCATCTGGATCGGCATGGGTGTTGCCGGACTCTACTCGCTGCTCACCCTCTGGCTTCGTCAGGAGCGTCAGCGCAAGATTGCCGCCGGAGTCGCCGTGGTGGCCGGACTGGCAGTACCGGTGCAGATGGTGTCGCAGACATGGGACGACCACGACCGCTCAGGCCGCTACGCCGCCCGCGACTTCGCCATCAACTACCTCGAGAGCCTCGAGCCCGACGCCATAGTATTCTGCAACGGCGACAACGACACATTCCCCCTCTGGTATGCCCAGGAGGTAGAGGGTGTGCGCCGCGATGTGCGCGTCATCAACCTCAGCTATCTCGCCTCCGACTGGTATGCCAATCAGCAGCGCATGCAGGCCTACGAAGGTAAGCCCGTAAGCTACACCGCGCGTCCCGAGGATTACGCCTACGGCCTCAACGACGTCACCGTGCTCCCCTTCGACAACACCTCGCCCGCCGACCTGCTCTCGAGCCTCAAGCTCGTATACTCAGGCAAGTCGGTCGACCAGAACTACGGCTACCGCCAGATGCCCTCGGCTGTGGTCAAGATACCCGTCGATAAAGAGGCCGTCGTCAAGCGCGGACTCGTGGCAGCCAAAGACACCGCCGACATTGTCGACGACATCATCATCGACCTCGGCAGCACCGCCACCTATCGTGGCAAAGGCTACCTCAGCCTCGGCGAGGTGCTGATGCTCGACATCATCGCCACCAACGCCGCCCGCGGCTGGGAGCGCCCCATCTACTGGTGCTCGACCGTAGGCGACGAATACCACGTAGGCCTCACCCCCTATCTGCGCTCCACAGGCATGACCAATCAGCTTGTGCCCACCCTGCAGGATGGCAAATCACCCCGCACCGACCGCTCATATGCCAACATCAAAGAGCGCTACCGCTTCGGCGGCGCCGATGCCGAGGGGCGTCTGCCATACTTCGACGAGACCGCCCGCCGCATGCTCTTCTCCGTGCGCAACTCAATGGTAGAGACCTCAAGCCAGCTCCTCTACGAAGCCGACCAGCTCGCCCACAACGGCGACCAGGCCGCAGCCCGCAAGAAATATGACCAGGCCGTAGAGATGCTCGACCTCATGATGAAGCGTCTCCCCGAAGGGGTAGGGCGCCTCGACATGTACCTCGGCCTGACCGCCGCGCAGATATACTGCGAAATCGGCAAGACCCTCGGCGACAGCAAACTCACCGACAAAGGTCTGCGCATGCTTGAGGATATGATGCGCAACTACGGACAGTACGTGCGTTACAGTCTGATGATGAACACCACCTTCATCAGCCCCTCGCTCACCTACGACTCCAAGCTCTCACCCTATCAGTACTATCGCCTGATAGACCTCTACGAAGAGTTTGGCGGCAAGAAAGAGCGGGTGGCCGAGATATGCGCCACCTACGGCCTTGACCGCGACGAGCTCAAGCAATATTACGAACTCTACACCAACCCCGACCTCGCCTCAGCCGCAGGTGCGGGGGGCGCATCCGAAGGCCTCTCCGCCTCGGATGCCGCCACAGAGCTGAGCAAATACTGCGAGATAGCCAATCATCTCGCATCACTCCCCGAGGGTGAATATGCCCGCTCTACCGACGACGAGCGCTATATCGACTCCATGCTCTACTATCTTCTTGAAGATGTGGAGCAGGACCCCGAGGCCCTCAAGCTTCTGCAGCAGAATCCCAACTGGGTCAATCTCGACCGCGCCCGCTCGCGCCGCATCTACGAAGAGTTCAAGGCCTCGCACCCTGAATTCTTCCGCTGATGGGATGGATAGAGCGTCCGCCGCGCTTCTTCCGCTGGCTCGTGCCGGGGGGGATCTTCCGTATCACGGATGATTCCTCCCGCGCCGGCGGAGACGCTCCGGTGGTGTATCTCACATTCGACGACGGTCCGATTCCGGAGGTGACCCCCTGGGTGCTCGACACCCTCGACCGCTACGGCATAAAAGCCACCTTCTTTATGGTGGCCGACAATGCCAGGCGCTATCCGGACTTGCTCGAAGAGGTCAGGCGTCGCGGCCACAGAGTGGGCAACCACACCTTTCATCATCTGCAGGGTGCCCGCGTCACCACGCGCCGCTACCTGCGCGATGTGGCCGAAGCCGACCGCATACTTCACACCCCCCTCTTCCGTCCGCCCCACGGATGGTTGCGGCCGCGCCAGGCCCGCGCGCTGCGCCGGCGCTACAGGATTGTGATGTATGACCTCGTCACCCGCGACTACTGCCGCAGCCTTGATGCCCGCCGTGTGCTCGACAACGTCAGGCGCTATGCTCGCCCGGGCGCGGTGATAGTGTTTCACGACAGCCTCAAATCACGTGACCGTCTCACCGAGGCCCTCCCCGCCGCCATCGAGTGGCTCCAGGCCGAGGGCTATGGCTTCGGACTCCTCTAAGAGTGTGTCGGAAGTAAGAGTGTGTCGGAAGAGAGTGGTGGAATCCCACATACTCCAAGAAGTTCATACAACTTCCAAGCCGCAGCTCCGCCAGCCGGGGTGAGGGCCCACGAAAAATATCTCTCAATGGAAAAGAAAAAAGTATTGGTCGTAGGCGCCGGCGGATTTGCCGGCGGATTCATCGTCGACGAGGCTCTTCGCCGTGGCTACGATGTCTGGGCCGGTGTGCGCGCCTCCACCTCGCGCAAATATCTCACCGACCCCCGCATCAACTTCGTGGAATTCGACTTCGACGCCGACGACCCCCGCCAGTCGCTCGCCGACTCACTCAGCGCAGCCGCCCCCGACGGCGGCTGGGACTGGATAGTCTACAACCTCGGAGCCACCAAATGCCTCCGCTTCGCCGACTTCTCGCGCATCAACTGCGACTACCTGCAATACTTCCTCGACGCCCTGCGCCGCAGCGACCTCATACCCTCGCGCCTCCTCTACATCTCCTCACTCTCAGCCATGGGCCCCGGCCCGAAGGGGAGCTACACCCCCTTCAGCGAGACGATGCCCGCCCAGCCAAACACCCGCTACGGCACCTCCAAGCTCAAGGCCGAGATGCTGCTTCAGATGTCGGGGATACCCTTCATCATCTTCCGCGCCACAGGCCTCTACGGCCCGCGCGACCACGACTACTTCCTGATGTTTGAATCAATCGGCAAGGGGTTTGACTTCTCGGTAGGTTTCCGCCGCCAGCAGCTCACCTTCCTCTACATCACCGATCTGGCCGAAGCCATCTACGACGCCCTCGCCGCCGCCCCCGTCGGCGAGACCTACAACGTAGCCCATCCAGCAGCCTACACCCAGGCCGAATTCCGTACCCTCGCCGCCCGCGCCGTCGGGAAGCGCCTGGTGATTCCGGTGCGGGTGCCACTCATCGGCCTGCGCGCCGTCTGCGCCATAGCCGAGAAGATAGGTGCCGCCAAAGGGAAACCCTCCACCCTCAACACCGACAAATACAACATCCTCGCCCAGCGCAACTGGAATGTGAGCATCGACAAAGCGCGGCGCCACTTCGGCTTCACCCCCAAGGTAGACCTCGCCGAGGGTATCCGCCGCAGTGTAGAATGGTATAAGCAGGAGGGATGGCTCAAATAACCGACACCATAGCCGCCACAGCCCCGGCCGGCGTTGTGACCGATCCCGAGCCTGCAGCCTCTGACAGTCTCGCAGTGGCCGACAGCGTCGTCCACGACACTGTGCGCTTCATCATGCTCGAGGCCCCGGCCCACGACGAGCCCCTGCTGCGCCCCGACGGAGGCTCATACTTCACCACCACCGGCACATCCTGGATACTCAGCGCCCTGCTGCTCCTCTTCGTAATCGTCGCCCTGCGCTTCCGCAGCAACTCAAAATACCTCGGCGCCATGTTCAAGGCCGCCTTCGAGGTCAGAGAACGCGGCAATGTCTTCGACGAGACAGTCCGCGAGAAATCATTCATCTTCATCCTCAACATCCTCTGGTGTATCTCAGCCGGGATACTCCTCTTCTCGCTCTACCGCTATCTCGCTGACCGCGCCGATATCGCCTGGAGCTTCCTCAGCCCCGTGGCCGAGGGTCGGCAGCCACTCGGCATGGTGATATGCATCTGCGTCGCAGCCCTGTGGCAGCTCATCATGACCTGCGCCTACACCATCGTAGGGAACGTCTTCAGCGACACCCTGCACACCCGCATGTGGGTCGGAGGCTACACCGCCGTCACCGGCCTCTCCACCCTCATCCTCTTCCCCCTCGCCCTGCTCGCCATCTGCTATCCCGCAGGCACCTCAGCCCTGCTGTGGGTGGCCCTCGGAGGCTTCATTCTCGCCAAATTGGTCTTTATTTGGAAGGGATTCCGGATTTTCTTCCGCGAAATTACCTCATGGGTGCTTTTTTTGTACTATCTTTGCAGTTTGGAAATCGTACCCCTCATAATACTCTTTTACGCCACCTTCATCAGTTGCGCAACTTTCCTCTGACAAGAGTGTTATTTAATTAAAGACACTGACCCGGGGTACACGACAGGGACAGAGCCATCGGCCCCCCGGCCAGCAAGCGGGGACTCACCCGACGCGCCCTGCGCCCCGACATCTAAACAATAATAGTATACTCATAATATTTTCAGGAAATGAGCATCAAGAAAATATTGGTATCGCAGCCCAAGCCGGCCACACCCAAATCACCTTACTACGACATTGCCGAGCGCCATGGCGTGGAGGTGGTATTCCGTCCGTTTATCAAGGTCGAGGGGCTGAACGTGAAGGATTTTCGCCATCAGAAGGTGAATCTGGCCGACTACACGGCCGTCATCCTCTCGAGCCGTCATGCCGTCGACAATTACTTCCGTCTCTGCGAGGAGATGCGCGTAAGTGTGCCCGACACCACCAAATACTTCTGCACCTCAGAGAGCATCGCCCTCTACCTCCAGAAGTATATCGTATACCGCAAGCGCAAGATATTCTTCTCCACCACCGGCAAGCTCAACGACCCCCATCTGCTCGCCGCCATCACCAAGAACAAGGGTGAGCGCTTCATCTTCCCTGTCAGCGACGTCCACGACTCGGCCACACCCGAGCTCGACAAGATAGGCATCAACTACGACAAAGTGGTGATGTACCGCACCGTCAGCAACGACTTCGGTCCCGACGAGCCCTTCGACTTCGACCTGCTGCTCTTCTTCAGCCCCGCCGGTATCGACTCGCTCAAGAAGAACTTCCCCGACTTCAACCAGGATGACCCGATGATGTATATCGGCACCTACGGACTCCCCGCGGCCAAAGCCGTCACCGACGCCGGTCTGCGCCTCGACTATTCGGCCCCCACGCCCGAATATCCCTCGATGACCGCCGCCCTCGACGCCTTCCTCACCAAGATCAACGGTGAACCCGGCAAATAATCCGCCCCTACGCGCCGGCGCTCACTCAGCCCCGGCCCCCTGAAGATACTGACGCACCCGGATCCGGCGGCGGTGCATCCCCCAAGGATGCGCCCGCCCGGGTCCGGGTGGCTCGCTTTATCCTCCTCACCCCTTCACACTATCCTACACTTTAATCACAAGCCATTTAATCGCAAGCCATGCAGAACGTCGACGACAATCTACTCAGCCGCCTCTTTCTGAAAGACACAGCCTTTCAGAATCTCATGCAGCGCCGCATATTCAATGTGCTCCTCATAGCCACCCCCTACGATGCCTTCATGATGGAGGAGGACGGACGCGTGGATGAGCAGGTATACTTCGAGTATGTGGGGCTCAACCTCTCGTCGCCCCCGCGCTTCACCAAGGTAGCCACCTACGCCGAGGCCCGCGCCATGCTCGAGACCCAGAACTTCGACCTCATCATCGCCATGCCCGGTGTCGACATCAGCGAGACCTTCCGCGAGGCCCGGCAGTTTGACGCCCTTTATCCCGACATCCCCTTCGTGGTGCTCACCCCATTCTCGAAAGAGGTGCGCCGCCGCATCGCCGACGAAGACCTGCGCGGCGTAGACTACGTATTCTCATGGCTTGGCAACGTCGACCTCATCCTCGCCATCATCAAGCTCATCGAAGACCGCATGAACGCCGATGCCGACATCACCGGCGTCGGCGTGCAGACCATACTCCTTGTCGAAGACTCCATACGCTTCTACTCATCCATCCTGCCCACCCTCTACAAATTCCTGCTCAAGCAGAGCATGAAATTCTCGAAAGAGGCCCTCAACGCCCATGAGCAGATGCTGCGCATGCGCGGGCGTCCGAAGGTGCTGCTCGCCCGCGACTACGACGAGGCCCGCGAGCTCTTTGACCGCTACGGCTCCAACATGCTCGGCATCATCAGCGATGTCCGCTATCCGCGCGGCGGGGTCAAGGACCCGCAGGCCGGATTCGAATTCGCCCGCTACGTGCACTCGCGCGACCCCTACATGCCCGTCATCCTCGAGAGCCAGGAGAGCGACAACGCCGCCCTGGCCCACGAAGAGGGACTCGTCTTTCTCGACAAGAACTCCAAGACCCTCCCCCAGGACCTTCGCCACGCCGTCACCCGCTACTTCGGCTTCGGCGACTTCATCGTGCGCGACCTGCACGAAGGGCATGAGCTGCTGCGCATCTCCAACCTCAAGGAGATGCAGAAATTCGTGTTCGACATCCCCGACGAGGAGCTCTATGAACTCTGCGCCTCGAATGAGATCAGCCGGTGGTTCTACTCACGCGCCCTCTTCCCCATAGCCGAGGCCATACGCAGCTACCGCTTCACCTCGATGGACCAGGCCGAGAGCGTGCGCCGCCTCATCTTCGAATGCATCGTCAAATACCGCCGCATGAAGAACCGCGGCGTCGTGGCCATCTTCCAGGCCGACCGCTTCGACCGCTACAGCAACTTCGCCCGCATCGGCGAAGGCTCGCTCGGCGGCAAAGGGCGTGGCCTGGCATTCATCGACCAGATCATCAAGCGCCACCCCGAGTGCGAAGACTTCAAGGGGGTGGAGATCACCATCCCCCGCACAGTAGTGCTCTGCACCGACATCTTCGACGACTTCATGGAGACCAACAATCTCTACCCCATAGCCCTCTCCGACCGCCCCGACGAAGAGATACTCCAGGCCTTCCTCCGCGCCGAGCTCCCGCAGGAACTCACCGACAACTTCCTCGCCCTCTTCGAGGTTGTCGACCGTCCGTTGGCAGTGCGCTCGTCATCATTGCTCGAAGACTCCCACTATCAGCCCTTTGCCGGCATCTACTCCACCTACATGATACCCTCGCTGCCCGACACCGAAGAGCGGCTGCGGCTCCTCTGCGACGCCGTCAAGGGTGTCTACGCCTCCGTATTCTTCGCCGACTCCAAGGCATATATGAACGCAACCAGCAACGTCATCGACCAGGAGAAGATGGCCGTCATCCTGCAGGAGGTGGTGGGGGAGAACCACGACGGACTCTATTACCCCGGATTCTCGGGCGTAGGACGCTCGCTCAACTATTATCCCATCAATGATGAGGTGGCCGAGGATGGTGTGGCCGAGGTGGCAGTGGGTCTGGGCAAGTATATCGTGGATGGCGGCATGGCCCTGCGCTTCTCGCCCAAGCATCCGGGGAAGGTGCTGCAGACCTCCACGCTGCAGCTCGCCCTGCGCGACACGCAGACCCAGCTCTACGCCCTCCCCACCGATGGCTCGGCGCCTGCCGACTTCACCACCGACGACAGTTTCAATATACGCAAGATCAACGTCAACGACGCCGCCCGCACCGGCGCGCTGCGCTATCTCGTGAGCACCTTCGACGTCAACGACCGCCTGCTGCGCGACACCGACTTCGGTCCCGGCCGCAAGGTGGTCACCTTCGCCAATGTGCTCAACCACGGAGTCTTCCCCTTGGCCGATATCATCGACTTCATGCTCACGACAGGCCAGTATGAGATGGGGCGCCCCGTAGAGATAGAGTTTGCCGGCAACATCAATCCCGATGCCATGCGCTCGCAGCGCAAGGGCACACTCTATTGGCTCCAGATACGCCCCATAGTCGACAAGAAGGAGATGCTCGACGACTCGCTGCTCGATGTGCCCGACACCGACCTCATCCTGCGCAGCGACACAGCCCTCGGCCATGGCCTGATGGATGGCGTGCGCCATATAGTATATGTCAAACCCTCCAACTTCGACTCCGCCCGCAATCCCGAGACGGCGCTCGAGGTGGAGCGCATCAACCGCGAGATGACCGAGCGCGGCGAACCCTACGTGCTCATCGGTCCGGGGCGCTGGGGCTCGTCAGACGCTGCCCTTGGCATACCCGTCAAGTGGCCCCAGATAGCCGGTGCGCGCCTTATCGTGGAGTCGGCACTTCCCGGCTACCGCATCGAACCCTCGCAGGGCACCCACTTCTTCCAGAACCTCACCTCCTTCGGCGTAGGCTACTTCACTATCGACCAGCCCGGCGGCCAGGGTATGATTGACTCAGCGTGGCTCGATGCTCTTCCGGCTGTGTATGAGAGTGATGCGATACGCATTGTGGAGTTTGCCCAACCATTATCGATAGCCATCAACGGTCGCAAATCGAAGGGTATCGTGGTCAAACCGGGTGTCGTGGCGCCCCGAAAGGGTGAGATTGAATGATTGACAGCGCATGGGGTGCGTGGCTGCATCCGCGCCGCGCGGCCGAAGAGCTGCAGTCGCTGCGCGCCGCTATGGCGCAGATGGAGGCTGATGCCGAGGTGGCTGCATGCGAGATGGCCCGCGTGGCCGGCGCGCTCGACGAGAGCCGCGGGCGCCAGTCGGAGCTTGAGCGCATATCCGGCGAACTTGAGCGCGAGGTAGAGCGTCTGCGTGCCGCCAACACCGACCAGGAGGAGCGCCTGCGCGCCTGGGAGGAGGCGCATGAAGAGATGGAGCGTGTGGCCGCGCAGCTCGAGAAGATGGTGGCGCTGCGCGAGCGTATGCGCCAGATGCGCGACGACTATGAGCGCCGCATCGAGAAACTCGAGCGCCAGCTATGGTCGTCGCATCGCGGCGGCCTGCAGTATGCCGACCCGCGCGATGAGTCGCCCGAGAGCCAGACCTCCGAACTCTGCGAAGATGGCGAGAGTCCCTTCGCACCCCCTCAGCCCATCAACCTCATGCCCCCGCTGCGTCCCGACCGCCCCCGCATCACCCCCGCCGCCGACGACACCGACTGGCTCATGCCTCTGCCTCCCGACTGACGCACCCAACGCCGTTAAGTTAAGGAAGGGCCTGAATATCTCATAATCGGCAAGATG
>CAJTNN010000045.1 GCA_910577585.1 uncultured Muribaculaceae bacterium | reverse complement strand
GGAACTTGATTGTTCCGGCCCCGTGAGTTTTATCGGGACTCTCTTTACCCTCCGCGCGAGGCGGAGGGTAGAGAGGGTGTCGTGGGTCAGCTTAGAAGCTGCGGATTATTTCTTCCATTCGGCCTGGGCCTCTTCTGAAACCCATGTGGTGCTCTGGAATGTGAATTCTGCATCGCCGGTGACGAGGTATACTACTGACTCCTCTGAGGCAGCGCCGTCGTAGCCGGTGAAGTTGATGGTGTAGGTCACATCCATGCCGAGGATGGCGCGTGCCTCGGGGTGCATGGCCTTGAGGGCGCCGGGCATAACCTCGGTGCAGAAGCGCTTCTTCATCAGCTCGGTGATCTGATCGTTGGAGAGACCTTCGTAGCCGGTGTAGCCCACAGGCATGTTGTTGAGGGCTGAAGCAGCGCGCACATCGACATTACCGTAGTAGGCTGAAGCACCTGAATAGAACTCGGCATTTGCGCGATAGTCGATGAAGTATTCGCCTGAGGTCATAGAGGTGTCGCCCATCGGCACACAGATGTTTTCATATACCCATACCACACAAGCCATGTAGTAAGCATATGAGGGATCGGTGTTGCGCACATAGGGGAGCGTGATGACTACTGAGGGATTATACTTCCATTCACCATCCATCTTCACAAACTGCGAGGTCACCTGACCTGCGTTGTAGCCCCACTTGCCATCAGCGCCGAGCACATATTCGCGTGCCTGGATGCTGCTGGCTCCGCTATTATAATAGGTGTAGGCTACGGTCTTGGTGTCCTCTACGGCTGCATAGGGGAAGCGGTTCTTAAGGAAGACAGGGAGATATTCATCGGGCTGCGAGCCGGTGAGGTTGGCGTAACTGAGACCCATGGCGGTGTAGTCGGCGGGATTGAGCACCACAACATCGCTTACTGCCTTCCAGGCTGTGCCGTCAAACTGATAGAGTGCATTCTCTACCTCGTAGCTTACCTCAGCGAGGGGAGCACGGCGCACTGCCGGGCGACGCACCTTGCTGCCGGGAGCGGCCACATCGAGAATCACCATATTGTAGTAGCGGCCACCTGAGATGCTGGTGAAGTAGCCTGTCAGCGTATAGGTCTTGCCATCCTCGAGCTGAGCCTTGACGGCATCGGTGAGCATATAGCAGCTGCCGGTGGCTGAAGTGGCGCCATCTACATTGAAGTTGTAGTAGTTGCCGCTTACCGACATTGTGCCGGTGAGCTGCACATACTGGGCGAGGAAGGGACCATCCTGAAGGATGGCGGCGTCCATGTCGGCGCCTGTCACCACTGTGGGAGCGGGATAGGTGTATTCGCCGATGCCGGTGATCTCATAGTCGGAGGCGCTCACGGCAAGCTGATAGCCCTTGTTGTAGGTGGCTACTGTGCCGCTCACGATGACCTCGCTGTAGAGGGCCACAGCTGTGGCGTCGAATCCGCTGGCCTGATAGCAGAGCAGCGAACCGGTGGCGTCGCTCACCACGAAGCCGCGGGCTTGGAGCGCTGTGATCACACCTTTGATCTTCACATTCTGACCTTCGGCGATCGAGCCTATCTCGTTGTAGGTCTCCTCACCCTGGTCGGGAGTGCCGAAGATGGGATTGACTTCGGCGCGGTTGTAGGTCACGACGGCATACTGTCCGGCCTCGGCCTGCAGATTCTGCTTGAGAATCATAGGAAGCGATGCAGCTGCGGGATAGGCGGGTGCAAAGGCGTTGATATAGTCGTCGTCGCTGCCCCACACCTGCTGATACTCGGCCTCACTTACAGTATAGGTGAGTGTGCCGGCGTTAATCTGCTTCACCTGCTCGGGGAGGTCGGCGGTGACGTTGTAGGTCAGCTTCACGGCCGAGCCGTCGTTGTAGGTGTAGTAGGGCAGATTCTTGTTGGTCGATGCCAGAAGGGCGGGCAGATATTTTGTGGCCTGCTCCTCGGTGGCGAAGGCGCCGTTGGCGGCGATGGCAGCGAGGGCTTCGCTCTCGCCATCCTTCTCGGCCAGCGCGATGTTGGCGGGCAGCGAGGCGATGGTGGCGTAGTCATCGGTGGTCAGCGCATACTCGGCCGTGGTCTCACCGCCGGCTACCGGGGGCACCGTGAAGCCATCGAGATGGTCATTCCATGAGTTCTCGCTGCAGGCGCCCAGCAGAAGAGCCGGGGCGGCTGCCATTATAATTGACTTATAGAGTTTCATAGTGAAATGGTCATTTTGATTTATGATGCGGTTGGGATTAGAATGCCACTTTCAGACGCAGTGCATAGGTGCGGCCGAATGAGTAGAAGGTGCGGTATGCGTTCTGCCATGTGCCATCGATAGTGGCGTCGGTGTAGGCATCCATCACGTAGTTGTATCCGGCCACATTGTAGACGTTGCCGAAGATTGTGGCATCGAGTCCGCCGATCTTGAAGTTGTAGCTGGCCGAGAGGTCGAGCTGATTGCCCCACGGAATACGCCAGGGTTTACCCACATTGATCTCTGCGCCGGGCTGATAGCTTGATGCGCTGAGCGAGAAGTCTGAGTAGTTGCGGGCGGATGCTGTCCAGTCTACACCGAAGCGGAAGCCCTTGAAGGGGCGGAAAATCACGCCGAGGTAACCGGTGGACTGTGCCGAGCCACCCACCTTGCGACCCTTCTGGTTGAGCACGGCGTGGGCATGGTCGGCTGCGAGCACTCCTGAGGCGAGGTTGCCGCGGAGGTCGGCGAGGGGCTGACCGTAGTTGTTGTAGAAGTAGCCGGTGGCGTTAGAATCCCATACCCAGTCGCCGAGCGACACCATACCGTTGAATTCAACCCACTTGGCGGGCTTGAATGTGGCGTTGACCTCGACACCCATGTGGCGGGCGTTGACACCCTGCATGTTGAAGAAGGCGTTGTCGCCGTTGCTCATGTCGACCACGCGGCTGGCAGTCTTGTCAAGCCACTTGGTGTAGTAGGCGTTGACTACGGCTGTGAACATCGGTGAGTGGAATTCGTAGCCGATCTCGAATGTGCCGCATTTCTCGTTGACGGCATTCTTGTTGACCACGTTAGAAGTCTCGTTGGCGAAGAATACGGCCTTCGAGAAGTAGGGGGCGCGGGTGAGGTAGCCACCGTTGATATAGACGTTGTTATGACGGTCGATATTCCAGTTGGCTCCGGCCTTGATGTTGCCGGCCATGAAGTTGGGCTTCTCCGACATGGCGTGCTCGGCATCGTAGTAGAGGCGGTCGTAACGCCAGTATGTGGTGTTGTTGACCGAACCGGCGAGGATGGCGGTCAGTTTGTCGCCGAAGGGTTTGTACTCAAGCTGGGCATAGAGTCCCTCCTGGGCAGTGTGGCCGGTGTAGTCGCGGTATACTACATCGCCTACGCCGAGCTTCTGATATACCCACTCGGGGTTGGCAGCGGCTGCGTTGTTGGCGGGGTTGATGCCTGCGCGCGTTCCATCGTCGATGTAGTAGGCGCCGCTGTAGAGGTTGTCGATCGTGTTCTTGTGGTAGCCTACATAGTAGCGCACGTCGATACCGGCCAGAAGGTTGAGCTTGTTCTCGATGAGCTCGTTCTTATAGGTCGATACGAGGCCGATCCATGTGTGGCTGTTGCCCGAGCGGGCCATAATCATGTTGGAGCCTGTCTCTGAGGCGGCGTTCATGTCCTGGATGGCGCCGTAGTCGAATGTGCCGTCGGGGCGACGGAAGAGCATGTTGAGCTGATGGTCGGAACCTACGCCATACCATGATGAGTATGAGAGGGTCTGACCCTTGTAGGTGCCGCGTCCCTGACCCGATGAGCCGTAGCCTGATGAGAATGAGGCGTAGATGGCACTCGACAGTGATGACTTGTGATTGATCTGCCAGATATGGTTGAGTGAAATCTGGGGCTTGTGGTATACGTTGCGCGATGACGAGCAGAACTGACCCTCATTGTCGTAACCGAATGTGGGGTTGTAACGGTACATGCTCTTGCCGTTCATGTAATCCTTCACTTCCTGCCAGCCCTCGATGGTGAGACCATTGGCTGAGTTGCGCTGATAGTGGGTCTGCGGTGAGCCGAAGGCTGTGAAGCTGATCTGATGCTGGGCGTTGATGCGCTTCGAGACGTTGACGAAGTAGGTGTAGGCATTATATTTTGTGCCCTGCACATATCCGTCGCCCCATTTGCGTGAACCGAGGATGGTGAAGGCCCAGCCGTTGGACATCTGGCCGGATGAGACGCTGAAGCCGATGTGGTTCATGCCGTCGTTGCCCATGCCGTAGAAGATGTTGCCGCCGCGCTTCACGTCGAGCGACTTGGTGGTGATGTTGATTGTGCCGCCCACCGAGGGGGTAGAGATGATGGCCGCACCAAGACCACGCTGGGTCTGCATCGATGAGGTCACATCTGAAAGGCCGGCCCAGTTACTCCAGTAGAGGCCGCCCCACTCCATGTCGTTGACGGGGATACCGTTGATGAGGGCTGCGATGTTCTCGGTCTTGAAGCCTCGCATGTTGATTTTGGCATCGCCGTAGCCACCGCCATCTTTGGTGGCCCATACTCCCGGGGTGGTCTTGAGCACCTCAGGAAACTCCTGGTTGCCGAGTTTGGCCTCGATCTCGGGGCCTGAAATGTTGGAAATCGCTACCGGTGTCTGGCGAGTGCGGGCCAGTGACTGTGTGACCACGACGTCTTGCAGCATCGTCTCGCGGGCCTCCATGACGACGTCGCCCATATTGGCGCGGGCCTTCAGGCTCAGCGGGGCGTAGCCGACATAGTCGAAGGTCAATTCGCGTGCGTTGTCGGGCACCTTGAGGCGGAACCGACCGTCGATGTCGGCGGCTGTGGCAATCTGGGTGCCTCCGACTCTCACTGTCGCACCGATGAGGGGCTCACCCTCTTTGTCGATGACTGTGCCTTCCACGATGTAGTCGGCCAGACACGTTGACGTGGCCAGCATGACTGTCGCGGCTGAGAGGATTGTTCTCTTCATAATGTCAGGGATTAATGGAACTATGTGTTGTATTGTTGTTGTCTGTATGTAGGTTGCGGCCTGAAGGCAGAGGTCTTTCGGGGTCGCGGCCTGAAGGCAGAAGTCTTTCGGGGTTGCGGCCTGAAGGTGCACCCCTTTACTTCACCACCTCCTGCTGATGCTCATGGTAGGCGGCCTCGGCTTTGCGCTTCTTGAGCTTGACCTTCATCGTGTCGAAGCCCTTGCCGTATACGCCATTCACATTGGCTTGCGTGATAAACGCTTCGGGGTCAATCATCTTGACTATGCGGAAGATGGTCACTGACTCTATCTTGCGACACCACACCATCAGTATCTTCACATCCTTTTTCGAATACCATCCCATGCCGTCGAGCACCGTCACTCCGCGACGCGCCTCGGCATTGACCTTGTCGGCTATCTCCTGCCAGCGGTGGGAGAAGATCACGAATTGTGTGGCCTGACGGTTGGTGTTGATAATCATGTCGGTGACGTAGGCGATGACGAAGGTCACAATCCAGCCGTAGACTATCAGCGGCACCCTGGCCTCAAGACGCGATGAGAAGTCGCCTTCGTAAGGGAGCAGGATTGAGCAGCTGACGATGAGCATGTCGGTGACAATCATGGTGCGGCCGATCGAGACGTTGCTGAGCTTCGACACCATGGCGGCCACGATATCGGTGCCGCCGGATGAGCCGTTGTGGATAAACACCGTGCCCACGCCAAGGCCGCAGAGTATGCCGCCGAGTATGGCGCTCATGCTGATGTCGGCTATGATCGGGTGGCCGAGTCCCATGAAGAAGTTCTCGAGCACGCCGATGAAGAGCGAGATGACTGTGGCGCCGAATATCGTGCGCGTCACAAAGGTCTTGCCCACAATCTTGAACGCGAAGCCGAGCAGCAGAAGGTTGCAGGCATACTGAGTGACTGCCACCGGCACAAAGCCGCGGGTGCCGAAGTATACGAGCGTGCCCACACCCGACAGGCCTCCGATCACAATCTCGTGAGGCAGGATGAACGCAGTGAAACCGACGCCGTAGAGCATCAGTCCGAAGATAATCATGATGTAATCCTTGGCGTTGTTGAGCAATGCCTTATGGATATCTTTTGTCATGGAAAGATAGATAGAGGTTACAAAAATATGCCTATCGGCCCGACAAGCACTACTCTTGCTCAGACCAATGAGGGCCACAGTGTTAATTTCTGTACAAAGATATAAATTTTTATGTAACCCACAAAACACCTACCTATACTTTTAACTTTTTGATTTATTTCGAGTATTTACTCGCCGCTCCGGCAAGCCTTCAGCCCCGATGAGATGTTATACGTATGTAGCATCTGCCGACTTGCTTGCCGGCAGTGCGGCGCCCCACTATCTTACGCGCTATCACCTTAATTTAGTTTGGATAAAACAGAATATACTATGAAAAGAATCGTACTGCTTCGCCACGGCGAGAGTGAATGGAACAAGGAGAACCGTTTCACCGGATGGACCGATGTACCTCTGACCCCCAAGGGGATAGAGGAGGCGGCCGAGGCCGGGAAACTGCTGATGGATCTGGGCTTCAGATTCGATATGGCGTTCACTTCTTATCTCCGAAGGGCTGTCAGGACTCTCGATGTGGTGCTCGAGAGAATGGACCAGATGTATATCCCGGTGCGCAAGAGCTGGCGCCTGAATGAGAAGCACTACGGATTTCTGCAGGGTCTCAACAAGCGCGAGACGGCTGAGAAATATGGCGAGAAGCAGGTGCAGATATGGCGCCGCAGCTATGATGTGGCGCCGGCGCCGCTCGCTCCAGATGATCCGCGCAGCCCGCTGCTCGACCCGCGATATGTGAAGGTGCCGGTCAATGAGTTGCCGCTCACTGAGTCGCTTAAGGATACGGTGCGGCGCACGATGCCCTACTGGGAGTGCGAGATCATGCCGGCTCTGGCCGACAACGACACTCTGCTGGTGGTGGCCCACGGCAATAGTCTGCGTGCCATCATCAAGAATCTGAAGCATATTCCGGATGATGAGATCGCTGAGCTGAATCTGCCTACGGCCACTCCGTGGGTGTTTGAATTCAACGACGACCTCACCTACCGCAGCGACTACATGCCCGGCGATGCCGAGGAGATTGCCCGCCGCATGAAGGCTGTGGCCAATCAGGCTTCGGCGCCCGATGCCTCGCGCGATGCCTCGCCCTCGGCGCGCTCCTAAATTTGCATTTCTCGGCATAAAGTATTAAATTTGCGGCTATTCATGGAGGGGCGTCTCGGGCTCTTTCTCTAATTTTTGACCCATCATGCAACACAAATTTATACTTGCAGCCTCTCTGGCTATGGCTGCCTCGGCAGCCTGGAGCGCTGATTTCTTCGACACTTCGGCTCCTGAATCGCTTATCGATCTCGGCGTCCGCTTCGGCGTCAACACTTCCAACCGCAATCTCAACAAGGAGGTCTTTAATGTGTGGAACCTCAATTCCTGGGGCACGGGCATCGACGCCGGCGTGGTGGTCGACATCAACTTCCGCAATTATTTCTCTATCCAGCCGGGGCTCTTCTATGAGTCACGCAGCGGCAAGTATTCTTATGTGAATGTGGCCGGATATAATGAGGAGGGTGAGGCTGAGTATATGACTCAGTATGGCCGCGACCGCAGCTATAATTTCGTAATCCCGATCATGGCGGCTTTCCACTTCAATCTGAGCGATGATATCCGCTGGAATGTGGAGGCGGGTCCATACCTGCAGATCCGGCTGAAGAATTCGGTCAATGGCGATTTCTATTATCCTGTGTATACGAATCCTGCGGCCAATCCCACTGATTATGTGGCGATAAAGTCTACGAAATGCGATTTCGGGCTGAAGTTCGGCACGGGACTGAAGATTCTTGACCACTATGTTGTGGCCGTGCATTACGAGGCCGGATGGCTCAAGCCCTGGAGCGATTCGCGACTGGGGGGCCGCAACAAGGCCTGGGTCTTCTCGCTGGGCTACGATTTCTGATTCTCCCGTCCAGAAGCAGCTGTGGCTCCTACACGCGTCCCGCGCGGTGTTTTTCAGTGGGAGCCATGCCCCGCCGATGATATTTCTACACGCCGTCTGTGCCATGTGAGTTGCTTCTTGGCATAGACGCGCGTGTTCTTTTTTATGCGCTCTATGGCTGTGGCGCGGTCCATCTGGCCATCAAACCATGCAAACATCTCCTTGAGTCCCACCGTATTGAGTGAGTTGAGACCTCGGAGTGGATAGACACTGCGGGCTTCATCTTCGAGTCCGGCCTGCACCATGGCATCCACGCGGCTGTTGATGCGGCTGAAGAGTTCGTGGCGGGGAAGGTCAAGGTGGATCAATTCTATCTCGAAGTCGCGCTCGGTGCGCCGCCCGGTGCGCAGGGAGGTATAGGTGCGGCCCGAGCCTTTGATTATCTCGAGGGCATGCACCACACGCTTGAGATTACGACGGTCGACTATACCGTAATATTCCGGATCAAGGCGTTCGAGCTCGGCCAGAGCCCAGTCATCGCCATTCTCCTGCCATAGACGCTGCACCTCCTGGCGCACGCTGCCGCTGACCTCCGGGAGTTCATCTATCCCATGGCAGAAGGCGTCGATATACATCATCGAGCCGCCGCACACTATCACCTCGCCACAACGCTCTATCTCGCGGCGTGCCACCTGCAGCGCCTCCTCTTCAAATCGGGCGGCACTGTAGTAGGACTCGAGCGGAAGCATGTCTATCAGATGATGCGGCACACTGGCCAGCTCCTCGGGTGTGGGCATGGCCGTCACAATCGGTATGCCATGATACACCTGCCGGCTGTCGGCATTGATGATGTGGAGCCCGCGGCGCGAGGCAAGCTCCAAAGCAAGGGCCGACTTACCTGAGGCAGTCGGCCCTGTTATTACAGTTACTTTTCCTTCTTTCTTCATCTTGAATCCAATGCGGCCGGGGCCGCGCGATGAATCATTCGGCCAGCAAACGGCAGATGTTGACCACTACGTCGCGGGCCTTCTGCATCGACTGGATGGGCACATATTCGTAGCGGCCATGGAAGTTCTCGCCACCTGCGAAGATGTTGGGACACGGCAGCCCCTTGAATGAGAGCTGCGCGCCATCTGTGCCGCCGCGGATCGGCTGCACCTTGGGCTCTACTCCGGCCTCGCGCATGGCTTGCTCGGCGAGGGTGATGATGTGCATCACGGGCTCTATCTTCTCGCGCATGTTGTAGTACTGGTCGTTGATCTCGGCAGTGCAGCAGCCGGGATACTCTTCGTTGGTCTTGCGCACAAGATGCTCGATCTCGCGCTTGCGGCTCTCGAAGCGGGCGCGGTCGTGGTCGCGGATTATATAGTTGAGGGTGGTCTCCTCTACCGTGCCGTTGATGCCCACGAGGTGGTAGAAACCTTCGTAGCCCTCGGTGTGCTCAGGGGTCTCCCAGCGCGGCAGCATCTGCGCAAACTGATTGGCTACGCGGATGGAGTTGACCATCTTGTTCTTGGCTGTGCCGGGGTGCACGTTGCGCCCCTTGATGGTGATTTTCACGCCGGCGGCATTAAAGTTCTCATATTCGAGCTCCCCTACCGCGCCACCATCCATCGTAAAACCGAAGGCAGCGCCAAAGCGCTCTACATCAAATTTATGCGCGCCCTTGCCAATCTCCTCATCCGGATTAAAGGCAATGCGCACCTTGCCATGCTTCACCTCAGGATGCGCCTGCAGCCATGCCACAGCCGAGATTATCTCGGCAATACCGGCCTTGTCGTCGGCGCCCAGAAGTGTGGTGCCGTCAGTCACGATAAGGTCCTGGCCCATATAGTCGAGCATCTCCGGGAATTCCTTGGGACTCAGCACTATCTGCTGCTCCTGGTTGAGCACGATGTCGCGTCCGTCGTATTTCTCTACGATGCGCGGATTGACGTGGCGCCCGCTCATGTCGGGGGCAGTGTCGAGATGGGCGATGAAGCCCACGACAGGCACATCCTTGTCGACGTTAGAGGGGAGTGTGGCCATCAGATATCCATTCTCGTCAAGCGAGACATCCTCAAGCCCCATCGATTCAAGCTCACCCTTGAGGTAGATGGCAAATTCCATCTGCCCGGGGGTGGAGGGAGTCATATTCGTAAGGTCATCGCTCTGGGTGTCAAACTTCACATAGCGAAGAAATCGGTCCGTTACGTTCATGCAGTTATATGTTTTTTTTGGTATTGAGTTGTGGTCAGCGCTACGGGCTTTTACGCCCGTAGCCCTCTATTTAACCCCAAAGTTAATCATTTTTACGTGTAAATATAGTATCTTTGTAGAAATTTTTGCAATGAGTTTATGAAAAATCACCGTAATACACGCCGCCGCCCGGTCAGCATATGGCCTTTTGTGGTCATTGCGCTGCTGCTGATGGCAGGCATAGGGGCGGTAATGGCCATGAGATCTGCCAATGATTCCGGCTCCGGATCAAATGATTCGAAGGCGTCAGCCGTAGCTGCCGCCACCAACCATTATCCCGATCTGGAGGTGGCTCAATACATCGATCCGGCCCGCGGCAAAGGGACCCGACTCCTCGACTACACAGGCTTCACAATGGCCTTCAATCCGGCCAACCGCACCCCCGACTGGGTAGGATGGGAACTGCTCGGCACCGAGGTGGCCGGCGATGAGGAGCGCTCGAATGATTTCTGGACGGATAAGGAGGTGGAGGGATGCGCCTCGTATGCCGACTACACCAAGTCGGGCTACGACCGCGGACACATGTGCCCCTCGGCCGACCAGAAATGGAGCCCCGAAGCCATGCACGATTGCTTCGTGATGACTAACATGGTGCCTCAGAAGCATGAGCTCAACGGCGTGGCTTGGCAGACTCTCGAGAATAAGGAGCGACTCTGGGCTCAACGCGACTCGGCCTTGGTGATTGTTGCCGGACCTATCTATACCGACGCCGATACTGCCACAATAGGCAGCGGCGTGCGTGTGCCGTCGGCTTGCTTCAAGGTGCTGCTCGCACCCTACGTGGAGAATCCCCGGGCCATCGGATTCGTCTACCCCAACATGCGCGCGCCGGGCAATATGGAGAATTATGCCATGACCGTAGATGAAGTAGAAGAACTCACCGGTCTTGACTTCTTCTCTTCTCTGCCCGACGAACTCGAAAATAAGATTGAAAGCAGCAAATCATTCAAGGAATGGGACAGATAGACCACACCATATCACCATCACCCGTCTCTAACGACACCATCGCCGCCATCTCGACACCTCCGGGCACCGGAGGTATTGCCGTGGTGCGCCTCTCCGGGCCCCGTGCGCTTGAGATAGCCGACTCTGTGTGGCGCGGTAAATCTCTCTCCAAAGCCGAATCCCACACCGCTCATCTGGGCGAAATCATCGATGCCCGGGGCGAGATGCTCGACCAGGCACTCGCCACTGTATTCCTCCCCGGACGAAGCTTTACCGGCGAAGCTACGGTGGAATTCTCCATCCACGGTTCGCGCTGGCTGCAGCAGGAGGTGCTGGCCACTCTCATAGCCGCCGGCGCACGCATGGCAGGCCCCGGCGAGTTCTCGCAACGCGCCGTAATCAACGGACGCATGGACCTCACGCAGGCCGAGGGTGTGGCCGATCTTATCGCCGCATCCTCACGCGCAGCCCACCGCCTGGCCACCCGCCAGATGAAGGGGCAGTTCTCGGCACGCCTCGACACTCTCCGACAGCAAATGATCGAGCTCGCATCGCTCATCGAACTCGAACTCGACTTCTCGGAAGAGGATGTGGAGTTTGCCGACCGCGGGCATCTGGCCGATATATGTGATGCGGCCATCGACGAGATACGTCGGCTCTCCGACAGTTTCCGCACCGGCCGAGCCATCCGCGACGGCGTAGCCGTAGTAATCGCCGGTCAACCAAATGCCGGCAAATCAACCCTGCTCAACGCACTCCTCCAAGACGACAAAGCAATCGTGTCAGACATACCCGGCACCACACGCGACATAATCGAGGACACCGCCGAAATCGACGGCATCCTCTACCGCTTTATCGACACCGCCGGCCTCCGCGAAGCCTCCGATGCCATCGAACGCATCGGCATTGACCGCGCACGCAAGCGCCTGCAATCAGCCGACATAATCCTCTGGCTCTACGACCCCACCTCACCCCTCCCCCCGCAGCGAGCCCAGGCCCGCCAAATCCTCGAAGCCGCCAACCCTACCGCCCCCGTAATCCCCCTCCTTACCAAAGCCGACCTCTCCGCCCAGTCCGCCCAGTCCGACCAGTCATACTCGTCCGACCAGTCATACTCGTCCGACTCGTCAGACCTGTCAGACAAGTCCGACAATCGCCCCCCCATCGAGCTAACCATCTCAGCCAACACAGGCCAAGGCCTCGACAAGCTCCGCCAGACCCTGAAATCGCACGCCGAATCCGGCCACGACCTGACGCAAGAGCTACTGGTGACCAAC
>CAJTNN010000044.1 GCA_910577585.1 uncultured Muribaculaceae bacterium | reverse complement strand
GGTCGGCCAGACGCAGGGCGTAGGGGAGGGTGGCATTGGTCAGGGCCAGCGTAGAGGTGTAGGGCACCGCACCGGGGATGTTGGCCACCGCATACTGTATCACGCCGTCGACTACGAATGTAGGTTCGGAATGAGTGGTGGGGTGAGAGGTTTCGAAGCAACCACCCTGGTCGATAGCCACATCCACCATCACCGAACCCGGACGCAGCAACTTCACCATATCCTTGGTGATAAGATGCGGAGCCTTTGCGCCCGGAATCAGCACCGAACCGATGACGAGGTCGGTCGACGGCAACTGCTGCTCGATGTTATGCTGCGAGCTATAGAGCGTCTTCACATTCTTAGGCATAGTCTCGGCACAATGGCGCAGCGTGGGGAGTGAGATATCGGTGATAGTGACATCGGCACCGAGACCGGCAGCCATCAGGGCCGCATTGCGACCCACGACGCCGGCCCCCAGCACGAGCACCTTTGCCGGCGCCACGCCCGGCACACCCCCCAAGAGCACGCCGCGGCCCCCCTGAGGTTTCTCAAGGAACCGCGCACCCTCCTGCACTGACATGCGGCCAGCCACCTCGCTCATCGGGATGAGCAGAGGAAGAGTGCCCTGACGGTCGCGCACCGTCTCATAAGCGATGCACACCGCCTCAGCCTTCATCATGGCCTCGGTCAGAGGGAGGTCAGATGCGAAGTGGAAATAAGTGAAGAGCACCTGCCCCTTGCGCACGAGCGGATATTCAGGCTCGATGGGCTCCTTCACCTTAATTATCATTTCGGCTATCGAATATACATCCTCGATTGTGGGAAGAATCTTTGCCCCCGCAGCCACATACTCCTCATCGCTGAAGCCGGAGCCCTCGCCGGCAGTGTGCTGCACATAGAGCGTATGGCCATGTTTGACGAGTTCTTTCACTCCGGCAGGGGTAGCACCCACGCGGTTCTCATTGTTCTTGATCTCTTTGGGAATACCGATAATCATGTTTCCTAAGGTTTTTCAGGTTGATAGTTTTCAAGGTTGTCTGGCACCACTTGCCGGAATGCAGCATGGCTATCAGACCGACGCCCCTAAATTACAAAAAAAGATTGGAGTTTCCTCCAATCTTTTATAATGTTTTACAACATGTTTTGGCAGAATGCCCCGGATTACTTGCGTAATGCCTCGAGAGAGGCTCGGATAGCGGCAATTTTCTCGTTGGCATCCGATTGCTTCTTGCGTTCGAGCGCCACCACCTTCTCGGGTGCTGAGGCCACGAAGCGTTCGTTGGCGAGTTTCTTCTCAACGCCTGCCAGGAATTTCAGCTGATACTCCAGGTCGGCCTCAAGTTTGCTGATCTCCTCCTCGACATTGATGTTGCTTTCGAGCGGCACAGAATACTCAGTTGCCCCTACGAGGAAAGCCTGCGACATCGGATTCTTCTCCTCGACGAGAGTGATTGATTCGAGATTGGCCATCTTGATCAGAATCGGGTCGAGCGATGCATCGTGGTGCCCCTTGACCTCCAGGGTCAGAGCCTCACGCTGCGGAATCTGCTTCTGCTTGCGGATGGTGCGTATGCCGGCGATAATCTCCTTCAGCGTCTCAAAACGATTGAGCAGATCGGCATCAATCTCACCCGGCTCCGGGAGGCGGGCATACATGATGCTCTCGCCATCCTTGCGTTCATAGAGATGCTGCCAGAGCTCTTCGGTGATGAAGGGCATGAAGGGGTGGAGCATCTTCAGTAGCGAATCGAAAGCTGCAAGCACTGCCTCATAAGTAGCGCGGTCGACAGGTGAACCATAAGCCGGCTTCACCACTTCGAGCAGCCACGACGAGAACTCATCCCAGAAGAGTTTGTAGAGAGCCATCAGTGCCTCTGAGATGCGGAATTTGCCCATGAGGTCCTCCATCTCGACGAGGGTGTGGTTAAGACGGGCCTCAAACCATTGCAGGGCCAGGCGCGAAGCCTCGGGCTGCTCTGCGGTGTCAGAGGTCTCCCAACCCTTTACGAGGCGGAAGGCATTCCATATCTTATTGCAGAAATTGCGGCCTTGTTCGCAGAGCGAATCATCATACATGATGTCGTTGCCCGCAGGGGCAGCCAGCATCAGGCCCATGCGCACGCCGTCGGCTCCGAAGCGGTCGATGAGTTCGAGCGGATCGGGCGAATTGCCCAGCGACTTCGACATCTTGCGGCCGATCTTATCGCGCACGATACCGGTGAAATATACATTATTGAAAGGCTGCTTGCCCACATACTCATAGCCCGCCATAATCATGCGCGCCACCCAGAAGAAGATGATGTCGGGTCCGGTGACGAGCGTTGAGGTAGGATAGTAGTAGCTGATTTCCGGATTGCCCGGTTCGAGGATACCATTGAAGAGAGTGATGGGCCAGAGCCATGACGAGAACCATGTGTCGAGAGCCCCCTCATCCTGACGCAGAGAGTCGGGAGTGAGCGGCAGTCCTGACTCAGCGATAGCCTTCTCGAGAGCTTTCTCAGGAGTCTCAGCCACAACGAAGCGCTCCTCGCCATCGGCGGCGGTATAGTAGTAGGCCGGGATGCGGTGACCCCACCAAAGCTGGCGGCTTATGCACCAGTCCTGGATGTTCTCCATCCAGACGCGGTAGGTGTTCTTATACTTCTCGGGTACGAACCGGATCACATCCTCCATCACCGGAGCAGTGGCGATGTCGGCGAAATGCTTCATCTTGATAAACCACTGCAGCGACAGGCGGGGCTCGATAGGCACCTTCGTGCGCTCGGAATAACCCACATTATTGGTGTAATCCTCCACCTTCTCCATCAGTCCGGCCTCCTCAAGGTCGGCTGCAATCAGGCGGCGCACCTCGAAGCGGTCCATGCCCGCATACTTGCCGCCATGCTCATTGAGAGTGGCATCCTCATTAAAGATGTCGATGACCTCGAGATTGTGGGTCTTGCCCAGCATCTCGTCATTCTTGTCGTGGGCCGGGGTCACTTTCAGGCAACCGGTGCCGAATTCGATGTCGACATAGCGGTCCTCGATGACAGGTATCTCGCGTCCTACGAGAGGCACGATGACGCGTTTCCCTTTCAGCCACTCATTCTTCGGGTCTTTCGGGTTGATGCACATGGCGGTGTCGCCCATGATGGTCTCCGGGCGGGTAGTGGCCACCACTGCATATCGGCCCTCGGGATCGCCCGCCACATAATAGCGCAGGTAATAGAGCTTGGAATGTTCCTGCACATAATTCACCTCATCGTCAGAGATGGCGGTGCGGTTTTGCGGGTCCCAGTTCACCATGCGCAGGCCGCGATAGATGAGCCCCTTGTCGTAGAGATCGCAGAACACCTTCACCACACTGCGCGAGCGCAGCTCATCGAGAGTGAAGGCAGTGCGCTCCCAATCGCACGAAGCACCCAGTTTGCGCAGCTGCGAGAGAATGATGCCGCCATGATTGCGGGTCCAGTCCCAGGCATGTTCAAGAAACTCCTCGCGCGAGAGGTCGGTCTTCTTGATGCCCTGTTCGGCGAGTTTGGCTATGACCTTGGTCTCGGTGGCGATGGCCGCGTGGTCGGTGCCGGGCACCCAGAGGGCATTCTTCCCCTGCATGCGTGCGCGGCGCACAAGGATATCCTGGATAGTATTGTTGAGCATGTGACCCATGTGGAGCACGCCGGTGACGTTAGGGGGCGGAATCACGATGCAATAGGGTTCGCGATCATCGGGCACGGAGCGGAAAAGACCATGCTCCATCCAGAAGTCATACCATTTTTGTTCAACCTCCGAGGGGTTGTACTTCGAAGCCAGTTCGTTCATGCGATATGTTATTTGATGGATTTTTATACATTCCATATGGCTGCCATGCGCTATGCGGCCAATGCAGAGTACCACCGTCAGCGGTGTCGCCGCACGCGCCGCAGCATGCAGAGCCATGTCGGGTCAGCTACAGCGGGTCAAGCCTTACCAGCAGCCCCGCGCATAGCTTCAAACTGCAAAATTAACATTAAATTTTGATGGGAATGATACATATCCTTAATTATTTGTTAAATTTGTAGTCTTCATTCAGCAGTGTGGTCGAAATCGCCTCACGGCAGAGGGTTTGATTCTGCCCTTAAGACTGCATTTGCTGCGGAATGGAGAGAGAGGGAGCGGCATCGCCCGGTGAGGCCGTCGCCCCCGGCAACGTTATCAGCAAACTTTACTCAATGTCAATAAGAAATAAACTTCTCGGCGGCCTTGCCGCCAGCGCCCTCGCCGGCGTGATGACCTTCGGTGCGATAGCCTCGCCCGCCTATACCGACCCCAATCCCAAACGCGAATTTCGCGGCGCATGGCTGCATGTGATCGGCCAGAGCCAATATCAGGACATGGGCACCACCCGCGCCAAAGCCTACATCCAGCAGCAACTCGACAAACTTCAGGCCGCAGGCTGCAACGCCGTCATCTTCCAGGTGCGTCCCACAGCCGATGCCCTCTATAAATCAGACCTCGAACCCTGGAGCACCTGGCTCACCGGCAAGCGCGGCCGCGCTCCGCAGCCCGACTGGGACCCGATGGAGTTCACCCTGCAGGAGGCCCACAACCGAGGCATGGAATTCCACGCATGGCTCAATCCATATCGAGTCACCTCAAACTCCAAAGAGATACTACCCAAAGACCACGACATCTACAAGCATCCCGAGCGCTATGTGAAATTCAACGGCCAGACATTCTTCGACCCCGCATATCAGGAGAATCGCGACTTTATCTGCAAGGTGGTCAAGGATATAGTAGACCGTTATGATGTCGACGCCATACATATCGACGACTACTTCTATCCCTATCCGGCCAATGGCAAACGCTTCGAAAACGACAACGCCTCATACGCCCGTTTCGGCAACGGCATGAACCGTCAGGCCTGGCGCCGCAAGAATGTAGACCTCCTTATCGAACAACTTCACAATACCATCAA
Source organism: uncultured Muribaculaceae bacterium (assembly GCA_910577585.1). Lineage (GTDB taxonomy): Bacteria > Bacteroidota > Bacteroidia > Bacteroidales > Muribaculaceae > Lepagella. The sequence continues at coordinate 7,592 of CAJTNN010000044.1, read as the reverse complement.
GGATGCCAAGCCATGGGTGAGATTCGGCGTAAGCCCCTTCGGCATATGGCGCAATAAGAAGAGCGACCCACGCGGCTCAACCTCAAGCGGCCTTCAGAACTACGATGACCTCTATGCCGATGTGCTGCTGTGGGACCAGAAGGGGTGGGTGGACTACGTCGTGCCCCAGCTTTACTGGAGTCTTGACCTCGCAGCCGCTCCGAGCCGTCATCTCGCCCAATGGTGGAACGACAATATCAAGAATGCCCAGCTATACATAGGTCAGGACACCAAGCGCACCATGGACTCAGCCGATCCCAAGAACCGCGACACCAATGAACTTGACACCAAGGTGCGCCTCTCGCGGAGGCTTGAGAATGTGGACGGCAATGTGTGGTGGCATGGCTACTGGGTGACCGACAACTATAAAGGCGTAGCCGACTCACTTGCCACAAAATACCAGCGCACCATAGCCCTTCCGCCGGCGTGGGGCGACAGCAAGGTGCATCCCGACAGGGTGAGCCATCTGCAGGTGCAGCGCTACGACGGCAAGACATTCCTTGAATGGACTCCACCTTCGCATGGAGGCAAGGAGCGTGAGGATGACGCAGTGATGTATGTGGTCTATAGTTTTCTGCCCGGCGAAGACACCGACGACCTCACTAATTCAGAGACCATCATAGCCGTCACTCCATTCAGCCGCGTGTCGATAGCCGATGATGTAGACCCTGAGAGCGTGCGGGGAATGACCTTCGCCGTCACCTCGCTCGACCGTATGAACCGCGAGTCAACCCCCGTAAAGATAAAACTATAATCCTGGCAACGATGCAGAACGAATCATTAAGCATGCGCGAACTGAAAGAGCTGCTCGATGCAGAGGCCGCCCGCATAAATTCCCCTGCATTCATAGCTGACGACCCGGTGCAGTTTCCGCGTCGGTTCAGCGATGTGAGAGATATCGAGATTGTGGCATTCCTGTCGGCCATCATAGCCTGGGGCAACCGCAAGATGATATGCCGCGATGCCGAGCGTCTGCTTGCCCTGATGGGGGATCAACCATATGAGTATATGCGCGATGGCGCCTATGAGCAACTCGACCCCGACATGAATATCCACCGCACATTCTTCGCGCGCAACCTGCAGCATTTTCTGCGTGGACTGCGTGAGATTTATCGTAGGCACGATTCGATAGATGCCTTCGCCGCCTCGCAACGAGTGGGGGAGGCCGAAGCCCCCTCATGGGTGCTTATAGAGCGCATGAACGCCATAATGGCTGACGCCAACGGTGGCATTGCCGATTCACGCGCGCTACCTCAGAATCTCGCCGACACCGCCCTGAAGCGTGTAAACATGGCCCTGCGCTGGCTTGTGCGTGATGACGGCATAGTCGACATGGGTGTGTGGCACTCGATTCCGAAATCGAAACTCTATGTGCCCCTTGATGTGCATGTGGGTAACACAGCCCGCAGTCTCGGACTGATAGAGCGGCGAGCCAACGACCGCAAGACAGTAGAGCAACTCATGCGCCCCCTGCGCGAGTTTCGCCCCGATGACCCCTGCATCTACGATTATGCCCTTTTCGGCATAGGGATAGAGACCAAAGGCGCAAAACCAAAGGAATAAGCGTCTATCAAAAGAGCACTTACCACATTTGGCCTTATGTAATAAGTCTGATAGCTGAAATAGGCGGCACGCTGCTCCACATAACGAGAGCCTCCCGCACTGCCATTATATCTGTGCAGTGCGGGAGGCTCTGTATCTGTAGCGGAACTCTCTACGTATCGGAACTCTCTACGTATAGAGTCAAGTATCGGTCAGAATCGGCTTGACAGCTGACGCGCCAGGTCAGGGCGCGTGGTGCGGATGGTGGATATGAAAGCTGAGTCGTAGGCCTCCTGGCAACGGGGTTTCCCGGCCAGTTCATATTCCGACTTGCGCGAATTGGCCTCCAGCAGGGCCTGATGGAAGGCCATCGAGTCGTTGAAGGTGCGGTTGACTATGCGCCGGGCATCGCCGCGACCCTGCATTATGGCAGCCTCAATCTGGGCCGTGGTCTCTTCTGACTGTTCGATATCCTTGGTCTGCTTACTGCCGCACGAGATGCAGAGAGCAAGCAGCGCCGTGTATGCTAAATATCTTGTTTTCATAATATTTCAGATTTATGGAGGAGAATGCTCCGCCACCATTTGGCAGCGAAGGCATCCTCTTCAAAAATTACTTCTTATATATAGAATCCCACCAACGTGAATCACCCTTGAGCCACTTCTCAAACCACGCCATGATAGTGGCATGCCACTCCTTGCGCTTCTCGAAATCGATGACCACATGGTTAGCCCCCTCGACGGTGATGAACTCCACCTCGCGGTTGAGAATCTTCAACGCGTTATAGAGCTGGATTGACTCGCCGATGGGCACATTGGTGTCGACAGTGCCATGCAGCAGCAGCAAGGGTGTGTGAATCTTATCGGCATTGAAGAGAGGAGAATGCTCGGTGAACAGCTTCGGATTATTCCAGGGATATGAGCGTGCTGCAGCCACAGAGTTGTAAGAGTAGCCCCAGTAGCCTTCGCCCCAGTAAGAGGTGATGTCGGAGATTCCGGCATGCGACACGGCGGCCGCGAAGATATCGGTCTTGGTCTGCAGCAGCTGGGTCATGAATCCGCCGTAGCTTGCTCCCAGGCAACCGATATGCTCGGCATCCACAAATGGGTGCTCCTCGCAGAAACGCTTCACGCCATAGATGATTTCATCGGCAGTGCGCTCACCCCAGGCATTGACGTGGCGTGCGGAGAACTCCTGGCCGTAGCCGGTGGTGCCTGACGGATTGAGCACATAGACCACATATCCGCGGGATGCGAAGAGCTGCGGGGTGTAAGGATGGTGATTGACATGGCTCGAGGGGGAGGTGCCACCGTAGTAGTATACAATCAGCGGATAGCGCTTCTCGGGTGAGAAATCGGGGGGCAGAGTGATGGTGCCCTCGATGACAGTGCCGTCAGGAGCTGTGAAATTCCAGGTGTCCCACTCGCCGAACTCGATGTCGGCAAGAGTCTCGCGCATAGGGTCTTCGATGAGTTCAGACTTGCCTGACTTCAAGTCGAGCAGGTAGCCACGTCCCATATAGGTATACGACATGCCGGTGTAAGAAAGATAATTACCCTTCTCGGCCACACTGAATCGGGTGGTGAAATCGACTTTGGTGTCAAGTTTTGTAATCTTCCCCGATTTGGGGTCGAGGCAGAAGAGATTGGCATCGAAGCCATCCTCACCACGCAGGTAAATCTTTCCGTTGCCTCGGCACCATACCGGGGAAGCAAGGATGCTCGGATTGAAATCGCGCGTCATGGCTCTGACACTCTTTGAATCAAGATTATAGATATAACCCTGCACATCGAAGTCATTGCCCCATTCGAACTCCCCGGCATTCAAGCCGAAACCGTCGAAGGCATTCGGGCCGTCGAGGATGAATACCTCGCGGGCATCGGGCGAGAAGATAGCCCCCTGCATCGAAGCATCGACACCGCGGATGGTGTCGGTGGCCAGGGTGGCGAGATTCATCTGCACGAGATTCGTCTTATAGAACGGGAACTCCTCTGGAGTCTCCTTTACCGACGAATAGAGAATCTTAGAGCCATCGGCCGAGATGTCGCAGAGAGTGGTCGAGCCCCCTCCATAGGTGAGCGGCAGGCTCAGACCGTCGGCAAAGCGGATGATGGAGAGATAGTAGCGGTCGCGGTTGCCGGGCTGGCGGTCGTCGGGCGACTGGATGCGATGCATGACACCGGTGTTGTCGGCATCGCCATCAATCTTATTATAGTAGATGATATAGTCGGCCGTGGGGGATAGCTGGCATGACATAGCCTCAGAGGGGAGGCGTGAGGCGAGTATGCCGCGCTTCTGCGATGGGAAATCGATGGTGTTGATATTGAATGTGCCGTCGCCATTATCAGTGGGGAATGCCAACCGCGCATCCGCATTCTGAATCCACTCGGCATTGTCAGGTAAATTCTCAGCCACAACTTTGCACGACGGTGTGGCCACTACCTTATATGTCGTCTCGGTGTCGATGCTGTTGGCCGAATAAGTGTCGGTCAGCAACATGAATTTGCCATCGGGCGAGAGTTGAGTAGTCGCCAGGCGCGGTCCCTCGGAGATAGTGTGGATATTGAAGCGAGTCTTGCCGGCGGCACTCTCTGCGAGCGCCACACCCTCAGACTTCTCATCAGGGATAACCTCTACGGCCAGAGTCGGATTCTTTGAGTCATAGGGAGTCAGCGTGCGCACCTCCACCATAGCATCGCGGCCGGGTTCGAGCGAGAATTCCCCCTCGGAGCTTTCAGGAATCGAATCAAACGTAGACTTTGAGATAATCTCCTGTCCGTTGATGAATACCTTTGCAGCCGAAGGTGTTGCAATCTTCAGTTTCCCCTTCATGTATCCCTCCGGACGGAAGAAAGTAGCGAAGCGCTGCATAGAGAGCTTATTCTCAGTATCCGGGCTGACGAGGGTGAGGCGTCCGGCAGTGTCGGCCACCATAGTGGTGTAGTCAGCCATCATGGCCTGCGCCTGCAGAGGTGTGAGCTTCTGCATGGCCGAGAGGAGTTTAGTCCGGTCGAAAGGGTGCTCGGCATGCGCAGCTGAGTCGGGCGAAGCCGGAAGCTGGATGCTGACGGGCGACGAGGCTCTGAAATCGGTGAGTCTGTCAGCAGACACAGCTGCCAGGGCGCAAGCGCCGGCAGCTGTGAGAGTAAGAAGTAAAGTCCTCATAAAGAGAGTCGTTTATAGGGTGATATTCAAGTCGATGTCATTACGAGACGGAGGGGCGATCAGTTTGACGGCACCTCGTAACGCGGTATGCTCACAAGCTTAATCTTATAAATCAGAGTCGAATAAGGCGGGATTGAGCCGGTCTGGACATTGCCATAGGCAGCGGCCGCGGGGAGTATGGCCGTCACCTCATCACCCACGCGCATCTGGGTCACCACGTAGTGGAACCCCGTGATGTTCTGGTTGGGGCGTGTCTGATAGATAGAGTCGCCGTAGCTTGCACGGGCCGAGTAGGAGTCGGAGAGGCGGTTGCCATCGATATCATCGAGCGCATATTGCACTCTGACCAGCGAGTTGTCCATCGGCTGGAGGTTACCCTCGGTCAGAGTCCGGTCGTTCTCCCACTTCACGAGAGCGAAAGCCGCCGGCGACCAGTCGGGAGCCAGGCGGGTATATACCGGCTGGCCGTTGTCGGTCATGGCCTCATGCGATGTGATATAGTCGATGTTTCGCTGATTCCACTCGGTATAGTCCACCTCATCATCCTTAAGGCACGACGATGCGAAGAGAGCCACGAGCGGCAATGCGAGCAAATAGTGTCGGATAGTCATAAAAGAATAATCAAAAGATCAGAACTTCACCTCCGGAGCCCTCTCGGCGCCGGCAGATGCCGAGAACTGGGGTTTAGGCTTGAAGCCGAACCATCCGGCATAGATATTGGTGGGGAATTTCTTAATCTGAGTATTGTATTCACGCACCGCCTCAGTATAGTTGCGCCGGGCGATGGTGATGCGGTTCTCAGTCCCCTCGAGCTGGGTCTGGAGATTGATGAAATTCTCGTTGGCTTTCAGTTCGGGGTAAGCCTCAGTGACCGAGAGGAGCGACTTCAGAGTCTGGCTCAGCTCATTCTGGGCCTCCTGGAATTTTGCGAGATTCTCTTCTGTAAGGTCAGAGGCCTCGAGGGTGATTGAAGTGGCCTTGGCGCGGGCCTCGGTCACCTTCACGAGGGTCTCCTCTTCATGCGAAGAGTATCCCTTGACAGTGTTGACCAGATTGGGAATCAGGTCAGCACGGCGCTGATACTGATTCTCAACCTCGGCCCAAGCCTGGTCGACTCCCTGCTGCTCCTCTACGAGGGAGTTGTAGTTGCACGACTGCAGCGCGGGCATGGCAGAGAGTATGGCGATAGCGCAGATGATGCGCGTGAAGAATTTTTTCATATTAAAGGAGTTTTTTGAGAAGGTTGTTGAGGCTGACCTTTTCAGCGAGGATGCGTTCGAGGTCGGCCACAGCCACACGCTCCTGCTGCATCGAATCGCGGTGGCGCAGAGTGACGGTGTTGTCTTCGAGAGTCTGATGATCGACGGTGATGCAATAGGGTGTGCCGATGGCATCCTGACGACGATAGCGCTTGCCTATAGAATCTTTCTCATCGACCTGGCAAGTGAAGTCGAAGCGGAGACGATGCTGAATCTCGCGCGCCTTCTCAGGCAGTCCGTCCTTCTTGACGAGGGGGAGCACCGCACACTTCACCGGAGCAAGCGCGGCCGGGAAGTGGAGCACCACGCGGCGGTCGCCGTTGCCGAGATCCTGGTCTTCGTAGCAGCTGCAGAAGATTGAGAGGAACATGCGGTCGACACCGATTGAGGTCTCGATGACATAGGGCACATAGCTTTCATTGAGTTCCGGATCGAAATATTGAATTTTCTTGCCCGAGAACTTCTCATGCTGCGAGAGGTCGAAATTGGTGCGTGAGTGAATACCCTCAACCTCCTTGAATCCGAAGGGCATAAGGAACTCGATGTCGGTGGCGGCGTTGGCATAGTGGGCCAGCTTCTCATGGTCGTGGAAGCGATACTTCTGATTGCCGAGTCCCAGCGCCTCATGCCATTTCAGGCGGGTCTGACGCCAGAAGTCAAACCACTTCAGCTCCTCGCCCGGACGCACGAAAAACTGCATCTCCATCTGTTCGAACTCGCGCATGCGGAAGATAAACTGGCGGGCCACAATCTCATTGCGGAAAGCCTTGCCTATCTGAGCGATACCGAAGGGGAGACGCATGCGGCCTGTCTTCTGCACGTTGAGGTAATTGACGAAAATACCCTGTGCAGTCTCCGGGCGCAGATAGACCTCCATGGCGCCATCGGCCGTAGAGCCCATCTCAGTCTTGAACATCAGGTTGAACTGGCGCACATCGGTCCAGTTGCGGGTACCGCTGATGGGGTCGACAATCTCGTAGTCAAGGATAATCTGCTTGAGCTCGGCCAGATCGTTGGCGTTCATTGCATCTGCGAAACGCTGATGCAGAGCATCGCGCTTCTGGGCGTGCTCCAGCACACGCGGGTTGGTCTGACGGAACATCGCCTCGTCGAAGCTCTCGCCGAAGCGCTTGGCAGCCTTGGCCACCTCCTTATTGATTTTCTCGTCAAACTTCGCGATTTCATCCTCGATAAGCACATCGGCGCGATAGCGCTTCTTGGAGTCCTTGTTGTCAATCAGCGGGTCATTGAAGGCATCGACGTGGCCTGACGCCTTCCATATTGTGGGGTGCATGAAGATGGCGGAGTCGATGCCCACGATATTGTCGTGGAGCATTGTCATAGCCTCCCACCAGTAGCGTTTGATATTGTTTTTCAGCTCCACGCCGTTCTGACCGTAGTCATACACAGCCGAGAGGCCATCGTAGATTTCGCTTGACTGGAACACGAACCCATACTCCTTGGCATGGGCTATTATCGTCTTGAAAACATCTTCTTGCTTTGCCATTATCTTGAATTGTAAATGATATTACGTCATTAGTGTCCACTAAAAAATCATAAGAGTGCTTTGAAATTATTGATATTCAA
>CAJTNN010000043.1 GCA_910577585.1 uncultured Muribaculaceae bacterium | reverse complement strand
CAAGTGAACCGAATTTGTTTAATTATTTAACCGATTAGTGTCCTCCAAAATTTTTGGTGGACACTAATGAGCTAATAATTAGAATGTTATAAAATTTTAACAGTTTTTAACTCAAATATTTCCCTAAAAAACTTGACAAACGCCCGATTTTGTTGTAACTTTGCACTCGCAATACCGCGGGATGGAGCAGTGGTAGCTCGTTGGGCTCATAACCCAAAGGTCAGAGGTTCGAGTCCTCTTCCCGCTACCAATCAAAGCATCGAAGTCGAAAGACTCCGATGCTTTTTCTTTTATCTTCAAGCAAGATAACTAACCCGCTCCAGACAGGACCACCTCCCTCTCACGACATTACCGCGCCCCGCCGGCTTGCGACAAGAGCACCCACCGCTCCCAATAGAAAACAATATAATAATTGCAGCAAGCCCTCCCCGACCCTCCAAAGCGAAAAAAGCCTCCGGCCATAGCCGAAGGCTTTAGTGTAGTTATAACGTAGTGCGGTTAAGCCGCCCATAAGTCAGCCGAGCAGCTTCTGCATCTGCGGCAGCGGATCAACCTCAAGCGAGATATTCTCCTTGCTTACCGGATGCACAAATTCGATGCGCTTGGCAAGCAACGATATGCCGCCATCAGGATTGCTGCGGCGCGCGCCATATTTCAGATCACCCTGTATCGGATGCCCCAGCTGCGAGAGCTGAAGACGTATCTGATGTTTGCGCCCCGTGATGAGACGCACCTCGAGTATACTGTAACGGTCGCCACGGGCCACCACCTTATAATGCAGTTCGGCCCGTTTGGCATCAGGATCACCCTCTTTGCATACAAACGATTTATTCATTCGGCCGTCAGAGCGCATATAGCATTCCAGCTTCCCCTCATCGTCGGCAGGATGCCCCTCGACCATGGCCCAGTAGGTCTTATGAATCTCATTCTTGCGCAGCATCTCATTCAAGCGCGTCAGAGCCTTCGAGGTGCGGGCAAATATCACGAGTCCCGACACCGGACGGTCAATGCGGTGCACAACGCCACAGAACACGTTGCCGGGCTTCTGATACTTCTCTTTGAGATACTCCTTAATCATTTCCGACAGCGGCTTGTCACCCGTCTTATCCCCCTGCACTATCTCTCCGGCCTGCTTATTGACCACTATCACGTGGTTATCTTCATATACTATCTGCATCGCTTCATTTCAAAAGCAAGACAGGGCGTGTCAAATCTGATATTTGACACGCCCTGAAATTATGCGTTAGCTTTTTATAATCTGCTGGAGATTAGTCGGCCAGACGGATTGTAACGGCGCGATCCAGAGGAGCAGCCTTCACACCGTAGTCAGTGAGGTTAGCGTTGTCAGTGCGAACATCGAGCTGAGCAGCGTCAACACCACAGCTTACGAGGTAGTTGCGAACGCCGTCTACACGCTGCTGACGGAGGCGATCGTTGATCTCGTCAGTGCCGGTGTAGTTGTCAGCATAGCCGGTGAGGACATACTTCTTGTTGGGGTTCTCCTGCATTACAGAAGCAACTGACTTCAGGATAGTCTTCTCACGAGCTGAGAGGCCGTACTGATTGATGGGATAGTATACAGTAGCGAGACCTTCGCAGTCCTGAACCTTCTCTACTGCTGCGGGGCGCTTGAGGCAAGCGTCGAGCTGCTGCTGGAGGTCAGCGATCTTGCGGTCAGCTGCGTTGAGCTTAGCTACGAGAGCGTCACCCTCTGCATCTGTGTACTTCCAAGTCGGGCAAACAGCTGTAACGGGGCAATCCCAAGTTGTCTTGCCGAGGTTGAAGTTGAAACCTGCGTAAACGGCTGCATCGTGACGAAGTGCAGTGAAGTCCATGATGGTGTACTGCAGGTCGATGAAGAAGTCTACGTGCTGGCTCAGACGGAAGTTGTTCTGCAAACCGAGTGTTGCGAACATGAGAGTGTTGTGAGCATTCTCCCAACGACCCTCACCCTTGGCGTTGAGTGTGCGTGCTGCTGTCCAGTATGCACCTGCACCACCGTGAAGAACGGCGTTGTAGACACGGCCGGGACGATAGCCACACCACCAGTTGGTCAGGTTGATCATTACGTCAAATTCGGGGCCGAGGGCCTGGAATGACTCTGTATAGTAGCCGGGGTGATCCTTGATGGGTGTTGTAGCTGTCATTTTGCGGTACTGACCGTCAGCTGTAGTAGCACCCTTGGTGTTCATCCAGTTGATACCGAAACGGAAACCGAAGTTGGGATCTACCCATTTGCCGAAGTAGATAGCTGCGTTAGGAGCGATACGGTCTTTGATAGGAGCCACGATGTCGTGCTTGCTGAACATAATGTTCGCACCACCTTCAACTGTGATAAACCAGTTGTCTTTGGCTGAGTTTCTCAGGATGCCCTGAGAGCAGTCGGGCTCATAAACCACCTCCTGAGCAAGCGCCGGAGTTGCACTTACTGCGAGAGCTGCGAGAGCGAGTAATACACTTTTTTTCATAGAACAACAATATTAAATAGTTAATAATTTTTGTCGGTTGCCTTGCTGGCTCAATTCCTGCCGGTTTATCCACTTTAGGGAATTGATGGCGCAAAGTTAATTAAAATTTTATAGACTAACACGCATTCCTTAAAAAATGTTTAACTTTTTTGGGTCTTTTTCCCATTTCTTAAGAAATTTCTGTTAATTCCTCTCTCTTTTCACCGGAAATAGCCTTGCGGCGCGGGCCTCTTGCCTTATATTTCCGTTCGAATCACATCTTCATAACAAAGGAGTGCTCTGAAAAGTTAGTTGAACTTTAATTAATTTTAACCATTTTTTCACCAACACCCTACCGTTCAATTATTTATTAGTCTCAGAGTGCCCCGTCAGCTCCTTTGTCGGTCGCTGACGGGGCGTTATTTATCTGCATTGGCCCCGATTTGATGAATTTGCGCGGGATTTTCAATCGCCGGTTGAGGATGCCGATTACTGACCGAGGAAGTTCTTGACTTCGGCGAGCATCGAGTCAACAGTATAGCCGAATTTCTCGTCGAGCACCTTGGCGGGAGCTGAGGCGCCGAAGCGCTTGAGGCCGTAGACTCTCCAGTCGCCACGCATCACGGGATAAAGCGTCGAGGGGAGTCCGGATGTGATGCCGAAGACTTTGCCGCTGGCGGGTATCACGGAGTTGCGGTAGTCGGCGGGCTGGTCGAGATATTCGCCTATCGAGGGCACCGACACGACGCGCGCAGCTACACCCTCGCTCTGAAGGGCTTCTGCCACATGCACTGCCAACGACACCTCGCTGCCGTTGGCCACGAGAGTGACATCCGGATTCTCGATAGCTTCGCCCCAGGCGATATAGCCGCCACGGGCTACGCCGCGGGCCTTCTCTCTGCGGTCGGCGCCGGGGAGGTCTTCGAGGTCCTGACGTGAGAAAATCATCACGGTCGGACGATTGTTGGTAGCCATCGCGAGCTTATAGCATTCTATCACCTCGGCTGAGTCGGCCGGACGCAGTACGAGCACCGAGCGGCGGCCGCTGAGATTGTGCAGTTCCTCAAGGAGACGCATCTGTGCCTCATGCTCCACGGGCTGATGGGTCGGGCCATCCTCGCCTACACGGAAGGCATCGTGGCTGAATACATATTTCACCGGCAGCTCCATGAGGGCCGACATGCGGATGGCAGGCTTCATGTAGTCGGAGAATACGAAGAAGGTGCCGCAGGCTGCCTCCATTCCTCCATGAAGCACTACGCCGTTCATAAGGCAGGCCATGGTGAGCTCTGCTACGCCGGCGTGCAGGAAGGCGCCGCTGAAGTCATGATGACGCAGTGCGCCGGTGCTCTTGAGGAAGCCGTCGGTCTTGTCAGAATTGGCCAGGTCGGCGCTCGAAACTATCATGTTGCCCACATGCTTGCCGAGATATTGCAGCACGGCTGACGATGTGGTGCGGGTGGCGGCATTAGGCTTGATCTCAATAGAGTCAAGGTCGAGGGCGGGGAGCTTGCCGCTCATATACATGCCGAGACGCTCGGCCTCTTCGGCATGGCCCTGCTTCCACTGGGCAAAATCACTCTTCCAGGCATCTGCCTCGGCCACGAGCTCTTCGCGGCGACGGTCATACATTGACTGGACATCATCGAAAATCACCCACGGATTCTCGGGGTCGCCTCCGAGATTGCGCACAGTGGCAGCAATGTCGGCTCCGGCTTTCGAGAGGGGCTGACCATGGGTGCTGACAGCACCTTCGAGCGAGCTGCCGTCGGCCTTCACAACCTTGCGGGCCATGATGGTGCGGCCGATGATCAGGGTCGGACGCTCTTTCTCCTCTTTGGCCATCTCGAGGGCGCCGTAGATAGCCTCGGCGTCAGAGCCGTCAATCTCGAGCACATTCCAGCCCCAGGCACGATACTTGGCGGCTGTGTCCTCGCTTGTGACTTCGGCTACGGTGGTGGAGAGCTGAACCTCATTGGCATCGTAGTACATGATGAGGTTGCTGAGTCCGAGCATACCGGCTATGCGGCCTGCTCCCTGCGACACCTCCTCCTGGATACCGCCGTCAGAGATGAAGGCATAGGTCTTGTGAGCCACGATCTCGCCGAAGCGGGCTGCGAGGAAACGCTCGGCAATGGCGCATCCCACGGCCATGGCATGTCCCTGACCGAGCGGGCCGCTGCTGTTGTCGACGCCGCGCTCGGGCTGAAGCTCCGGGTGGCCGGGAGTCACACTCCCCCACTGGCGGAACTGCTGGAGCTCCTCGATTGTGTAGCGCCCTGTGAGTGCCAGCACTCCATAGAGCATCGGCGACTGATGACCGGGGTCAAGAAAGAAGCGGTCGCGTGCTATCCATCCCGGATCGCGCGGATCATACTTGATGACTTTCGAGAAAAGTACGTTCACGAAGTCGGCGCCACCCATCGAGCCTCCGGGGTGTCCGGATTTTGCCTTCTCGACCATCTGCGTGATGAGAATGCGGATGTTGTCGGCAGCGCGTTCCATTAATTTTTTGTCCATAATGTATATTAGATGTTTAGGTAGAGCTTAAAAAAGCACACCGCTCCGGCAGCCTGATTGCTGCCGGGGCGGGCGTGTGTCTGAGGGTTATTTTTCCACAAGCACCTCCGGCTCTTCCGGAAGCGTGCTCTTGGGCCTCGATAGCAACAATGCATAAATGAATATGTAGGTCGCTAATGCGAAGTCGAGCCAGAAACTGTTGAGTATCGAGCCGGCGGCGATAAATGACTGCAGCCAGGGGAAGATGCCTCCGCCGCACACCATCACCATGAATATACCCGAGGCCACGGCGGTGTATTTGCCGAGTCCGGTCACCGAGAGGTTGAAGATGGCGCCCCACATAATCGAGGCGAAGAAGCCGCAGAGCACAAAGAATATGGCATTGAGCGGCACCTGCACTATGCTGAAGTCAAGGCGGGCAGCCTCAAATCCCACGAAGCCCACGAGGCGTTCGGGGGTGTAAAGGCCAAGAAGTATGAAGGCCATGGCGCCGACGGTGCAGATGGTCAGCATCGTGCGCGATGACACCTTGCCGCCTATCAGGCCGCCAAGGAGTCGGCCTATGAGCATCAGCAGCCAGTAGATGCCTACTACTGTGCCGGCGATTGCCGCACTCGAGGCCACATTGGCATCTTTGAGAGCGACGTGCTTCTCAAGAAACTGATAGGTCCAGTTGGCCATACCGACCTCAAGGCCCACATAGCAGAAGATGGCGAGCACACCGAAAGTGAAGTTGCGATAGGCGAACGCGTTGATGACCTTTACCTTCTCTGAGGGTTTGCCAAGGTCTTCGGCCTCGGGGAGTTTGCTGAAGTAGAGCACGATGAAGGCCACCGCAAATATACCCATGGCGAGATAGAACACCGGATTGGCCGATGAAATCGAGCTTGCGGCGCCGCCGAGGAGTCCACCCACAATCACCGGTGCGAGTGTGGCTCCAAGTGAATTGAAGGTGCCTCCAAACTGCACAAGCTGGTTGCCCTGGTTAGGGGTCGAGCCAAGTGAGTTGAGCATCGGGTTGACAACCGTGTTGAGCAGACACATCGAGAAGCCTGCCACGAAGGCGCCGCAGAGATAGACTGCCACTGCCGTAGAGTCAGCTGCGATAAAGCCTGAGAAATATGTGATCGCCACGCCGATGAAGCCGATTGTGACGGCCCACAGTGCAGTGACGCGATATCCTTTGTCCTGAAGCAGTTTACCTGCCGGATAGCCCATGAAGGCGTAGGCTATGAAGTTGGCCAATGTGCCGAGCTGCGACATCATCGGATTTCCGGCCGACATCTTCTCTATCACCGAGCCGAGAGGATTCTGGTAGCCGGTGACGAAGGCTATCATGAAGAAGAGTGCAAACATTATTACGATAGGCAACGCATAGTTGCGTCGCCCCTGTGGCGCTCCTGTCTGCGCGGAGGCGGGGGTGTTGTGTTTTTCTGTCTGTGCCATAATCAAGAATATTTGGTCTTATATCTAAATTTGATTCTGCATCACGTCTCTGCATCAGTACATCGAGGTGTCTGCATCAGTATTGGCGCTCCCCGAATATGCGGGTGCCCACTCGGATCAGATTACTCCCCTCGGCCACAGCCAGCTGCCAGTCGCCGCTCATGCCCATCGAGAGTGTGTCGAACCCCCGTAGGTCGGGGGCTGTCTCGAGAATCCGGGCATAAACTTCATGGATGCGTGCGAAATCCGCGCTCACCCGCGAGGTGTCGGTTGTATTGGAGGCCATCCCCATCACGCCGCATATATGCGTGGCCTGCAGCTGCTCGAATCGGCGCTGGCTGAAATATTCAAGCAATTCTTCAGGCAGGAAGCCGAATTTTGTCTCCTCGCGGGCCACATGCACCTGCATCAGCACACGTGTCACCACTCCGGCGCGCACCGACTCACGGTCGATGCACTCAAGCAGATGCTCGGTGTCGACACTCTCTATGAGGGCCACACGCCCCATGAGCTGACGCACCTTATTGGTCTGCAGGTGGCCGATGAAGTGCCACTCTATGTCAGAGGGCAGCGAACCGCATTTCTGAAGCAGCTCCTGGACCCGGCTCTCGCCAAATTTGCGCTGTCCTGCGGCATATGCCTGCTCTATGGCTTCGGCAGGATGAAATTTGGATACCGCCACAAGGCCTACGCCGGCCGGCATCTCGCTCTTAAGCTCGATTATGCGCTCTCCTATCTGATTCATAACTGAGGGATTATCATGGGTGCGGTGTCTCCCCGCGCATTGCTCACTCGGGGGTAGCTTCGCTCAATTTGATGGGGAAGACATCCATTATCATTGTCTCGGTGATTGAGGCCACCTCAAAGTCGGCCAGTGTACCCTTCATGCCATCTTTGAAGTTTTCGAGGGCTGTGTCGAAGTCACCGGCCTGCACGAGAGTGAGCACGGCCGACTTCTTCTCGGCTCCGCTCTTCTCATCGAGGGTGATGATGTTGTATTTCACCATATACCATTTGTCGCCGCGCGGGTCAAAGAATATCTCCGCCACACGTGTCTTCTTCACTGCCGAGATGCTGAAGTCGCCTGAGATGAAGGGTTTCATCTCCTCAATTATCCGGGCTTCGGCTTCAGTGAAGCTGAGGGCATCCACAAGATAGGGTTCGTTGACTTTCTTCACCGCGCCATTCTCCTGCATGCGGTCATATCTTATCTTGCATTCAAACCAAAGGGCCATTTCTGTAACTGTGCTTGTTCGTAAAAAAATCTGCCGGCCCGCGCCCCGCACAGCAGAGTCTCTGCCTCCGGGGTCGTGCCAACTTGCAGACAAAGATAGTAACTTTTTACATTCTTAGCAAAAAAAATTTAACATCTCTTAGAGATTACTTGAAATTTTATTTATATTTGCATATTCATATTCTGTGACTGCACAGATTTCTGAATCTGCCATGCATTAAAAACGCTTTCAGAGGCGTCTTTGTGCCGCAGATTGACGATTAATTCAATCACGATGTCAGCCGGGGCTTTCTCTCACCCGGCCCGACACCTTAACCTGTTTAGACCTTGATGCCATGACTCCCAAAGGATTCATCGATATGTACCGCGACGGCTTCCGGTCAATGACCATCGGGCGCACCCTGTGGGCGATTGTTATCTTGAAGCTGATTGTACTGTTTTTTGTGGTGAAGCTGATATTCTTTCCGAATATCCTGCAGCGCGACTATGCCGATGATGAGGCGCGCGCGGCGGCCGTGAGAACCCACCTCAGCCACACCCCGGATTCCGATAAATAAAACAATCAACATATACCTTATGGATAATCTAATCTCTGTAGTCGACTGGTCGCGATGGCAGTTTGCCATGACCGCGATCTATCATTGGCTCTTCGTGCCCCTCACACTGGGGTTGTCGGTGATTGTGGCCGTGATGGAATCTATCTATCTTAAGACGAATGATTCCAAATGGCTCACCACCACCAAGTTCTGGATGACTCTGCTGGCCATCAACTTCGCTATCGGCGTGGCCACGGGCATTATCCTTGAGTTTGAGTTCGGCACCAACTGGAGCAACTATTCCTGGTTTGTGGGCGACATCTTCGGTGCGCCGCTGGCCATCGAGGGTATCCTGGCTTTCTTCATGGAGGCTACGTTCGGTGCGGTGATGTTTTTCGGCTGGAATAAGGTGTCGAAGAGGTTTCATCTGCTCTCAACTTGGCTGACTGCTATAGGCGCATCAATCTCGGCGCTGTGGATTCTGGTGGCCAATTCGTGGATGCAGTATCCGGTGGGAATGCGTTTCGATGCGATGCAGATGCGAAATGTGATGATGGATTTCTGGTCGCTCTTCTCTGGAGTGGCTGTCAACAAGTTCTTCCACGCCGTGCTGAGTGGCTGGGCGCTGTCGGGGGTATTTGTCATCGGGGTGAGCTGCTTCTTCCTTTGGAAACGCAGCAACCGTGAGTTTGCCATCCGTTCTATCAAGGTGGGTGGCTGGATCGGTCTGGCAGGTCTGCTGCTCTGCATGTGGACCGGCGACGGGTCGGCTGTAGAGGTAACACGCACCCAGCCGATGAAACTGGCTGCCATGGAGGGTCTGTATGAGGGTTCGTCGGGCCAGAGCATCGTGGCGCTGGGCATTGTCAACCCTGAGAAGCGCTGGAACAACGATGAGGAGCCCTACCTGTTTGAAATTTCAGTGCCGAAGGGTCTGTCGATTCTGGCACGCCATGATATGGATGCGTTTGTGCCGGGCATCAACGATATCATCCGGGGCGTGGATGTGGTGGATGGCGACACTGTCAACACCGTCAGCTATGAGGAGCGCATACGCCGCGGACGCATGGCGCAAGCTTCGCTGCGCGAGTTTGCGAAGGCCATGGATGAGGGTGACGAAATCACCATGCATTATAAGGCTGAGGAGATTCAGGAGAATTTCCCATATTTCGGTTATGGTTATTTCAACTCGCCGGGGGAGGCTATCCCGCCGGTGGCGCTGACTTTCTATATGTTCCGCGTCATGGTGGCGCTGGGCAGCTATTTCCTGCTTTTCTACGTGGTGGTGCTCTTCTGGGTCTACAAGCGTGAGGATAGCTTTGTGGCAGCCCGATGGATGCAGCTCGTGGCCATGGTGTCTGTGCCGCTGATGTGGCTCTGCTCAGAGGCCGGATGGGCTGTGGCTGAGGTCGGACGTCAGCCATGGACTGTGCAGGACCTGCTGCCGACTTGCGCGGCTATTTCTGACATTCCGGTGTCGTCGGTGATCGTGACTTTCTGGATGTTTGCCGGAATCTTCACCATCCTGCTGGCGGCTGAGGTGAGCATAATGATTAACTGGGTCAACAAGTCTACCCGTAAAGACCTTAACAAGTAATCGCTTTTGACCATGACACTTGAATTTTTACAAAACTACTGGTGGGTGCTTGTATCCGTGCTCGGCGGCATCCTGGTGTTCCTGCTTTTCGTGCAGGGTGGACAGACCATATTGCAGAATGCTCCCGACCCCAACTGGAGCCAGATGATAGTGAATGCCATAGGGCGCAAGTGGGAACTGACGTTCACCACTCTCGTCACTTTCGGCGGTGCTGCTTTCGCCTCTTTCCCGCTGTTCTATTCCACAAGTTTCGGCGGTGCCTACTGGCTCTGGATCCTGATTCTCTTCAGCTTCGTGCTGCAGGCTGTAAGCTATGAATACCGTAAGAAACCGGGCAACCTGCTGGGTACCCGCGTCTACGACATTTTCCTCTTCATCAACGGCTCTGTAGGCTGCATCCTGCTGGGTGTGGCTGTGGCGATGTTCTTCTTCGGGGCTGAGTTTACTGTCACCAAGGCTAATCTGGTGGATTCGGCATCTCCCGTAATCTCGCATTGGGATAACCCGCTGCATGGATTTGAGGCCATATTCAACTGGCGCAATCTGCTGCTGGGTTTCGCGGTTCTCTTCCTGGCCCGCGTGCTGAGCGAGCTTTATCTGCTGAATACGGTGCTTATCACCATGAAGTTCTATAAGTGGATCAAGAGTAAACTGTGGGTCGACAGCATCCTGTTTCTGGTGTTCTTCCTGGCTTTCGTGGTGGTGCTCTTCACTTCGCCGGGCTTCACGGTGGTACGTGAGTCGTGGATGGGTCTCGAACTGGAGATTACTCCGCATAAGTATTGGTTGAATCTGATATATTCGCCGTCAATCATCATCCTGCTTGTGGTGGGAGTTGCCAATGTTCTGATGGGCATATGCGTGAGCCTATTCACTATCAATTATCATCATGGCATATGGTTTGCGGGAATCGGCACATTCTTCACGGTGGTGGCTCTCTTCTGGCTGGCCGGATTCTGCGACACGCCGTTTCTGCCGTCGCTCAGCAATCCTGAGTCGTCGCTCACTATCCGCAATGCCTCGTCGACAGAGTTCACGCTGCAGTGCATGACGTGGGTATCGATTCTTGTGCCGTTTGTGGTAGCCTACATCTGGTATGTATGGCGCGCTATCGACCGCCGGAAAATCTCTGAGGCCGACGCTCAATCTGAGCATTGATGTAGTCACGCCTCTGTGCGTGGGCTATGACCGGCCGCGAGGCAGGGACTGAACCTTACCTCGGCTCATAAAGTTATAAATGGAGGACTCGCCATGCTGCCCCTCTCCGGGCGGTGATGGCGGGTCCTCACCACTGAATTGACTTGATTCCACGGGCATCATTCAATAAAGTCATTTTAACCTCGGAGTGCTCTTATCTGGCTCTGAATAACTCTTATCTGAATAATTGATAAACTTCTGATGACTGATTTTTCAATCTCTTCGGGGCGCCAGCTATGGCAGCTTTTCGCTTCGTTTTTCAAAATCGGAGCTTTCACCTTCGGCGGAGGATGGGCCATGATTTCCATCATCGAGAGGGAAATCGTGGATAAGTATCATTGGATTGAACGTGATGATTTTCTCGACCTTCTCGCTGTGGCGCAGTCGCTGCCGGGGATTCTGGCTGTCAACATCGCCACTGCAGTGGGCGATAAGTTGCATGGCATGAAGGGGAGCGCATTGGCCACGCTGGGAAGCATCCTCCCCTCTTTCCTTATCATACTGGCAATCGCGATATTCCTGACCCCTGACACTATCAAGAATAATCATGTGATATCGTCAATCTTCATGGGCATACGCCCGGCTGTGGTGGCGCTGATTGTGGCGCCGGTGCTGACTTCGGCCAAGGCTGCGCGCATAGGCTGGAAGACGGTGTGGATTCCGCTGCTGGTGGCGCTGATGATATCTATCAACATTGGCTTCGTGTCAAACCCGATTCTATACATTGTGCTCGGGGCTGCGGGTGGATACCTTTACTGGCGCTGGAGCTCGCGCCGACTGGCTTCGGCAAAAGCGGATGACGCCGACTCCTCTTCCGACACCCATCGCGAGTCATAATCTCCTTTATCAAGCATAATCTCCATTATTGGATATAGGGACTCCGCAGTATTAAGTGTCGGATTCCGGCAGCTCTCTATAGGGCTGCCGCAAGAAATTGAAGTGAAGTAGTTTAAACTTAACCTGTATGAATATATATCTGAAACTGATATGGGCCTATCTGAAGATTGGCATCTTCGGATTCGGGGGCGGTTATGCCATGCTTTCGCTTGTGGAGCATGCGGTGGTCGACCCGGGTTGGATTACAGAGACAATGTTTACCGACATTGTGGCTATCTCGCAGATGACCCCTGGACCAATAGGCATAAATTCTGCCACTTACATCGGCTTTGTGGCTCCCGGGTCGGTCAACCCTGAACTCTCATCCCCTTTGTGGGGGATTCTGGGTTCCGTACTGGCCACTCTGGCGGTGGTGCTCCCTTCGTTTTTTCTGGTGATATATAGCAGCCATTTCATACGCCGCCACCAGAAGAGTGGTGCGATTAAGGCTATCTTCTCGGGGTTGCGTCCGGTGGTGGTGGGGCTGATCGCTTCGGCGGCTATCCTGCTGATGAATGCTGCCAACTTCAATCCCAATGGCATAAGCTGGCAACTTTGGGTGAATGTCATCATCTGCGTAGCGGCTTTCTGCCTGGTCTATTTCAAACTGCCATGGCGAGGCAAGCGCATCAGTCTCCACCCTATCCTGGTGATTGTCATGGCCGGACTGGCGGGGTATCTCATCTACGGACTCTAAGCCTGCGCCAAACCTGTATCGCTATATTACTGCGACTCTCAATCAATACTTTATATACTACATATAAATAGTTTAGCAACTTTTCATCATGACATATAAGGAATCTCTTGATTTTCTCTTCTCGCAGTTGCCGATGTTCTCACGCATCGGGGCTGCTGCATATAAACCGGGTCTTGACACATCTATCGCTCTCGACAATTATTTCGGTAATCCCCACCGCCGGTTCCGCTCAATTCATGTGGGTGGCACCAACGGCAAGGGGTCGACCTCGCATATGCTTGCCTCGATTCTGCAGGCTCAGGGTTATAAGACAGGTCTCTACACTTCGCCGCATCTGGCAGACTTCCGCGAGCGCATGCGTGTCGACGGGAGGATGATTCCGGAGGAGATGGTGGTGGATTTTGTTGAACGCTGGCAGGCGAGCGGATATGAGGGACATCCCTCTTTCTTCGAACTGACGATGATGATGGCTTTCGATTGGTTTGCTAAGGAGGGGGTGGATTTCGCTGTGATTGAAGTGGGGATGGGCGGACGCCTTGATTCTACGAATATCATCTCGCCCATCTCGTCGGTAGTGACCAATATCTCGCGCGACCATATGCAGTTTCTGGGGGATACGCTGCCGAAAATCGCGGCTGAGAAGGCTGGCATTTTCAAGGCCGGCGTACCGGCTCTGGTTGGTATGGCCGAGGGTAAGGTGCGCGAGGTATTTGAGCGCCAGGCGGATTCAGTGGGCACTCCGCTCAGGTTTGCCTGCGATGAGCCGAAGCTCATCAATCCGCGCCTGCTCGACGACGGGTCAATCGAGGCTGACTGCGTGATGGCGGGACCGTTTCATTCGCCGCTCGGCGGGGAGTATCAGATTGAGAATATCAATACGGTGCTGAATGAGATTGAGATACTGCGCAGCCTGGGTGTAGAGATCAGTGCGGAAGCAGTGCACGATGGTTTGGAGAATGTGGTGAAGTCTACTGGGCTCATGGGGCGCTGGATGGTGACGGACCGGAATCCGCTCACCATATGCGACACGGGTCACAATGAGGCCGGCCTCTCGCACACGATGCACCAGTTACGCGAAGTCCATGCACGCCGCATCAAATCGATGGGCAGTTCCACACTGCGCATGGTCATCGGGTTTGTCAACGATAAGGATGTGGCCCATATAGCTCCGCTGCTCCCCAAGGATGCGGCATATTACGTCACGCAAGCCTCTGTACCCCGCGCGATGCCGGCGGCTGACCTTCTGAAGATCCTCACCAACTTAGGCCTCGACTGCCACCTCTCCCCCACCGACGCATCTACCGGCGCTCTGACGGAAGGCCTCACCAATGCACTTACCGCCGCCGCAACCGATGCTCCCACCGGCGCTCCCGCCACTTTCCCCAACGTCGTGACAGCCGCGGCAGCCGAAGCCCACCGCGACGCCTCCCCATCCGACATAATCTACATCGGAGGCTCCACCTTCATAGTAGCCGACTACCTCGCCGCCACCCGTTGACTCACCCCCCTCATTTTCCCTGCAATTCAGAACCAGCATAGTTTATACGCAGCATTGACTAATCACTGAGAGGGGGGCCGGCATGTTGCCGGC
>CAJTNN010000042.1 GCA_910577585.1 uncultured Muribaculaceae bacterium | reverse complement strand
GCGCCTAAAAAAATTCCTTCCCCATCTTCCTAACTAAGTCAGCCAAAGTTGTATCCTTAACTTAAGCGTTGGCCCCACTGCCCCCACTACCCCCATGAAAGAAATTGATGTTGAAGCGAAAAAAATAGGCAAGCCACCCTTGCAAATCCCAAATTTTGGCTAAATTTGTGATTCAGACACTCTGCCGGCCACAGTCGATGGTGATTGCCCGTGTCCTGTACGGATGCGGAGTTTGGTGAGGCATGGAGTTGTCAGCCTCAATCATGGAACTGCTCTACCACTACATATGGCGCCACCGCATGGTGGGTCCGCGGTTGCTGACTTGCGACTCGCGACCACTTGAGGTGCTCTGGCCCGGACGCCACAATGAGGATGCGGGCCCCGACTTCCAGGGGGCACGCCTGCGCATCGACGGTCAGGAGTGGGTGGGGAATGTGGAGATTCATGTCAAGGCCTCCGACTGGTATCGCCATGGCCATGACTCTGACCCGGCCTACGACAGTGTGGCGCTGCATGTGGTGGCTGTCGACGACGTGCGTATCCTGCGCCGCGACGGCAGTGAGATTCCGCAGGTAGAGATTGTGCTCCCCCAAGACTTTTATATGACCTATGCCTGCCTCGCCGCTGAGATGAAGGGGGTGCGCTGCAGCCGCATGATAGCGCAGATTCCACCCCTCGTACGCACCGACTGGCTCGAGACACTCGCCATGGAGCGCATGCACGCCAAGGCTTCGCGTCTGCTTGAATATCAATCGCAACTGCAGGGCGATTGGGAACAGGCCGTATTTACCCTCTTCGCACGCGGTCTGGGCTTCGGCCTCAACTCGCAGCCCTTCGAGATGCTGGCCAAAAATCTCCCGCTGAAATATGTCTATCATCATGCCGACGACCTGCTGCAGGTCGAGGCCCTGCTCTTCGGCCAGGCCGGTATGCTCGACTCATCGCGCAATATATTTGATGAGTACTATCAGCTGCTATGCCGCGAATACGCCTTCCTGAGTCGAAAGTATGTCCTGCATCCCATGCGCGGCGACCTCTGGAAATATGCACGCACACGCCCACAGAATTTCCCTCACCGCCGCATCGCCCTGCTTGCCTCCGCCCTGCACCACGGTGTGCGCTTCACCGACTCGCTTATCAGCGCCAATGCCGACATCGATGCCCTTCTCGAACTCTTCGACTGGCATCTCGAGGGCTATTGGGCCAATCATGCAGCCTTCGGCGCCGAGGGTGGCGAAATCTCCGCTCCGCGCAATCTCTCAGAAAGCAGCCGGCGCCTGCTGATTATCAATGTGGCCGCCCCATTCTATTGCGCCCATGCCCGCATCAGCGGCGACTTCGAACTCGCCGAACGCGGCGCCAACATGCTCACCCGCCTGCAACCCGAGCGCAACAGCATCATCACCCGCTGGAAAGAGGCCGGCCTTGAGGCCGACGACGCCCTGCGCAGCCAGGCACTGCTTCACCTGCGCAACGAATACTGCGACCGCGACCGCTGCCTTGACTGCCGCTTCGGCCACTATCTGCTGCGCTCACGCGCCGGAAGCACACGTTTTTTTAAGCCGGGAGAGGAAAAGAATCAGCAGAGTTTGTTATCTTTGTAAGATATTTCCGCCCCTGACGCGTGAAGAATGGTCGGGAGTGGAGCTAAATCTTTGCAAACCAAAGAATTGATGCAGAAGAGAGGTGTGCCGGCGCCCGACATGGCTCTCACCTTGCAGATAACCAATGAGAGTATGGCATTCCAAAAACGCAATAATCATGAGCCTGACCGCATACTGGCGCGTCAGAACCAAGGCGCCGAGAGTGTGGGCCTGATGCAATTCGTGGCCACAGCCTTCCCCTCCGCGCCGCGCAACGATGTGAAGAAATGGCTCAAATTCGGCCACCTGATGATCAACGGGGTCGTCACCACAGCTTTCGATGCGCCCGTAGAGCCCGGCCAGTGGGTCGAGCTCAATCTCACACGCCCATATGTGGTGTTTCGCAATCCCAGAATGCAGATGGTGTATGAGGACGACGATGTGATTGTGGTCAACAAAGGCTACGGACTCCTCTCAGTCGGCACCGGCAGCCTCAAGAAAGAGGCCACCGCCTACAATATCCTCAAAGACTACGTGAAGAGTGTCAGTCCCTCGAATAAGATCTTTGTCGTGCATCGCCTCGACCGCGCCACAAGCGGCCTGATGATGTTTGCCAAGAATCCAGAAGCCCAGGAGGCCATGCAGCACAACTGGCGCAATATGGTGATAGAGCGCAAGTATGTGGCCGTGCTCGAGGGTTTTGTGAAGCAGGATGAGGGCGCGGTGACCTCCTATCTCGGCGAGACATCGCAATATGAGGTATATTCCAGCCCCGAACCCGGCGAGGGATTGAAACCCGCCACCACGCGCTATCGTGTGCTGGCTCGCGGCCACGGCTACTCGCTTGTGGAATTCTCGCTCGACACCGGCAGAAAGAATCAGATACGCGTCCACGCCAAGGAGATGGGCCACCCCATTGTGGGCGACCGCAAATATGGAGCCAAAGCCAGTCCGATAGGACGCCTTGCCCTGCATGCGCGCACACTGCGCTTCGCGCATCCCATCACACGCCGCGACATGCGCTTCGAGACCCCCGTGCCTCAGAAATTCCTCAAGATGGTGGGGGGCATCAAGGGTAGCGCCGAATCACCGGCCTCTAAAGAGCCTCAGCAGGAAGACTGAGCCTATAAAGCTATGGAAGAATCACGAGATAACCAGATGCCTCAGTCCGGCAATCAGATGCCCGATACGCCCGGGCACGCCCTAAGCCAGGCGCCGCACTCTGAAGTGGCGCCGGCCGATGACGTGCGTTCAGCCGGCAGTGGGGTAGTCACCGCCATATCCCACTTCCTGTCGTGGGTGCTCTCGCCGGTGCTTATGCCGACGTATGGCATTATCATGGTCTTCGCCCTCTCGGTGCTGTCGTATGCGCCGATGTCGACAAAACTGATCATCACCGGTATAGTCTTTGCCGCCACCGGCCTCTTGCCCGGCCTCGGCATATGGGTGCTGACCCGCTTCGGCGATGTCAGCGATGTGGCCCTCACACGCCGCACCGACCGCCTCATACCCTATCTTATCACCGGATGCTGCCTCCTCGGCTGCGGCGTATACCTGCTCACCACCGGATTGCCCCGCTGGGTGAGCTACTTCTATGTAGGCGCCGCACTGGCCACAGTGATCAACCTCCTTGTCAACTTCCGCTGGAAGATATCGGCCCACGGTGCCGGAATCGGTGGCTTTATCGCAATGCTGATGATAATGAACCGCTATGGCCTGCCTCACTACAATCTGTATGGCTGGGCCATAGGAGCCGTAATCGCCGCCGGACTTCTCGGCTCGGCACGCGTATGGCTCGGCCGTCACACGGCATTGCAGACAGTGGCCGGAGAGATTGTAGGGATAGCCGGAGTGCTCGGCATGACCCTGCTCCTCCCCAATAATTGAAACAACAGAATCCAATGAGCAGATATAACTACGGGCGGCGCCGCAGCAGCCGCGTCAATGTAGGCAATCTCACCATCGGAGGCGATGCCCCGGTGAGAGTGCAATCGATGACCAACACCAATACACTCGACACCGCAGCCTCAGCCGCACAGGTAAGCCGCATCGCGCAGGCCGGCGGCGAACTCGTGCGCCTCACCACCCAAGGCGTAGCCGAGGCCCGAAATATGGCCGCCATAGGCGAGGCGGCCCGCGCCATGGGCTGCCGGGTACCGCTCGTGGCCGATGTGCATTTCAATCCTAAAGCCGCCTATGAGGCCGCACGCACATGCCAGAAGGTGCGCATCAATCCCGGCAACTTTGTCGATGCCGCCCGCACCTTCCGCAAGCTCACATTCACCGATGAGGAGTATGCCGCCGAGATAGAGCGTATACGTGCCGCCCTCGTGCCATTCCTTGACATCTGCCGCGAGCATCACACTGCAGTGCGCCTCGGTGTCAACCACGGCTCACTCTCCGACCGCATCATGAGCCGCTATGGCGACACTCCGGCCGGAATGGTCGAATCGGTGCTCGAGTTTCTGCGCATATGCCGCGAAGTGGATTTCACGGATATCGTAATCTCCATTAAAGCCTCGAATGTAGTGGTGATGGTGGCCACAGTGCGCCTGCTCGTAGAGCGCATGGAGGCCGAGAATATGGCATTTCCGATTCATCTCGGCGTCACCGAGGCCGGCGATGGCGAGGATGGACGCGTGAAGAGTGCCGTTGGTATAGGCACTCTCCTTGCCGAGGGTATAGGCGACACAATACGCGTATCCCTCTCCGAAGCTCCGGAGAATGAGATTCCCGTGGCTATGGCTCTTCGCGACTATATCGCCTCGCGCAGTGGTCATGAGCCGGTGGCCGAACCTGCAGCCGAGATGCCCGCTCCGCTTCGCAACCTTGCCGCGCCGTTCCATCCCCAGGCTGATGAGCCGGTCGCTTTGGCCGCAGGCACTCCCCTTGTGGCCGGCCTGGACTTCGATCTCGGCTGCACAGAGCATGTGGCCATTGATGCATCCGCGCCAGTCGCTCCGGTCGACCCCGCGAAGAGCATCCTCCTCACATCTACCCACCCCAATCCGGTAGGGGAGATGAGCTCATGGATCGAGCGCTACTATGCCGCCGGAGGGCGCAACCCCATTATACTCTCGCTCAGTTATGATGACGCCGACCCCGAGATGGTGCGCCTCAAGAGCGCCGCCGACTTCGGCGCCCTCCTGCTCAACGGCTATGGCAATGCCCTGCATATCAATGCTCCTGCCCTCAGCTGCGAGCAGAGCCACTCATTACTTTTAGGTATCCTGCAGGCCGCGCGTCTGCGCTTCAGCAAGACGGAGTATATAGCCTGCCCGAGTTGCGGACGCACACTCTTCGACCTTCCGGCCACACTGGCCGAAGTGCGCCGCGCTACCTCGCATCTCAAGGGACTCAAAATCGGCGTGATGGGCTGCATAGTCAACGGCCCCGGCGAGATGGCCGATGCCGACTATGGATATGTCGGCGCCGGCCCCGGACGCGTCAGTCTCTATAAAGGGAAGGAACTGAAAATCAAAAATATCCCCACCTCCGAAGCCCTCCCGGCGCTGGTGGAGCTGCTGCGCGCCAACGGCGATTGGCGCGAACCCGAAGAATGAACCCTTAAGTAGCCGGTCAGTAAAATTGAACTGTAAGTATCTCTCAGAAATTAGCTAATTTTTGAGAGATACTTGTTTAACAATTTTTAGGTATTGCCGCCACGGCGGAGAATCATTAACTTTGCAAGACGACTGCCGCCGCGGGGCTCTGCGGCGTGCAAATGAAGTCAATCAAACGATTTCGTAGATTCCACCCCACCTGAATAAGATATGGAAGAACATCAATATGTGGCATCCGACGGTATGCGCTCACTGATCCGTCATAACAACATGCTCCTTATGGCCATTGCCCGCTTCGGCATCCCATTCGGGTTTGGCGATGGCACTATCGATGAAATATGCCGTCAGAACAGTGTCGACACCAATACCTTTCTGGCTGTATGCAATCTTATCAGCGGGCATCCCTACGAACGCTTCCCGGTAGAGCTTTCCACACTGATGGACTACCTGAAGCGGGCCCATTCGGCATTCGTCGACTACACCCTGCCTAAAATCCGCCTCAAACTCATCGAGGCTATCAACTACTCCCATAGCAATGAGGTGGCACTGCTGCTGATAAAGTTTTTTGACGATTATGTGGTCGAGGTGCGCAACCATATGGAGCATGAGAACAGTGAGATATTCACCTACGTCGAGGGATTGCTCAATGGAAATACCGACGAGAAATTCGATATCTCGATGTTCTCCGACAACCACAGCCATATGGCCGCCAAACTTCAGGAACTCAAGGATATCTTCATCTATCACTACAGTCAGCCCGACAGCATCCCCCTCAGCGCCGCCCTCTTCGACATCATCAACTGCGAGAAAGACCTCATGGCGCACTTCATAGTCGAGAGCACCCTCTTTGTGCCCGCCGTGGAGCGCCTTGAAGAGAAACTGCGTCGAGCCGCCTCAGAGCCCGATGCCACATCCACTGACAACCCTGACGAATCGCTCCCCGGCATCGACGCCCTCAGCCAGCGCGAGCGCGACATCGTGAAGTGTGTGGCCCACGGCATGAGCAACAAAGAGATTGCCGACCACCTCTGCCTCTCGATCCACACCGTCACAACCCATCGCCGCAACCTAAGCTCCAAGCTCGGCATCCACTCACCCGCCGGCCTGGCCATCTTCGCCATCCTCCACAACCTCGTCGACATCCGCGACGTCCGCCCGATGTAGACCGCCCCTTGCCCCCGACAACCACCCCAAAAACGCTAAGTTAAGGTTGCAACTTTGGCCGAATTGGCTTGGAAGATGGAGAATGAATTTTTTTAGGCGCGGATCATTCTCTTACTCGCTGCTGCGCAGCTCGTTGCGATCGCGGATGGGATGGATTAACGCGGATTTTCTTTTGATGATGCAATTGGATTGGGTCGCAGGCACATCGGCGCTATGCGCCTTGTGACAACGCGGATCGTGCCGGATGGTGGTCGCCCCCCAAGAGACTACATCCTTTGCGCGGGAGAACGTGGTGCCAGGAGCACGTTTTTTATGGTAGCGCGGTTTTACATTTACGGGAGTACGGGTTTAACGGAAGAACGTGTTTAACGGGAGTACGGTGGTGACGGGAGAACAGAACGGCTTATTACGTACTCCCGTAAGCCCACCGTACTCCCGTAAGTCCACGTACTCCCGTAAGCCAGCCGTACTCCCGTAAGCCCCGTATCAATGGGGAATGCGCAGCCATCCGCGCGCATCAAGGCGCATAGCGCCGAGATGCATCCGTCCCGACCCGCGTGCAACCCCAGCGCATTACCCAAATAGGATCCGCGTTAATCCATTCCATCCGCGGCGCAGTCGCGTAGCGACAAGCGAAAAAATCCGCGCCCTTAAATTCATTCCCCATCTTAAAAACGAAGCCATATTCAGAGGCTGACGCCGTACACGCCCCACGTACTCCCGTCCCCACGTACTCCCGTCAGCAACCGTACTCCCGTCAGCAACCGTTCTCCCGTAAAAAACATGTTCTCCCGAAAAAAAATCGGCATTTGCGGGCGCTGAAATTCATTTTATCAAATTGTAAGATAAAGAGATAGCCAAAGCCATGCCGATAGCCGCCGTCCTGCCATAATTGACGTCCGAGGCGCCCCGCAAACTCATATTCACGAATTTTAACATTGCAAATTGGAATCCCAAAAATAGCTTGTAAAGAGTTAAAGTGCTATTAATTAATGCATTTTGTTGGCTGAAAATTTGCACAAACTCAAAAAAGTTATTACCTTTGCACGTGTTTTTCAGGGTATTAGATTTAAGGTTAGAGGATTAGTTGTCGCGAGACAATTAATCTTTTTTTTGCCCTGCCCGCCACCCCCGCAAACGTGTGGCCCCGGCAGGGCATTTCGTTTACAGCAATTCCCCCACTTTATTTCGTCAATTATCATGTATAAAAAGAGAGGCCCGGGGCCGGGCCTACGGGGTAGGCGCCGGGCTCCGGGTCTGGAGGTATATGTGTGGGGGAAGGGGCGGGTTACTCGTCGGCTACGAAGCCTGTGCGGCGGTAGCCGTGGATGTAGTAGATGGTGCCGGGGTCATCTTCGTATTCGATGTAGCACTCTATGGCGTCGGCCGGCATGCCGGAGGGACTGGTTGTGCCGCCGGGAGTGATCTTGCCGTTGGTCACTGTCACTTTGATGGGGTCATAGTCCACGTTGTCCACCGGTGTCGAGCTGCCGAAGGTCATCGACTCTACCGAGCAGGGGATTACCACGCGGGTGCCCCAGAAATTGCCCAGGTCGTCGAGCCACATCTCCTTGGCCGAGTCGTCATTCACGTTATAGGTGATAAAGAGCATCTGCCCCAGACCGTAGGGGTCCTCCAGCACTTCATCGCCATCCACGATGTCGACTGTCATCATCCATTCTCCGGCCAAAGCCACTGTATTTGTCATCGGAATCTCCTCCTTGCTGCAGGCGCCGAGCAGCAGCGCCGCCGCGAGCATGAGGGTGAAACGCATTATCTTTTTCATATTCATTCGAATTATTAGATGTGAATAGGTGAGGTATCTGTCACAGAGCGTCAGTATCTCGCGCCGCAAGGGGCTGATGGCTGATTGCTACGGATACCATGAAGAGGGTGCAGTCAGTCCTTCTGCATTATGACATGGAAGATGAAGGGATATTCGGTGTATTCCACATCCCAGCTCATCACGCCGGTGTCGGCATCGAATTTGCCGTCGGTGAGTGAGGTCAGCGAGTCGCCCCAGCCTTCGAGATAGCTGTCGATGAGCGAGATATTGCCGTCGGCATCGATCTCGACCTCGCCCGTCATGGCGTAAGTGTCGCCATATCCGGCGCGCTGAGCATACCAGCCCCCGAGCAGGTCAGAGACAGCGTAAGTGCCATCGCCGTTGCCGTAGACCACGATGCTGTAGCTCGCGCCATAATAGGTTATGCCCGAATAATCGCGGTAGCTTTCAGGATCGGTAGTATAATATCCCGAAGCTGCATCGTCGGCATCGGCCACGAGCACATGGCGCACTGCCGAGGTCGAGAAACCATCGGCGTTGGTGGCTGAGTAAGTGACGGTATAGTAGCCCGGAGCGGGATTCTCCATATCCATTGACGTCTTCACGCTCACCTTGTCGGTGATATCCTCGCCATCGAGCGAGGCCTTGAAGCCCGGGTCCTTGAAGGGTTGGCCGGCATCGGCCATCTCGTAGGCCGACCCCTCGAGTTCGATTACAGGATAATATGTGATGCGTGTCAGTCCCTCGGTGTCCTTGCTGCAGGCCCCCAGAAGGGTGGCCAGCGAAAGCGCTGCAAAGAGAGTCGCGTTATATATTTTCATAGTCGTAACGGTTTAAAGAATTAAATGAGGAAGTAGTGCAGGTCATTTAGCCCAGAACACCGGAGTCGCGTCACCCTCATACTGGGGAGTCTTGTTGTTGCGGTTGGCTGATGATTCGGGATAGGGCCAGCGCTGCAGCACCTTTCCGGCACCGAGCGAGGTGTTGACGAGGATCGGCGTATAGAGAGTGCCGGGCACGAGCAGGGCCGGGTTGTAGCTGCCGGTGACATCGTCATAGAGCTGAGTGCCGGTGACACTGCCGAAGGCCGGATACTTCAGGCGTCGCAGCTCACACCAGGCCTCGAAGTTATTCGTGCCCGAAAGGGCCACCCACTTCTGGATGCCGATGCACTTCTGCCACTCAGCCTGATTCCAGGGATAGGCGTTGAGCACACGCTCGGCGCCGCTGACACCAGCCGAGGCAAACGAAGCCTCGATGGCAGCCTTGTAGTGGGCCTCGGCCGCCGATGCGCTGCCGTAGCGCGCCTCATACTCAGCCAGGAAGAATTCAGTCTCGAAGAGGCTGATGAAGTATACCGGCGAATTATATGCCATTTTCGGGCGGCACCAGTAGCCGGCTTTAAGGTCGGCCGATGTAGAGAAGAATGTGCCTGAGATTGCACCCGTGTATTCACCCTTGTCGGTATTGGGGTCGAAGAAGGCCTGGAGTCGGGCGTCGTCGGCATCATTCATCGTAGCCAGCAGCGCCAGATTGAGCACCACATTCTGCTGGGTCGAACCGAAATAGGTGGCGAATTCCTCCTGATAGAAGGGGTTGGCCTGACCGGTCTGGTTCTGCCAGCAGCCGCTCCAGGCCACATCGGCGGTGGGGAAGTTGTTGGCATCCACTAGCGCCTTGAGCTGAGCCTTGACATCCTTGACTCCGCACTCGCGCATCAGCAGGCGCAGTTTGAGAGCGTTGGCCAGCTTCACCCATTCAGAGGCGTTGGCACCCTGCAGGAGAATGTTGGTGCACACCGGCTCATTGCCGTTGACCTTGGCCATGGCCTCATCGAGTTCATTGACAAGGCCGTCGTATACATCCTGGCCGTCGTCATACTTCGGGGTGATATTCTCCGTGTCGAGAGCCTCGCTGTAGGGGATTGCACCGTAGCAATCCACAAACGTCTGGTAGCAGGCTACGCGTATTACCGTGGCGGCCAGCTCAGTGCCATAGCTCTCCGATTCGCGCGCCATGGCGATCACCGTGTTGAGGTTCTGCAGCGAGCGCACGCAGAGATTTGTGTAGTCGCTGCTTGAGCGCACCGAGCTCTGAATGAAGCGGCTGTAGTCGATATAGTTGCTTGTGCCGAACATTTGCGAATAATGCTCCGACATGTATCCGCCGGTGATGCGCAGATAGTCGCCGTAGGTGTTGGCGAATGCCATCTCCGCGCCCGGGAAGATGAGGTCGGCGTTGAGGTTGCTCTCCGAAGGGGAGTTCGGACTCTCGTTGATGTCGAGATATTTGTCGCACGCCCCGAGGGCCATTGTGGCGGCGATAGCTGCCGTAAGGAATATCTTTTTCATTGCTGATTCGTCGTTAGAGGGGTGAGGACCGGGACTTTCGGGCCGCAGGCCATCACGCGGGGTTGAAATTCTTCTTTAAGCGATACGCATGTGATAGTATCTGTGTATGCGCAAGGCTCAGAAAGTAACTTTGAGATTGAAGCCGAATGTGCGGCATGAGGGGTTGGAGTAGAGCTCGCCGAATCCGTAGGCCAGGTCGCCGGCATCGGTGACGGTGGTGGTCTCGGGGTCTACGTAGCGGTTATCCTTGGCAGTCCATGTAAACACATTGTTGCAGTAGGCCGTGAGCACGATCTCATTGAGGAAGAGCTTCGACACCCACTTGCGGGGCAGATTCCAGCTCAGCGAGATATTGCGCAGCTTGCAGTAAGAGCGGTCAAGGAGGTAGGCGCATCCGCCGTTGCCCCAGCCGTAGGAGTTGAAGTAATCCTGATAGCTGCCGTTGGCCAGATAGATGGGTGTGTTGTTGGGGCTGTAGGTGCCGTCGCCGTTATCCACCACCGAATTGGGGATGATGAATGGGCGGCGCTCATTCTCTTCGGTCACAGTGCCGTTGCCGGTGAACTGCATCAGATTCTTCGTGCGCGAGAACATCTTGCCGCCGTAGCGGATGTCGAGTGCCGCGCTCAGCGTCACGCCATATGCAGAAAGAGAGGTGGTGACGCCTCCGGTCCAGAGATGATTCATGTTCCAGCCGGTGTATTCGATCTGGTCGCCCAGCACAGGCTGACCCGAAGAGTCTACTATTGGCGCGCCATAATAGGGGGAATCCTTGTCGGTGACAGTCTGGGGGAGATAGGTGTAGAATGTGCCGAGCGGCATACCCTCTTCGGCATACATGTATACAGCGTCGTTGCCGGCCGAGAAGTTATAGATCGACACCTTTCCGCCATCGAGGCTTTCAGGCAGCGAGAGCACCTTATTGTAGTTTTTGGCGAAGTTGAAACCGAGTTCCCAGGTGAAGACGGGGGTCTGCACGGGGATGGTGTTGACCATGAGTTCGACACCGCGATTGCGCACCTTACCGAAGTTGACCACCTGATAGCTGAAGCCTGTGGAGGGGTCGACGGGGAGGGTGAAGATCTGGTCGTTGGTGACGCGGTTGTAGTAAGAGGCGTCGATATTGAGGCGTCCGCCGAAGAATCTCAGGTCGGCACCCACCTCAAACTCTGAGGTCATCTCCGGGCGCAGCGTATTGGAGCCTGCTGTGGACGAGGCCATGAAGGAGTTGAGGTTATAGAAGGGGAACTTGATGATGTCGGTGCCATACGTGCCGTTGGTGTAGGCCTGGATATAGTTGATGGCCGTGTAGTAGGGGTCGGCGTCATTACCGGTCTTACCGTAAGCCAGACGCACCTTGCCGAATGTGAAGTACTTGTTCTCCGGGATGAAGCGCGAGAAGATGCCGCTCAGAGTCACACCCGGATAGAAGAATGAATTGTTACCCTTGGGCAGAGTCGACGACCAGTCGTTGCGGGCTGTGATGTCGAGATATACGAAGTTATCCCAGCCGATAGTGACATCGCCGAAGAGACCGGCCAGGCGGCGCTTGTACTGATACTCCTGCAGGGTCTCCCAGCTTGCGCCGTTGTTGAGCATCCAGAAACCGGTGTTGACGGCCAGGTCCGACGACTTGCCGTTGAGGTAGTTGTAGCCGCGCTCATTAAGGGTGAAGCCCACGGTGGCGCTCAGGTCAAGACGACTGTCGAGAAACTGGCGCGCGTAGTTGGCAAGGAAGTCGTGGTTGAGTTCATACTGGCGGCGGTAGTAGGCCTCTACGGTGCCGGCCTGGTTCATGTTGCTGGGGGCATAGCCGTAGTCGTTGTTGATCAGTGCGTCGTCGACATCGATTTGCGGAGTGCCGATCTTCATGTCGTAGTCAGAGTAGTCGAAGCCGAAGCGGTAGGTGAGGGTAAGATAGTCGATCGGGAAGATATCCATCTGGAGTTTGCCGAAAGTCTGCTTACCCTTCATGATATTCTCATTGTTGGCCACAGCCCAATAGGGATTGGTGATGCCGTAGGGGGTGAAGTAAGCCTCGGGGGTGTTGAATGCGCTGCTGAGGTCTTTCATGTCGACGATCGACACATCGCGCGGCATCTCGAGCACGCCGTCGATTACGGATGTGCCCTGGTAGGAGGCCACGGTCTTGGTCTGCCAAGTGGCGAAGTTCATCGAAGTCGAGAATTTGAGCCACTTCACAGGCTGGTAAGAGCCGCGGAAGGCGATTGTGTTGCGCTTATATGAGTCGGCATCGGTGGGGATGATGCCGTTGGTGCCGGTGTATGAGTATGAGGTGTAGTAGGTCATCTTCTCATCGTTGCTTATGCCGCTGACCGACACGTTGTGGGTCTGCGACCATCCGGTGTCGAAGAAGTCGCGCACGTTGTGCTTCTTGGCGTCGTAGGTGTGCAGGAGCTGCGAGTTGTTCCATATCGGACCGTATACCTGCTGGCTTCCGTCGAGTGCCGGGCCCCATGAGCCGTTCTCGATGTAAGTCTGGGCGCCGTTCCAGCCCTGTCCCCATTTGTTCTGCATCTCGGGCAGGAGGCTTACTGATGAGGCCTCGACTGTGCCGCTGTAGGTGACGCTGAAGTTTTTGCCATCCTTGCCTTTGCCGCTCTTGGTGGTGATGATGATCACACCATTAGCCGCGCGGCTGCCGTAGAGGGCGGTAGCCGCCGCACCCTTGAGTACTGTCAGGCTGGCGATATCATCTGGCGAAATGTTGTTGACGCCGCCACCGGCCACTGCGTGGCCCATGTCGGATGTGGAGAAAGAGTTGTTCTGCAAGGGCACACCGTCCACCACATACAGCGGCTGGTTAGAACCATTGATAGAACCCAGACCACGGATAGATACGTTGTTGGCAGAGCCCGGGTCGGATGAAGTGGTCTGGATCGAGAGGCCTGCCACCTTGCCCTGCAGGGCCTCCATGACATTATTGGTGCGGGCATTCTCGATGTCGGCGCCATTCACCTGCGTGGCGGCGTAACCGAGAGTCTTCTCATTGCGCGAGATACCCAGAGCCGTCACCACCACCTCATCGAGGTTTTCAGATGTTTCGTTAAGGGTAATCTTCATTTCGCCGGAGCTGATGGGTACCTGAGCCGGCGACATACCGACGTAGCTGACCTTGATTGACTTGGCGGTGGCGGGAACATCAGGGATAGAGAAACGTCCGTCGACGTCAGTGGAGGTGCCGAGCTGCGTGCCGGCCACAGTCACCGTGGCACCGATGACCGGCTGGTCGTCGGCCGATGAGATGACCACGCCCTGTACAGTGCGCCCCTGGGCGTAGAGCCCGGATGCTATGCACATGATAGCGGCCATTAACAGAAACAATCTTTTCATACTTTTACCTTTAAATGTTAAGCACTGTTTTAACTATTGTTGTCTAAAATTCCTTAAAAACTAAATGAACCTGTAGTTGGATGCAGTGTGGAATCTGCGGGAAAAAGTTTGCTTTTGGTTAATAGATAGTTGAATTTTGTCAGCTAATTTAGTTCTTGCAGGGCAATTTTATATTTTAAAGACGCAAAGATAGCGGTAATTGTTCAGAGTGTGTTGCACAACATTGTTAAAAGATATTAAAATTTAACCAATTTTTAATAAATTAGTGAAAAAGTATGTCAGCCTGCCTTCTGAAATTGCAGATAATCGGCATTATTTCACGGGTAGGACAAGTCAGACCCGTCTTACTTGTCAGACAAGTCCGACAAGTAGAACAGAAGTCCCCGGAAGGGTGAGTGAGTAATACAGATCGGGCAGTGTGGTCGCCGTATGCCCCTGGGAGGAGAGGCGCCCTCGTTTAGTTAAGGATTCAACTTTGGCTGACTTGGTTAGGAAGATGGGGAAGGAATTTTTTTAGGCGCGGATCATTCTCTTACTCGCTG
>CAJTNN010000041.1 GCA_910577585.1 uncultured Muribaculaceae bacterium | reverse complement strand
GGTCGCAGGCACATCGGCGCTATGCGCCTTGTGGCAACGCGGATGGTGCCGGATGCTGCTCGATCCCCAGTGACAACTCCCCTGATAACGAGAGAACGTTGGCCTATGGGAGAACGGATCTTTACGGGAGAATGGATTTTTTACGGGAGTACGTTTATTTACGGGAGTACGGGGCCTTACGGGAGAACGGTGGTGAGGGGGGGACCTGTGCGGCGTCAGCCTTCTGGGAGGAGGGGCGCCCACGCCCCGACCTTGCAGCAAGGGTAGCCCGATTATGCACCCAAAGTCCTATTGTCAGCAGCCTATTATGCCGTGGGTTGCAAACCCACGGCGACTGAATTGCAAACCCACGGCGACTGAATTGCAAACCCATGGCGACTGAATTGCAAACGCATGGCGACTGAATTGGCAGTGGAAGAGCTTGCCGGGACGCCATCCGCGTGCATCAAGGCGCTCAGCGCCTTGATGCATCCGGCCCCACCCGCGTGCAAGCAGCCAGCACAGATAAGGATCCGCGTTAATCCATTCCATCCGCGGCGCTGTCGCGCAGCGACAAGCGAAAAAATCCGCGCCCTTAAACTCCTTCCCCATCTTCAAAACTACGCCTCCGTCAACCCCGTTCTCCCGTTTACCCCGTACTCCCGTAAACCAGGTTCAACCCTCAACCCATTCTCCCGTAAACCCCGTGCTCCCGTAAACTCAGTGCTCCCGTCAAGCCCGTGCTCCATTAATGTACTTCTGGAACAGTATCTCTAGAATCAGATGTGTATCTGCAATCCCTTTTGCGATTGGAAATCTTAGAGTATTCAAGAACTACTTGTTTTACTGTAAATATTTCCCTATTTAGAATAAAATCACTAACTTTACATACTATTTATACATTATTTATGAGTACCTCTGAAAACAAGACACCGATGTTTGTTAATAGAGAACCAACATCAATGACTGCCGAATACAAGAATTGGCTATCCGATTTGAAGAAACGGTATCGCAAGGCACAAATCCGTGCTGCTGTAAGAATAAATGGGGAGATGCTTAATTTCTATTGGGAATTAGGACGTGATATTTGTGAGATGTCTAAGTCGGCCAAATATGGTGATGGGTTATTGAAAAATGTTACTCTTGATCTGCAATCCGAATTTCCCGGCGACAGTGGATTGTCACTGAGTAATATAAAGGCGGCTCGCCGGTGGTACAAGACTTATTTTCAATGGGTTGTAAAAAGTCAACAGGTTGTTGACTTTTTTGGAGACCAGATATCTAACGGAATCTTAAGCATGCCATACTTCTTTGCAAATGTTCCATGGGGCCAGCACGTCTTCATAACATCAAAAGCGGAAACCTTACAAGAGGCTCTGTTCTATATAGCGCAAGTATGTGAACACGGTTGGAGCAGAAAAGAATTGGAATATTATTTCTCAGAGGGGTATTACGAAAGCTCTGGGAAGGCTCTGACTAATTTTGAAAGGAGCCTACCCAAGGGAGAAGTATCTTTAGCCAGCCAAATGCTAAAGAGCCCATATAATATGGAGTTTTTGCAAATGCCGGTGAATTATACGGAAAGAGAATTTGAGGATGCCTTAATCAAACATATCACAGACTTCCTTTTGGAACTCGGCAAAGGATTTTCATTTGTAGGCAGACAGATGCAAATATCAATGCCTAACGGTCAGACGTATTATCCCGACTTGATTTTTTACCACATTCCCAGTCATAGATATGTAGTATGCGAATTAAAGATTGTTCCATTCATTCCTGATCATGTAGGACAATTGAATTTCTATGTGTCAGCAGTTGATCATCTGATGCGAGGTCCTGAAGATAATCAGACAATTGGATTGCTTATATGCAAGTCAAAGGATGATACCATTGTAGAATGGTCGTTTGAAGGGATAGAGCGTCCAATTGGAGTGGCTGAATACGAGAAAGAAATCAAGAAAATGATTAAGGATTTTCCCACTCCAAATTAAATAGAGCCATGTCAACAAATTTGAGAATGATTTTCAGAGGTTAATTATTCCACATGTTGCAGACCTTAGACCACTGGGACTTATTCTCCCCTCAACTCGTTCTCCCGTCTGGAAGATAGGGAATGAATTTTTTAGGCGCAGATTTTCTCTTACTCGCTGCTATGCAGCTCGTTGCGAGCGCGGATGGAATGGATTAACGCGGATCTCGTTTTCACATTTTTTTGATGGGTCGCAGGCACATCGGCGCTATGCGCCTTGTGGCAACGCGGATGGTGCCGGATGCTGCTCGATCCCCAGTGACAACTCCCCTGATAACGAGAGAACGTTGGCCTATGGGAGAACGGATCTTTACGGGAGAATGGATTTTTTACGGGAGTACGTTTATTTACGGGAGTACGGGGCCTTACGGGAGAACGGTGGTGAGGGGGGGACCTGTGCGGCGTCAGCCTTCTGGGAGGAGGGGCGCCCACGCCCCGACCTTGCAGCAAGGGTCGCCCGATTATGCACCCAAAGTCTTATTGTCAGCAGTCTATTATGCCGTGGGTTGCAAACGCACGGCGACTAAATTGCAAACCCACGGCGACTAAATTGCAAACCCATGGCGACTGAATTGCAAACGCATGGCGACTGAATTGCAAGGGGAAGAGATTGCCGGGACGCCATCCGCGTGCATCAAGGCGCTGAGCGCCTTGATGCATCCGGCCCCACCCGCGTGCAAGCCAGCCAGCATTACACCGATAAGGATCCGCGTTAATCCTTCCCATCCGCGGCGCTGTCGCGCAGCGACAAGCGAAAAAATCCGCGCCCTTAAACTCCTTCCCCATCTTCAAAACTACGCCTCCGTCAACCCTTTCTCCCGCCAACCACCGTTCTCCCGTCAACCACCGTACTCCCGTAAAAACACGTGCTACCGTAAATATGTGCTACCGTTAAGCAGGTGAGGCCGTTAAGCCAGTGGGGCCAGGCATCATTTCTTCCATCCGTCGTATATGAGCATAAGTTGCTGCTCAACTACATTAAGGTCATATCCGTCAGGAGATGCCATTCCGGCATAAGCCGCACCGAAGTATGTATTCTCAAGAGTGTGCGCCAACAGGTCAGCATCCACCTCCCTGATTTCGCCCGACGCTATGGCCCGCTCTATTACCCCTTTCCAAATCGCACACTCCGATTCATACCACTCCCCTGCATGCTTAAGTGAATCCTTGATGATGTTGTAGCACGACATCTGGATATTGACCAACGCGAAGTTGATGTTGCGGATGCCGTTCCTTTTCCATCGCCGCTGCTCCGTCCCCAGTATCCGGATGAACTCGCTGATTGTATCCTTCAACGACCGGTTCGGGTCCTCAGCAAGCGATGTGAGGGTATTCTGTCTGAACACAAACATCTCGACAGTCTCGCGGAAAAGATTCTCTTTATTGTTGATATGGTACATTACAGTTCCTCTGCTGAGGCCGGTAGCCTTCTCTATCTCTCTCAATGTCACGTCCGCATACGGTTGGCGCGTGAAGCGCATCAACGCCTCATGCAGTAATCGCTCTTTGGATCGTTCTCCACTCTCACTCATGTTGTTTTTGGCTCTTGGAATTCATTTATGCGTCTATAATAGGTGCTAAGTAGCTAGTCAATCTAAATAAATGGTATATACTGAGCAACCATTTACAAAATTAGCCATTTTGTTCATGATGGCAATTAAGTTGTTTAAACTTTTTCGAGTTGGGGTTATTAAGATTTTAAGCATAGTTCGGCTCTCGAATAGCGAGAAATGCAGGAGTTGAAAGATTCCAAAAATAAGTACTTTCGAAGAATTAATGAACAAATAATTCTTTGAAAAAGAATCTCACATGATGTTTAATTCTTAGCAACTACTTATTCATTAAGATTACACTTGAAGAAAAATAAATCCTTAATTTTATATTTCTCGTAGAAAGTTTAAACAACTTCGTTAGGTTTAGTTTGGTGCAATTACAAATTTTTTTGACTAATTTTGTTCGACCAAGCGATCTATAACCACGATGCTTGCATTTCTTAACTCCACTATGATATGAATTACATAGCCGATTTAACCAAGAACCGAAAAAGTTCCGATGGTTCCATTCTGGGAAAAGTTAAAGATTTCCATAATGAACTTGCGCTTCATGAGCAAGCGGGACTTAACGTCTACCTCAAGCCTGAACTGACCACTCCTTGCGACAGGGTAGTTAAAGTGCGTAACCGATATACCGGGAAGGAGGAAGTGAAGGTGATGTTCGGTTCAAACAGTTATTTGGGGGCATCGAATATGGATCGCGCCAAGGAGGTGAATGCCGATGTGGTGCGCACTTACGGTATAGGCTCGGGCGGCGTGCCCCTTCTTTCAGGCACAACCTCTTTCCAGAATGCTCTTGAACGAAAACTTTCGGATGTGACGGGCTTCGGCGACACGATGCTCTTCTCATCCGGATACACTGCCAATCTCGGAGTGGTGACCGGGTTGCTGCGTTCCAACAACCTTATCATCCATGACAAACTGAACCATGCAAGTCTGCTCGATGCGACGGCTCTCTCGGGTGCGAAGATGGTGCGTTTCAACCATAACGATATGGCATCTCTCGAAAAGGTGCTCCGTGAAAATGCAGAGGAATACAAGGATAAGATGATTGTCGCCACAGACGGTATCTTCAGTATGGATGGTGACATAGCAAACATTCCTGAGATTCTTCGTCTGGCCAAACAGTATGGTGCGATCCTTCTTATTGATGACGCACACTCCATAGGTGTCATTGGCAAAAATGGTGCAGGCACCCTCTCTCACTATGGAATAACTGACAGGGAGAACATTATTGTTACAGGTACACTCAGCAAGGCACTCGGCACACTCGGCGGATACGTTAGCGCGTCAAAGGAGATTATCGACTATCTCCGTATCTATGCGCGTAGCAATATGTTCTCGACCTCTCTGCCACAAGGTGTATGCGCAGCTGCAAAGACGGTGC
Organism: uncultured Muribaculaceae bacterium; assembly: GCA_910577585.1. GTDB lineage: Bacteria > Bacteroidota > Bacteroidia > Bacteroidales > Muribaculaceae > Lepagella. Next base: position 9,695 of record CAJTNN010000041.1, on the reverse strand, counting down.
TTGATGAGATTGAAACCACTGATGTGGTGGAGCGACTTAACGCAAACGCGACCTATCTCGCCGACCGACTCCGTAAGGAGGGATTCAACGTAATGAACACCCGCACTCCCATCATCCCTCTTTTAGTAGGAGACCCCGGAATATTGACAGCTATGGTGCAGGATGCCTTCGATGCCGGATATGTCATCAGCGGTATCTATGCTCCGGCAGTTCCGCCGAAACTCACCCGCTTCCGCATAAGCGTCATGGCAAGTCACACAAAAGAGGATATGGACTCTCTCGTCCAACTCATCATCAAACTGTTTGAGAAATATGGATTGCCACACTTCATCTCATAATGTCCGGAGTCGCTGGGTAAACTCTGTTTCAGAGATACCCTCCGATGCCTGGGATGCACTCTTCGGAGGGAATGTCATCAAGCGCAAGGAATTTCTATTAGCTGTCGAAAATGCAGGTATCGAGGATGTCACCGTGCATTATCTTCTGGTCAGTCTCGGCGAACGGATTGTGTCCATTGTCCCCTGCTTCACCTATGACATCGACCTGATAAACCTCGTGTCGGCAAAGGGCCCTTCCAAATTCTTCAAATCGGTGCGCAAGCTCATTCCCGGTCTGTTGAGAATCAAATCGTTCATGACAGGTACCTATGCGGCAAGCTGTGAACCATTTATTGACATTGCCGATGGATTGACGGATGATGAGAAAAGTGAGGTCAGAAAAGTCATTGAGCATGAGCTGAAAGGTATGTATGCCAAGACTCGCTCAAAATTCATTTTCGTGAAGGATGCCCGTGAGAATTCAATTGAAAAGGTTCGCGATATTCTCCCTGACGATTTCACCTATATCGTATCTTTCCCCACATCACTCATACCGATTCTTGATGATTTCCCTTATCCATCGGCTCTTAAGACAAAGAGCAAACAGAGGGTCCGCAATATAGAGAAGAAGTTCGATGAGTCGTTCCGTTGGGAGATTGTATCCGATTTTGCGAAAATCAACCATGACTTCTTCATTCGCTACCGCAATGTGCTGGAGAAGGCTGCCAACAAGTTTGAATTCCTGAATGAGAAGTTCTTCAGCGAAATCAACACTCTATACGGTGAGGATTCATTCCTCCTTGTCGCAAGCGACAAGGTTACGGGAGAGCCTCGGCTGATGACACTCGTGCTGGAGGATGAGGAGCGTGTCGTTCCTCTATATCTCGGCATCTCTTATAAGGAGGATGACACACGCGTGTTGTATCTCGCCAACATTTTCCGTATCACGCGTGAGGCCGAAAAGCGTGGTAAACGCATTATCGAGTTTGGACAGACCAGCTACTACCCCAAATCTCTCTCAGGGGCCGTGGTGGAGAATGTCTACTATGGTTTCTGGTCTGACAAGCCGCTTTATAAATACCTCATCAACCATCTCTTCGGCAAGATTTTCGCGCCGCCGGCAATTCCGGGCAATTCCTATAGCCCGAAAGCGGTGGAGGCGGTAAGACAACGACTGGAGGAGTGCAACATTCTACCAAGAATCTGACTTTTTTTCTAAGTAGTTGCTAAGAATTAATGAACAACTAATTTTGCTTTATCTCCGAGTGATTTTTGTCGGCGGAGGAAGGAGCTTAGCGAGCTAAGCGACTGACGAAGACGGCAAAAAGCACCGGAGAGAAAGTGAAATTAGTGTTCAAATCATTCTTTGAAAAAGAACACATATGATGTTTAATTCTTAGCAACTACTTAAATATTAGGGGTGTCGAATGAATAATACATGGATTTTATTCATTCGACACCCCGTTTTTACGTATATTTCAAATTTCTTGAAAAATTTTTCGCCAAAAATTTGGAGGTTATAATTTTTTACTCTAATTTTGCGGCATATCTACCGCGCAGTCGATAGTCACAAACTAACAGACGACGGTTATATCATAAATCTAAACGCTAATAATGAACAAGAAGGCTAACGGATATTTTGTTTCTGCTCAGAAGCATGCTTCTGAGCAGAAGACGTACGTCTTCTGCTCGATTGTCCCTGTTAGCCACGGGATTGACATTCTCGCTGACCGACTCTCTCAGTCTTCTGCTTCACAATTCATCCCACTGTCCACATATATACGTCATATTCACGATACGTCAAATACTGATTTCGTATTCAACGACCGACTCAATATTCAACGCTTGCGAAGGTGGAATCTTCGCAGCCTTCGACCATGGGTCATAAAGCGTCAGTCGTAACCGGACGCGACTAAAAACAAGATACCGGTACTTTGAGATATTACTCTTATCCTCACTATATTCCACTTCCCTGATATTTCGCGCAAATAAGCTTTCTCAGTTTTAAGTTTCAACCGTATATTTATGCGGATTTCAGGTGCATTATCCCATTCTGACACATCTATTACAGAATCATAATACTTTTATATGACAAATTTCTACCCCTGCGCGAAGCATACGCTTGTCGCACTCGCGCTCGGAGTATCCTCACTTGCCTTTGCCGGGAATATTCCCCAATACAAAGTGACAACGACAGGGGGAACTCCTTATACCGAATTTTCCGACGGAACCGTCATCCCCTGTGCTTGGGGTGAGGGTACTACCGTACTTTTCCCCAATAATGTGGAGACTCCCAACAACTATAGTGGCGAGGGGTTTCCTATAGGTTTTGATTTCAGATTCGGAGGTCGTTCAGTCAATCAGTTCGCGGTATCTTCAACAGGAAATATTTATCTCGGTAAGGATATTGTAAACTATGGCGGTGATGCTTTCCGTCTCGGCATGTCTCCTATAAAAGGGGGTGTGGCAAAAGCAGATGGCATCAGTTACAAAACATCAGGTGAAGTTGGAAACCGCATACTAACAGTGCAGTTCAAGCGGGCCATACTGAATGAGAGTGGCTCATCCAAAGGCAAATACTCCCTTCAGATCCGTCTTTATGAGGCTGACGGTAAAGTGGAGATGGTTTTCAAGGAATTGGAGACCGCATATCAGAGTGGCAATGGTTTTGACACCGGTCTTTCAGGATGGGATGGCGATGACGCGATGCAGCTGACCGCGACCGGTCTTGATAAGCCTCTCAGCATCTCTCCCAAACTGAAGGCTGACATGCTTGAGTCTGATTCATATATCCATTGGGATGAGAATGATTACGACAAAGATTATTCTCCCGTGATCATCTTTACCCCTGAAACAGAAGCCACAGCTCCGGCCAAAGCACCGTCAAATCTGATGGTAGAGCAATCAGGACGTGCTTTAAATATAAATTGCGCCCGTGCCGAGGGTGCTGATGCTACTGTCATCCTTGTTTCCGAGACACCTTTCACTGATGCTGACCTCCCCATTGACGGTGAGACGTTCCGTGCCGCATACCGCGAGACCAATGGATTACAGGTTTTGCCTACAACCTTCGGCAATGCGAAAGCCCTCTATTATGGCAACGCATCCAGAATTTCCGTTTCAATTGACAATATCGTTGATGGCACAACATACTATGTGAAGGCTCTGAGCGTAAACGGCTATCCGGCTTACAACCGCACCAATACAGCCGACAAGGTGTTCGCTACCACTCAGGCAGCCCCCACTGTTCTTAATACAGAAGCAACCGGAGCAAAGAGTGTGGATGTTACCGTCAGTGCTGATTTCCCCGTTATAGTGGCCGCTACAACTGAGGTTAATCCCGGTTATCAGCAGGGTTACACCGGTGTGTTCGGTGTTCCGGCACATGATGTTAAGGTAGGCGACATGCTCCCCGGCGGAGGCAAGGTGGTTTATGTCGGAGAACCCGGCACATTCTCACTGGACTGCAATGAGAATGAACTGACCTTCCTCCGTGCATGGACTCTCAACGGTGAGGTGATTTCTGCAACTGCCCGTGATGCAGCCGCGCTTCCAAATGTTTCGCTCCCCTTTGAACCGGGTCTGGAGAATTATCCTTACGGCGAACAGCTTATGTTCTGGGCTGCAAGCGAGAATCAGTTCATCCCGTGGAGACGTGCGTACAAAGGAGATGCCGCTATATATGCTGTATCAAGTGAAGATAATGTGATTTACCTCGCCACTCCCCTGATAAACCTCGACAGTTCTGTTAAACTCACATTTGAGTTTGCAATGGAGACGGCACGAGATGCTGCTGAAACAAGTGATAGTAGTGTTGCTATCCCACAGGGTAGCGATCCCGGCTCATTCGGAGACACCGGCTTCCTGAAGATTCTTGACGGCAAGCGCAACGTCTATAAGACTATCACATCTTATTCCGGCACAATGACATCGGCCGGAGAGGGAACAAATGAAGATGGCTCTGCCACATACGAGACTGTCGAGGTCGATATGCCCGTAATCGGCAATAATGGACGCATCATGTTCCAGTTCTCGACTCCGAAGTTCACAAAACTCTATCTGCGCAACATAAAGATTGAGCGCACGGGTGAGGCTCCGACCGCTCCGGCATCCTCAGCCACTGGTCTTACTGCCGACGAGGACCGTAGTGCTGTCATCACCGTCAACTGCAAGCGTGGTGAGGATGCTGAGAACACTCTTGTTCTTTTCAGTGAGCAATCATTCTCTAACTCGGAGACTCCTGTGGACGGCACCACCTATGCCGCAGGTACTAAACTCGGCAACGCCATCGTGCTTTACTATGGCAATGACGAGGATATTGTCTGCGCAACCAACAATGTTGTGACAATTCCGGATTATGACACGGACTATTACATCCGTGCAATCTCTGCCAACAGTAATCCTCTCTACAATAATGAGAATGTGGCCGACTTCACTTACCATACTCTCCCTGACATGGCTTATCCCGAAAACCTTTCGGCGATGCCCAACGATGATGTGGTGATAGTGGAGGCAGACCGTTCTCCTAACGCCGCAGGAACAATCCTACTCATCTCCAATGGTGAATCCTTCATGGGTCAACTGGAGGATGGCGTGGAGTACAAGCCGGGTGATGTAGTGGGAAATGCTACTGTAGTATATCGTGGCGAGGATGACCATATTTCCACTCAGACTCAGGAACTCGCTCCTGAAAACACCTTCTGCGTAACCGGATATTCCTACAACTCCCGTGGATGGTATGGCGATGTAAGCCGCTCGGTTACTGTCTCTACTACCGGTGTTGAGGAAATCACCCTTGACGCGGTTGACTTCGCCAATGCAGAGGTATTCTCGGTTGACGGCATACGTATCAATGTGAAATCCGCAGCGGAACTCCCCGCAGGAATATACATCATCAATGGCCGCAAGGTCGTGGTGAAATAATAATGATTTCAATTAAACAATTTATAAACCAGATTATGATAATCGGAAAATCTTTTTCAGACATCTGATCACAACACCAACCGCCCCTCACAGCATTTGTAAAAAGACTATGACCGAAAGGATTTCGCCCCCGTTTCACGAACTTCTCTTGCAGTCTACTCACACGGACCATGAAACGAAAACAACAAACAACTAACGTGGAATTCATTCCATAATTCTTTCACAACTAAAATCTTTCAAAATGAAAAAGATTTTTACATCGCTGTTCGCAATGGCCGCTGTGTTCTGTGCTTCAGCGACCCCGACCTACACGGTCGATCCGGAATCCGGAAGCACGATTGATGATCGTGACAACTTCAAAGTAACCTTCACATTCGATGAGGAGGTGACAGTTAAGTCTGTCGAGTTCATAGGAGGCGCTCGCTTCAACGCCACCGTAACTCCCGGAACACTTGACGTGACCGCGTCAAAAACTGTCGAAGTAACCGTTCCCAACACTGTATGGGGTACTCCCGATGCAGGTCAGTACCTCATCGAGGTCAACCTGCCTGAGATCTTCGACAAGGAAGGCAAACAAATCATGGTAGATGCCGTGGACGATGAAGGAAACGCATTCTCCTATGCGTATACTGCAAGCGCCAACTATATGGCATCCTACGATGTAGAAGCTGAGTTTATTGGCCTCGACCCCGACCCTGCCACGACAACTGTATGGGATGTCTATAGCGATGGCTGGGGGTTTGTAAACTTCCTCTTCTCAGACGAGGTATATGCTACTGAAAATTCGAGTGCAGATGTTCAGCTTATACTGAATGATGGTGAAGAGATATGGGTTCCTGTAAGTTCAGATGAACTGTGGTTTGACTGGGACTTTTGGACTGGTAGCTATGCTGTAACAGTCCCCATGACTCCTAACGATGATGTTACTCAAGAAAACTTGGTGGCAATCAATGTATATCTGAACAAGATTAAGGTCGGTGCCAACATCGTGCCTGAGTACGCTGCAGAGTATAATCTTACTGATGTAGGTGTGGCTCGCAAAGTAAAGGGTCAGAATACCGCAGGAAATTCAATGACAATTTTGAAGAGCAACACTACGTTTGCCATTTATTCAATCAATGGCAACATTGTTAAGACCAATGGATCTGTTTCAGATCTTTCTAATCTTCCAGCAGGCATCTATGTAATAGATGGTAAAAAAGTCTGTGTAAAATAATAGACTTGAGGTTGGAGCAATGAGTATCCTCGGACGCTCCAACCTCTTCTAACTTAAAATCAAAATGAGAAAACTTATATTTCTTTTTTGCATTTTATTGGGAGGAGTCTACGGACACGCGGCAGTCCTACAGTTTACAGGAAGTTCTCCTGAAAACAATGGAACAATTTCCTCATTTGATGACATTATCCTACACTTTGATTTATCTTCAATAATTGAAGAATATGGTGATGGCGAATGGGGGATCTGTTCAAGTGGCGCATATGTCGCTTCGCGTCCGACGGCCGAGAAGTCTGCTGCATTATATAAAGGCTCTAAAGATGACGGAGAATGCATCGGAAGAATGTATGAAACAATAAAGCCCAATAAAGATTCCTTTCAAGAAGGGGCTGACTTTCATCTGTCTTTTCCCAACATTCAAGTTGAACCCGGTACAATGTATACTCTTGTGCTGACATACGATTTTTATGCTGGTAAGAAAGGAGAGTCTACATGGACTACAGCTACCAAGTATAGTTTCTATTCTTCACCACTTTCTATAACGTTTATTGGGGGCTCAGACGTTGCGAAGGTATTATCCTTTGAGACAAGTTCAATTATTGACAAAGCTTTATATGAAACTTTGCCATCAATTGAAGTCGCTTTTAATCATAACATCTCGGTTTCGAGCGATTTTGACTCAAATGTTGTTTTGTTGGAAGATAATAGTGAAATTACAAGAACTTCAAATATTGTTGTAAATAATAACAATGAAAAGTTTATAACTATTACCTTTCCAGAAACTAAACTATATAATGGGCATAAGTATACCATTCACATACCCGAAGGTTGTGTGTGTATAACTGATGAACCAGATGTTGTCAACTCGGCTATTGATATTGAAATCAATGGAGCAAGTTATCAGTCATTTGGCACTGGTCGTGTTCGCCCTTCCAATGGCAGTGTTACTGTCATGGGCGAAATTACTGTACCTTTCAAGTTCCCGGAGGTTGAAGGTAAAAACTATGGATTTGTTGCTATGACTGATGAATCCAATTTCACCGGATATATCTATAAAGGGAATGATTTCACAGCCGAACCTGTTGAGACTATTGTAGGAGAGGTGACTTCCGATTCAAAAGGTCTTATTTTCAATCCTAAGACTGTATTTGAACCTGAGACTGACTACACTTTCGTAATCCCCGAAGGGAATGTGAAAGCATACGAGATTGGCTCAATGACACAGGCTTATCTGAAAGACTATATCAGCGAACGCGTTGAGTTGCACTATACAACTCCCGCAGTGTCAGACCTCCCCCTTTGGTCTCTTACCGCAGTAAATCTTAAGGATAACCAGATCAAGGACTTTGTTGATTATTTCATCATTGACTGTCCTGATTACGAATACGCTGAGATTCTCTATAATACTGTATCTTCAAAAACTCTCGGTGACAAGGGTGTTCTTTATGAAGTAACAGCAGATGGTGAAACTGAGATTGCAACATTCCCGATTACCCGTCAGACTCTGACCGGTGAATCTGAGATTGGCAACGGTCAGTATGTAGGACGTCACTTCGTTGGAGTGGTAAATCAGGAACTCTATGCAGGCAAAACCTATAAATTGGTGATGAAGCCTAACAGCTTCATTGTGGACAATCCATTTATTGGAAACCATATCGGCAATCAGGAAGTAGCCGTTACCCTTAATGGTGGTACGCGCACTGAGTTTGATGTGACTTACTCTATCCCCGGTTCTATCTCTATGACAACTATCGTGCCCACCGGCCAGACTGCAACTTTCAAGGTTACTCCCAATGAGAGCTTTGAGGTCGAGTCTGTGACATTCAACGGTGAGCCTGTAGTGGTAGTTGACGAGATGTACACAACTCCGGCCATTGAGGATGACTCTACCGTAGCTGTCACATACAAGTATGCCGGTGTCATCACATTCGACTTCTCCACCGGTGTTGACGAGGTTACAATTGATAGCTGTGAATACTCTGTTGCCCTCGAAGGTGACCACATCATCATCGGCAACCTGAAAGCAGATTCACGAATCTATGTGTATAACACAGCAGGTATGCTTCTTGGTGAGGAAGGCAATGGCTCCGATGACATTGTGAAAATCAGTGCCTCCAACGGCGTGATTTATATAATCGTCATTGCTGATTCTGAAGGCAACAAAGTCGCCCTCAAGATCAAGCATTGAAGCATTCCGACCTGAATTTGGTTAATAAATAAGTTTGATTAGTGGGGGGCGCGTCGAATACGTGTCCCCCTCCTATCACTCTCCCATCTTCCCCTCTCATTCTTCCCAAACCTTAAACATCCTGAAATCTAAACCATATGTGCAACACACAGAACAACGATGAACGTTTTGAATTCCATGGCGTGAAACTTGCCCATGAGTTAATGGTGGACATTATGGGGGCACTGATTCCCGGTGCACTTTTCTTGTTCTGCATAATCGTCTGCATTGTATTCCCCATCATCTGCTATTCTTCACACGGCAACAATTTCGGTTTTCTGGTGAAAGACGGCGACTGGTTCTGGATTATAGCTTTCCTCTCATTCCTCATCCTCTCATACGTTCTCGGAATGATCTTCTACAGGGCCGACATCAAGGTACCCGACCGCGCCGACATACGCCGCGAACAAAAGAAAAAACTTCTCGCCCTAATCGACGGTATGCCAAGTGGTAAACGGCCCAAACTCCGCGAGGAAAATTTAGTCGCATAATCTACCTTTGCTGTCATAATTTCAACCTTAGAATTATGGCAGCATTAGATTTTAGCCAGTTCCATGAACTGGCAGAACAGTTCAAAGAGCTTGCCGGGACGCAATCCGCGCGCATCTATTATGCCGTGGGTCGCAAACCCACGGCGACTGAATTGCAAACCCACGGCGACTGAATTGGGAGGGGAAGAGATTGCCGGGACGGAATCCGCGCGCATCAAGGCGCTGAGCGCCTTGATGCATCCGTTTCCACCCGCGTGCAAGCCAGCCGCATTACATCGATAAGGATCCGCGTTAATCCTTCCCATCCGCGGCGCAGTCGCGCAGCGACAAGCGAATTGATCCGCGCCCTTAATTCCTTCCCCATCTTCAAAACTACGCCTCCGTCAACCCCATTCTCCGTCACCCCGTTCTCCCGTAAACCACGTTCTCCCGTCTGGAAGATGGGGAATGAATTTTTAGGCGCGGATTTCTCTTACTCGCTGCTATGCAGCTCGTTGCGAGCGCGGATGGAATGGATTAAC
>CAJTNN010000040.1 GCA_910577585.1 uncultured Muribaculaceae bacterium | reverse complement strand
ATTGAATATCAATAATTTCAAAGCACTCTTATGATTTTTTAGTGGACACTAATGACCTTTTACTCGACCTCATTTCGATTTTCATATCCCGTCAAGCATGACAGCTCTCGTGATTATTCTCGCCGTCATCCTGATTTGGATGATTTTCGGCAATCATATAAAGGCCTGGCTGCAACGCCGCGCCCAGCAGAAGTTTGAAGATATCCTCCGCGCCCAGATGGGCATGCCTTCGGCTAAGGAGCAACGCCGCCAGGAACGCCAGGCCGAGGCAGCCCGACGCAACGCCTCTGCTAAAAAATCTTTCTGGACACGTCCGCCACGGCAGAAGGCGCCCCAACCGGCCCCCGACACCATCATACCCAAAGAATATGCCGTGGATGTGGAGTATACCGAAATCAAGGAATATTCCCGCCAGACAATCATCGACCCTCAGCCCGACTCGACCCGCATCATTGTCGAAGATCAGGTCGAGGATGTGAAATATGTGGAGATCAAGACCAAAGATTGACCTCCACCCCTACTCCAATCCCACATATGAAGACACTATACGTAAGCGACCTCGATGGCACGCTGCTCGATTCATCAATCTCGCTGCCTGCCACTGCAGTAGAGGCGCTTAACAGAGCCATCGACTGCGGCGCACTCTTTACCGTCGCCACGGCCCGCACCCCCGGCACTCTATACAAATTGCTGCGCAACCTGCACCTGCAGCTCCCGGCAATAGTCATGACCGGAGCCGCACTATGGCACCGCGACTCTGACACCTACTCCGACACTTGCCTCTTCTCGGCCGACACCGTGAGGGAGATCCGCGATGCCTACGACCGCAACTCACTCTCCTACTTCATCTATACGCTGCGCCACAACCTCATCGAAATCTATCACCAAGGCCCGCTCTCCGACATCGAGCGCGACTTCATCGCCGCACGCGCGCGCAACCCCTACAAGCGCTTCCTCTGCGACAGAGAGGGCTTCAGCGACATCCCCGAACATCTCGACGATGCAATCCTCTTCTTCGCCATGCAACCCTCCGACATAAGCCATCCCGCCTATGCCGACCTGCAGCGCATCCCTCACGTCAACCCGATGTTCTACAACGACGCCAACTATCCCGAGATAGCAATGATAGAGACATTCCCCGAAAATGCCTCCAAAGCCCAGGCCGTCAGCCGGATGGCCCGCCAACTCGGAGCCGACCGCATAGTAGTCTTCGGCGACAACCTCAACGACCTCCCGATGTTTGAGATAGCCGACTTGGCCGTAGCCGTCAGCAACGCCATCCCCGAAGTAAAAGCAAAAGCCGACCTGATAATAGGCCATCACGACGACTCAGCCGTAGCCACCTTCATCCTCGACGACTACCTCTCCCACTCCTCCCCCTCCGCCTCCCCCTTGATAGAATTCTAACGCCCTCCCCAAAGGAGCGTAGCGCAAGCCCGCCAAAAACAAGAGTTATGAAGCGACTATCAATCTACGACAACCAGCGCACCGGCAAAATCATATTCCTCTCAATCTCATTGGTGGCGATAGTAGCGGTAATGCTGATTTCAAACAACCTGGTCAAAGCCCTATCGCAGCAAGAACGCGAGAGAATGAACATCTGGGCGCAGGCCACCGAACGCCTCGCCAAGGCCGACGCCGATGCCGACTTCGAATTCCTGCTCTCTATCATCGAGCAGAATAACTCCATCCCCGTGCTCGTGGCCGACGAGGATTTCAATATCCTCGAATACCGCAATTTCAAACTCCCCGAAGACAAAGACGACTCTCAACCCGGATTCGAACAACTCTCCGAACGCAACCGCCAATACCTTCTGAAGCGCCTCAAGGCCCCCGGCGGCGAGACCCCACTGCATGAGATGGCTCGCCGCAACGACCACTTCATCGAAGTGGCCATATTTGACAATACCTACCAATACATATACTACGAAGACTCCATTCTGCTGCGCCGCCTCAGCTGGTATCCATATGTGCAGCTGGCTGTGATGGTAATTCTGGTGCTTATCATTTATCTGGCAGTTATCTACACCAAGCGCGCCGAACAAGACCGCGTCTGGGTAGGACTCTCAAAGGAGACGGCCCACCAGCTCGGCACCCCCATCTCCTCGCTGATGGCATGGAGCCAGTATCTGGAACTCACCGGCGCCGACAAAGAGGTCACCTCCGAAATCGACAAGGATGTGAAGCGTCTCTCCGTAATTGCCGACCGGTTCTCGAAAATCGGCTCCGCGCCCGAACTAAATGTGGAATACCTTAACGATGTGGTGGCCAACTCGCTCGACTACATGAAAAACCGCATCTCCGGACGCGTGGCAATCAACATGCACCTCACCGATGATGATCATGGAGTGCGCCTATCGCGCCCATTATTCGAATGGGTCATGGAGAATCTCACCAAAAACGCTGTCGATGCCATGGATGGCGACGGAAGAATCGACATCACCACCGGCGCCGACAAAAACATGGCCTTCATCGAAGTCACCGACTCCGGCAAAGGGATTGCCCGCAAAAACTTCAAGACTGTGTTCAACCCCGGCTACACCACCAAGAAACGCGGATGGGGGCTCGGGCTCACGCTGGTGAAAAGAATAATAGAGGATTACCACGGCGGACGCATCTTTGTCAAAAGTTCCGAACCGGGCGTAGGCACCACATTCCGCATCGAACTGCCTATTCTCTAAAACCATAATGCTAACGCAAAGCCTTACGGCAGGCGCGCCCGCGGCATCCACCCGATGCCCTCTGGCAGACTCAAAACTCCTTGCGCAGACGCGCTACAAGTATGCCGGCGCGGTCGCGATATTTGGCCACCGTGCGTCGCGACACTTCATAGCCACGCGCCAGCAGCTCACACCGCAATTTCTCATCACTGAGCGGATGTTTCTTGTCCTCGGCAGCTACAAGTTCGCATAGCGCCGCCTCTATCTGCCGATTGGTAAGTTCGCCGCCATCACTCTCGCCATCTGCCTCTGAATCGGAAGAGGGGGGCCGCTTCTCGACACTCCCCACTGTGTCGCTGAAGAATGACCGAAGCGGCATCACGGCACCCCAGGGCATCGACACATACTTATTGTTGGTGGCACGCGAAATTACTGATTTATCATACCCCGTGATGCGCTCTATATCCTTGAGCATCATCGGCTTGAGCGCATACACGTCGCCACTCTCGAAATATGCACGCTGATGATTGACAATGGCTGTCATCACATCGAGCATCGTCTGCTGACGCTGGCGGAGTGTGTTTATGAAATCTGACGCACTGCGGTAACGGTCGCGGATAAATTCCGTCCCCTTGCGCGGGCGCCCTGCCTTCAGCTCTATCCCACGCATCGCCTCACGGAAACTCTCGCCGATTGCAAGCTCCGGAATACGGTTGTTGAGCGATATGTAGAGTTCGCCGCTCTCCCGGCTCACAATATAATCGGGCACAATCACTCCGGCCGCCGTAGACTCAGCGCCACCGTATGCTCCGCCGGGTTTAGGATTCAGCGTCAGAATCAGACTATTAGCCGCATCAAGCCGCTCTCGCGACAGATGCAGACCGGAGATGATCCGATGACTGTGGCGCATCGTGAAAGCATCAAAATAATCCTGCAATATGCGCCGGGCATCATCACGCGCCTCTGATTCGGGCAGACGCTTGAGCTGAAGCAACAGCGACTCTCGCAGATTCTCAGCCCCCACGCCGGCGGGCTCAAGACGGCGCACCTCCTCCAGAGCCCTATCCATAAGCTGAGGAGCGACCTCCACCCCACGCGCTATGGCTATATCATCAGCCATCCCCGCAGGGCTGCGACGCAGATAGCCATTACCATCAAGATTACCTATGATATACTCTGCAAGAGCCGCCACATCTGCCGGAAGATGACGCTGGGATATCTGCATCCGAAGATGATCATACAAACTCTCCGACTGGTCAGGCGGGGCAAACTCCACATCACGCGCATCCGGGTCGCTCTGACGCGCATAACGCAGATACACCGGAGTCTCATCCTCACGCCGCTTATCGGCCTCAGCCTCCGGATCAAGCACCTCAAGCGCCGGATTATCAGCAAGTTCACGTTCTACAGCCTCATCAAGTTCCTGCGCGTTCATCTCCAGCAGCTCCACAAAGCGAAGCTGCTGCTGAGTCAGATGAAGACCAAGACGTGTACCAAGTATCTGCTGATTGCGCATATTCAAAATCCATGCAAATATAATACCAATTCGCGTGCCAGCCAAAAGCGCAGGTCGCTCCAAAGGAGCGGCGCGCGGTGCCGAAGGCATTTGGACTGGCCGCAAATTTAACACCAATTCGCCAATTCAGGAAGATTTAGCCGAAATATTTGGCCGCCCCCTCAAAAAAGCTCTAAAATAATTGCCTATACCACAAATTATTCGTAACTTTGCGATTCAGAGCGCCACCATCTCTGCCTACGCGGTCAACACCCGCGCACAGAGTCATCGGCACTCGGCCGCCACAGCACCATGTGCCCGCGGCAGCAGCGTTAATCATGAATCATAAAGATATTCATACCGTTATCTCCGACAATGACAACTAACGAAAACAATCAAGATCAAAACGCGATCGACAACCTCAACGATCATCTCACAATGGCAGGTCAGCACCTCGCCACCAACAAACGCATCATCTACTGGTGCATCGCCCTGATCGTAATCTTCGCCGCCGGTGGCGCCGCTTGGTATTGGGGTTATCTCCAGCCGTCATACAAAAACTCGCAGAACGCCCTCTACCAGGTAGAGACAAAAGCGGCCGGCAACGACTCTATCGCAGCCGCCGAATATGCCAAGGTAGCCGACAAATACGGTAGCTCTGACGCCGGAAAACTCGCCGCTCTCCAGGCCGGCGAAGCATATTATCGCCTCGGCAAATACGACAACGCCGCTAAATACCTCAAGGCATTCAGCACTAAAGATGACGTAATGCAGGCACAGGCAGACGTGCTGCTCGGCGACTCTTACGTAAACCTGAAAAAATACGACGAAGCTCTCGCAGCTTTCGACGCAGCCCTCAAACTCGCTTCCGGCAACCAGCAGATCGCACCCATGATTCTCTGGAAGAAAGCCAACATCTTCGACGCCCAGAAAAAATATCAGGATGCCCTCAACTGCTACAAACAGATTAAGGAGGCTTATCCCACATTCTCTTTCGGCAACGGCATCACCATCGACGCCTACATCAGCCGCGAAGAGGCCAGACTCGCCAAGTGAGCCCGTTCACCGGCAAGTCCATATCCCCGCAAATACATTCCATAAAATAATAAAACACTTTGCTTATTTTATGTAAAGGTCCGGTGCTCTCGAGCGCCGGGCCTTTCCTTAAATAAAGCATCCTCCTCCACCATCTCCCCACTCCCATCTCCTCACTCCTCTCCCTATCCCCACCCTCACTAATAACTCCTAACTCCTCACTCCCCACTAATAACTCCTAACTCCTCACTCCCCACTAATAACTCCTCACTCCTCACTAATAACTCACTCCGAAACTCCTCACTACTACATAAAAGCCATGAATATAGCAATAAGAATCCTACTCGTAGCCGTAGCCGGAGGCGCAGGGGCAGTGGCACGCTATCTGATAGAACTTGCGCTAAAGAACTCACCCCTCGGCTTCGCCACATGGGTCATAAACTCTCTGGGATGCTTCCTGATAGGTATCTTCGGCGGATGGCTCGCCAACTCGCAATGCGGCTGGAGCGAAGAGATGCGCACCGCCTTCGCCCTGCTCACCATGACAGGCTTCTGTGGCGGCTTCTCCACCTTCTCAAGCTTCACCCTCGACAGCGTGAAATACTACGAAGCCGGCGACCTCCTGACCTGGCTAATATTCGGCACCATGACCCTATTCGTAGGCCTCTTCGGCTGCGCCTTAGGCTTCTACCTCGGCAAGCACATCTAACCCCCATCCAAGCCAAGCAAAGCCCCCAAGCGCCCAAGCAAAGCCACCCATCCGAGCCAAGCGCAGCCCCCAAGCGCCCAAGCAAAGCTCCTAAGCGCGCAAGCAAAGCTCCTAAGCGCCCAAGCGAAGCTCCTAAGCGCCCAAGTGAAGCTCCTAAGCGCGCAAGCCCAAGCGAAGCCCCCTAATATCCCCCCGAAAGCAAAATTGTGGTGCGACCGAAGCGAGCACTCCCAAATAAGCAATCCCCCTCCGAGCAGCCCGATAGAGCCAGCCCGAAGGGGGATTAAATGCAAGCCTCCAAATCCCATCCTGCATATATACAAAAAAGAAGCAGACCACTTTCACAAGAAGTCTGCCACGTGCGAATCAAATTTATTTCTACAAACCTAACATAAACGATTTAGTCGTCAATACTAATTTTTACACCTTTACTAACCTTGTAATCTTTTTTTGCCTTATGAGAATTTACTTAATTAAGAAAGAGTATTCTGTGAAGTATCTCTTTTTTCACATTGCAAAATTAGTCAATCCCATAGGCGATTCAAAACATTACAATCACTATATAAGCTCGAATATAAGTCAATATAATTTTATTCTACTATATTTCAGCATTTTAAAAATTCAGAATATAAGTCATTATATCACTCATATCAAGAATCCACAAGCTCAAGAATACTCCGAAAATCACTGTTCTCCGGTCGTCTTGTCGCGTCCGAGCCCCATCACGTCGTGATCAAAGTTCTCGCGGTCGATGGCCCGGTTGCGCATCCGGTTGCGGTAGGCATACACGGTGCTGACGCTATAGTTGAGCATCTGCGCAATCTTGGTAGACTCGTCAACTCCGAGTCTTACGAATGCATAGATGCGCAATTCGGGGGTAAGCTCCTTGGCATTCTTAAGCTCGAGAGCCTCCTCCGGACGAAGCAGAGAGTTGATATTCTCAATGAAGTCCGGATAGATATCCAGGAAGGCTGAGTCGAATATCTTGTAGAATTCCTCATTCTGGTCGTCGTCAAACTTACCACTCTTTATGAGCTTCTGCAACTCATCGGCCTGCCCGGAGGCGAGCTTGCGGCTCACAAGTTTCTGAAGCGATTGCAGGCGATTGGCATAAGTGGAGCAAAGCCCGATGAAATGCCCGATATATGACTCCTGCAATTCAGAGGTACGGGCAAGCTTGCGGGCAGTGGCACGCCCGCGACGTATCATCCGCATCAGTATCACCACAAGTCCGGCCGACACCAGAAGCAGGAAGGTCACAAGCAGAAAATACACCATCAGCTCATCTCGCGAGGCATTGATTTTCTCGCGATAGGCCTCATCGATGAGTGGCAGCAGGGCGGCGATCGTCACTGTGCGCATTCTCACATTGCCGGCCATTGCGTCTTCGAGCGCGAAGTTTATGTAGCGGAAGGCCAGATTGAGCTCGCCATGACGGTAGAGCCATTCGGCAAGGGTGGGGAGCGCCAGTCCATCCTTTACACACCCTTTTATATCCGAAATCGCAGCTTTGGCAAGATATGACGCATAGGCGGTCTGATCACCCTCATTCTTGCACACCAGCGCCATCTGATAGGCAGCCATGGCATATAGATTGGAGTCCTCGGCCTGGGTAGTGCATAGTTTCTCGAGGTGACTCTTGGCCTCCGGGTAGCGTCCCTGGCTAATCATACGCTCGGCGATATAGAAGCATCGCAGCGGATTATCTGCGGCGAGCTGCCCCACCAGTGAGTCATCATACTGGAAATAGCGCAATGTATACTCATTGAAAAACTGCACATCCCCCTCTACGTACACCCTCATATATCCGTACATCTTTCGCCCCGCGCTCCAATATGAGGCCTTGAGTGAATCGGGCACCTCTGCCGGACTGATGCTTCTGAATTCTTCAAGGGCTCGGGTGAATATACCGCATGTGCTGAGTGAGTTGATGCGGGCTATGCGGCTTTGCAGAAGCAACGACGGATTTTCGAGACTCGAGGCCTCCTGGGCAGAAAGCTCCGAATAGTAGAGTGCCGAGTCGGCACGCACAGGCAGATATGCCTCCGACACCTTCAGGGCCGAGAGCCAGCGTCCGCGATGGTCCGTCTCCGGGAGCTTGCGGTAGTGCATCGTGAGTGAATCAAGATACATCTGCTTGTCGTGCATATAAAGTGGTGCGCTCTTGATAGCCTTGTTGAGTTGCTTCAACTCTTCTCCAGGCATCGGAGGGCGCCCTTTATGGCTATGCGCGGCATGGGCATCCACACCGCAGGCAGACGCCACCGCAAGGATGGCACCTATTCCAATCGTTAAGACATTTTTGAGTTTCATGATAGTTGCGGTTTTATAGCAATCCCGATTGTCAGAGGTAAGGCTACCTACATTGACATCTTAATTACGCGGGCCGTTATAACGATACCGAAGGCATCTGAAGGTTTAGATATCTTCGCCGGCTGAATCTTTTTCCGAATGCAAAATTAACAATTAATTCGCTGATTTCACTCTTTTCGCACCTTCTGATTTGCTTAAAATTCAAGTTTGACGTAATTTTGCACTCTAATTCCGCCTACACTATGCACAACCCACGTCATCTAATGATTATCATCAATCCCAGAGCCGGCGTAGTGGCCAACCAGGGATTCGACCACCTCATCATCGATGAGGCACATAAACTGACATATCACCTGCCCGACGGCAATGGTGAGCCGATGAAGTATAATGTGGATGTGCGCTACACGCGCCGCCCGGGGCATGCCATCTCGCTTGCCCGCGAGGCGGTGGAGAAAAACTATTACGGCGTGCTGGCCTGCGGTGGCGACGGCACTGTCAATGAGGTGGCGCGAGGTGTATGCGGTTCGGCGGTGGCCATGGGGGTCATTCCGCTGGGATCGGGCAATGGACTCGCCCGCCATCTGGGCATACCGATGACCATACGCGGGGCCATGAAGGTGATTCAGGAGGACCGGGTGCTCAACGCAGATTATGCCACAGCCAACGGGCGCCCCTTCTTCTGCACATTCGGCATGGGCTTCGATGCTGAAGTCACCGAAAAATTCAATCGCCGTCCGGGACGCGGTCTGAACAATTACATCCGCACCGTACTCGAGCAATATTTCAAATATAAGGCTGAGACCTACACTATCATTGCCAATGGCCACCAGATCAGCCGCGAAGCGCTTATCGTGGCCGTATGCAATGCCTCGCAATATGGCAACAACGCTTATATCGCACCGCATGCATCTATCAAGGATGGTCTGCTGGATGTCACCATGGTGCATCACGGCAATCTCATCGCCGACACTCGCGCGGCAATCGATGTGCTTTGGGGACTGGCCGACAAATCGCACTCCTGCACCACTTTCCGCACGCCCTCGCTAAAAATAATCCGTAACTCCGACGGGGCGGTGCATTTCGATGGCGAGCCGGCATGGCTGCCGCGAGAAATCGAGGTGGAGTGCCACCACGCGGCGCTGAATCTGTTCTCTACCGAGAAAAAGAGCAAGATGCGGCCGCTGATGGCACCTGAGATTCCTGTAATCTCACCGCTTGTGCTCACTCTGCGCGATCTGCGCTATAAAATATATAATTTCTTTCAATGAGTATGATGGTGGTGCGGCAGCAGATTGCGCACCAGCTTCACCGCATAGGGGTCAAACCATGTGACGCGATATACGAAATACCGCTGCAACAGGAAGTTCCAACCCCATGACACCACCAACGATATAAATAAGCGGGCGGCGGCAAAATAGCCGTCGCGGCGGAAGCCTATCTCTTCAAGCCAGTCCCAATCCTGTATCATCCAGAAGAGTGCCTGCGTGCCAAATGAATTAAGGAGCAGACTCCCGAGCCAGACCATGGCGAATTTCACCACCACCGCACGCCAATCGACACCGTCGGCATGAAACGTAAACCGGTAGTTGAGTATACAATTCACCACACCCCCGGCCACCGCGCCGAGCGCCGTCGAGACCCACGGCGTGCAATGCACCCAGGCAAAAAACACGAAGCTCACGGCAAAGTCCGTCCAGCCCGACGCCTGCGATGAGACGCCCGACCTTAAGAAGGTGAAAATAAAATTGTCGTTATGAAGTAGTTTATCGCCTACGTTGTTGAGTTTCATGATGTATCTTTATGGTATCGCACTATTTTTCACACGGAGGTTTTATCGACTTTTCAAGTGCAGATTCAAGCAAGATTTTGAGCCGATTTCGCCTACTGAAGAGCTGACAATGCGGAGGCTGCTCCAGATAAAGGAGGCGAAAGATGCCGGAAAATCAATTAAGTTTGCACTTGAAGAAGATACTTGTAAAGAAAAAGACAACTTCATTGCCTCTCTCATGAGATGCGATACGATTCAACATGCAAATTTAATCATTTTTCACACATTCTCGTCTATAATATCCCCTTTTTGGTCGTTTTTTTATTATCATCACCTAAGATTTCACTAAATTTGCAGTCTGAGAGCGAGCTGCCGACGGCCGGATAATCTGTTTCCGCATGCGCCGCCGCACCCGAACTTTATGACGCTTAGATTCTGTCCCGATATGCATAACCCGAATTCTTCTGACATGCCCCTTACCGCCACTCTGCCCAATGGTCTGAGAATCATTGTGCGGCAGACTCATTCGGCAGTGAGCTACATCGGCGTGGCCGTCGGCGCCGGCAGCCGCGACGAGTCGCCCGAACATCACGGTCTGGCTCATTTCGTGGAGCACACCATCTTCAAGGGCACCACCGCACGCCGGTCGTGGCATATATCCAACCGCATGGAAAGCATCGGAGGCGAACTAAATGCCTACACATCTAAAGAGGAGACACTCGTCTACACCAATGCGCCGGCCGGTTACGACGAGAGAGCCATCGAATTGCTGGCCGACATTATCGCCAATTCCATCTTCCCTCAGCGTGAGATTGACCGCGAGCGCGAAGTAGTGATCGAGGAAATCAATTCATATCTCGATTCTCCGGCCGACTCTATATACGATGAGTTTGAGGAGCTGATTTTCGCCGGGTCGCCGCTGGCCCACAACATCCTCGGCTCCCCCGAAAGTGTGCGCCGTCTCAACGGAGCGGATTGCCGCGCTTTCCTCGACCGTTTCTACACGCCGAGCAATATGGTGGTCTATGCATCCACTCCCACCGATCCCAATAAGATAATCCGCCTCATAGAGAAATACTTCGAGCCGATGCACTTCCCGGCCACAGATGCCGCACGCACTACGCCCCCGGCAGTAGAAGCATTCGACAAGGTCATCGACCGCGACGGACATCAGGCCCACACCATACTCGGATGCCGCATCTTCGGCCGTGATGATGCCCGACGCTTCCCCCTCTTCCTGCTCAATAACTATCTGGGCGGCCCCTGCATGAACTCGCGGCTGAATCAGGAGTTGCGCGAAAAGCGCGGCCTGGTGTATACGGTCGATTCGAATGTGGCCCTGCTGTCAGACTGCGGTCTGATGCAGATCTATTTCGGGTCTGACGTGGAGGCAGCCGACAAGTGCATCCGCATAGTGCGCCGCGAGATCGAGCGCCTCGCATCCGACACCCTGCCACAACGCTCTTTCGACAACATCCTCAACCAATACTGCGGCCAGCTCCTCGTGAGCTCCGACAACCGCGAGAATATGGCCATGTCGATGGGCAAAAGCCTGTTGTATTTTAATAAAGTGCAGGATATCCGCGATGTCACGCGCCGGCTCAGAGCCCTCTCTCCGGCCGACCTGCGCGATACGGCTGAACTTATCGCATCATCTCCTCTGTGCCGCCTCACTATCCGGTAGGCGCACTACGCCCGCTCCTCATATCTTTCATTTACCGTCAAACCCATTCCATTATCCCACAACAGATGAAGATTGCAGATATCGACCTCGGTTCACGCCCGGTGTTGCTCGCTCCGATGGAGGATGTCACCGACGAATCATTCCGACTCATTTGCCGCCAGCAAGGAGCCGCTATGGTCTACACCGAATTCGTATCGGCCGAAGCTTTGATACGCGACATAAAATCCACCACCCGTAAACTCACCATCAACGCCGCCGAACGCCCTGTGGCAATCCAGATCTATGGCCGTGAACCGGAGGCTATGGTCGAGGCAGCACGCATCGTCGAGCAGGCTCAGCCGGATTTGCTCGACATCAACTTCGGTTGCCCGGTCAAAAAGGTGGCCCACAAAGGGGCCGGAGCCGGAATGCTGCGCGACATCCCGAAGATGCTCGACATCACCCGCCGCGTGGTGAAGGCCGTAAACATCCCAGTCACCGTCAAGACACGACTCGGTTGGGACGCCGACTCTAAAATCATCACCGACCTCGGTCCGATGCTCCAGGACTGCGGCATAAAGGCTCTGACAGTGCACGGACGCACACGCGCGCAGATGTACACCGGCGATGCCGACTGGACCCTCATCGGCCAGCTCAAAGCCGACCCCAGAATGGAGATTCCCATCATCGGCAACGGCGATATCACCACCCCGCAGCAAGCACGCGATGCTTTCGACAAGTATGGCGTCGACGCCATAATGATCGGACGCGCGGCCTTCGGACAACCCTGGCTATTCCGCGAAGTCCGACAATACCTCGACTCCGGCGAATACTCACCGACTCCGGTGCTCGACAAACTCGACCTGCTGCGGCGGCAGATCACAGAAAGCGTCGACCGCATCGATGAATACCGTGGCATTCTCCACATACGCCGCCATCTGGCAGCCACCCCCCTCTTCAAGGGGCTGCCCAACTTCCGCGAGACTCGCATCCGCATGCTGCGCATCACCCATCTCGATGAACTGCTCTCACTCATCGATGAGATTCACGAGAAGTTCCTCGCATGTCCGCCCCCTGCAGAAGAATGACCCGCCGGCGTCATAATCTTTTTCTCTCCCCCCCAAAAAACTTATATCTCTCCAGGTGTTTAAACCATGGAGACGTTTAAACACTAATCCTCCTCTTCCCGACTATCTAAAAACACCCCGCAATATGGATAGACTCTCAAGCCGTACCCTCACGGCTATCTGCTCAATAATCATGCTGATATCCGGCATTGCCACATCCAATGCCCGAAGCTCCGACAACTCCGAAAAACAGTATTCTTTCGAAGTCGGACAATTCACGGCACTAAAAGTAGTCGACAACGTCAATGTCATCTACCATTGCCAACCCGACACCACCGGCGTCATACACTACACCTCCGACCCTGATTTTGCCGATGCCTTCATCTTCACCAACTCCGGCGGAACACTGAAGATTCAGGTCACCACCGAAGATGTCGGCAAACCGGGACTACCCACAATCCATGTATATTCCGACTTCCTCTCCAAAATCGAGAATGACTCGGAATTTCAACTCAAGGTGAATAACCTCGCGCCATGCCCCGAACTGTCGGTGCTGCTCATCGGCAACGGGAATATCTCAATCCAGGGCATCCGATCAACTAAAGTGACTGCCCGGGCCACTGCCGGCAACGGCCAAATATCCCTCTCAGGAGCCTGCAACGAAGCCGAATTCCGCATCACCGGCACCGGCACCATCCAGGCCGACAATCTCGCCGCCGATAAAGTGACATGCAAAATCCTCGGCGGAGGCACAATCGGATGCTATCCCCTGGACTATCTTAAGGTCGGCGGCGTGGGATCCACAAAAATATTCTATAAAGGTAATCCCGAAATCAAGCATAAAGGTGGCGGCAAACTGATTAAACTCTCAGAATAATCCTCCTCCCCCTCCTTCGGCAGCGCACAGGATTCATTGCCCCAAGCCTCCCCCCCACTCCACGGTTAGCCCCGCCCCCACATCATGGCCGATCTGAAACTTCTCACCGCCCGCACACTTAAATGGAATGCCATCGACCGTGTGTCGTCGCAAATACTATATGCCCTCGTAGGCATCGTGCTGGCCAACATACTGTCGCAAGAGGAATTCGGACTCGTCGGTGCCCTCGCCATATTCCAGGCGTTCGCCACAATATTCGTCGACTCCGGATTCGGCGCCGCCCTGCTGCGCGAGAAAGAACCCACAGACGATGATTACTCCACCGTCTTCTGGTTCAACACCGCTGTCAGCCTCGCCATCTATGCCCTCTTGTTCTTGAGCGCACCGCTCATAGCCGACCTCTTCCAACATCAAGAGTCGCTTATCCCGATGTCGAAAGTGATGTTTCTCACTTTTGTCATCAATGGTCTGGCAATCGTACAGACCAACCGACTCATGAAGCAGATGAACGTGCGCCTCATCGCCATCTCCAACTCTCTGGCACTCATCATCGCCGGCATCATCGGCGTCACTCTCGCACTGCTCGACTTCGGAGCCTGGGCCATGGTGTGGTATGCGGTGGCGCAGGCATCGGTCAAAACCATCATCCTCTGGGCCACCTCCTCCTGGCACCCCCAGCTACGCTTCAGCCTCCAGTCGCTGCGCAAAATCAGAGCCGTCGGCTTCAGCGTGTTCTCATCTGCTCTGCTCAACACCATCTCGCTCAACATCTACAACTTCGTCATCGGCGTATGGTATAACCTCTCCTCACTCGGCATCTACACCCAAGCCGACAAATGGAGCAAGATGGGATCAGCATCCATTTCGCAAATCCTTACATCAAGCTTCGTCCCCCTCCTCTCAAAAGTGCAGGACTCAGCCGCCGACTTCCGCCGCTATCTCGACCGCGCAGGCCGATTCACCGCATTCATCCTCATGCCGGCCATGATTATGCTCACGATCATGGCCAGTCCGATATTTCACCTCCTATTCGCCAACAAATGGGACGCCGCCATACCCCTCTTCCAGCTCCTCACACTCCGCGGCATCTTCATAGTCCTCATATCACTCTACTCCAACTATCTCCTCTCACTCGGACGCGCCCGCGCCCTCTTCATCTCCGAAGCCATAAAAGACTCCCTGATCCTCGCCGCAATCCTATCCACAGCATGGACCGCCGACCTCGACATCCTCATCGCCGGCCAATGCCTCGCCTCGCTGCTCACCTGGGGCCTGCTGCTGCACATCACAGCCCGCAACACCTCCACCTCCATCTCCACCCACCTCCGCCATCTTCTCCCATTCCTCAGCGCCGCCACCCTGTCAGCCATTGCCGCCATTGCCGCCACCATCCTACTCGCCTACGCCACAGCCCCCCTCCTTGCCGACACCCTCCCCACCTCATCCCCGGCCCTCGCGCTGCTCAGCTACAATCATCCCCAACCCACCGACACCCCGCTGCGCCTCACCATCAACCTCCTCACCCTGCTCACGCAATCCACCGCCTTCCTCGCCACTTACCTCCTGATTCTCAAACGCCTGAAGGCCCCCGAGCTCACCGAATCCCTAACCTACCTACTTGGCCGCTTCCGCAAAAAATAGCCGCTGCGACAAAAAAATCAAAAAAAATCGCCCAAACCCTTGCACACATCAAAAAAAAGTCGTAACTTTGCACTCGCAAACGGGGAACAACCTCCCCACCGCAACAAAAAAGGTGCCATAGCTCAGTTGGTAGAGCAAAGGACTGAAAATCCTTGTGTCCCCGGTTCGATTCCTGGTGGCACCACAACCTAAAGCCGAAAGGCGGTGTAAAACACTGAATATCAGCGATATTCGGTGTTTTTTGCATTTAAGGGGTAAGGCAAAACGCTCAATCCACACCAATCCAGCAGGGTAGCAAACGAGATTTGGTGGAGCAAGATTGAAATCCACACCACCCCACGGCTTGCTAACTGTCTGCAATCACGCATTTTACAACATTTTGCTCAAATTCTTAAAAGGATCCTCTGTGAAGAGATAATCAACAGAACTTTGACAAGGCGGAGCCACTCTGAAAAATTTTTTTGAAAAAATTTCTCCCGG
>CAJTNN010000039.1 GCA_910577585.1 uncultured Muribaculaceae bacterium | reverse complement strand
ACCTTATCACGCCGATGGTACTGCTAACGCGGGAGAGTAGGTAATCGCCCCCTTACTAAAAGGTCAGCATTTCGCTGACCTTTTTTCTTTTTTGGAAGTTTTGGGAGATATGGGAGTAATGTGAATTCTGAGAGCTCTGGGAGTTCTGGGAATTTTGGGAGAAGCAAAGTCCATCGCAAGGCCTGGGAGGAGGGGCGCAATAGCCTCTATTCTCCTCTTTGCCACAGTGTCGGGGCGAGGCGCCCCTCCTCCCAGGGGGCTGGCGTCGAGCCTTCTACTATTGTCGCTTGAGGCTGCTTGGCTGTTGGCTGCGTCAGTTGCTGGCTTGGGCGTCGTTGATCATTTGTTTGGAGGCGGTGATGTAGATCTCTACTCGGCGGTTCTGGGCGCGGCCGGCGGCTGTGGCGTTGGAGGCGATGGGGTCGTTCCAGCCTTCGCCGATGGCCTGGAGGCGCGAGGCTTTTACGCCGTGTTGCTCGAGATAGTTGACTACGCTCTCGGCTCGCTCTTTCGAAAGTGTCTGATTGAGCTGTTCGGTGCCGGTGTTGTCGGTGAAACCTACTACGGTCACATCAGTGTCGGGGAATTGGTCGAGATTATAGGCTACGCGGCTCAGGGCTGCTTCGGCTTGTGCTGAGAGTGAGTATTTGCCGGTAGGGAAGAGCACGGCATCCCCCATTACAAGTTTTATGGCGTCAAGATCGTTGCGGTCTTTCACCATCTCTACTTTGATGTCATCGATTGCCTGTCGGTTGGCGGCTATGTCTTGGGTGTTCTGGTCGGTCTGTGTGCGCAGTTCAGCGAGCTGCGCCTCGAGGTCCTTTTTCTGACGGTCCATGGCGTTGCCGACGACTGCGCCGGTGCCAGCACCGAGTGCGCTACCTACGAGCGCACCAATCCATGTGCCCCGGCCACCACCGATAAGAGCGCCTACACCGGCGCCGATTGCTGCTCCGGCTGCGCCGCCTGCTGTGGCGCCCTGTCCGGCCTGTGTCATACTGTTCCAAGTATTCTGAATTGATGAGCATCCGGCCATCATCAGTGATCCGGCGCATACAGCGGCCAATATTGAGTTTCGCCCTGCCGAGCGAAGTGATATCTTATGTGTCTTCATAGCTAAATTTGTTTTGTATAAGTTGCTGTTCAAATAACTTGACATGCTACTAATTTCTAACAATCTCAGATTGCAAAAGTTTGTAACGCGCAGTCTTCGCGAGCTGACTTATAGCGGATCTTTCATCTTGCGGTAGATGAATGTCTTTCCGCGTGTGTGGGGCACGGAGGGTTTCTCGTAGCCCGGCAATTGGAAGGCTGCATTTCCGGGCATCCACTGCATGAGGGCATCGACCCATTTGGCTATCCCCTCGCGTGAAGGATGCGGATTTGTGGCCGACTGACGTGGCAGCGGAAGATCAAGGCTTTCGAAATAGGCACCGTCGCCCATTTTCGTTGCAAGCCAGCCATTAAGCGGTTCGCCATAATTCTTACCGGGCCATTCAGGTGGACCGATCCACACCACCGGCAGGTCGCCGATAGCTTTCATGATAGCCGAATATGATGCACCGAGTTGCGACTGCGGATTCTTCTCAGCACTCTCGTTAAGCCCGAGACATACCATGACTGCATCCGGATCAATCTGGTCGACATACTTTTTGATTTTAGCCTCATTTGCCCCCCACTTTTTGATGGTAGAGCCATCCCAGACGATGGTGGCCACCTCGAAGCCATTTTTCTGGCCGTAGGCAGCAAGGCGTTCGCCGATCCATCCGGTCATCGAGTCGCCGATGACGAGGAGTTTGCTGACTGACTCCTTACGCTGAGAGGCGTGCTCGGACCGGGCCATGGCAGCTGACTGGGTGGCCGGAGCGGGGGGAGACTGCAGTGAGCCCCATGCCGGTGTTGCACCGGCCAGTATGAGCGATATGAATATCGAGTGATGTAGTTTCATAGCGGATTGGTGAATTGTCGGAATCCCTGATTAGCAGGAATCCAATATTAGTCGGAATCCATTCGGAATCCAATATTAGTCGGGATTTGAACTGTTTATAGTATACAACAACGTGTAATCGCGAAATTTTTAGTAAATTTGCGGACGGTCCAAATGCCTAACGGCACCGCGCACCGCTCCTGCGGAGCGACAAGCGCTTTTGGCCGACTCGCGAATTTATTAAAATTTGCGGACGGTCCAAATGCCTAACGGCACCGCGCACCGCTCCTGCGGAGCGACAAGCGCTTTTGGCCGACTCGCGAATTTATTAAAATTTGCGGACGGTCCAAATGCCTAACGGCACCGCGCACCGCTCCTGCGGAGCGACTTGCGCTTTTGGCCGACTCGCGAATTTTAAGTAAATTTGCATTTGACATTGTTATCATTAAAGAAACAGATAACTTCGAAATAGAGAGCTGACTTTGGCCAGCTACTGAAATAACAATAGATTTACCGTATTAGTTAGCAGAGCACTTGAAATATCAAGCTGAATTTTGCGGTAAAGATAAGCGGTAAAGATAAATTTAGAATATAAAGATCAATAGATATGTCAGAACAGATTCTTACAGGCACAGCTCCTGGCGCGCAGGATGCTGATAAAAAGAAAATAGTATTGAGCGGCATACGCTCTACGGGCAATCTTCATCTCGGCAATTATTTCGGGGCGTTGAGCAAGTTTCTGCGTATGCAGGATGACTTCGACTGCCGCTTCTTCATAGCTGACCTTCATGCCCTCACCACCAATCCCGACCCCAAGAAGCTTCATGAGAGTGTGAAGGATATTCTGGCCGAATATCTGGCTGCCGGACTCGACCCGGAGAAGAGCACGCTCTATGTGCAGAGTGATGTGCCTGAGATATCGGAGATGTATCTTCTACTCAACATGCACGTAGGTATCGGCGAGCTCATGCGCACCGCCTCCTTCAAGGATAAGGCGCGCAAATGTCTTGGCATCACCAGCGACAGCGACGACATAGAGAAAGAGATTATAGGCAATGAGAAGAGCCAGGCGCGTGTGAATGCCGGATTGCTCACCTATCCGACACTGATGGCGGTGGATATCCTTATCCACAAGGCTGACTTTGTGCCGGTCGGTAAGGATCAGGAGCAGCACCTCGAGCTCACGCGCCGCTTTGCGCGCCGCTTCAACTCATTCTACGGTGTGGACTACTTCGGCGAGCCGGTAAACTTCAATTTCGGCGGTCAGGCGCTGAAGGTGCCGGGTCTGGATGGTTCAGGCAAGATGGGAAAGAGCGAGGGTAACTGCATCTATCTTATCGACGATGAGAAGACGCTGCGTAAGAAAGTGATGCGTGCCGTCACCGACGAGGGTCCGAAAGAGCCCAACCAGACACCCAGTCAGCCGGTAGAGAACCTCTTCACACTGATGGATCTTGTAAGCGATCCCGAGGTAGTGAAGCATTACCGCGACGCATATGCCGACATGAGCATCCGCTATGGCGATATGAAGAAGCAGCTGGCAGAGGATATCCTCAAAGTCACGCTTCCAATCCGTGAGCGCATCCTCGACATCCGCAGCAATGAGGAGTACCTCTCGAAGGTGGTGCGTCAGGGTGCCGAGCGCGCGCGTGCATATGCCGCCGACACACTGAAGGATGTGCGCGAGATAATGGGTATCCGCAAAATCTGATGAAGTTGCGCGATAATAGATACTCGAATAGCCACGCGTGGGCTACCCGGGGAGTGGCAGATCGCTGTACGCGTCGGCCGGCTATGTGGCGCCTGCGACTCACGCATGCCGTCATGGCGATACTCTTGGCGGTGGTGATGATCGGTTGCGGAGCGCGCCACGACGGGCGTCAGGTTGTGGCGCTGAGTTTTGATTCGCAGCGTTATCTTCTGGAGGCTATTGCCGGCGATGACTTCGATGCGGTGGTGCTGTTGCCTGCCGGAAGTGATCCCGAGACATTCGAGCCAGATATGCGCGCCATGCGCGGGCTCGAGGAGGCGCAGGTGTATCTCACCACCTCCACACTTGGCTTCGAGACCTCAATCAAGCAGCGGGTGAGGAGCAATTATCCTGATCTGAAGGTAATTGATATCAGCGACGGTATAGATGTGCTGACCCACACACATGAGGTGGCCGGAGAGGCTCATGAGCATCCGGAGGGTGATCCGCACCTGCTGGCGAGTCTGCGCAACGCGCGGATAGTAAGCCGCAACATACTCGCTTCGGTCGTGGCGCTCAATCCCGACAGTAGCGAGAAATACTGCCGGCGATACGACGCACTCGACCGGCGCCTCGCCCAGGCCGATGCCCGGGTTGACTCGATGCTTCACGCCGGCAACGCCGCCGGAGGGAGCTTCGTGGTGATGCACCCCTCGCTGAGCTATTATGCCCGCGACTATGGGCTGACTCAGATTCCACTCGAGACCGATGGCAAAGAGGCCACTCCCCGGCAGCTTGAACAGCGCCTGCAGGATGCCCGCACAGCCGATGTGCGCGCACTCTTCTACGAGCGCGGCAAATCTGAGGCGCAGGCCCGCGAGATAGCAGCATCCCTCGGAGTCGAAGCCTGGCCGATATATCTTAATGGCGATGATTTCATGACGCAGATCATGGATATCAGCGAGCATATGAACTATGATGCACGAACCAAGAATCAACCATCCAGGCATGATAAGTGATGGCGCCCCTTTGCGCTATGCCCCCGAGAGGGGAGAGATAATACGCCTTGAGCACCTGAATGTGGATTTCGACCGCAAGCGGGTGCTTGAGGATGTGAATCTCAGTGTGCGCGAAGGCGACTTCATAGCCATTTCCGGGCCCAACGGAGGTGGAAAGACGACCCTGCTCAGGGTGATGCTCCGCTTGCTCAAGCCGACTACGGGACGGGTGGTGTATCTGCACGACGGCGAGCCGGTGAAGCGGCTCCCGATCGGCTACCTGCCTCAGAAGAGCATGATTGACACCCGCTTCCCGATCACGGTGAGCGAGACTGTGATGTCGGGGCTGCAGCGCGGATGGTTTGGGCGGCTTCCCGGCGATGCAGCCGAGAGATTTGAAAAAGTAGTGGAGCTATGCGGCATCGGAGGGTATCTGCAGAAGGCCGTGGGGCAGTTGTCGGGTGGTCAGCTGCAGCGCACGCTCCTGGCCCGCGCCGTGATTTCCGACCCCAAGGTGCTGGTGCTCGACGAACCGCTCTCGTATGTCGACAAGCAATTCGAGCACCGCATATACTCCATAATCGAGCAGCTTGCCAGGCGCACCACGATATTGCTTGTGAGCCACGAGATGTCGGTGATATCGCGCATGGCCAATCGTCATCTGATAGTCGACCATCATCTGCGGCCCTGCCATGCACTGCACCACTATGTGCCCGGCTGCGAAGACAGCGCGGCCAATCTCGCCGAGGGAGAGAATGATTGACCTCACCCCGCAGCCAACCAACCGATACATGATGATACGCCATATAAGATGATACTCAACTGGATCTGGATAGCCTTCTTCGGCATAGCCTTTCTGATGGCCATGGGGCGCACACTATTCTGGGGCGACCTTGACGTTTGGAGCGAGATAATGAACTCATCATTCAGTCAGGCCGCTTTCGCATTTGAGGTGAGCCTCGGACTGACCGGAGTGCTGACGCTCTGGATGGGGATCATGAAGATAGGTGAGCGTGCCGGAGTGATAGAGGCTATGAGCCGGCTTATCTCACCCTTCTTCAGCAGGCTCTTCCCCGGCATACCCAAGGGGCATCCCGCCATGGGAGCCATCTTCATGAATGTATCGGCTAATATGCTCGGTCTTGATAATGCCGCCACTCCCATGGGGCTGCGGGCCATGCAGGAGATGCAGAGTCTCAACGACCGCAAGGATACGGCCACCGATGCTATGATAATGTTTCTGGTGCTCAACAGTTCGGGGCTATGCCTGATACCGGTGAGCATCATGATGTACAGAGCGCAGGGTGGCGCCGCCAATCCGAGCGATGTGTTCATACCTATACTCGTGGCTACCGGGATTGCCACACTCGTGGGGCTTGTGGCCCTCTGTCTGCGCCAGCGCATCCGCATGGACCGGGTGCTATGGAGCTGGCTCGGCGGCATAGCTCTCGTGGTGGGTGGAGTGGCCTGGGGCTTCAGCCGAATGCCGGCCGATGATGTGCAGCGTTACAGCACATTTGGCGCCAATCTCATACTATTCAGCGTCATCATTCTCTTCATAGCCGGCGGCATACGCCGGCGCATCCGGGTGTATGATGTCTTTATCGAGGGGGCCAAGGATGGATTCCGCACAGCCGTGGGGATAATACCATATCTTGTGGCGATACTTGTGGCCATAGGGATGTTCAGAGCCAGCGGAGCACTCGACATATTCACCGGTGCCGTAGAGCGGGCGGTGGCATGGCTTGGGCTTGACACACAATGGGTCGGAGCATTGCCCACGATGCTGATGAAGCCGCTGAGCGGCAGTGGCTCGTGTGCGATGATGCTCGATGTGATGAAAGCCAACGGAGCCGATGCCTTTGTCAGCAAATTGGCCGCAGCAGTGAGAGGGAGCACAGACACCACATTCTACATCCTTGCCGTCTACTTCGGCTCCGTAGGGGTCAGCAAGACCCGCTATGCAGCCGGCTACGCACTGCTTGCCGACCTCACAGGAGCCGTGGCCGCCATCTTCACCGCATACATATTCTTCTCTTAAGTTGCCGGTCAAATTTAATCGCTACTCCAACTATTTAAAATTTAGTAGCGTTTTAATTTGAAGAGCTACTTAGAACTGATTTAAACTTTTTACGAAAACTAAAAAAGTGTTTTAAAATGTTTTCTTCAAGGCCAATCTTCATTAATATTTTGGCATCTTTCGGCCCTCTTCATCGGTCGCGATGCCCGCATCGCTCCCTCTTCGAGAACCGAAACCTGCTCAAAATCTTAATAAAGCTTGACCTTGAAAAAAGTTTAAATCAGTTCTTAAAATCAATTCGATATGTCGAAAGCGAAGTTGAAAAAAGCACTTGCCGCGCTTGATAAAGATGAGTTGGTGACGATGGTCACAGAGTTATACGACGCGCGCAAGGAGGCCAAGGAATATCTTGAATACTGGCTTGATCCGGATGCCGGCAAGGAATTGGAGCGTGTGGAGAAACTTGTGGAGCGACAGTTCTTCACACCTCAGGGTATTTCGCGCCGTACCCCCTCCATGCCGGCTCTCAACAAGCTCCTGAAAGATTTCATGAGTATTTGTTTCGAGCCGGAACGGATTGCGGAACTGATGCTTTACATAGCCGACCGTCTCGCCGACTGGATGGAGGTGCGCTACCGGCGTGTGAGCTATCGCACAAGTCTGCGCAAATATGTAGGCGACGCGCGGCTGTATATCGAGACCCATGAGCTGGAGCCGGTGTTCGGCCTGCGTCTGCAGCGCCTTGAAGAGCGGGTAGAGGCACTTGAGGCCTATCAGTCGGAGCTCTCCCCGAGAGGATACGGCTGGCGCCGCCGCAGGTAGGCTATTCTCGAGGTGCCGATCACTTCTCTGCATATCAGAGGCAGATGCCGTCAGAGTCGTGATTTTTCATTTGCACCCGCGCCATGCCCTTTATACTTCGTTTTAGGCATGTTGAAGCGATAGGTGATGTTGAGCTCGATATTGCGCATGGATTGATGCCTCGACATCGATATGAGGCGGTTGCCACTATAGATATTGAATTTCTGGGTGGCTGAAGTATTCAGCAGGTCGTTGGCCACAAGTTTGAGGTCCCAATGTTGACCGAATGATTTCGAAATATTGAAGTCAGTTTGCCACACCTGCCCCACATGCACATTTGCCGTATCACCCTCACTTCGCCATGAGAGGTCGAGACCGATACGCCAATCCTGAGGGAGCATGAAAATATTCATCCACTTTACTATACCCATAGGATTATTCATGTGCATTGGCTGGCCACAGAAAGAGATATCATAAAACTGGCTGATTACTCCTGCTGCCGCCAGCGGATACCACACACCACCAATCAATCCCGGCTGCACCTGCACCAGCGCCTGCAGCTCATGGCGCGGATCGGGAGAATTCCCCTTGGTAAGAAGGGTGATATCAGGCGATCCGGCGTAGGATGTAACCACATCGACGATGTCGTCTTTCACATGACGGTAAGAGAGCATCGCCGTCAGCCACGACCACATGAAATTAAGGTCAACCACATCCGTATAGCTTGATTTCAGCAGGGGATTGCCGCTCTCGAATGTATACGGAGTGGAATAGACTACCGTGGAATTCAGTTGAGAATATAGAGGACGCTTGTAGCGCCGGGCATACTGCAGTTGCCAAATGCTCATCGACCATGGCATCATAAGAGTCACCGAGGGGAGAAACTCGTTGTAGAGATGTCGCTGACTATATGCCTGGCCATCATAATTGAAATACTCGCTATCTATATGCTCATACCTCAGGCCGGCGTTGAGCGAGAGGTTGCCAAATTGCTGCGACGTCTCGATATAGACACCTATATTGTTCTCCACAAGTTTGTTGTCGCCATCTGCAATCAGCGGATGATCGCTGCTGAAAATGTCAGTCCGGCGGCTATTGATATACTCCGCGCCGAAATCTATAGAACCGTAGCCTACGGGGTGCCCCATATCGATTTTGCCGGCAATCATGCGTCCGTGAGGCATATCCCGGGTATGGAACGACGCATCCGATGCCGCCCCTCCGATACCCTTTGAAAAGAGATCAATCGCTTGATTGCGCCAAAGAATATCAAACGAAATGTCGGAAGAGAATCCACCCCATTTGCCTGAATAATATCCATCTATCAGATGAGATGCAGCATCATTCTTAACTTTCTGCGAATTTTCGCTTGCAATCGATAAGCTGCCATAATCATATTGCGTGTCGAAGTCAGTAAACTTTCGCACCGGAGTCCCCCCGAACTGGTAATATAGCCCGAAAGAATGATCGGCACCGAAGACCTTGTTGAATCCTATTTTAGCGGAATATGACTGACGGCGTTCATTATTGCTCAGCTGATTATACTCACTTCTCACCACACTTGAGTTGTAGTCAGACTGGGTTATCTTGCTTGACCCCCGCGACTTTGAGTAGTCATATTCAAGAGTAGCGAAGAGGTCGAATCCATTATCCCTATAATTCAAGCCCAATATATCCTTGGCATAAAGATAATTGCATACTCCGGCCACCGCACGGTTCTCAAGCGCGAATCCATCGCCATAATTGCGCAGGGTGCGGATTCGGATTACTGCATTCGCGGTGTTGGCATATTTCGCACCGGGATTGGTGATTACGGTCACATCCTTGACTTTGTCGGATGAAATTTGTTGAAGCTCGGCATAGTCATACACCCTTCTGCCATTGATGTAGATGACCGGCATACCTTTGCCGACGACCTCAATGTGTCCATCCGACCGCGTGATGCCCGGCATAAAACCCAGTATATCGTCGAGTGTACCAACTCCCTGCAGAGGTGTGCCCTCGACAGCAGTCACGATGCCATCAGAAGTAAGTCGAGAAGCCGGCTGTGAAGCCTTCACCACCACCTCTTGCAGCGTAAGCGTGTCAGGCCGCTGCACGTCCGGATCCTCCGCTTGCGACTGCGCCAGACCAACCAGCGGTACAACCACAACCAATATAGCGAGTAATAATCGTTTCATATTCAATTGTTCTTACATATCAACGGAATATGCCGGTGCCGCCGTCATCGCTGTCAGTGGGGAGCACTGCATTACGCTCAACCTTTTTGCCATAACCTATATACCATGCCAGCTCAAGAAATATAGCCCGATGATAGTCGTCGCCGAAGCTTTGCTGAAAAGATGTCATATAGGTTGAATCGATGCGTTTCGAACCGGTCGACCACTTCGATTGGCAGAAATTATAAGCCGTAAGCGACACATTGAACTTCTCAGTGCCATAACCGGCTGCTATATAATATACCTGAGGTCGGCGCTCCTCGGAGTCAGCCTTCACCAACTTACTTCTTGAATCCCAGTGTCCCATAATATAGAAATTTCTGAAAGAATATGAGGCTTGGATTGACCCGGTGAGAACATTACGGTCAAAGTGGTTGATTGAGCGGCTGAAGGTGGTCAAGCCACCGATGAATCCCGATATCGAAAGAGAGTTATTCAGCAGAGAGGTTGATGCTCCATAGCCGTAGCGCAGAGTATTGACGAAACCTACATTCATTGGTTGAGTCACCATCAGCATACGCCCGTCGATTAACTCCGGTCGATAATCATATACTTGATTGTTGCCCGTTCGGGTCCAGCCGATATTGAAAGCGGATGACAACTTATTTGCAATAATCCAGTTGTAGTTTAGATTTGCCATCGCAATACCGGTACTTTTAAGGTACGGATTACCCCTTGTGCCGGTGAGCAACCCCGTGGTGTAAGCCACATCATTCAGTAGCGCCATGTCGGGCAGTCGGTTATACCATCCCGCCGATGCTGAAAGAGAGTGTCCGGGTTTAATTCTCCATCCGGCGAAAGCCTCGATGCCACGATAGAAGTCGGAAGTGGCGGTGATGCCCGATGTCTGACGGTTGTAACCTGCATGGGCTGATAGATTGAGATTGAAGTTGTTGAGATTCAGCATGTATTGCATTCTCAACTGGTAGAGACCATTGCTAAGAGTCTGCTTAGCATTGGTCGATCCGCTGTAATCGAGATGATAGTCGCTATATTCCACATGCGCTGCTAAACTCAGAGCGTGATTCTGGCTGAATTGTTTGGCAGCCTGCACATCTCCCAATGCAAAATAGCGATTTTCACGGATATCATTCGATATAATATCATCGGTGTTGAATTGCTCGGTGTCAAGAGAGTTACGCGACATCTTCAGCCAAGGCTGCACCAGCAGACTCCATCCTTGAGGCAAAATAAACTGATACTCACCCTCGAATGCAAGATAGAGTCGCCGGCTATTCTCATTGTCGGTCTGGTCGCCATCTGCAAAGAGCTGTGGATTGTAGGTTGTGAGCGAGCGCAGATGTTTATTTGGCACCCCCTTGGCCGTGAGGCTCAGAGTGTTGGAGATAACAATATTATCCTTGCGCCACACCGGACGCGCATTGACGTAGCAATTCCACCCTTTCTCTTTTGCCTCTTCGGGTGTCTGTTCGACATCAACCTTTTGGTCGGGAAATGTGTAGGAGGTGAGGCTATGTTGACCCGAATGATGTGAGTTATAGTAGCCCGCTCCGGCATTTACATCGAGGGTGGTATTGGTCCACGCATTCTTCGAATAGATGCTATAGATGCCCTTGTTGACTTCAAAAGATTGCGAAGCCCCGAGTTTGAGATAACCACCTGTATTGCGCTTCTTCATAATGAAATTGACGACATTCTCCTTATTTTTGAAGCGAATATCTTGCGGACTGCTGAGCACATCCACTCTGAGCACATCCTGCGGATTAAGACCGTTCACCTCTTCGGGAGATGCCTCCAGATAATCTATAAACAGAGTTACAGGTTGATCTGAAATGGTGGTCACAGTCTCCGTGACCTGATTGACTTTAAGAGTGGGTATTGCCATTGCCGAAATCAGAGAGACACCCGAGTGAGCCATCTTTTTTGAATTGGCGGTAGGAGTGTATAGCACGCCATTGGATGTGGCGATTTGGTTATCTCCCGTGACCACAAACTCGTCAAGATCATATGAGTTTATATCCTCTCCAATAGGCTCCTCATCATTAGTGTAAAGTTCAGCCTCAGAGTTGATTTCATGTTGAGTTACGTGAGCCGCCGAATCAGTTGGCATCTCACTGGCGCGGGAAGCAAAAGTCCCTGCGCACAAGGAGCTAACCCCACAAAAAGCAAAACAAGCGGAAAGCAACCTCCTCGCGTCGCAACAGAGCTCGAAAGAAAGAGGAATACGGAAACGTAACACCATATGCAAAGTCAGTAAAAATTAATAAAATAGAGAACTAAATCACAACAAAAGTATAACAATTCATTAAAATTAATCTTAAGTTAGATTTATTTTTTTAATTGAATATGCAATTTAACACTTGTTGCTAACTCTATGTGTGGGCATAATAGACATTTTATGCATTTTGGCCCCTTACATAGCCTTCTAAAAGAGCTTTTTTAAGGTTCTCTTTATCTTTATATGAAATGCACAAATTAAATTTTCCCCCTTCGAATAGGTTACGGTATCTGTAGTGTCCACATCCACCATCACATATAGGGTAAACATTGCATTTCTGGCACTCTTGATTTTGACCTGAAGTATGTAGCAAGTATCGCATAAGCCGAGTTCGATTGGCAATTGAATTATCTTTAATATGCCCGATAACTCTATCCTTGTGAGTGACATCATTCCAGCATTTATATATCTCTCCTTCAGGACCGATAATGTAATGATTGGAAGATTGCATCATACATCCTTTAGGTTGAATTTTAGGGAGAACCTTGTCTTTTAACCCATAGTGATTTAGTTTAGCTGCAAGTTCATTTAAATCAGAGGGTTTGATGGATGATCTACAGAGTGAACATCCATCTTCTGTATCACGTCGAATTAAACCGAAAT
Organism: uncultured Muribaculaceae bacterium; assembly: GCA_910577585.1. Classification (GTDB taxonomy): domain Bacteria; phylum Bacteroidota; class Bacteroidia; order Bacteroidales; family Muribaculaceae; genus Lepagella. The sequence continues at coordinate 3,252 of CAJTNN010000039.1, read as the reverse complement.
ATACCACTACATTGGGAAAATCAGAGAAATCGTTCTCTATTTTTCTCTTCATGTCTGCGAAATCTTTGATATTGCTTTTATCAATGTTAATTCTTGCAGATATATGCACGTTCGGTAAAATCATTGCAGCATTGAGGAGGTTCTCATATATTTTATGAAATGTAGGTTCTCCTGAGCCTTTAAGGCAACGAGTTTTGTTATGTGAGGTCTCATTGCCGTCAAAAGTCACTTGAATATTAGTCAGAGGAGTACTTTTAAAATATTCACACACTTCTTTAGTGAGCAGATATCCGTTAGTTATCAATCCTTCTGATTTGATGTCAGGAAGTCCATCTTGTTGAAGCTCCTTACGAATTTTTTTTATACGCTCAAATGCGAGCAGCGGTTCTCCTCCATACCAAGTGATATTCAATTCTTTGACTCTCTCTCGGGAGGCAATGAATTGGATTAAATCTGAGATAACCTCATCTGTCATTGTGGCAGGATTGTTCTTTGGCTCAAAACAATATGGACAGCCAAAATTGCACATGGTTGTTGGAACAATAACGAGATTAAGAACGGTCGGATCATATTGAGCTGAAAGTAGTTCTACTGATCGCTCATTATAGTAGTCCAGTTCTGAACCATCATACTCAATTATATGATACTTTAAAAGCGTATCCAATATATGATACTTTAAAAGCGTATCCAATTCTTCTTTGGAGAGAGTATTCCATAGTCTTTCTTCTAATATAGTGATTGTGGATTCTGGCACCTCGCTAAAAAAGCCGGTTTGAGCATTGTAGAGATATAATTTGCCATCATCCTCAAACCACTGAGTATAGATAGACAGGGTGTATGTTGATTTCTTATCCATATTCGATATAGCCGTCAGCTTTGCCGATTGCAAAGCTGACGGCATTTTATGTTAAACACTTATGGAGAGGAGAGAATGAATTCGTTTGTTTGCCTGAAAAATTAGATGAGCAGAACGAATTACATGTGCAGGAGTTGACGGTGCACGGATTGTAGATATTGCAGTTGCAATTTGAGATGAAGGCAGAACATCCGCCGCCCGCACCACCTGTCAAGGATACTAAGTCCTTTTCAGGGATATTCTCCTCATGGAGAACGTTGTTGAATAATTTGGTTTTCATAATCATTTAGATTAAAAGTGTTAATATTAGAGAAATGTATACGAAATGGGTATCCGTAGGTAAGGCGAGATAACTTGAGTGAAGATATCGTGTTTTACAAACGCTTACCCATTTCGCGTACACTATGAAGTTGTTTAAACTTTTTACGAAAAACATTAAATGAAGGATTTTTTTTTCTTCAAGCGCAATCTTAATTAATATTCTGGCATCTTTCGACCCTCTTCATCGGGAGCGATGCCCGCATCGCTCCCTCTTCGAGAGCCGAAACCTGCTCAAAATCTTAATTAACCTTGCGCTTGAAAAAAGTTTAAACAACTTCTATAGGAGAGACATATATAGTTTATGAATGTGAGACACTGTCCTTACCATTCACCATAGTAAGTGTTACCTGCTTCTGTGGTGACGGTGATAGATGCCGACTGATGGTAGCCTACTTCTATAGGCTCTTGATATTCGGAATTAAAGTATAAGTATACAATATTTCCTGTGAGGTTGTCGGTCAACATTCCTTTGCACTCACCTTCCGGATTAGTGAAAAAGAATGTGATATAGCCATCGGCATACGTAGCAGAGCATATACTTTGTGAAGGTAACTTGGGTCTTGAAGTAGACCCCGACTTCTTTTTAAAATCCAAATTGATTACTGGATTAGAATCTGTAGATGCCACTGCTGTATTCAGATAACCGAAAGCGATTAGAGATACAGTAGATATGATATACTTGATTGAGGTCATGGGCATAACCGGTTTAGGGATTTTGGATATTTTGTTATGAGTGCAAATGTAGGCTATTTTGAGTCTTATCGCAAATTTTGACGTTAAAAAAGATTCTCTGAAGGATTTTGTATAGATTTGGTTATCAGCTATTTATGATTTTGAAGAAAATAAAATCGTTCTTCGTGAATATTTTCTTATAGTAAGATATTGATTAACAGATAGTTGAAATTAACGGATTGCATGAGTTGAAGAATCAGAGTCAATAGCTTGAATAGTAAATAGTTAGGTATTTCTGTTTTTAAGTAGTGTCATAATCAACTCTGTTTTTGAGAAGTCAGCTTCCTGGATTTTGTTGATGATTCTGTCTCGGCGTGTATAGAATGTTTTCAGTTTGGTGCCGGTGATAAAGCAAATGCTTTTTGAAGAGAATCCGGCGATATACAATGTGATGAGCGAGATGGCAGTCTCTTTTAAGAATGCGCACTCACTCCTCAGAAGAAGTATGACGTTATCATTATATTTATTGACTTGGTCTTCGATTTCCTTGAGGTTGTCGGGGCGGTTTATCTCTTCAAGTGTAGCTTTGATTTGTCGCAAAATGATGGTTTGCGATATCTCTGTGGGATTGGAGTCGTCAGCAAGGTTATTGCATAATTTATTTAGCAATATCCATTTTTCTTTGAACAGGGAGGATTGATGCTTTATGGAATCTGATATATTTGATTCAAGTGCCTTTGTAAGCGAAGTATTCTCAGATCGGTAGTAATCCACCTCATGATTCAAGGCTACGATTCGGCGCGCTTCATTTTCATGTTGCAGTTTATGGATATTTATGCGTATGAAGTAGATGATGATGCCAGTCAGCAGAATTAAGATAAGGCAGGATAGGGTGATAGTGCTTCGCGAATGTAGAGTATCAAGCTTAAACTCGCTCTCTCTTGCTTTATCAGCGTAATAGTCACGTTGGATTGGGAGAGCTCTTTGGTTCATGCTCTCCATATAATATCTCACATTAATTTTCAACAGGCTATCCCCGAGGGTGGCCTGATCTCTGTAGTCTTTCAGTTTTTGTGCCAGTAGATATTGCGCAGAAACTGCTAACATTGAGTCCCAACCTTCAACCGGTTGGTGTTTTAAGGATTCAATTTGATTTATGGCTTTGGAAATACTGTCATTACGAATGTCTATAATCGCTTTCTGATACTTATCTCTGATGCTTAAATCATCTCTTTGATGCACTTGAATGTAGCTTTCAAAATAGTCATTCGCCTCAGAGGGTGAGGCGTGTTGCACTACCACCGGTATTGCCGCTTCGTAGAAAAATAGCTCTAAATTTGGGTATTGCTTCATTAGTGTCCACTAAAAAATCATAAGAGTGCTTTGAAATTATTGATATTCAA
>CAJTNN010000038.1 GCA_910577585.1 uncultured Muribaculaceae bacterium | reverse complement strand
AAATCGCGATTTATCCCCTCATTGATTAGGAATCAAGGTGAGGGTGTATTAACTTTGTAACCGGAAAATAAAAACTTCGTAACTCGAAAATAAAAAATACAACATAGATATGGCAAAGAAAAAAGAGACAAAGAAAGTGCTCAGCGCCCGCATCAGCGATGCCGATGAGAAGCGCAAGGCACTCGGAGTGACCATGCAGCATCTTGAGAAGGATTTCGGTGCCGGCGCCATCATGCGTCTTGGCGACGACAAGATTGCCGATGTCGAGGCAATATCCACCGGCTCGATTGGTCTTGACTTCGCACTGGGAGTGGGTGGTCTGCCGCGTGGCCGTATCACTGAGATTTATGGTCCGGAGTCGTCAGGTAAGACTACTCTTGCCATCCACGTCATTGCCGAGGCCCAGAAGCAGGGGGGCATATGCGCCATCATAGATGCCGAGCATGCTTTCGACCGCTTTTATGCCGAGAAACTTGGTGTAGACGTCAATAATCTCTGGATTTCGCAGCCTGACAACGGCGAGCAGGCTCTGGCCATCGCCGAGCAGCTTATCAACTCAGGTGCGATTGATGTGCTCGTCATCGACTCAGTGGCTGCGCTGACCCCGAAGGCAGAGCTTGAGGGAGAGATGGGCGAGAAGAATATGGGTCTGCATGCGCGTCTGATGAGCCAGGCGATGCGTAAGCTCACCAGCACAATCGCCCGCACTCGCACATGTTGCATCTTCATCAACCAGCTTCGTGAGAAGATCGGTGTGATGTTCGGTAGTCCGGAGACCACCACCGGCGGTAACGCCCTGAAATTCTACGCCTCAGTGCGTCTCGATATTCGTCCCAGCACCATGATCAAGGACAAGGATGAGATGATCGGCCGCCTGGTGAAGGTGAAAGTGGTGAAGAACAAAGTGGCTCCCCCCTTCAAGAAGGCTGAGTTCGACATCATGTTTGGCGAGGGAATCTCGCGCTCAGGTGAGATACTCGACCTTGCTGTCAATCTCGACATCGTCAAGAAGTCGGGTGCATGGTTCAGCTATCAGGGCAACAAGCTCGGTCAGGGTCGCGACGCGGTGAAGGCTGTCATCAAGGATAACCCCGAACTGATGGATGAGCTTGACCAGAAGGTGCGCGCCGCTCTTCAGGAGGCAGCCGCCCAGAAGGATGGCGGGCGCAATCCCTTCCTCCCCTCGAAAGACTCCGAGCGTGTGAGCGAAGACGACGATGACCGCGAGGAATACTACGACGGCTCTGACTCCGACCAGGAGGATATCCCCGATGATCTCTTCGCAGACGAGTTTGAGATCGAGGAATAATACATAGATGCCCGGCGCGCCCAGCTACCTGCATGGATAGGCTTGGGAGAGCGCTCCATATACACGACAATCCGGATGGACTCGGAATCGCATGATTCCGAGTCCATCCGGATTGTTGCGTATATCAATAAATTACCAGGGCAGGTAGTCCTGATAGTAATAGATGTAGGTCTGCAGTCCGTAGGAGTTGCGCCATTGCATCCATAGGGTGTCGCCGTTGTCGGTAAACCAGTAATTCATCGTCGTGGGGCTTCCCGAGGTCTCATACTGTATATTGACCTGATAATAGGAGTTGCCACCCGACGAGCGCTGACACCAGTAGGCTGTGTTCTCCACATAACGGCGTCCGTTGTCGTAATAGAAATACTCGCCTCGTCCGCGCCCGTCAAACGACATGTAGTTCACCTGATATCCCGCCACAGGTTGCGAATTCACCATCGCCAGCCGCCAGCATCCCGTCAGTGCGGAGTCATAGAAGGTATTGTTCCAGCCGTAGGGAGGTGTAGGATTCCAGCCGTAATCGAAATCGCCCACGCAGCCGGTCAGCATTGTTGCTCCCCCGGCGATGGCCGCCACGGCTATAAGACTGCGGAATATGGTGCGCATCCGCTTCAGGATTGAAGAATGGTCAAAGTGTATCATAAGCGTCAATTTTAGTTTCGGTCATCTGACTTAATTTCGGTCGTCTAACTTAAAAGACGAGTATCTGTTTTTTAATAGGGGCGTCGAACTTAAATCCGATTGTCGGTTTTAAATCCGGACGTCTATCTGTTTAGACCCCGCAGCGGCATAAAGTTGCTTCAAGGTGCGTCGAAAAATAGACTGTCACAAGATTTAAACATTGCCGAGGGGGTAAAAGTTAATGAGTATATAGCCTTTGGCTGATAAAACATGGCTCTTTTTTCAAGAATAATATGTCTCAAAAATTATCCATGCATCATTTTTAAGAGATACTTACTTATATCCTTGAAAAGAGCTATCTTTGTCAAAATAAATTTTGATAGATGCTTATGAAAGAGAAAGAGATAGTGATTCGTTATGCGCAGTGTGCGTATGATGAGCTGCCGGAGGCCGACCGTCGGCTGGTGGATGCAGCCCGCGAGGCCACACGCAATTCATTGGCCACATATTCAGGTTTCCACGTGGGTGCCGCTATTCTGATGGCCAATGGTGAGATAGTCAGCGGTGCCAACCAGGAGAATGCTGCCTATCCGTCGGGCACATGTGCCGAGCGCACTGCCTGCTTCTATGCCTCGGCGCGTTATCCCGGGGTGGCGATGCTGAAAATCGCGGTAGCCGCCTGGACCCGCGATCATGCGTGCCCGGAGGCCACATGGGAGGAGTGCTTCCAGGCCTTGCCCATCTCGCCCTGCGGGGCATGCCGGCAGGCGCTGCTTGAGTATGAGCGGATGTATGGGCCCATTGAGGTGCTGCTTTATGGCCGGGAGGGGGTGTATATCTTCCCTTCGGTCGGGGCTTTGCTGCCATTCTCATTTACTGAGTTCTAAGCGGGGGCCTTAATTCGGACTGCCGTCCTCACACGGCCTTTGGCTGCGGTTTTTGCGGCTTGGCCTTTGGCTGCGGTTTTTGGGGCTCGGATCGGCTTTTGGGCTTTTCTTTTGGTAATGAAAATGGGCGCCTTCCGGAGACTTCTCCGGGAGGCGCCCTCATTTCAGTCAGTGGTGCGTTAGAAATCAAGTTGTGGTTCGCACCAGTCGTTGCTTTCTAATTGTGAGCTAATCTCGTGGTTTTCCTTAGTTATAGTCACTAATCAATCACACTAACCACTAATGAATTATAATAACCAATATTATTTCACGATAGCTTTGAAGGTCAGCTTGCCGTTGCTTACGACATAGAGACCTGCATTGAGGCTTACGCTCTGGCCGGCTGCCACGTTAGCCACCAGGCGACCGTTGAGGTCGTAGACGGCTGCTGCAGCGTCGCTGTTGTTGACAACCTTGCCGGCTGCCACGAAGAGTTCGCCTGCTTCAGCCGAGATATTCTCGACGCCTACAGTTGAAGTCACTGCGGTGCCTGAAAGCACGATCGGGTTGCCATTGCTTGATTTCACCTGGAGGTAGTACCATCCCTCGACGGGGATCTCTACCTCTTCGATGCCGTAGGCATAGCTGTCGCCATAAGTGAAGCTCTGGGTGTTGGCAATCGGAGTCATGAAGTCATCGCCATAGAAAGATGCGTAGAGGTAGCCGGAGTTTTCAGCCACGATGCTGAGGATGCCCTCGCCGAGGTGCATCTTGTACCAAACGGGAGCTGAAGCTGAGCCGCTGATGGCTTCGATTGCAGCTGTGGTCGGGTCACCCTTGATATCGATAACATAAGCAGTGGCGGGAGTTTCGCCGGCTGCCGGAGCGCGCAGAGTGATGTCGGCGTTGAAGGCAGCGTTGGCGCGGCTGAGATAGAGCAGATAAGTGCCGTCGGCAGTCACACCGTAGTTGCTGATGGCGGTGTAAGAGTCACCATCGTTGTACTGCCACTGAGCCGAAGTCACCGGAGTCTTTGTGTTACCGGGTGCATACATATCCATTGTGAAGTCTGACGAAGACTTGAGGTTGAAGATACCCTCGGTCAGTTCGATTGAATACCAGATGCCGCTGTCAGTGGCCTTCGGGAATTCGAATTGCAGGCTCTCGCCGTTGAAGTTGATGGCAATCGGGTTGTTGGAAGCCTCGCCGGGAGCTGCAGGAGCGAATGTCACTGTCAGGTCGCCGCCGGTTGACTCTGAGTTGTTGATGCATACGTATACTTTCTGACCCTGCTCGACGGCGCATTTGAAGGCGTCCCAAGCGTAGCCGCCCGATGACCAGTCATACTGGGCGTTGATTTTCTGTGCATTTGCCTCATCAACTTCGCCTACATATACTGTGATGGCAGAGCTGTAGTTGCCAGGTACGGTGGTAGATACGCTGCAGAGACCTGCGGTGTCGGCAGTGTAGAGATACCAAGTCTTGCCGGGGCCTGCGGGCACAGCCACAGTTGCGTCAGAGGGCTCGTAGGCAGTGTTCCACGACTCGCCGGGACCGTAAGCAACCTCGGTGATGGTGAGAGTGCCGGCGGCAGTCACATTTGAGATAGCGATAGAGTAGGTCTTGCCTGCTACGGCCTCGAACTTGTAGCCGGCCTCAGTAGAGATGAGGGGCACGTCATTTTCGTAGCCATAATCGTTGGGGGCAGATACGGTGGCCTTGGTACCCTCTACGTCGGTAGAGAGTTCCACGAGTTTGTCGACATCGGGAGAGAATGTGTAATATACGGTGCCGAAGGCGGGCATATCATTCGCGCCGAGTTTAGCCTCGAACGGGAACGACTTCACAGCACCCTGCTCCATCTCCTCGAAGCTCACGCTGAACTTCACAACCTCGTTGCCGGCGGGAACAGTCACCTGAATCATGTAGGTCTTGTCGGCGGCAGTCTCAGCCTTGAATTCCTTGCCTGAGCCGAGCTGGGTGTAGCCGTTGAGTTCGGTGCATGAGAAGTTGCCGGCCCAATCCTCGCCTGCATCTGATGTGAGGCAGAGCAGTTTCGGCTCGGCGGGAGTCTTGATAGAGTAGTAGTAAGTGCCTTGCCATTCGGGGAGAGTGATCTCGGTGTCAGCCTGGATAACCTCACCCTGCGAGCGCTCGTCGATGGGCTCGGTGGCGGTGAACGAGATGCTGATGCTCTCCGGATCGGCAGTAGCCACGTCCTTCACCACTTTCAGATAGCGGTTGTTGTTGGCGTAGATGACGGTGCGGAAGCTTACAGACTCAGAAGTCAGGATATTGTACTGGCTTGTGCAGTCATTGCGCAGTTCAGCCGAGGCATTTGCATCCGAGCTCACCTTCAGCACGCCGTTGGAGGGTGAAGAGGGGGTTGTAATCTTATACCAGTATGTGCCTGCGGCAGCCGGGAGTGAATTTTCACCCATTACGGCGGTGAAGGCGTCATCGCAAGTGCCACCCTCGAGTACCTCATAGAATGAAGTGTTGACGAGCACCGGCTCAGATGCGGTCATTCTCACCATGAGTTTCTCACCCTTCACACCCATTGTGGAGTAGATGTAGTAGGGGTAAGCATATTCGTAGGAGAGTTCGGTCCATGTACCGTCGCAACCGCTGCCAACCTCGACTTTCTGCATCGAGTTGTAGGCCTCGAGTTTGAGTTTGCCGTCGAAGGGCACATCGAGCGCTGCATACACCACTGCCGGCGAAGAATAGCCGCCGCTGCCCGGCACGAGATACAACGTGTTGGTGGGCAGGTCCATCGGTTCGGCACAAGACTCGCCGGTGAGGCTGCCGCTCACGGGAGCCAGGTCATATGTGAAGTCGTAGGCGCTGTATTCAGAATGTGTGAATGTATAGGTCACACCCTCCTCTACATAGAAAGCCGTAACTTTAGGCATGTAGCTTGCATAGGGGGTGACGCTCCAGGTCTCATCGTTGTAAGTGGCGGTCACAGGTTCGCCATAGGCCGATACCGACATGCCGGTCAGTGTGGCAAGGCCGGTCTCTGTGGCGGTGAAGGCGAAGTTGACTGAGCCTGCCTCGGTCACCTGGTTCTCGCCGGGCTGGATCTGGAAGACATCAGCAGCCTCCTGGGCCATTGCGGGCAACGCCGCTGCCATAAGGGCTGTGCCCCACAGAAGTTGTAGCGTTTTTTTCATTTCGAAAATGTTTAGTTAATATGATAAGTGTTGTTTCGGTCTTTCAGGCTGGGGGAATCGCGTCACCCGGCATCTGATTGTCAGGATAGGAAGATGCTGGGTATGTACATAATTTACATACAAGTCTTCCCGAATGCAAACTTAAACAAAATTTTTATAAAAACCATTAAATTTCAGAAAAAATGAAACGAAAGACAGTAAATAATTTGCTATGGTGCTTTTTAATTACGATAGATTAAATGTCGAGGGGCAAACTGGCGCTACTTTTCTGCAAAAGAATTTCTTATGTCATGAAGATTGCTGAATAATGATGTTTTGGTTTGGCTGGGGTGATATTTTGTAGTAATTTTGTATAGCGCTTTCTCCGGCATACGCGCTGAGAGGCGTCTGATTCTAACTATCTGTTGACGATGAACCGTATAAAATATTCGATTGCATCCCGTGGGCTGCGCCGTCTCGGCGGTGGGGTCTGCGCGCTGCTGCTACTGATGTCGTGCCACATTCTGCCGGCCTATGGCAATGTCTATGAAGACTACATCTCCCAATATTCAGGTATGGCGGTGGCGCAGATGCAGGAATATGGCATCCCTGCCTCAATCACTCTGGCGCAGGGACTGCTCGAGAGTGCCGCAGGGCGCTCGACGCTTGCCCGTGAGGGTAACAATCACTTTGGCATAAAGTGCCATAAGGAATGGAGCGGCCAGACGATGCTGCGCAACGATGATGCTCCCGATGAATGTTTCCGGGTCTATGACTCGGCCGATGAGTCATTTCGCGACCACTCGCTCTTTTTGCGTCGCAAGCGGTATGCCGAGTTATTCGATCTGGATCTCACCGACTATGTCGGCTGGGCCCGCGGACTGAAACGATGCGGCTATGCCACCGACCCCAACTATGCCGACCGCCTGATCTCCATCATCGAGCTATATTCACTTCAGGACTTCGACGGTGGCCATATGCGCGAGCTCGAGGAGATGGCCGACTTTATCCATCGCAGTCTGGTGGAGCGTCATGTGGTGCGCCGCAGCCGTGGGTTGCACTATGTCATAGCCCAGCCGGGCGACACCTATGCCAAGATAGCCAAGGAATTGAAGATAAGCAAGAAGAAGCTACTGCTCTACAACGACCGCGAGCGTGATGGCGAGATCAAAGCCTGGGAGGAGGTATATCTCCAACCCAAACTTGCCGAAGCCCCCGCCGAGGTCGAGGCCCGCGCCACCATCGGGGATGGCGAATCGATGCATTCCCTGGCGCAGCGCTTCGGTATGCGCCTGGCCACTCTGCGCAGTCTTAATCCTGATGTGGCCGATGAGCCGGGAGCGGTGGTCAGACTGCGCTGAACCTCGCCTCCTTGTCGGGTAGATGAGAGTGGGGAGACTTGCAGCAGGGGTGCGGAAAATAGTGGCGAAAGGATTTTTTAACTCTTTTTGGGTAAAATATAGAGGGCTGATATTGTGAAATTGCGCGGAAACCTATATATTTGCAAGAGAATACTGCCTCATGCGATTTTTGAGGCCGGAAGTGGGAGCCGATGTGCACTGGCTTGTCCATTATCATGAAATGCCTCTGTAGTTCAACGGATAGAATAGAAGTTTCCTAAACTTTAGATAGGAGTTCGATTCTCCTCGGAGGTACCCGAGATTTATCTTCGTCTGCACCTGTGTCATAGCTGACGCAGGTGCAGACGCAAACTACCATTTAAAATAACGTAATACCAACAACCTAAGCGCTTATGAGAATTCATAAACTTCTGGCGGCGACAGCGGTGGCGGCACTTCCACTGATAGCCGCGGCGCGTCCTGCCTCTCCCGAGCTGATGCGTCATGTCAATCCTGACGGCACAACTGTGGAGTTCTACCTGCATGGCAACGAACACTTCAATTATATGACCGATGCCGACGGCGTCGGGATTCTTGAATTCAAGAATGGCATACTCGCTCCGGCTATGCGCGGCGGTGTCCGCCTCACTGCCGTAGAGGCCGACCTCAACGTATTGCGTGCCGAGCGTCCGCAGTATGAGATGCCCGCCACCAAGCAGGGCTCGCGCATGGCTGCGCTCGAGACTTCGGGCGACAACCGCGGCCGCACCACCTTCCCCACCATCGGCGAGGTGCGCTCATGTGTGATTCTGCTCGAGTATCCTGACCGTCCCTTCAGCGTGGCTGACCCTGTGGCGCAGTATACCCGCCTTTGCAATGAGAGCGGATACTCCGACTTCGGCAGCCGTGGCTCGGCCAAGGATTACTATGAGGCTTCGTCGAATGGTAAGTTCAAACCTCAGTTTGATGTCTATGGTCCTGTAAAACTGAAGCATAACGCCGCATACTACACCGGTCAGGATGATCCCATACTGGCCGACAAAGGCACCAACGAGCGCTTCGGTGTGGCTATCCAGGAGGCTATCGAGTTTCTTGATGATACCGTAGATTTCTCAATCTATGACTACGACAACAACGGCGAGATCGACAACGTATTCTTCTTCTTCAGCGGAGCCGGCCAGGCTGACTCGGGTGATTCCACCTGCATCTGGCCCCACCAGAGCGACTATCGCCGCTACACCGCCTACACCGGTAATCCTCTGAATCTTCCCTACCTCTTCCCCGACGGCGTGCAGCTCACTTGCTACGCTTGTTCTTGCGAGCTCAATTCATCGCGCAAGATTCCTGACAGCGAGAAGCCGCATCTCGACGGTATCGGTGCTTTCTGCCATGAGTTCGGCCACGTGCTCGGTCTGCCTGACCTCTACGATGTCAACGGCTCAGGCTGCAAGACTCCCGGCAAGTACTCCATCATGGACCAGGGTTCATACAACGAGCTCTCTACCTGTCCCCCCGTATTCTCTGCCTATGAGCAGTGGGTGTGCAAGTGGCTCGACTATACCGACGCTCAGGATGGCGAGTCTTATTCGCTCAATCCCCTCACCTCAAAGGACCGCAACGCAGTGCGCCTGCGCATCCGTCAGCCTGGTGGCGTGGTGAGCTACTATCCTGAATACTATGTCCTTGAGTCGCGCGGCGAAAGCGATTGGGATAGCAGTCTCCCCGAGCACGGCATGATGATCTGGCGCATCAACTTCAACAACAATACCTGGCAGTCCAACAATGTCAACACCGGCTACTCGCCCAATGTGGAGATGATCGGTCCTGACTCGCGTTCATTCGGCTGGCCCGGCGATTTCGAAGACTATACTTACATCACTCCCTCGATGAAGGTGCTCACTCCGGTGTGTCTCCGCAAGGCTATGGATGTGACCATCACCAACATCTCTTACGACTGGGATTCAGGTGTGACCTCTTTCGAGTACAACAAGTATGCTCCCTCCGAGGATGCCCCGCTGCTGAAGGATAACGTGACTGCCGACCAGTCAAAGCGCGAGTTCTATCTCGAATGGACCGCAGTACCCGATGTAGAGTACTACACCCTCACAGTGAAGCGCACCGACGATGCCTCAGGCAACACCTACACAGTCGATGGCCTCGATGAGACCAACGTAGGTCTGGCCACCAGCCACACCGTGCGCAACCTCACCCTCAACCAGTGGAAGCAGAAAATCCGCGCCTATGTGCGTGTCTTCAACGGTGTGCCGGGAGCGGTGACATCGAATGTGCTCGAGTTCGTGCCTGCCGAGCTTCCTGCCGGCACAGGTGTCGATGAGGTAAGCGTGAGCGTAGCCCCGATCTATGGCGGCAAAGGTCGCATCGAGGCGCCCGCTTCAGCCCGCGTATTCACAGTGGGCGGCGTGGAATGCGGTCGCGAGAATCTCCCTGCCGGAGTCTACATTGTGGTGGCCGAAGGCCAGACAGCGAAGGTGACTGTGCGCTGATTCACGCCCTCCCGCTCACCCCTCAGAGGGTGAAAATGAGGTAAAAAGAGATATAAAAATTCAAAAAACGCCCGAAAAAGGCTGAAAATTAAAAAAAGTGCCCAAAGAAGTTGGTAATTAACACGAAACTAACTAACTTTGTGGCGCTTTTTTAATATATAGCAATATTGTGGGAAAATTCACGGCATTCAAAGTGCAGCTTGCTCAGCTCAAGGATGGGCATTATGAGCAGGACTTCCTCATAGATACCGAGTTCTTCAAGAACATGGAGCGCACCGACATCCACAAATCCGATGTCAAAGTGCATCTCGATCTTGAGAAGAAGCACGATGTCTATGATTGCACATTCCATTGCAAAGGCACAGTCGAAGTGCCTTGCGACCGTTGTCTTGATCCGCTTGAGATTGAGATTGACACAGACTATCACATCATCGTCAAATATGGCGAAAGCTATAATGACGAGAGCGACGACATATTGGTCATCCCCGAGAGCAACACTTATCTCAACGTGGCCTATATGCTTTACGACACGGTGGTGCTGTGCATACCGCTCCGTCATGTCCATCCGCTTGGCAAGTGCAATCGCGCCATGGCCGCGGCTCTGAGCAAGCACCGCTCGGGAGGCGAGGATGGTGAGGATGCCGACGATGCAGATTTTGACGATGCCGGCGAGCTGGATCCCTCGGCTCCGGGTGTCGACGATTAAGATAAAAAAATAACTAAAAAAAGACAATAGAAAATGGCACATCCTAAACGCAGACAATCGCACACCAGAACAGCGAAACGTCGCACACACGACAAGGCTCTCATCCCCACTCTCGCCATCTGCCCCAACTGTGGCGCTTGGCACATGTATCACTACGTATGCGGTGAGTGCGGATACTATCGCGGCAAACTCGTGATCGACAAGAACGCTGTCACTTTCTAATCACTGAAAGTGAGATTGGCTGCTCCCGGCGCCACGATGCTATGCGGGAGGGTTATGCACGTCATGCCCCCGCAGAGATAGCCGTCGGCTCCAGCAGGGAGCATTCCACCATGACTGCGGCCTTCAATCCTCATCGCTTTGCGGAGTGAGGGCTCAGAGGGTCAGGTAAACGCTTTAGATTGTCTATGGCCTGACGGCGCCGCAAAACCCGCCGCATCGCATAGACAATCTAAAAATTTTTTATATAGGGGGCGCCCGGCCATCAGGCTCCGGCTATGCGGGCGGCCTCAATAATCCCTTGGTTACCTATGCAACACGCAATTATAAGCGGCATAGCATCTTACGTGCCTGATGACATTCTCGACAACGACATGCTCTCGCGCATGGTCGACACTAACGATGAATGGATCACCACACGCGTAGGCATTAAAGAGCGCCGCATACTCAAGGAGGAGGGTAAGGGGTCAAGCTATCTGGGCATGAAGGCTGTGCAGAAACTGCTGGCCGACACGGCCACTGCTCCCGAGGAAATCGACCTCCTGATCTGCGCCACATCCAATCCCGACTATCGATTCCCGTCGACGGCAAGTGTGATTCTGCACGATTGCGGTCTGACTTCGGCTTATGGCTATGATATCCAGGCGGCTTGCGCCGGCTTCATCGTCACTATGCAGGCGGCCCGCGCCTACATCGAGTCGGGGCTTTATAAGAAAATTATCGTGGTCTGCGCCGAGAAGATGTCGAGCATGACCAACTATTCTGACCGTGCCACATGTCCGCTCTTCGGCGACGCTGCGGCGGCCGTGCTCGTGGAGCCTTCGCAGGAGGAGCTCGGTGTCATCGACGGCGAGTTCCATGTCAACGGCGAGGGGCTGCCTCACCTGCTGATGAAGGCCGGCGGCAGTGTGCTCCCCGCAAGCCATGCCACCGTAGATGCAGATGAACACTACATCTATCAGGAGGGACGTGCCGTCTATAAGCATGCCGTGAGCGATATGCTCTCGTCGTCGCAGAATGTGATGCAGCGCAACAACCTCACTGTCGACGACATCGACTGGTTTGTGCCTCATCAGGCCAACCTGCGCATCATCGAGGCTGTGGGCGGACGCCTGAAGGTGCCCGAGGAGAAGGTGCTTGTCAATATCCAGCATTTTGGCAACACTTCGGCTGCCTCGATCCCTCTCTGTCTTGATGAGTATAAGAATCGCCTCCATAAGGGCGACAAGATTGTGATGACTGCATTCGGCGCAGGTTTCACCTGGGGCGCGATGTATCTTATCTGGGCCATCGACCCGAAATGACCGGCCGCAGAAGCCGGATGGGCCTCATGACTGAATGATAACCGTAGGGCATCTCTCAACATGCCTGTGCGGATAACATATCGATAAAGGGTCGGCTGCGAGAGTGGTCGGCCCTTTGGATTATCTAAACATCTTCACCACCGCCGGCGTTAATATCTAAGAGTATCTCCGGATTCGCGCCCCCGGCAATTCGCATTCAACAGGGGCGCCAAGATGATCCGGCGATATCTGATGAATATAAAATTAGATATATATTATGGAAAACCAGCAGACTCCCGTAACACCCGCACATCGCGCGGGTTTCGTCAACATAGTGGGCAACCCGAATGTGGGCAAGTCCACACTGATGAATGATCTCGTAGGCGAACGCATCTCGATCATCACCAACAAGGCCCAGACCACGCGTCATCGCATCATGGGCATTGTCAACACGCCTGAGTATCAGATCGTATACTCCGACACTCCGGGTGTGCTCAAACCGAAATATCGCCTGCAGGAGTCGATGCTCGAATTCTCTGAGGGTGCGCTCACCGATGCGGATATCCTGCTCTATGTCACCGACGTGGTGGAGGACCCGGAGAAGAACGCCGACTTTCTCGCGCGTGTGGCCAAGGAGACGATTCCGGTGCTGCTCGTAATCAATAAAGTCGACCTTCTCAAAGGCAATGAGCAACTCGAAGAGCTCATCGCCCAATGGAAGAAGCGCCTGCCGAATGCCGAGATTTTCCCCACATCGGCCACCGAGAAGTTTAATGTCGATAATCTGAAGGCCCGCATCGTGGAGCTGCTCCCTGTGGCTCCGCCATACTTCGGCAAGGATGCCCTCACCGACAAGCCGGCCCGATTCTTTGTCACCGAGATTATCCGCGAGAAACTCCTCCAGAACTACGACAAGGAGATTCCTTACAGCACGGAGGTAGTTGTAGAGAAGTTCGATGAGAAGGAGAATGCCATCCACATCATGGCTGTCATCTATGTTGAGCGTGATTCTCAGAAAGGTATCATCATCGGCAAGGGTGGCGAGAAAATCAAGAAGGTCGGCATTGAGTCGCGTCTCGACATTGAGAAATTCTTCGACAAGCGTGTCTTCCTCGAAATCTTTGTCAAGGTCGAGAAGGATTGGCGCAACCGCGAGAACAAGCTGAAACAATTCGGCTATATCGACTGATTCCCTCCCTGCCGCTATATCATGTTGCCAAGCGCCATGGGTAGGGGAGAGGAGGGCAGTCCGAATTATGCCGCCTCAATCGCATCAAGCCCGGCGGCAGAATCTAACCACGAGAAAAGAGAAATAACATAATGAGCAGATTAGTAGCAATAGTAGGGCGGCCGAACGTGGGCAAGAGCACACTGTTTAACCGTTTGACGCAGACGCGCTCAGCCATCGTCGATGACACGGCTGGCACCACCCGCGACCGCCAGTATGGAAAAGTAGACTGGAATGGCCAGGAATTCTCAATCGTCGACACCGGCGGTTGGGTGGTCAATTCCGATGATATCTTCGAGGAGGAGATCAATAAGCAGGTGGAGATTGCCATCCAGGAGGCCGACGTGATTCTCTTCGTGGTGGACGCCTCGACCGGCGTCACCGACCTCGATGATAAGGTGGCCGCTATCCTGCGGCGTTCGAAGAAGCCGGTCATCCTTGTGGCCAACAAGGAGGATAAGGGAGATGCACGATTCAATGTGCCGGAGTTCTACTCGCTCGGACTCGGCGACCCGGTAGAGGTGTCGTCGGCCAACGGATCCGGTACCGGCGACCTCCTCGACCTCGTCGTGGCCGATATGCCCGCACCCTCCGACGACGACCGCCCCGAGGATAATGTGGCGAAGTTCGCCATCGTCGGACGTCCTAACGCCGGCAAATCATCGCTTATCAACGCCTTTATCGGCGAAGAGCGCCACATCGTGACCGATATTGCCGGCACCACACGCGACTCTATCTATCACCGTTACAACAAGTTTGGCTTCGACTTCTATCTTGTAGACACAGCCGGCATACGCAAGAAGCAGAAGGTCAACGAGGATATTGAATATTACAGTGTCATCCGCTCTATCCGTGCCATTGAGGCGAGCGATGTCTGCATTCTGATGATTGATGCCACCCGTGGCATTGAGGCGCAGGATGGCAATATCTTCTCGCTTATCCAGCGCAATAAGAAGGGCCTGGTGGTGTGTGTCAACAAGTGGGACCTTATCGAAGACCGTTCGCTCACTGCGCAGAAGCGCTACGAGGAGGCTATACGTGGTAAGTTTGCCCCCTTCACCGATTTCCCGATTCTCTTCACCTCGGCTCTCACCAAGCAGCGTATCCACAAGGTGCTCGAGACTGCCACTCAGGTCTATGAGAATCGCCGTCGTGTGATTCCCACGTCGCAGCTCAACACCTATATGCTTGAGCAGATCGCCATCACTCCCCCGCCGAGCAACAAGGGTAAGTTTGTGAAGATCAAGTATGTCACGATGCTGAAGGATTCATTTGTGCCCACATTCGTATTCTTCTGCAATCTGCCGCAATGGGTAAAGGAGCCCTATCGCCGATTCCTTGAGAATAAGATTCGCGAAAAGTGGGACTTCCACGGCACCCCGATTCAGATCTTCATGCGCGACAAATCCTGATGCACTCTGATGCACCCGCCTATGATTTGAAGTGGGTTAAGCGACTTCAAAGAATGTTATCCGGAGGTGTAACAAATAGGTAATTCATACCGTTATATAGATATCAGTGGCAGGCAGATAAATAGGCCTGCCACTGATATTCAATTTTAAGAGATAACCGACATTATGGAAAATCAACCTTGGTATATCATATATAATAATCAGCAGCAGGGGCCGATGCCGGCTGCCGAACTGATGCGCTTCGGCCTGAATCCGGCCTCGATAGTATGGACTCCCGGTATGGCTGATTGGCAGACCGCCGCTTCATGTCCGGAGCTGGCCCATCTTCTTGGTGGAGGCTATGCGGTGGATGTCGATGTGCAGTCGGCTGAGCCGGGGAAGGCGTCTGCTGGCTATGGAGATGCCGCTAATTATGGCGGTTATCACGACTCGAACCCTTACGGAGCTCCGCAATCCCCATATGGCAACCCTGCGGCGGGAGGTGCGAACTCACCCTATGGCAATCCCGGGTATGGACCATATCAAGGTGGCCCCCGCATCCCCGATCCCAACAATCCCGGTAACTGGATTGAGAATCCCATGATGCCCAACGGTGGCCAGAATCAGATGTGGAGCGGCAAATCCAAGATTGTAGCCGGTCTACTGGCCATATTCCTTGGCACTCTCGGAGTGCATTATTTCTATTGCGGAAAAGTGACCGGCGGCTTCATCTGCCTCTTGATAAGTCTCGCCACTTGTGGCATGTGGGGCATAATCACCCTCATCCAAGGCATATATATGCTCACCATGACCGATCAGCAATTCGACCAGAAATACGTCTACACCCCCTCCGCCTTCCCGATCTTCTGAGCATAAGCGGCATAGTCCAGCCGCAACATAAAAAGAAATACAGACCCCGCTGCCGTTGAACCCAACCAACGTCAGCGGGGTTTATCTCATCTTAGGCGCAGCTCCCTGGGAGGAGGCCCCACTGGGAGGAGGGGCGCCCCGCCCCGACACGGAAGTCGAAGCCCAGAAGCTATCCCCGTTCTCCCGTAAACTCCGTTCTCCCGTAATCCACCGTTCTCCCATGAACCCCGTACTCCCGTAAGCCCCGTACTCCCGTAAACTCCGTACTTCCGTAATCCACCGTTCTCCCGTAACCAACGTACTCCCGTAATCCACCGTACTCCCGTGCCCCTAGTTCTCCCGTAAATCCCGTCCAAGGCATAACCAAGTACACGGATAAAAGGGAAAATTTAGGCAAGAGAGCAAAAAAAATCAGGCCGGAGAACAAAAAAATAAGGGTCCGAGAAGAAAAAAAAGAGCCGTAGAAGCAAAAAATAAGGGGAAGAAACGCGAAATTCAGGGGAGTATGTCGCAAGAATATGTTGTACGGCATAACCGCGCGGCGA
>CAJTNN010000037.1 GCA_910577585.1 uncultured Muribaculaceae bacterium | reverse complement strand
TGTTTAATTATTTAACCGATTAGTGTCCTCCAAAATTTTTAGTGGACACTAATGAAATGAGAGAGTCATTTATGTCAGGATTGCAATGTGAAGTATTATGCTCCGGTCAATCCGGATAGCGGTTGATGGTAGATATATGTGGAGTCCGGCTAATCCCTTTGTGGGGGAGGCCGAGAAAGAAATGATGTAGTGGTAAAATCGGGGATTATAGCAGTTTAAGATTCGCTTCTGCTTAGTTTTGTAGGAGAAGAGATGGCAAGTTGGCTATAATGCAGGTTTGGTAGATTTTACGTGGCAAAGATAGGTCAAAAAATATTATTTACCAAAATGTATATTTCGAAAATGTTTTTTTTTTTTGAAATGAAATAGATTAACCCGCTCTCGTTGCCACTTTGGCTTGGGGGCGGGTTAATCTATTTCATTTCAGCCCGAACTCGGGCTGCACTTGAAGAAACGCAAGCGCAGCGTGATTTGCTGGGGCTTTTGCCGGGCGGCTATCTTTTTTCAGCCCGAACTCGGGCTGCACTTTAAAAAACGCAAGCGCAGCATTGATTGCTCGGGGCTTTTTAGGGCTTAGCTTGGGGAGCCGGCTTTGGCTTAGGCTTCGGGGGCCGGGTCGGGGGCTTCGCTTTGGGGGGCGGGCTCGCCTAAGGGGCGGTAGGTGATGTCGAGGTGGTCGGCACCATCCTGGTAGGAGGCGTAGATTTCGCCGCCTAACTGGCCTTCGGCGTTTAGGCGCAGCATCAGTTCGGCGAGTTCATCCTCGAGGTATTTCTGGATGGCTCGCTTCAGCGGACGGGCGCCGAAGTTGCGGTCGTAGCCCTTTTCGGCGATAAACTTCTTGGCTTCGTCGGTGATGTGCAGACGGAAGCCGAGTTTCTCGACGCGTGCGAAGAAGTCCTTGAGCTCGATGTCGATAATCTTGAAGAGTGCCTGCTGGTCGAGCTGGTCAAACATCACGATGTCGTCGACACGGTTAAGGAACTCGGGCGAGAATGCGCGGTTGAGCGCCTTTGTAATTACGCCATGCGAGAGCTCCTTGACATTTTCGGCTGTCTGGAATCCCACGCCTGTGCTGCCGAAATCTTTCAGCTGGCGTGAACCGACATTGCTGGTGAGGATGATTATGGTGTTCTTGAAGTCGATCTTGCGGCCCAGAGAGTCGGTGAGACGTCCCTCATCCATCACCTGGAGCAGAATATTGAACACATCGGGGTGAGCCTTCTCGATTTCGTCAAGCAGCACAACCGAATATGGACGGCGGCGCACCTTCTCAGTCAGCTGGCCACCCTCTTCATAGCCTACGTATCCCGGAGGCGCTCCGACGAGGCGCGACACCGAGAACTTCTCCATAAACTCACTCATATCCATGCGAATCAGCGCATCAGAAGAATCGAAGAGATACTCGGCGATTTTCTTAGCGAGATAGGTCTTGCCCACACCCGTAGGACCGAGGAACATGAAAGTGCCGATCGGTTTGTTGGGGTCTTTCAATCCGATGCGGTTGCGCTGGATAGCCTTCACAATCTTCTTGATGGCATTATCCTGACCGATCACGGCCCCCTCGAGAGCGTTGCCCATCTCGAGCAGGCGGGTGCCCTCAGCCTGTGCGATGCGTTGGGTGGGGACGCCGGTCATCATGGCCACTACCTCAGCCACCTTGTCGTCATCTACCGTCTGGCGTTCAGACTCGAGTTTCTTCTCCCATTCAGACTTAGCCTTAGAGAGTTCAGTCTTCTGCTGATTCTCGAGTTTGCGCAGAGCGGCAGCCTTCTCGAAATCTTCAGAGTTGGCAGCCTCAAACTTTTCGTGGGCAGTCTGTTCAATCTGTTGTTCGAGCCGTTCGATCTCCTCAGGCACCACGATATTTGTGATGTGCACACGCGAGCCGGCCTCATCCAGGGCATCGAGAGCCTTGTCAGGGAAGTTGCGGTCGCTGACATATCGCTCGGTGAGCGACACACATGCGCGGAGAGCCTCATCGGTGTAGTTCACATTATGGTGAGCCTCATATTTATCCTTCACATTGCGCAGAATCTCGAGAGTCTCGTCGGGCGATGTGGGCTCGACCATCACCTTCTGGAAGCGACGTTCGAGAGCGCCATCCTTCTCGATATTCTGACGATACTCATCGAGGGTAGTGGCGCCGATGCACTGGATCTCGCCGCGAGCCAGGGCGGGTTTGAGCATATTGGCAGCATCCATCGAACCCGGCGCACCACCGGCACCCACGATGGTGTGAATCTCATCGATAAAGAGAATGATGTCGGGGGACTTCGAGAGTTCGTCGAGCACAGCCTTGATGCGCTCCTCAAACTGACCGCGATATTTGGTGCCGGCCACCATACCGGCCAGGTCCAGAGCCAGCACACGCTTATTGAAAAGAATGCGCGACACCTTTTTCTGCACGATGCGCAGAGCCAGACCCTCGACGATGGCAGATTTGCCCACACCCGGTTCGCCGATAAGCACCGGATTATTCTTCTTGCGGCGCGAGAGAATCTGAGCCAGGCGCTCAATCTCCTGCTCGCGACCTACCACCGGGTCGAGTTTACCCTCCATGGCGGCAGCCGTCATGTCGTGGGCAAACTTGTCAAGCGCCGGAGTGCCAGACTTGGTCGATGTCTTCTGCTGCGACGAGGTGGCAGCTTTCGAAGCGAAAGGATCCTCGTCGTCGTCATCATCATCGTCAAAGGGGTTGCCACCCTTCGAAGCCTCGTCAGAGGCCCCCATCTTGGAGGGGTCGACATCACCCACATTCTGGATAGAGATGTCGAAGTTGAGATACTCCTCCTTGAGCTGGCGCAGGAAGTCGGAATCCATCGAGCGCGAATCGTGCATCAGCGCAAGCAGGATATGCTCACCAGAGATGACGCGTGCCTTCATCTTGCGCGCCTCAGAGGTGGCAAGCTGGAGATTGCGGATAGCCGAAAGGGTAATCTTGAATTTATCCTCGAAGAGGGTTGTCACCTCCTCGGTGGTACTTGAATTCTGCAGATACTCAGATATCTCCTCAATCATCTTTTCGATGGGCACATTGAGTTGGGAGAGAATCTTATAAGTGTATCCCTCCTTGTCGCGCAGTGCCGAGAGCAGGAAATGCTCACAGCGAATCACAGGCGAATCAAACTCGCCAGCGATAGCATACGCCTTGTTAAGGATAGGAAGGAATTGCTTGGAAAAGTCGTTTCTCATATAATGAAATCTTAAGAGAGCCGGCAAAACAGCCACGTTATGTCAGCTCATTGAGGTTGAACCGCTGCTTATGTGAATTATTCAGTGCAATAATCGTGCCAAAAAGCAGATTATTGCACTGAACTTATAAGTATTTACCAATAATTAAGCATTGTTGGAAGAGAGAATCCCCGTGAGTTCGGGTGGCGATTCTCTCTAACATCACAACATTTCAGCGGCCTGAAAGGTTTAGAAGAGCATTCCGATGCGGAAGGTGAGGAATGCCAGCACCCATGCCAACAGGGTATTATAGCTCAGAGAGAAGAGTGCATACTTCCATGATTCGGTCTCGCGGGCTATGGCCGCCAAGGTTGCCACACACGGGAAGTAGAGCAGCACAAATACCATGAACGCCAAGGCCTTGACGGGTGTGAACGGGGGTTCGCCGGTGAGTGGCGAGGGGGTGGAGATGCGTTCAGAGATCATCTGCTCATCATCTTCGCCTACATACAGCACACCCAAAGTGGACACCACCACCTCCTTAGCCGCAGCTCCGGCGAGAAGCGACACGGTGGTCTTCCATCCGAACTCCATCGGGCGCACCACAGGCTCTACGAATTTGCCGATGTGGCCGAGTATGGAGTTCTCCTGCTGGTAGGCGTTGAGCACGAGTTCATCCTGCTGCGAGGCGTCAAACTGGCTTCGGATATCCTCAGGCATATCAGCCAGCGCCGACTGACGGTAGGATTCAGGCACCTGCTCCATATCATAACGCGGGAAGTAAGAGAGAGCCCAGATGATGATTGAAGCCACAAGAATCACACCACCCATCTTGCTCAGATACTGACGCGCCTTATCCCACATGCTGCGGGTGATAGCCTTCATTGTAGGGATGCGGTAGGGGGGGAGCTCCATCACGAATGGAGTCTCGTCAGTCTTCAGCCAGAATCGGCGCATCAGCTTGGCAGTGAGCACCGCCACGATAATGCCCAGGAAATATAAGCAGAAGAACACCAGACCGCCATGAGCCGGGAAGAAAGCTCCCACGAGCAGCACATAGATAGGTATACGCGCCGAGCAGCTCATGAAGGGATTGATAAGAATTGTAATCAGTCGGCTCGTGCGGCTCTCGATGATGCGGGTCGACATGATGGCCGGCACATTGCACCCGAAGCCCATCACCAGCGGAATAAACGACTTGCCATGCAGCCCCATGCGGTGCATTAGTTTATCCATGATGAATGCCACCCGGGCCATATAGCCGGTGTCCTCCATCATAGATATAAAGAAGTATAGAATCAAGATATTGGGCAGGAACACGATCACGCCTCCCACGCCGCCGATTATGCCGTCGAGCAGAAGGTCCTTCAGCGGGCCATCTGTCATATGCTCGCCGATAAGACCCGAAATCCAGGCCACCAACGACTCAATCCACTCCATCGGGTAGTTGCCAATTTGGAAAGTGGCCCAGAACATCAGGAACATCACGCAGAGGAATATCGGGAATCCGAACACCTTGCTCGTCACTACCGCATCGATGATGCGTGTGGTCTTCTCCTCCTGGAGCAGATCCCCCTCGAGAGTCTCGGCCAGCGCGCCCTGTATGAATCCATACTTGTTGGCTGATATGGCCGCCGCCACATCCTCTTTCAGGTCCTCCTCGATGCGGCGTGTCTCCGCCTCACGGGTCTTGACGATTTCAGGATACGAGTCAGCACTTTCAAGCAGCGTCTTCACCTCAGGATCACCCTCGAGCATCTTGATAGCCAGATATCGCGGCGAGAAATGCTCTGATACAGAGGGGTCATTCTTAATGATATCCTTCACGCGTGTTATGCCATCCTCGATTTCCGGGCGCATCTTGACATGAATGTGGCGCACATCGCGGTTCTTCATCTCATATACATCGATGACAGTGTCGAGCAATTTGTTGACACCCCATCCCGTTGACGCCTTAGTCGGCACAACCGGCACACCCAGCAAGCGCCCTAACTGTTCATAATCGAGCACAGCCTTTGAGCGCTCCAGCTCATCATACATGTTGAGGTCGATGACCATGCTGCGGTTCATGTCGATGAGCTCGGTGGTGAGATACAGGTTGCGCTCCAGATTGGAGGCCACCACGACGTTGACAATCACGTCGGGCATCTCCTGGTTGAGATAGCGCATCACGTAGAGTTCCTCGGGCGAATAGGCCGAGAGCGAGTATGTGCCCGGCAGGTCGACTATATTGAATTTATAGCCCCGGTACTTGACAGTGCCGGCCTTGGCCCCGACTGTGACGCCCGCGTAGTTGCCCACATGCTCATGTGCGCCCGACACGATGTTGAAGAGCGAAGTCTTGCCGCAGTTAGGGTTGCCGATGAGGGCCACGTTGATGATTTTATCCTTACGGAACACCTCACCCTCCTCGGCCGGCATCGGGTCATGCGAGGCCGTGGCGACGCGGTCAGCCACAGATTCGTCATGTTGCCACTGACTGAGTGGTTCGACTTCAATAAGATTAGCTTCTGCGCGGCGCAGGCTCACCTCATAATCCATCAATTTATATTTGATTGGATCCTGAAGTGGCGCATTGAGCACCATTTTCACCTCGCGCCCTCTCACGAAGCCCATCTCCATGACGCGTTTGCGAAACGCTCCATGGCCGAGAATCTTCGTGACGACGCCAATTTCTCCTGATTTAAGTTCGGATAGTCTCATTATCTGAAATGATATATGCTTATGTTTGGGGGCTCAGCCACAAACGCCTCAGCGATAGTGGCGCTCAGCGGCGAGCATTCAGAGTTGTATTTGGACCGATTGCAAAGTTAGAATAACTTCGCATGTCGGCCAAAAGCGCAAGTCGCTCCGCAGGAGCGGTGCGCGGTGCCGAAGGCATTTGGACCGACTGCAAAGTTAGTTAAAATATTTTTAATTAGAATGATTCTAAATAAGAAAAACTTCATAGTCGCCAAAAAATCTCTCACTTTCACGCAAAAAAAGCAGACCCGCCTCTGAGTCAGGGGCGGGTCCGGGGGGAATAGGGTGTCAGTCAGAAAGACTGTGGGTTATTTAGCTGAGGCCGAATCGGCTGCCGGCTGCTGGGGAGCTGCGGCGGCGGGGGCCTTCAGATACTTGTCGAGGAAGCGGAAGAATACGCGCTGCCAGAGGATGGCATTCTGAGGCTTGAGCACCCAGTGGTTTTCATCGGGGAATACGAGCATCTCGCACTCAAGACCATGCATCTTCGCTGCGTTGAAGGCCATCATGCCCTGCGAAGCGAGAATGCGGTAGTCGAGTTCGCCGACAGTCACGAGAATCGGCGCTGTCCAGTTGTTGACAAATTTATGAGGCGAAGAGGCATAGGTGCGCTGGGCCACGGCATTCTGCTGATCCCAGTAGGGGCCTCCGAGGTCGAAATCGGCAAACCACATCTCCTCAGTCTCAAGATACTGAGCCTCGACATTAAATATGCCTGCGTGAGCCACGAGAGCTGCGAAGCGACCCTCATGATGACCGGCCAGCCAATACACAGAGAAACCGCCATAGCTTGCGCCGATTGCACCGATGCGTTTCTCATCTACGTAGGGTTCGGCGGCGATATAGTCGGTGGCAGCGAGATAGTCTTTCATATTCTGGCCGCCGTAGTCGCCTGAAATCTGACGGTTCCATTCCTCACCGAATCCGGGGACGCCGCGACGGTTGGGGGCGATTATCACATAGCCGTTGGCAGCCATGATACGGAAGTTCCAGCGATAGCTCCAGAACTGGCTGACAGCCTGCTGCGGGCCACCCTGGCAGTAAAGGATTGCCGGATATTTCTTGTTGGGGTCGAAATTAGCCGGGAGCACAACCCAAGCGGTCATCTCCTTGCCATCGGTGGTGGGCACCATGCGCTTCTCGACCTTCACCTCAGCGAGCTGCGAGAGGATATCCTTGTTGATATCGGTAATCTGCTTCACCTCGCCACCCTGCAGCGGAATCTCCACGAGGTCGTCAGGCTGAAGCATGTTATGGCGCAGAGCCAGGATACCCTTGGCGGTAGGAATCACGTGGTGATAATCCCACATGCCCTCAGCCAGAGTAGTAATCTTATTGTCAGCCACATTGATGCGGAACACAGGCTCAGTGCCCTCGCAGTAGCCGGCGAAGAGGATAGACTTGCCATCAGCCTCCCACACGATCTCCTCAGGCCAATATTTCCAGTCAGCAGTAAGGTCGCGCATCTCGAATGTCTTCATGTCCATCACCATCAGGCGCTTCTTGTCAGACTCATATTTGGCTGTAGCCATCGAGAGGAAGGCCAGCTGAGAGCCGTCGGGCGAGAATACGGGGTCGGTGTCATAACCCGGCATACCCTCGGTGAGGTTGCGCACAGTCTTGCCGGCCTCGATGTCATAGAGATAGAGGTTGGAGTCGGTAGAGAATGCATATTCCTCCCCCTTGAGCTTGCGGCTCACATAGATAAGCTGCTTCGAATCAGGCGAGAAAGCAAACGACTCCGCCCCGCTGAACGGACGCATCGGGCACTCGAACGGCTCACCCTCCATGATGTCGACAAAATTCGATGCGCTCTCGCCATCGAAGTCCCCCAGGAAGGGGTGGGGAATCTCAGTGACCCATTCATCCCAATGCTTATACATAAGGTCATCGACCACGCGGCCTGTGGTGTTGGGCAGATCCTTGAAGAGAGCCTCATCCTTATTGAAAGCCTTTATGGCCGAAGCCACGATAATCTTCTTCTCATCGGGCGAGAGCTTGAAGCACTCCACGCCATTCTCAAGCGAGGTGATGCGCTTGCGAGCGCCACCCTCGGCCGGGATTGCAAAAACCTGCGGCTTATCAGTATCGTCATCCTTTGCGATATAGATGATGCGTTTGCCATCAGCCAGCCAGGCGATATTGCTTTCAGACGAGGCTGTGGTGGTGAGGCGCTTCATGTCGGAGCCGTCGGGCTTCATGGTGTAGATCTCGGAGTTGCCTTTGTTCTCTTCGATACTCTCATAGGTGAGGGTGAAAGCCAGAAGTTCACCATCGGGCGACGGGGTGACTTCGCCGATACGCCCGAAAGCCTCGAGCACTTCAGGAGTGAGCATACCGTTTTCGATTGTGACCTCAGGTTTCTCAATCACCTTCTCGTCACTCTCCGAAGACTTGGAGCATGCTCCGAGCAGAGCCGGCAGAATCGCCACGCCCATTGGGAGAAACAGTTTGTTCATAAAGTTACGTTGATTTGAAATATGGTTAATGTTTTTTGGGTTTCCGTTTAGTTCTATAGTCGGCCGGCTGACCGGGTTTCTGGCGGTAGTAGCCCGGCGAGCCATTGCGAGTGGGGCGAGGCACACCCCCCGGATATAGCGCCTGAATCAAGTCAGGCCGGTGCATGCGGCGCAGCGAATTGACAATCTCCTGGCGAGCCTCAGGCTTATACCAGAAGAAGAAGCGGCGCTGGGCAAGTTTGTCGGCCTCCGTATGAGGTGTGAAGAGGGGTTTGCCGGTATAGGGGTGTACCCCAGACCAGTAAATCTCGGTCGACACCGTCATCGGAGTCGGAGTGAAATCCTGCACTTGCTCAAGATGGAAATCGAGGTCTTTGGTGATAGCCGCCAGCTCGGCCATATCCTCCTCGCGGCATCCCGGATGCGAAGAGATGAAGTAGGGTATCAGTTGCTGCCGCAGTCCCTCCTGCTGATTGACACGGTCGAAGATGCGTTTGAAACGCTTGAATAGCTCGAAACTCGGTTTGCGCATCACGTCGAGCACAGCGTCCGACGTATGCTCGGGCGCCACTTTCAGTCGACCGCTGACATGCCGCGCGATCAGCTGATGCAGATAATCGCGGTTGGCATCGTCAGCCTTATGCCCCGGAGTGGGGGCCATGGCCAGGTCATATCTGACACCGCTCCCCACGAAAGCTCTCTTCACCTCAGGCATCGCATCCACAGCCCGATAAATATCAAGCAGCGGCGCATGGTCATTGTTGAGGTTCGGGCATGGTGCAGGATGCAGACATGAGGGGCGTGTGCAACGCTCGCACTTGCTTTTGTCAAGGCCCGACATGGCATACATATTGGCAGAGGGACCTCCGAGGTCGGAGATATACCCCTTGAAGTCATCCATCTCAGTCACCTTGCGCACCTCCCGGAGGATAGACTCCTTCGAGCGCGATGCGATAAATTTGCCCTGATGGGCAGAAATGGTGCAGAAAGCGCATCCACCGAAGCAACCGCGATGCATGTTGACCGAATGGCGAATCATCTCATATGCCGGGATACGCTTCCCCTTGTAGCGCGGATGCGGATAGCGAGTGTACGGGAGGTCGAACGATGCATCAATCTCCTGCGACGTCATAGGTGGCAGCATCGGATTGATGCACACCATCTTACCGGCAGTTGGCTGCCAGATGCGATGTCCATGCATGCGGTTTGACTCAATCTCGACATCGCGGAAGTTGCGCGCCTGAAGTTTGCGGTCGCGGCAGCAATCCTCGTAGGAGTTGAGTATGATATCATCTTCCCGGTCGGGGAGGTCAGTGGTGATGAACGCCGTCTGCGGCAGATCCTTAATATCAGCCACCTTTTCCCCCGCCTCGATGCGTCGGGCAAGCTCCACCACCGTGCGCTCCCCCATGCCGTAGATAAGCATATCCATCGGCGAGTCAACCAGAATCGAGGGGCGCAGTTTATCCTGCCAATAATCGTAGTGCGACACTCTGCGCAACGATACCTCTATTCCGCCCCCGATGACCGGCACATCAGGATAAAGCTCCTTAAGAATTTTAGAATATACTATCGATGGATAGTCGGGTCGCGCGCCGTGGCGCCCATCGGGGGTGTAGGCATCATCGTGGCGCATGCGGCGGTTGGCGGTGTAATGATTCACCATCGAATCCATCGCACCCGGCGACACCCCGAAGAACAGGCGCGGGCGCCCGAGTTTGCGGAAATCGCGCAAATCATCGCGCCAGTTAGGCTGGGGCACAATCGCCACTTTATAGCCGTGCGCCTGCAGCACGCGGCCGATGACGGCTGCGCCAAACGACGGGTGATCTACATAGGCATCACCCGAAAAGAGAATTATGTCGGCCTGCTCCCAGCCCAGGCGGTCCATTTCATCGCGGGTGGTAGGCAGGTATAGTGATTTGTCGAAACGAGGGTCGGTCATGCTTCAGAATGATTATCGGCGTCTTGAGATTTGCCATCGAGTAGATTGCGCAGCGCCAGAAGTTCATCGCGCAGCTGGGCGGCCTCAATGAAGTCGGTGCGCTTGGCTGCGGCCACCATATCGCGGTTGACCTTCTCGATGCGGGTGCGGATTTCATCGGCTGACATATAAGCGGTCACCGGGTCGGCCACAAACTGATGTTGCACCTCGCTCTCTACGTATGGGCGCGGCTGACGGTTGGCCACCACACGCTGTGCGCCCGACGACGGATTGCGTTTCGGCCTCTGTTCGGGAGCTGGCGCTACGGGAGCCGGCGTCTCTTTGCCGACGCCGGTGTAAATATCTATCAGGTCGGTGCGGCTCTTTTTGACGATAGGGGTGGGCACGATGCCATGCTTCTCGTTATAGAGCATCTGCTTCGAGCGGCGTCGTTCGGTCTCATCGATTGTGAGCTGCATGGAGTCGGTGATACGGTCGGCATACATTATGACCTTGCCATTCACATTACGCGCGGCGCGTCCGGCCGTCTGAGTGAGCGAGCGGTGATTGCGCAGGAATCCCTCCTTGTCGGCATCGAGAATGGCCACGAGGCTCACCTGCGGCAGGTCGAGTCCCTCGCGGAGGAGGTTGACGCCGATGAGCACATCATATATGCCGTTGCGCAGGTCCTCAAGGATGCGGATGCGCTCGAGAGTGTCGACATCCGAATGTATATAGGCACTCTTCACACCCCATTTCTGAAGGTGGGTGTTAAGTTCTTCGGCCATGCGCTTGGTGAGGGTGGTGACGAGCACACGCTCATCAGCCTCGATGCGCAGTCTGATCTCCTCCATGAGGTCATCAATCTGATTCATGGTGGGGCGAATCTCAATCTCCGGGTCGAGCAGACCGGTGGGGCGAATCACCTGTTCGGTCACAATGCCCTCCGACTTCTGCAATTCATAATCGCCCGGAGTGGCGCTGACATATATCGCCTGATTGGTGAGGCGTTCGAACTCATCGAATTTCAGCGGACGGTTGTCGATGGCCGCCGGCAGTCGGAAGCCATACTCCACGAGATTCATCTTGCGCGAGAGGTCGCCGCCATACATGCCTCTTATCTGAGGCAGAGTCACGTGACTCTCATCGATGATAGTAAGGTAATCCTTCGGGAAATAGTCGAGCAGGCAGAAGGGGCGTGCGCCCGGTTCGCGGCCGTCGAAGTATCGCGAATAATTCTCGATACCGCTGCAGTGGCCGAGTTCCTTGATCATTTCAAGGTCGTAGGTGACGCGTTCGCGCAGACGCTCAGCCTCAAGAATCTTCCCCTCATTGCGGAAGAATTCAACCTGGGCTCCAAGATCGAGAGCAATCTGGTCGACAGCCTGGGCGGTACGCTCTTTGGAGGTCACGAAGATATTGGCCGGATAGATATTGAAGCCCTCGAGGTTGGAGATGACGAGTCCGGTCTCGGGGTCGATGGTCTGGATTTTCTCTATCTCATCACCCCAGAACATCACACGCAGCTGAATCTCCTCGAAAGAGAGCATGATGTCGACAGTGTCACCCTTCACGCGGAATTGTCCGCGATTGAGTTCTACCGCCGAACGGCTATAGAGCGAATCGACCAGCCGGCGTAGAAAAGCGTTGCGGCTGATTTTCTGCCCGAGTTGAATCTTCACGACGCTTTGGGTGAAGTCTTCCGGATTACCCATGCCGTAGATGCAGCTCACACTCGACACCACAATCACATCGCGGCGCCCGGATAGCAGTGCCGCCGTAGTGGCCAGACGCAGCTTATCAATCTGCTCATTGATCATCAGGTCCTTCTCGATATACTTATCACTCGAAGGGATATAGGCCTCCGGCTGATAGTAGTCGTAGTAGCTGACAAAATATTGCACCGAATTGTCGGGGAAGAAACTCTTCATCTCGCCATAGAGCTGGGCGGCGAGCGTCTTGTTGTGAGAGAGAATGAGTGTAGGGCGCTGCACTTTCTGTATGACATTAGCCATAGTGAAAGTCTTTCCCGAGCCGGTGACACCGAGAAGCGTCTGGTTGGGATTGCCTTCGCGCACACCCTCCACAAGTTCCTCGATTGCCTCCGGCTGGTCGCCTGTGGGCATATATTCTGAGGTGAGCTGAAACTCCATAGTAATTGTCTCTCAAAAATTAGTTAATCGATGAAGTTTAAACGACTCCAGTATCTCCGGCGTAAAACTTCAGTATCCCGGGCGTAAAAAGGGAATCTCGCCAAAGGGATTTGCTTATCCTACAAAGATAATCTAAATTCGCGGCATAGCCAAAAAAATGAACCGCATTCCGAGGCGTGTGGTATGTCATTATTGGTCGATGACATGAAAATGTGTTCTTTTTTTGAAATTAAATTTGGATTGAGTGTTACAAATCGTTAACTTAGACGTACTAATAGTAAAGCCCCTTATATTTTTTACGGTAAAGTTGAAAATGGCGGCTTCAATAGCGAAACAATCCGGAAAGAGAACCGAACGAAGTCGCTTACTTTTTTTTCGCAGAAAGGTTAAACAGCTTCATTAACAAGATATTGAGCTGATTTAAACTTTTTACGAAAACTAAAAATGTATTTTAAATCAGTTCATTTGATGCTTATGAAGAAATTTATCTACGTAGTGATAGGCGCCCTCGGGATAGCGGCAATAGCCGGTGCCTCCTCACTTTTCATTGACAATCAGGCCAACGGGAAGCGTCTGAACATGCCGATGTTTGCCCCCGATGACTTTGATTTTGACTTCAACTTCGATGATAATGGGAGTGCCAAGATAGACTATGGCAAAGTCCAGACGAAGAGTGTGCGCGTGAGCAACTTCACAGAGATCGATGCCTCTACGGGCATACGTGTCATCTACACCCAGGGCCCGCTGAGCGATGTGAAGATCAAGGCTCCAGAGAAGCTTCTTCCGATGGTGAAGTGCAAGGTGAGCGGTTCTGAACTCACTCTGGGCATCCAGCGCAAGTCGGGCAACTTCTCAATGCCACGTGAAGGTGTGGAGGTGACCATCACAGCCCCCAATCTGCGTGATATCGAGCTTTCGAGTGGCGCGAGCTTCACGGTCGCCGGACAACTGGCTCCGAAAGGTAAGCTCACGATTGACTGCAGTTCCGGAGCGCAGGTGAATATCGAGCAACTTAAGGGGTCGGCACTTGAGGTGGACATGAGCAGCGGATCGCAGCTCAATATCTCAGAGGGTTCAGCCACAAATGCGAGCTTCGACCTTTCATCGGCGGCCTCGGCGGTGGTGAAGAGCTTCACGGCTTCAAATGTGGCCGCTGACCTCTCATCGGCCTCACATCTGGAGTTGACTGGGAAAGGGAATCAGCTTCAGGTAGACGCCTCATCGGCAGCCTCATTCAAGGGGCGTAAATTCAAGGTCGAGAATGCAACTGTCGATGTCAGCTCTACGGCCTCGGTGAGTGTGTTCGCCACGCACGACCAGGTTGACTGCGACCGCAATTCTACCTACGTGAATTATTTCGAGCATTGACGTCTGCGCATAGCTGGCCTTATTAGGCCGCATCACATGCCGCAGAGTCTCATGAACTCCTGTCGCAGGGCCGGGTCATCGGCGAATTTGCCCGAGTAGTCGAATGTGACAGTAGCAGCGTCCTGCTTCTCTACACCACGCATTTTCATACAAAGATGTTCGGCCGTGCATGCCACGATGATACCCTCATTAGGCAAAGCGCGGCCGAGCAGTTCGCATACCTGTGCGGTAAGGCGCTCCTGCACTTGCAGACGTCGTGCGAAGTTATCCACAATACGTGCCAGCTTTGAGAGTCCGATCATTTTCCCTTTGGGGATGTAACCGATAGAGACCTTGCCGAAGAAGGGGAGTATGTGATGCTCGCACATGCTATAGAACTCGATATCCTTCACGATTACGATCTGCGAACCGGCATGTTCGAAAATAGCCTTCTGGGCAATCTCCATCGGATCGACGCGATAACCCTGAGTGATATCTATGATTGCTTTTGCCGCACGCACGGGAGTCTTGAGGAGTCCCTCGCGGTCGGGGTCCTCACCGATAAGCTTCAGAATCTCACGATAATGAAATGCTATCTTCTCCGTAAGTTCGGGATCATGTGTCTCTTTTCTTGCCATTTCAGATAGTCTTTATATGCATCTATTTGAGCACCACAATTATTTGAGCACCACAATCTGGCACTTCACCACGCGCATCTCATCGGCAAACGAAGGGAAGCTGCGGCGCAGCTCCACGAGAGCCTCGTTGGCTTCGGCAGCAGTCTGGAAATTGCCTACGCGGGTGTACCAGTTCGGAGCAGAAGAGAATGTGTAGACCTGACCGCGGTATTTCGGGAATTTCGCTGAAATAGCGCTGCCACGGGCCTTTGCCCGCGATTCAAGCGAGTGCTGGTTGCGGCCATCGCTGAACACCTGTATGCGATACCCCGAGATTTTGTTGAGCCCCGGCTTCATTGCCGGACGCGACGAGCCGGTGGACTTCTTGTGCGCCGTCGGCGGGGTCAGTATCTTCTGCTGCAGATTCTCATCAATCAGAATCTCGACATTACCGTTAGAAGACTCTACGATTTTTTCAATGGCATTAGGTTCAGCCTCGGCTGATGCCGCGGCGGAAGACTCCGATTGAGCCAGAAGTGGCATCTGCGATACACACATCAGCAGCGCGCACAGAAGTTTCTTCAAGACCGAATGATTGAAAATGTATGCCATGATTCAAATAAGGAGAAAGAATAGAAGAGGAAAAATAATAAATAAGATCCTGCAACCGGCCGGCCGACTCTTTCGGGCCTCCGGCCGGCTACAGGATATGCTGACTCATATATGCTAATGCGTATATGTATACTGGGGTTTTATCAATTGAAAGCCTCGATGATGCCCATGAAAGAGTTGGCATCAAGAGCTGCGCCACCGATCAGACCGCCGTCGACGTCGGGTTTGGCGAAGAGTTCCTTGGCGTTAGAGGGCTTGCAGCTGCCGCCGTAAAGGATAGAGGTGTTGTCGGCGAGTTCCTTGCCATATTTGTCGGCGATGACCTTGCGGATATGTGCGTGCATGTCCTGAGCCTGCTCGGCAGTGGCAGTTTTGCCGGTGCCGATAGCCCATACGGGTTCGTAGGCAATCACAATCTTGGCGAAGTCCTCGGCGCTGAGATCGAAGAGAGCCTCAACCTGAGAAGCCACTACATCGTTGAAAGAGCCGTTTTCACGCTCCTCGAGCACCTCACCTACGCAGAAGATCGGAGTCAGACCGTTGGCAAGAGCCTGGCGGGTCTTGGCGAGCAGCTGAGCGTTGTTCTCGCCGAAATACTGGCGGCGCTCGCTATGGCCGAGAATAACATGCGTAGCACCTGTGCTCTTCACCATCGGAGCAGAAACTTCGCCTGTGTATGCACCCTTCTCATGCTCTGAGCAGTTTTCTGCGCCGAGAGCCATAAGGTTCTGGTCAATCACTGCATTGACTGAAGTGAGGTGAGTGAAAGGCACGCAGATCACTACGTCGCAATTCTTCTCTTTACCCTGAAGAAGGGTGTTGATCTGGTCAGCGAGTTCCACGCCCTCCTCGAGGGTGGTATTCATTTTCCAGTTGCCTGCAACAATGTTTTTTCTCATAACTTAAGATGATATTGTAGAAAATATGCTTATCCCAGCCCTATAACTCAATCACGGCGACAAAGCACCAGTAAACTTCTGAATGAATTAAACATGCTGAGATTCAGAATTTTAGAAAATTATTTATTCGGCGATACCTTCCGATAGATGGTATGCCGCACAAATATCAAGCAAATTTAGGCATTTTTCTGCATATTCGCAAATCTAAATGCAGCCCGACCGCCGACA
>CAJTNN010000036.1 GCA_910577585.1 uncultured Muribaculaceae bacterium | reverse complement strand
CCGCCCCCACGGCCCCGCGCCGCCCCGCAGCCGCTCCTCCCTCCCCCGAAGCCACACTGTGTTGAGGGCGCAAGCCCGAAATCAATGTGAGGGCGCAAGCCCGAAATCAATGCAAGGGCGCAAGCCCGAAATCAATGCAAGGGCGCAAGCCCGAAATCCCCCCCGCTAAGCCCAGCCCTCCCAAGCCCAGCCGCATATATAAATCAGGAAGCCATCCCACTGCGCTTGCGTTTTCAGAAGTTAGGCCCGAGGCCGGGCCATAAAGAGGCCAAAAAGAGGCCCCAAAAGAGGCCGAAGCTCCCAGCAGAGCCAGATTATCATTTTTTTTAATTAACTTTGCAAGTTAATCATTCAATTTGTATGACCGATTTCAGAACTTCAGCCGGGTCATGGTGGCAACGCATCCCACCCGTCACCCGCAATCTTATCATCATCAACCTTCTTATCTGGATCATCGAGGCGGCCAGCAGCAGCTTCGGACGTCATCTGGTCGACCTGCTCGGACTGCATTTCGCCTGGGGATGGACCGACTCTGATTTCAATCCAATCCAGCTGGTGACCTATATGTTTATACATGACCCGCATTCAATATGGCATGTCGGATTCAATATGTTTACGCTATGGATGTTTGGACGCATCCTGGAGCAGACGTGGGGCTCGCGGCGATTTCTGCTTTATTATTTCGTGTGCGGCATAGGGGCTGCGCTGGTGCAGGAACTGGTGTGGGCCCTCACCTGGCATCACGATTTCGTGCAGGCCATAGTGAGTCACACCGGCTTGCTGCCTGAAGTAGTCGAGAAGCAATTGGCCATCCATCCTGAGCAATTCATTACGATGGGGGCATCGGGGGCGGTGTTCGGTCTGCTGCTCGCATTTGCATTTCTGTTTCCTGACCTGCCGCTTTACTTCATGTTTATCCCGGTGCCGGTGAAGGCTAAGTATATGGTCATCGGATATGCGGTGATTGAGTTCTTCCTGGGAGTAAGCGGCAATATGGGCACCATCGCCCATTTCGCCCACCTCGGCGGTATGCTCTTCGGTCTGATCCTGCTGCTCTACTGGCGCCATAAGAATGGGGGCCGACGAAATCCATTCCAATACTGACAACACGCATATCCCTCTCTCAAAATAATGCATTATTTTTGAGAGAGACCAAAGCGTAGCGCCTGATGCCCGTCAGACGCCCGGTTTAACTATATAATCTATATGTTTATCATTTCTCCAATCTTAAGAATGGTGGGCATGATCGCCACTCTGGTGATCTATATCATCACCGCCCTATCTTGCTTCGGCGGACTTATCCCACCTGAAATCACCCCTCTGGGCTGCGTGCTCACCATCGGCATGCCGGTGATGCTGACCATCTCGGCCATAATCACTGTGGCATGGTTCTGCTTCGGACATTGGATCATCGCTTCGGTGGGGGTGGTGATGTTTCTGGCTTGCGCTTCGCCGATAAAGATGTGGTTCCCCATGGGCCATGAGGAGCAGCCTACTCCGGGCGCGGCCACTTTCACACTCCTGACATGGAATATCCTGCATGGCGACGACCTGCAAAAAACCGACTATGATGGCTCGCGCACCATGGAGACTATACTGCGTCTTGACCCCGACATCGTCTGCCTGCAGGAGATGCAGGGGTTCTCTGCCGAGAAGATGCGCAAGTTCTCGCAGGCCTCGGCCGACTCGATTCTGGCTCGCTATCCCTATCAGCTCGGTCTGGGCACAACCTACGACATCTGCATCCTGTCGAAGTATCCGTTGCGCCACATATATTTCGGCAGTGTCAATAAGTTTACGCTGGCGGAGTATTGCACTGTCAAGCTGCCGGGTGGTGTGATTGCTCTGGCCAATGTGCATCTCCCTTCTTTCGGACTGGATGAGGATGAGAAGAATATATTCTCTACCGAGGGCACTCTCGACAATAAGGAGGACATCTCGCATCATGTGTTCAATAAGCTGAAACGCGCCTTCCCGGTGCGCGCCGAGGCCGCACGCAAGGTGACCCGCGGGTTCGAGGGTCTGGCGATGCCTGTGGTGGTGGTGGGCGACTTCAACGATGTGCCGGCCTCATGGACCTACCGAATGTTTCTGAAAGCGGGCTTCAAGGATGCCTATTGCGCCACAAACTTCTTCCCCACCTACACCTTCTATCCGCATCTCTTCTATTTCCATCTCGACCAGGTGCTGTACCGCGGCAATATCCGCCCTCTGAGTGTGGAGCGCATCAATGTGCGCACCTCCGACCATCTGGGCCTCCTCTCCACTTTCGAGATTCCGCCTCTATGATTTTTCACGGCGGCTCTGCAAGAGTCCTGCCCCATATGGAAAACTGCCCTGCAATCAACGCGAAGATTGCAGGGCAGTTGTCATTATAGCGCAATGGCTGGAGTCAGATTACTCGAAGCCGCGCAGACGCAGCAGGGCGTGAGCGTCAGGCTTATGGCCGCGGAAGCGCTCGAAGAGCACCATGGCATCCTCGGTGTCACCGGGCTCAAGGATTATCTCTTTGTGGCGCTTGGCTATCTCGGGATCAAAGATACCTTTCTCCTCGAAGAGTTCCCAGGCATCGGCCTCGAGCACCTGGCTCCAGAGATAGGTGTAGTAGCCTGATGCGTAGCCGTCGTCGCCGAAGATATGCTTGAAGTAGGGTGAACGGTAGCGGAAGGTGATCTCTTCGGGCATGCCGATGCGGTCAGCCACCTCTTTCTCGAAGCCCATCACATCTACATTCTGGCCATCATGCTTGCCCCAGGCGAGGTCAAGGAGTGCGGCGCCAGCGAGCTCAGTGGTGGTGAAGCCCTGATTGAATTTCGACGATGCGTTGAGCTTGCTTACGAGCGAGTCGGGTATCACCTCGCCTGTGCGGTAATGGCGGGCGTAGCTCTTGATGAGCTCGGGCGAGAAGGCCCAGTGCTCATTCATCTGCGAGGGCATCTCTACAAAGTCGCGGTCTACGCGTGTGCCGGCAAGTGATTTGTAGGGGGCGCGGGTGAGCATTCCCTGCAGGGCGTGACCGAATTCGTGGAAGGTGGTCTCTACCTCATCGATGGTGAGAAGTGCGGGGGTGTCGCCTGCGGGACGTGTGAAGTTGCCTACGTTGTACACGATGGGGCGCTTCACCTGGCCATCTTCGTAGATACCGGCTGTCTGCAGCTCCTCCATCCATGCGCCCTGACGCTTCGATGCGCGGGGGAAGTAGTCGGTCATGAAGACGGCGATGTGTTCGCCGGTCTTGGCGTCCTGCACATCATAGACTGTCACCTCATCCATATATTTCGGCGCATTCGGAAGCTCTACCATCTTTATGCCGTAGAGGCGCTCTGCGGCTCCGAAGAGACCGTTGAGTACATTGTCGAGCGAGAAGTACTGGCGCACCTCGGCCTCATCGAAGTCGTAGCGCTGTTTCTTCACTTTGTCGGCATAGTAGTAGTAATCCCAGGGTGCGATCTTGAAGTTGCCACCCTCGGCATCCACGAGGGCCTGCATGTCGGCCACCTCCTCGCGCGAGCGCTCTACTGCGGGCTTGAACACCTGCATCAGCAGATTCTCGGCGGCTTCGGGGGTCTTGGCCATCACGCGCGATGTCATCATCTGCGCGAAGTTGTCGAAGCCCATCACTTTGGCTTTCTCGGCGCGAAGGGCCACTATCTTCTGAATCACGGGGAGGTTGTTGAATTCTCCCTGTGTGGCCAGACTGGTGTAGCCTTCATAAATCTTGCGGCGAAGCTCGCGGTTGTCGGCCGATTGAAGCACCGGCAGACGGCTCGGTGCGTGAAGTGTGAAGACGTAGCCGTCGATGCCGCGGCTCTTGGCCTCTTCGCGGGCTGTGGCGATTGATGATTCGGGGAGTCCGGCTGTCTCGGCCTCAGTGGCGACCACATAGTAGGCGTTGGTGGCTCCGAGCAGATTCTTGTTGTACTGGATGAAGAGTTTTGAGAGCTCGTCGTTGATGCGTATCAGCTCTTTCTTCTTATCCTCGGGCAGAGCGGCACCCTGCTGGGCAAACTGGCGGTAGTACTTCTCCACGAGGCGCTTCTGCACGGCTGTGAGCCCCATCTCGTCGCGACGGTCGTAGACGGCCTTGATGCGCTGGAAGAGGGCTTCGTTGAGGTTGACGCGATTGGAGGCGTCGTTGAGCAGCGGTATGGCTTCGTCGGCCAGTTCTGCAAATTCGGGAGTGTTCAGGGCGTTGTCGTAGTGATAATACACCGAGGCCACTCGCTCAAGTATCGGACAGAGATTCTCGAGCGGAAGGATGGTGTTGTTGAAGTCGGGCACCGCACGGTTGTTGACGATGCGGGCTATGTTGGCATCCTGCTGGGCTATGCCGGCCTTGATGGCAGGAATGAAGTCTGAGGTCAGAATCTCTGAATAGGGGGGAATCTCGAACTCAGTGGCATAAGGCTTCAGGAAGGGATTCTCATGAGCCATGGCTGTACTGATTGTGGCTGCGCCCAGACATAGGGCCACAGCAAGGTTTCTGATTGCTTTCATGAATATTTCGGTTGGGTTTGATATGTATTCTCATAGGCTGAGCGCTGTCACTGGGGCATATCCCGCCTTGCGGCCGTGGCTTGACTCGGCGCATGAAGGGGGCGAGGATACACCTTTGTTGATGTGGCAAAGATAGCAAAAAAAAATAACCTGCCCAACTGATGCGTTATTTGTATGTCGACAGTTTGCAATTTACGGTGTTTTTGCATGTTTTCACCTAAAATCATGCATCTTCATGCCTGTCTTCCTTAACTTGATTAATATGGATATAGATATCAAATATATGCGCCTGGCGCTGCAGCTTGCCCGGCTGGGGTATGGCCACACTTATACGAATCCGATGGTGGGGGCGGTGATCGTGGCGCCCGACGGACGCATCATCGGCCGCGGATGGCACCGCCGGTTTGGCGGACCGCATGCCGAGGTCAATGCGGTCCGCTCGGTGAGTCAGGCTGACCGCGCGCTGCTGCGCCAGTCGGTGATGTATGTCACTCTTGAGCCGTGCTCGCATTATGGCAAGACACCCCCTTGCGCTGAGATGATCATACGCGAGGGTATACCGGAAGTGGTGGTCGGTGCGGCCGACCCGTTTCCGCAGGTGGCCGGCCGTGGTGTCAGGATGCTGCGCGAGGCGGGGGTAAAAGTGCATGAGGGTGTGCTGGCTGATGAATGCCGACAGTTGAATCTTCCGTTTATGACGGCACATGAGCGGCGCTGGCCTTATGTGATCCTGAAGTGGGCGCAAAGTGCCGATGGATTTATCGCGGGCGGGCACCATGCTCCGGATGCAATTCAGCCCGAGCGTGTGGTCTTCTCTTCGCCTGTCGGCCAACTGGCTGTGCATAAGCTGCGCACCGTGGCTAACGCTATCATGGTGGGCACCGACACCGTGCTCACCGACAATCCGCGCCTCGATGCGCGCCTCTGGCCTGGGCATGACCCCCGGCCGGCCACTTTCGACTCGCCACGCCTGCCTGCCGATGCCAATATCATGCAGCGCGAGTGCATCCTCAGGGGCAAGAATGAGCCCTTGGCCGACTTCCTGCACCGCCTGTACGATGAGCAGGGGCTGCTGTCGCTGATGGTCGAGGGGGGTGCCAGAACTCTGCAGGAGTTTATCGACCTGGGACTCTTCGACATGCTGCGCGTCGAGACCTCGCCACGCCTGCTGCACGAGGGGGTGCCGGCTCCGGATTTCAATCCCTCGAAGCTTGTGATTGAGGAAATTTGCGAGTTGGGTGGCAATTCTTTGGCGATATTCCGCAAATAAGTATTATCTTTGCAAGTTGTAAGTGACCGGTCAAATTATTTTGACGGCTACTTACATGATTTATTTGTTTTAACGTGGCTCCCCGCCCCCCTCTCTTCTTCCATCAGGGCCGAGGGCTCCACACTGACCCCATTTTGACACTATAGCGTGATGCTGAACTTTTCTCCCTATAAATTAATGCGCCTGCTCCCGGCCATCTTCATGACGGCCTTGGTGATGGGCGCCTGCAATGAGAAATCTGACGATGAGCCGGCTTATGAGCCGGCTATATCGGTGGCTGTGCAAAGCTTCTCGATCAATGCGAATTCGAAGGTGCTCGAAAACCTCGACTCCGTATTCTTCTCAATCGACCTGGAGCATGGAGTCATCTTTAATGCCGATTCGCTCCCGGTGGGCACTGCTATCGACCGTCTTGTGCCGAAAATCACTTTCCCGGCAGCTGTCAGCAAGGCTGAAATCAATATGACCGGGGGTCAGACCCGCACCGGTGTCGTCGACTACAAGACCTCTCCCACAGATTCAATCGACTTCTCGGGCCGCGTCACACTGACTCTCTCTACCGACGACAACGCTCTCTCGCGCACTTACGAGATTAAGGTGAATGTGCATAAGATGGTGGCCGACTCGCTGATGTGGGACCGCTCGGCCCTGGCTCCGCTCCCGTCAGCGGCTCCGCGCAGCCAGCGCACCGTAGAGATGGCCGACCGCATCTTCTGCCTCTCCGAGGAGTCTGACGGGACGTATGCAATCTCCTCTACCGACGATATCACTTCCGGACGCTGGAACGTGACACCGGTTCAGATGGGCTTCACCCCGCAGGTACGCTCGCTCACCGCTACCTCTTCGGCCCTCTATATTCTCGACTCGACCGGGAAAATGTACTCTTCGGCCGATGCGATTGCATGGAGCGCCACCCCCATGACCTGGCACGCCATTATCGGCCCATTCGGCGACGCAGTGCTGGGCATAGTCGAGAGCCGGGGGAAACTCTGCCACGACATCTATCCGCGCCCTGCCGGCTTCGAGCCGACTCCACTTGAGAGCGACTTCCCGGCTGAGGGATTCTCGAATTTCAATTCGTTCACCTCAAAGTGGGCGGCTGACCCAATCGGATTCTTCACCGGCGGTATACGCGACGGACGCACCACGGCCGACACCTGGGCCTACGATGGCGACTCCTGGGCTAAAATCTCCAATCAGCCGCTGCCGGCTATGTCGGGGGCGCTGCTGATCCCCTACTTCAACTATCGCCAGACGGCCACCTCATGGGTGCAGACCGAATTCAGCGTGTGTCTGGCCATCGGCGGGCGCCTGGCCGACGGCTCGCTTAACCGCACCGTCTACCTCTCATACGATAATGGTGTCAACTGGATCAAGGCTGAATCGCTGCTGCAGCTCCCGGCCTATATCCCGTCGCTCTATGATGCCGATGCCATCATCCGCACCACTTCGATGAATGCCGATCTGGGTGCCAACTGGCGCCAGCTCCCCCAACGCTCGCCGCATGATGTGAGCCGCATCAACTACTTCGTAGATGGCGCCGATGTGAGCTGGGAATGCCCCTACATCTACCTCTTCGGTGGCATGCAGGAGGATGGCAAACTTAACCCGAGCATTTGGCGCGCAGTGCTGGCCCGACTCACTTTCGCGCCGCTCTTCTGATAATCTCCCCCCACTCGATTCTTATTTAAATCTTTTTTCTTATCTACGGCATGCCTGTATTTCGTAAAATATCTCTGTTGCTCGCTCTGGCGATGGCTTTGATTCTGTCG
Source organism: uncultured Muribaculaceae bacterium (assembly GCA_910577585.1). GTDB lineage: Bacteria > Bacteroidota > Bacteroidia > Bacteroidales > Muribaculaceae > Lepagella. The sequence goes on along the minus strand of CAJTNN010000036.1, from coordinate 11,278 downwards.
AAGGCCAACGCGCAAGAGGACTACCGCTTCGACATTGGCGGAGGTATCGGCATGACCGGATACCTGGGCGATGCCAATACGGCAAACCTCTATCAGAATCCTTCGTGGGATGTGGAGCTGTTGTTCCGCTACATCGCCAATCCTCGATGGGCTTTCAAGTCCAATTTCTATGTGGGGGGCCTCCGGGGAAACTCGGCCCAGATGACCAATGTCTTCCCCTCTGGCGAAACCTACAAATTCTCTACCACCTTCTTCGAAATCGGAGAGATGGCCGAGTTCAATTTCTTCAACTACGGCATGGGCGAACGCTATCGCAAGCTCAAACGCTTCTCACCTTACATCACCGGCGGCGTGTCGCTGACAGTGTGGAGCGTGGGGGGCGCCACCACGGCCGGCTTTACCCTCCCCTTCGGAGTCGGGGCGAAGTTTAAAATCAACCGCCGCCTCAATCTCGGAGCCGAATTCCTGATGAAGAAGGTATTCTCCGACCGCCTCGACGGCCCTCAACTCGCCGACCCGATGGGTATAAAGAGTGCTTTCGCCAAAAACACTGACTGGTATTCCACACTGACCATAACCCTCTCCTATGAGTTCAGCAAGCGATGCCAGACATGCCATTATAAAGATTAATCCTCTATCTCACCCTATATGCAAGACCTCGATGCCCTTATCCGACAGATAGACTCGTCGCGTATCCCACGCCATGTGGCAATCATCATGGACGGCAATGGCCGCTGGGCCAACCTCAAGGGTCTCCCCCGCAGCGCCGGACACGCCGAGGGAGTCTCGGCCGTGCACCGTGCCACTGAATTCTCTTCCGACATGGGGATACGCTTCCTAACACTCTACGCTTTCTCTACCGAGAACTGGAATCGACCCCAACAGGAGGTCGACACTCTGATGCACCTCATCGGATGGGCTATCGAGCGCGAGCTGCCTGAACTGCTGCGCAATAATGTGCGCATTCGCCTCATCGGCGATATCGACCGCATCCCGGATGATGCACGACGCCGCCTGCTCGATGCCGAGAAGGCTACAGAGCATTGCACCGGACTGACACTGGGCATGTGTCTCTCTTATTCGGCCCGATGGGAAATCACCGAGGCGGCCCGACGTCTGGCCTCGAAGGCTCAGAAGGGTGAAATCGCACCTGAGGATATCTCTGAATCTGTATTCGATTCTCATCTGGCCACTGCCGGAATCCCTGACCCCGACCTGCTGATCCGCACCGGCGGTGAGCATCGCATCTCAAACTTCCTGCTCTGGCAAATCGCTTATAGCGAACTCTATTTCACTCCGGTGCTCTGGCCTGACTTCGACAAGGAGGCCTATGCGCGTGCCATCATCGATTTCCAAAGCCGCGAACGCCGCTTCGGCATGACAAGCGCTCAAGTACAAAACAAATGAAAATGAGCTTATCTTCTAAAATATTCCTACCATGCGTGTTGGCTGCCGCATCTTTCGCCATGGCAGCCGCTCAGTCGCCAGCCGCGCCGACTGCAGGCGCCGCTTCGGTGCCTGACCTGACCGCTGCGCAGGCTCCGGCCGACACTATCTATAATCCGGATATCATCTACTCGCCTATCCCGCGCACTTACGAAATAGCGGGTATATCGGTCAGCGGCATAAATCATGTCGAGGATTATGTCATCATCGGGTATTCCGGCCTGAGCGTGGGCGAACGCATCGACATCCCGGGCGACGCTATCTCTAATGCCGTAAAACGTTTCTGGCGGCAGGGTCTATACTCTAAGGTGCAGATCTCGGTCGAGAAGATGGTGGGCGATAAGGTGTGGCTCAATATCGCGCTGCGCCAGCAGCCACGCATGACCGAACTGCGATTCGAAGGTGTGAGAGGCGGCGAGAAAAAGGATCTCACCGAACGCCTCGGCATGGTGCCCGGACAGCAGCTCTCGCCCAACATCATCGCCCGCATGACCCAGATCGTCGAGAATTACTATGCGGCCAAGGGCTTCAAAAATGCAAAGGTGCAGGTAATCCGCCAGCCCGACCTCAGCAAAGAGAATCAGGAAATCCTCACCCTCGCGGTCGACCGCAAGAATAAGGTGAAGGTCCACAAAATATATGTCGATGGCAATGAAGTGCTCTCCGACAGCCGCGTCAAGAGGGCAATGAAGAAGACCAACGAAAACGGCAACCTCCTTAATCTCTTCAAACAGAAGAAGTTCGTGGAGTCCGACTTCGCCGACGACCGCCGACGCATCATCGACAAGTATAACGAACTCGGCTACCGCGATGCCAAGATCACTCATGACTCAGTGGCGCGCTACGATGATAATAAGGTCGATGTATTCCTCACTATCGATGAGGGTAAGAAGTATTATATCTCTGATATCTCATGGGTGGGCAATACTGTCTATCCCACCGAAACCCTTAACCAGATCCTGGGCATATACCCGGGTGAGGTATATAACCAGAAACGCCTCGACAAGCGTATCTCTACCGACGACGACGCTGTCTCTAACGTATATCTCGACAACGGCTACCTCTTCTTCAATCTCGTGCCTATAGAGGAGAATGTGAAGGGGGATTCGGTAGCGCTCCAGATGCGCATCCACGAGGGTCAGCAGGCCCGCATCAATGCCATCCGCATCAACGGCAATGACCAGCTGTATGAAAAGGTTATACGCCGCGATCTGCGAATGCGCCCCGGCGACCTCTTCTCTAAGACCGACCTCATCAGCTCAATGCGCGAAATCGCCGCCTCCGGACACTTCAACCCTGAGAATATGGACATCCGCCCTGAGCCTAACGAGAACGACGGCACTGTCGATATCGTCATGAATCTGGAGTCCAAACCCAACGATAAGGTGCAGCTCTCTTTCGGTTGGGGTCAGACGGGTGTGACCGGTCAGGTAGCCCTCTCTTTCTCGAATTTCTCTATCAAGAATCTCTTCAATCCGCATAGCTACAAGGGAATCATCCCGCGTGGCGACGGTCAGACTTTCTCCATCTCTGCCCAGACCAACGCCAAGTATTACCAGAGCTATTCAATCTCGTTCTTCGACCCCTGGTTCGGAGGCAAACGCCCCAACTCTTTCTCCGTCTCAGCCGACTATAGCCGTTACACGGGCGTCAACAGCTCCTATTACAACAATAACTGGAGCAACGCCTATCTAAACTCGCTATACTACGGCGGAACCTACGGTAATAGCTATGACACCTACGCCTACCAGAATGCCTACGACCCCAACAAGGTCCTCCAGATGGCCGGCGTACAGGTAGGCTTCGGTACCCGACTCACTTGGCCTGACGATTACTTCACTTTCCAGGCCACTCTGGGCTACCGTTGGTATTACCTCAAAAACTGGGATTGGCTCTACTACATGAACAATGGTATTTCCAACGCCCTCACCCTCGGTCTGACGCTGCAACGCACTTCAATCGACAACCCCATCTACACCCGCCGTGGCTCGCAATTCTCGCTCGAACTGCAACTCACCCCGCCGGTGTCGACATTCCAACATAAGGACTGGGCAAAGCTGGCCTACGAGGCTAACACCAACAACGACCAGAACGCCAAAGCCCAGCTCTATAAATGGATCGAGTATTGGAAACTCAAATTCAAGAGCAAGACCTTCACCCCGCTCACCGACCCCGACGGCCAATGGACCCTCGTGCTCATGACGCGCGCTGACTTCGCCCTGCTCGGCTCCTACAACAAAAACATCAAGACCCCCTTCGAAACATTCTACTTCGGAGGCGACGGCATGTCTGGCTCCACCACCTACGCCACCGAGACCGTCTCGATGCGTGGCTACGACAACGGCCAGTTCACCCCATGGGGACAGGAGGGCTACGCCTACGCCAAATACACCATGGAGCTCCACTTCCCCTTCATGCTCCAGCCCTCGACCACAATCTACGCCCTCGCATTCGTAGAAGCCGGCAACTGTTGGACAGCCGTCGACCGCTTCCAGCCCTTCAACCTAAAGCGTTCGGCAGGCGTAGGAGCCCGAGTCTACCTCTCCATGCTCGGCTTCCTGGGCATCGACTGGGGCTACGGCTTCGACCGAGTCCAGGGCCGCCGAGGAGGCTCCCAGCTCCACTTCATCCTCGGCCAGGAATTCTAACCCCAAAAGCCGCCCCAAAGGCCGCCCAAAGCCGCCCAAAGCCCAGCCCCCAAGGCGAAGCATCGTGGTGCGACCGAAGCAAGCACCCCGAAGCCAAGCCCAAAGCCCAGCCCCCAAGGCCAGCCCCCGAGGCGAAGCATTGTGGTGCGACCGAAGCGAGCACCCCGAAGCCAAGCCCAAGCCCAGCCAAGCCGCCTCAACACTGTGTTGAGGGCGCAAGCCCGAAAGCAAGCCCGGATTTCACATTTTTTGAGAATTCCGGCATAAACCCAAGGCCGTTCGCAAAGTCTGATTGTTATAACTTCATAACCATTAAAATTATAACGATATGAAAAAAATACTCTCAATAGCCATCCTGGCAATCATAGCTTGCCTCCCGGCTATGGCCCAGAAATTCGCATTAGTCGATATGGACTACGTCCTCCGCAATGTCCCCTCATACGAGATGGCCAATGAGCAGCTCAACCAGGTCTCTCTCCGATGGGAAAAAGAAGTCGCCGAACTCTCCAAAGAGGCCGAAAACCTCTACAAAAACTATCAGGCCGACATGGTCTTCCTCACCGACGACCAAAAGAAAAAACGCCAGGAAGAAATCGTGGCTAAAGAGAAAGAGGTCACCGACACCCGATATAAATACTTCGGCCCCGAAGGCGAACTCTACAAAAAGCGCCAGTCGCTAATGAAGCCCATCCAGGAGGATGTCTACAATGCCGTCAAGGCTGTGGCCGAAGAGAAGGGCTATCAGGTAATCTTCGACCGCGCATCTTCACAAAGCATCGTCTTCGCCTCTCCGCGCATCGATGTCAGCAATGAAGTGCTCGCCAAACTCGGATACTCCAAATAATCCCCTCTCCATCTCCCCGTATTCACGATACTAATAAACTACAATCAAAAATAAAAAATGCTTAAGAAAATCATCCTTTCAATCGCCCTGGCCATCCCGTTCCTGGCCGGCGCTCAGAATGTGAAAATCGGTCTCGTCGACGCTAATGAGGTAATGGCCGCCATGCCCGCCACTGCCGAAGCCCAGAAAAAACTCGAAGAGGCGCAGGCCAAATACCAGGCTCAGGCCAAATCTCTCGACGAAGACCTCCAGAAACAATACACCGAACTCCAGAACCTCAAGGAAGACGAACTCCCCGCCATCCGCGAGCGCAAGGTCCGCGCTTTCCAGGACAGCCAGGCCCGCGCTCAGGAATTCATGCAGCAGATCGATGCCGAACTCTCTAAAATGCATCAGGAACTCATGCTCCCCATCACTACCGAACTCAAGGGCGCAATCGAATCAGTAGGCCGCGAAGGCGGTTACACTATCGTACAGAGCCTCGACCCCTCGATCGTATTCTATTACGGTGCACCTGCCGAAAACATCACCCCCCTCGTAAAGGCTAAACTCGGCATAAAATAAGACTGTGACCCCAATAGGAATCTTCGACTCAGGCTACGGCGGACTGACTATCCTCAACGAAATCCGACGCCGACTCCCTGAGTACGACTATATTTACCTCGGAGATAATGCGCGCGCCCCTTACGGCGCGCGCAGCTTCGACATAGTCTACGACTTCACTCTCCAGGCCGTGCGCCGACTATTCAACGAAGGGTGCCAGCTCGTAATCCTCGCATGCAACACAGCCTCGGCCAAGGCTCTGAGGTCTATCCAGCAGAACGACCTGCCCCATATCGATCCCGCACGCAGAGTGCTCGGAGTGATTATCCCCACGGTCGAAGCTCTCGGCCAACTCACCGAGTCGCGCCACGTGGCCGTCGTAGCCACACCCGGCACAATCATGTCCCGATCCTATGCCATCGAGACAGCAAAACTATTCCCGGATGTCAAAATCTCTGAAGTAGCCGCCCCTATGTGGGTGCCACTGATCGAAAATGGAGAGGCCGATCACCCCGGAGCCGACTATTTCGTCAAGAAATACTGCGATGAAGTGCTCGCCGCCGACCCCGACATCGACACCCTCCTGCTCGGATGCACCCACTACCCGATTCTGATGCCCAAAATCCGAAGCTACATGCCCAGCCATATCCGCATCGTGCCGCAAGGCTCTATCGTGGCTGACTCACTGGCCGACTATCTGCAACGCCACCCTGAAATCAACGCCCGATGCTCGCGCGGCGGAACCCTCAGATTCCTCACAACCGAAGCTCCCGATAAATTCGATGCACTCGCATCAATATTCATGAATCATCCGGTGAAGTCTTCCCGAATCACCCTCTCCTGAACTCCACCCTCCTCCGACTCTCCACATTCTCCCACTCTATCCACCCCGACTACAGTATGGACCTGACTACACTAAAGGCCGAAATCCGGCTCCTCGACGCCGACGAGGCCATCCGCAGACTCGACATATTCATCGAGCATAACCCCGCCGACACCGAAGCCCTCACCCTCCGCGGACTCAAACACTTCGGCGCCGGACACCGCTCCCTCGCTATAGCCGACTACCTCGCAGCCCTGCAGATCGACCCCGACTGCAGCGCCCGACAGGCCCTCGAACACGCTAACTCTATCCTCGATTTCTATAATAAAGACCTCTTCAACCCCTGAATAAAATATGCCCGAAATCTCTAAACGCGGCGAAATAATGCCGGCCTCACCTATCCGCCGGCTCGTGCCGCTGGCCAACAAGGCTAAGGCACGCGGACTTAAAGTATACCACCTCAATATAGGCCAACCCGACCTCCCCACCCCTCCTCAGGCTTTCGAGGCACTCCGCCACATCGACCGCTCAGTACTCGAATACTCACCCTCCGAGGGACTCCTCTCTCTGCGCCAGAAACTCTGCGAATACTACCACCGCTTCAACATCGATGTCACCCCGGCCGATGTCATAGTCACCTCCGGCGGCTCAGAGGCAGTGCTCTTCGCATTCATGGCATGCCTCGACCCGGGCGATGAAATCATCGTCCCCGAACCCGCCTACGCCAACTACATGGCCTTCGCAATCTCTGCCGGAGCTAAAATCGTGACCGTCCCCTCACGCATCGACAACGGTTTCGCACTCCCCCCCGTCGAAGAATTCGAACGCCTCATAACACCGCGCACCCGGGGCATACTCATCTGCAACCCCAACAACCCCACCGGCTATCTCTACTCCATGAAAGAGATGCTCCAGATCCGCGACCTCGTCAAAACCCACGACCTCTTCCTCTTCTCCGACGAAGTCTACCGCGAATTCTGCTACACAGGTGCCCCCTACATCAGCGCATTCCACCTCCCGGGCATCGAAGAGCAAGTAGTCCTCATCGACTCCGTTTCAAAACGCTACAACGAATGCGGCATACGCATCGGAGCCCTCATCACCAAAAATGAGGCCCTCCGCAAAAATGTCATGAAATTCTGCCAGGCCCGACTCAGCCCGCCGCTCCTCGGACAACTCGTAGCCGAAGCATCAATCGACGCCACACCCGACTACATGCTCGCCACCTACCAGGAATACGTCGAACGCCGCAACTTCCTCGTCGACGGCATCAACCGCATCCCAGGCTGCTACTCCCCAATCCCAATGGGAGCATTCTACACCGTAGCCAAACTCCCCGTCGAAGACGCCGACCACTTCTGCGCCTGGTGTCTCGAAGAATTCGAATTCGAAGGCGCCACCATCTTCATGGCCCCCGCCTCAGGCTTCTACACCACCCCCGGCCTCGGCAAAGACGAAGTCCGCTTAGCCTACGTCCTCAACAAGACCGACCTATCCCAAGCCCTAACCATCCTCCAAAAAGCCTTAGAAGCCTACCCCCACCGCAAAAAATAACCCCTCCCTCTCCCTCCCCTCCTTCCGCGCCCTCTCCCCCCTCTTTCCCTCTCCCTCTCCCTTCCGCCCCTATATTTCCATAGCCCCGGCCATCCAGCCGGGGTTATTAAATTTCCGCCCAGAAGCCCCCCAAGGCAAAGATTGTGGTGCGACCGAAGCGAGCACCCAGATGGCCAGCCCAGAAGCCCCAAAAGCCCCCAAGGCAAAGATTGTGGTGCGACCGAAGCGAGCACCCAGAAGGCCGCCCCAGAAAAAAAAGCAGGCCCCAATTAAAGGGCCTGCAAAAGCAAATCATTTATAAAGTACAGGAAGTGGGACTCGAACCCACACAGCCGGTAAGGGCCAGGGGATTTTAAGTCCCCCGTGTCTACCATTCCACCATTCCTGCATTACAATATGCAAAATTAGATAAATTCGCCCAATCAATCATTAATCCATCTTAACTTCCCATAACTATTAATTAGCCGCCAAATTAAAGTTGTTTAAACTTTCTCAAGGGCACGCATAATTAAGATTTTGAGCAGATTCAGCCTCTCAAAGAGCAAGCCATGCAGCCATCGCCGAAAGAAAGAAATCCAATCAAAAATTTAACCTCCATTAACACCTCACTGCAATCTAATTGCAGCCACCCCCACTACCTTTGCAATCGAAAAGGAGAAATAACTCTCCAGCCGCCAAATACAGACAATTATGAACACATATCCAATTCACGCCACCGACCGAATATTTGTACGCGCCACCCTCCACGGCGCCAGCGTAATCGAGCTATCCATCAGCGGCATCGATAGCCTCACCGCCCTGATAGGCGAAATCCGCCACGCCGGACGCCACCTCGAAGGCCTTGCCAATCTCTTCATCCGCAACCTCTCTCAAGGCTGGGCCCGCACATCATTCATAAAATTCTACAACCGCTTCCCATCCCCCCACACCGCCGCCATCCGCGCCGCCTCAGCCTACCGTGCCGCCCAAAGAGCCCGCCAATCCCCTTCCCATCCCACCGACACCCCACAAAAAGCAACCCCCATTGTCAACCTAACCTCCCCCTCCACCCCCCTGCCATTCTAATCCACTCGCGCCTAACCCACCCGCGCCTAACCCCACCCCTCCTTGCCCCAAAAGCCCAGCCCCAGCCTCCACACTGTGTTGAGGGCGCAAGCCCGAAATAAATGCGAAGCACGCAAGCCCGAAAAAATACTGAGGGCCCAAGCCCGAAATAAATGCTAAGCGCGCACGCAAGCCCGAAAAATACTGAGGGCGCAAGCCCGAAATCAAGCCCCAAACCCGAAATTAAGCCAAAAGCAAAGCATTGTGGTGCGACCGAAGCGAGCACCCGGAAGGCCACCCCCAAAAGCGCAGGCGCTCCCCAAAAGGAGCGCCTGCAAAATCCACCCGCCATCCAGACATAAATAATAATCAGATAAACCATGACAATACTAATAATCCAACTCATATTATAAGCATACGATGCCGTTTTAAAGCCAACCCACCATGGTTTTCCCATTAAAAATTATTAATTTTGCATAACAAGTTGTGATAACTATCGACAAAATTATGAGATCAACCGGAAACCAGACAAGACAAAAGCTTTTCAACGAAGCAATGCGGCTTTTCACACAAAAGCCCTACGCTGACGTCACTTTTACTGAACTCGAAAATGCCACCGGACTCAGTCGCGGAGCCATAATGTACCACATCGGAAGCAAGGAAAAACTCTTCCGCGAATCCGTCAACACTTTCGTATTCAACAACAGCAGCGTACGCTCAATCCCCGACCCGGAACGTTGCTCCCTATACGACGCCATCGACTCCTTCCTCAACATCCTCGGACGCCACCAGCGCCACTGGAAACGCGAAGGAATCAACAACATCAACTACGCTCTCTTCAACATGCAGCTCTCGGCCTACAACCTCATCCCCGAAACCCTCGTCGATGCGGCCAAATGGTATGAAGATGAATGCGAAGTCTGGAAAAACATCCTCACTCGCGCCATCGAATCTGGCGAAATCAAAAAAATCGAACCGGAAGTCGCAGCACATCTGATTGAGGATACATATCTCGGTACAGCATTTGCAGGCATTGCCGCCCGCAACGGCTACGACCTCCGCGACCTGCGCCGCCAACTCCTCCTGATCTACCAGCTCCTGAAAAAATAAAAAACAGCATAAAAGGCGCCCAAAGCCGCAACCAGCAAGAAGGCCCCTGACCCCAGGTCCAGTAGTTAGCCGCGAGAAAGCAGCCGCACGCAGATTAAAAGCAGCAGAAATCGCATCAGAAATTTGCACCAATAAAACTTTTTAATTAACTTTGCATCTGCAAAAGCGCCGAAGCATCCAACACTTCGGACAGCCGCCCCAAAAGGCAGCCGCAATGCACCCCAGGTCCTATAGCTCAGTTGGTTAGAGCACCTGACTCATAATCAGGGAGTCCTTGGTTCAAGCCCAAGTGGGACCACCTATTAAAAATCAAGCAGTTACGACTCAAATCGTAGCTGCTTTTTCTTTTACTCTTTTAGAGCACCTGACTCTCCGGGTCTAATACTGGCAGGGAGAGTCCTTGATTCAAGCCCAAGTAGAAACATCACATTAACAATCAAGCTATTAGATTTAACTATAGGTGCTTTTCCTTTTAGGTGCGGAACTTATTCGGAACTTTGATTTTCAGACATGAGGTCACCATTATAACCCTTGCGGCAACTGACTCTTGCATGAGATAGTGATTTTTCAGAATCGATCTTTTTCGGAATTGGCTGCTCCGCGACCTTTGAAGCGGGATCGGGCGGTATTGAAATTGTAGCGAATAGTCAGCGACAGGTCCCGAGTGTCATATATTTTGTTGACTTTCATTTCGCTGAGGGCATCGTACGCGATCATTTGCTGACGATAGGTGTTGAACACATCGTTGAGTTGAAGTTTTACGCTCCATGTATCGTTGGCAAAGGATTTGTATAATCCGAGGTCGCAGTTCCAACGACTTTTGAGATACACGTTATCCCCGTTGCCGGATGTCTGGGATGAAAAATCCACATTGAGCCACATATCCCATGGCAGATGAATTGCGTTATTGAATCGGAAAATCCCGAGAGGTTTGTTCAATTTCATCTCAGTGCCGTTGTGCATCAACTTGAAATCCTGAGCCATGATGCCTGTCATAAATGTCGGTCGCCAGATTGTGAAGAAGCATGGCCAGTAATTGGCGAAGGCCTCAAAGGTATTGTATCGGAGCATATTATCCATTTTCAACAATGTCATGTCAGGGTTACCGAGGTAAGGTGTTGTCTGCCACATAAAGTAATTTTTCGTGGAATAGTAAGTCAGTTCAACAACAATATCACGCCATGAACCTGACAATGAGACATAGTCTCGGTAAATTGGTTTCAAATTAGGATTGCCGGACTCATAGCTGTATCTGTCAAGGTATCT
>CAJTNN010000035.1 GCA_910577585.1 uncultured Muribaculaceae bacterium | reverse complement strand
TCGGCGCTATGCGCCTTGTGGCAACGCGGATGGTGCCGGATGGTGGTCGCCCCCCAATAGATTATCCTTTTCACGAGAGAATGTGGTGACGGGAGCACGGCTTTTACGTTCTCCCGTAAGCCCCGCTCTCTCGTGAAATCTGTATCAAGGAGGAGTGCGCAGCCAATCTGCGGGCATCAAGGCGCATAGCGCCGAGATGCATCCATTTCCATCTGCGGCGCAGTCGCGCAGCGACAAGCGAAAAAATCCGCGCCCTTGAATTCCTTTCCCATCTTGCCGATTATGAGATATTCAGGCCCTTCCTTAACTTAACGGCGTTGGGTGTGGGCGTCCTCCTCACAGGGGGCTGACGCCTGCTATGGCTCGGGACTGTCGGCTAAATCCCTCAAAATATCGCTATATTCGAAAATGATGCACATTTTGGCTTGCATTATGGTTTGTGTTTATGTGGGCAGAGCTGACCCGAAGAGGGTCAGCTCTGATTGGATGAGAGTGTATTCTTATTGTGAGGGGGAGTCGGGAGGGATGCGAGCGTCGCTTAGATTTTTGTCTTTAGGGGGGCGAAATCGGGGCCGTAGATTATGTAGATGCCTTGGGCGGGTGCGGTAGATTCTCCGGGAAGGAGAGTGGCGGCTTTGCGTCCGGCGGCGTCTATGAGCGAGATTTCGCAGTCAGAGGTGTTGACGATGCGGTTGCCCTCAATTCTGAAGGGTGAGGCGGCAGCGGCAATCTCCTCAACGCCTGAGCCGGCCTGAGACTTGGCAGTGAAGGTGATGATGCCATCTTCCGACTCGGCGATTGAGTGGAGTCCGAACGCGAGGGGTTTATTGTCCCAGCCCACGAGTGCGGGATTGGAGGTGTGGCTGAGTTCGGTGCGCTGATAGGGGCCCGGGAAGGGGTCGCCCGAGTTGGAGGCCGTTGAGAGTACGCCATCGGCCTCAATCAGGTCGACATATTGATGCGTCGCACTGTTGTTGACGATATTCTGGTCCCATATTTTCTTATCATAATCCACGTGCCACACGAGCATTCCGTGGCCCGGCAGGTACGCATCGCAGCAGAGTTGCTGGCGATTCTCAATGAGGAAGAACTCATCGTCGCGTGCTGTGGGGATGATGAAGCAATCGTTGGAGAGGTGGAGAGGGCGCAGTGAATGTTCACCCTCGGATAGGGGGGCAGGCTCAAGCCATCCAAGGCAATAGCGCTCAAATGAGCTGAAGTGAGGCGGCGTGCGCCCCTGGTTGTTGTACGGACCCATGTCGAGGGTGCTGTAAAACCCGGGCGTGTAGGCCGTGGTGTAGGATGTGGCATAGAGATCCGGCAGACCGAGCACGTGGCTGAACTCATGCACGAAGGTGCCGATACCGTCGGTGCGTTTGTAGCGGTAGTCGAGTTCGCAGGTCATGGCGTAGCGGTTGAGCAGCAGTCCGTCGAAGTAATAATCCTCGCCAAGATTGAAATCGAGGATGTCGGCCGAATGAGGCCAAACGGTATTGGCCTGCATCGAGTCAGCCTCGCCATATCCGGCGTAGAAGATGAACACATTGTCGATCTGGCCATCGCCATTGGTGTCATAGATGCTGAAATCCACATCCGGGTCGAGTTGGCGGCAGGCCTCGATCACCATCTCCTCCGGGCAGAGGTCATTGCCTGCCCAGTCATTCGCTCCATAATAAGCCATGCCATGATCGAGAGTGACAGGTCCGAAAAGGTCGAACACAGGTTTGAATATGCCGTCGGAGTTCTCGACAAAGAAATCGCGGGCCGAGCCTGTGGCCTGATAATCCGAGAAGCCCTCCTCATTCAGCAGTCGCTCATAGAAACCGGCCGGGTTAAGCGATGTGAACTTCTTGTCCTGAAACTGCACGAGCACCACCAGAGCGTGCGGTTCACCCTCAGCCGGGAAAGCAGCCCCCTTGCAGAGATAGCGTTGGGTGAGCGAAGATGTCGGAGCATCGTCGTCATCGGCAAGCGCCGCACTTGGCGCACCCTTTCGCGGTGTGGCGGCAGAGGCTGCCATGGCATTAAACTGCGAGTCGAGCAGTGCGCGGTCGATAGAATTGATGAGCCGAATCTCAGCGGCTGAGCGCATCGACGGCACGGATGCCTTCACACCGGAGGCCACCGGTATACCGTCGGGCCCCGCCACGGCATACTGCAGCATGCCGTCGGCGCCGTAGATGAGGGGGAGTCCATCGACAGAGAAGATGCGGTGGTGGCGGTGCGACCCACGGGCCATAACGGGCAGCACCGAACCATCGGGCTGCACGACATCGATGACATCATCGGGTGGAGCGATTGCAGACGCAGCCACCGAGGTGGCCAGGGCTGCAGCAAGCAGAAGATGCCTGGCGCGAAGCCCATGGGTTGACAGATTGGAAAGTATTTTCATAATGTCACGTCAGAAGAGAGGTATAAAATGGTAGAATTGTCAGTGGCGCCCGGGAATGTCAGACTTCCAGATTGCCGATATATTCACTGATTTTCTTGACGGCGTGGTGATAAGATGCCTTCAGTGCTCCGACAGATGTACCGAGGATATCGGAGATATCCTCATACTTCATCTCATCGAAGTATCGCATGTTGAATACGAGACGCTGCTTTTCAGGCAGCCGGGCGATTGCCTTGAGGAGCTCCTTATGCAGGTCGTCGCCATCGAAGTATTCGTCAGCCTCGATATTATCGAGCAGGAAAGATGTCTCCTCATCGTCGGCCGGCAGGTTAAGCCGTGCCTTCTCACGATTGATGAAATTGATAGACTCATTGACTGCTATCTTGAAAAGCCAGGTCGAGAGTCGGGCATCGCCCCGGAAGTTGTGGATATTCTTCCAGGCCTTCATGAAGACGTTCTGCAACAGGTCGTTGGCATCATCATGACTCACCACCATCTTTCGGATTTGCCAGTAGAGGGGTTCCGAGAAAGTGCGCATCAAGAGTGCGAAGGCTTTTGGGGCCGTCGATTCCCTCTGCAGGTCGGCGATAAGTTGAGATTCATCTATTGGTGAAGTGTATGCCATGTGTAGAGATGTCGTTGATGCAAAGGATTTGGGGGTGCAAATCCTACAGTAGGTAATGAACTGATTTAAACTTTTTGTTTAAACAACTACTTACTAAAAATCAGTTACTATAAGTATGCCGGATATCAGTCACATACTTAAAAACGTGAAATTAATAATAAAAATTGAATAATCCATCAATATAGATGAAAAGTTGCTTTGATTCAATCAGAATCATGCATAATAGTATCTATTCCCGATAGTATCTATTCCCGTCTATCTTCTTACTGAGAGCTTGATTCCGCGAGCGCTGAAAAGTTTCTAAAAATTCGCACCCGCGTCGGTAAGGCGCGGGTGCGAACCACATTATCATATTTATTATTGTCGTTTGCGGGTTTATTGCTCGCCTCGATTCTCTTTGTTGAAGATATGGCGCAGGCGTGAGAAGATTCTCTTGGCTGTGGATTCAGTCGGCACGATATTGGGCTGCTCCTTGAGGCTCTCGATGGCGCTCTTTTCGGCATCGGTGAGATTCTCGGGCACATACACCATCACATTGATGAGCAGGTCCCCCTTGACCGAACTGTTCATCTTCGGCAGACCCTTGCCGCGCAGCCTGAGCACTTTACCGGGCTGTGTGCCGGGAGTGATCTTGAGTCGAGCGCGTCCCTCTACGGTGGGCACTTCGGCCGAACCGCCGAGCGCCGCTGTGGGGAAGTCGAGCATCAGATTATATATCAGGTCGATGCCGTCGCGGATAAGCTCGCTATCCTTCTCCTCCTGGATGACGATGAGCAGGTCGCCGTTGACGCCGCCGTGGCGCGGGGCGTTGCCCTGGCCACGCAGAGTGAGGGTCATGCCATCCTCAACGCCTGCCGGAATCTTGAAGCTTACGATCTCATCCTTCTTGTTGACACCGGTGCCTTGGCAGAAGGTGCATGATTCGGTGATGATCTTACCCTCGCCGTTGCACTCCGGGCAGACGTGGCGCGTCTGCTGCGGGCCGAACATTGTCTGGGTGACACCGGTCACATAACCTGTGCCATGACAGCGGTCGCAGGTTTTGAAGGCTGTGCCATCCTTGGCTCCTGTGCCCTTGCAGTGCTCGCAGGCCACGAAGCGGGGTATTTTAAGTTTCTTCTCGACACCATTCATGATGTCGCGCAGAGTGACCTTGACGGTTACGCGCAGGTCGGTGCCCTTGTTGACATGCTGGCGTGGAGCGCCACCCGTGGCGCCGCTGAAGCCGCCGCCGAAGCCGCTGCTATAGTGACCGCCGCCACCGAACATATCGCCGAATATATCGCCGAAATTGGCGAAGATATCCTCCATGCTCATGCCGCCCGAATAGTAACCGCCAGCGCCACCGGCACCACCGAATCCCTGCGGGCCCATGCTATGTCCGAAGCGGTCATACTTGGCGCGCTTCTCCGCATCGCTGAGCACATCATAGGCTTCGGCCGCCTCCTTGAATTTCTCCTCGGCCTCCTTGTCGTCAGGATTGCGGTCGGGGTGATATTGGACAGCCTTCTTGCGGTAGGCCTTCTTTATTTCGTCGGCTGAGGCGTCTTTGGCCACCCCCAGCACTTCATAGTAATCTCGTTTATTGTCTGCCATCTCTGGAAATCTCCTGTAATCTTTAATTGGTCGGTGAATGGAGTCATGCGCCGCCGCCGTGGTGAAGCACCCCCGTGGGGCTTACGCGCACATCTCCGGCAGGGGGTCCTCTTATTGTCCGACGACAACTTTAGCGTGGCGGAGGACCTTATCGTTGATCATGTAGCCCTTCTCCACAGTGTCGAGGATTTTCCCCTTCTGAGCCTCATCAGGCACCGGCACAACCGAGATAGCCTCGTGACGTTCAGTATCGAAATCGCGGTCTTCGGGGTCAATAGGCTTGACGCCGTTGGCTGCGAGATATTTCACCAGTTTATTGTAAATGAGTTGCATACCCTCCTTGACGTCGGCTGCGTTCTCAGCAGCATCGGCAGCCTTGAGCCCGCGTTCGAAGTCATCCACGATCGGCAGCAGCCCCTTAAGCACATTCTCGCCTGCGTTTTTGATAATCTCAGATTTCTCGCGCAACGAACGTTTGCGGAAATTGTCGAATTCCGCCATCAGGAAGAGGTATTCCTTCTTCTCCTTAGCCAATTCCTCACGGAGTTTCCCGACTTCATCCACCTCTTCAGCTTCAGTTGCCTCAGCAGCCTCATCAGCCGGAGCCTCAGTAGCCTCGGCAGCAGTGTCGGCTGCCACATCCTCAGGGGCCTGGGCAGCGCCGGGATTCTCCTCCTCGAGAGGATTATTTTTGAATTGATCTTGTGTCATATGATTCCTTTCCGACCGCTTGCGGCCAAAAAACCGATTGTTTTTATTTTTCATAATATGTGCAAAAACTATTCCAAAAAATGTTAATTTGCGGCTTGCTGGTATAATCTGATAAATGTCAGATGATTAAGAAGCCACAAAGTCAGAAATCTCGCCACATTCGCGGAGTTGAATGATCCGCTCATGGGCGACGGTCTGACTTCCGGCCGAAGCCGAAGTGGAAAAGTCTTTGATATTGCAACAATTAAATGAGTCGGATAGTTTAAGTGAGCATCAAGCGGGCAGCAGCAAGTGCTTTAAGCGAGCATTATCAAGGTCTTGAAGGGGGTGTCGAGCCGGCTGAGGGCTTCGAGGGCTTTCTGGCGCGAATCGAAGATGCCGTAGAGGGCCGCTCCGCTTCCGGTCATCGATGCGTAGATAGCCCCGGATGCGTAGAGTGATTCTTTGATTTGGCCCAGTTCGGGATAGCTGGGGAAGAGTGAATCCTCGAAATCATTGGTGATGCACCCACGCCATTGGGAGATGGGTAAGCGTAGAGCCTCGCTGAGGGGGAGCGAAGGTTGGCGAGGGGTGATGCCGGCAAAAGCCTCGCGGGTGGAGATATGCAGGTCGGGTTTGGCCAATGCCAGCCAATAACGGCCTGATGTGAGTTCAGTCAATGAGTCGGACTGAATGGTAGAGAATATCTCGCCTATTCCCTCGGCATAGACAGGTGTATTTTTCACAAACACCGGACAATCCGCACCGAGTCTGACGGCGATAGCCTCGAGTGCCGAGTCATCAAACGGGCTTATCCGCATCTCATGATGGGCCGCCACACGCTGTTTCACCAGATCATTCAGCAGGCGCAGCGTGAATGTTGCGTCCGCGCTACCTCCACCTAATCCCGCTCCATCCGGAATGAGTTTCATCAGAGATAGGGTGAGTGGGCCGGTAAATTCGGTCAGCGATATATCGAATTTTGAGCGGAACGCCTCATCAAAGGCCAAGGCTCCCTTCACCACAAGATTCTTTTCGGCAGGACAATCAGTGCGGTTGCCGCTGAAGAGGAATGTGAGGCCGCAGTCAGAGTGGCTCACCGCATCCGACTTCGGGGGGATCTGCGGAGTGGAGCAGGTGAGTTCGAGCAGGTCGCCGAAGGGCTCGGGGTTGGTGGGGGTGCCGTTGCGCAATCCCACGGGGAGGAAGAAGGTATTGAGCAGATGATAGCCATCTTCGCGGCGCCCCACGATATTGAGGCCTATATTGATTTTGGCATTGACAAATTTAAGCATGGGGATATATTCGGGTAATTATTTCGGATTGAGTCGGTATTTGTTTAGGACTTGGTTATTTGCGGGAGAGAGGAGGTAGGTGGAGGTATCGGGAAATACTGTGTCAATCACTCCATTGCCCGGCTAAGCCGTCGGCTGATTGAGGAGCGCAGGCATATTGCCAGCACTGCGCCACGCGCCAGTAGAAAGGAGAGGAAAGCGCACCACAGCAGAGCGTTATGATTTATAATTGAAGTCGGACACGCCAGCGGGGTGAGTAGATAGACAGCAAAGTATATCGCCATAGCCACTACAGTCGATGTCAGCAGACGCGCCGTGTCGGTCAGACCGATGAAGACCCCATCGAGAATGAAAGCCGCCGCCGACATCACCGGGATTGCGAGCACCACCCAGCGCATCGTTACGATTTGAGCCACCACCTCGGCAGAATCAGTGAGCAGCGCGGCAATCTGAGGTGTGAAGCAGCCGAAAACCAAGGTGAAGACGACGCACATCGCCGCGCTCCACATCGCCAGACCGCGTATGGTGGCGCCGATAGAGGGGCGGTCGGCTGCTCCGGCGAATCGTCCGCACAGAGCCTCCGCACTATAAGCGAACCCATCCATAAAATAGGAGAAGAACATGAAGAACTGCATCAGAATCGCATTCTGGGCCAGCACGAGATTACCCATTCGGCCGGCGAAAGCCGTCATTGCGAAGAATACGCTCATCAGTGTCGCCGACCGCAGCAGCAGGTCGGAATTGACGCGGAAGAAGCGTCGCAGGTCGAGCTTTGCCCGCACTTCGCGCATCGGAGCCCAGAGAGGCTCACCGGCGGCCATACGGCGGGCCAGAGCCAGCGCCACACCCAGTCCGATCCAGTTGGCCAACGAAGTTCCGGTAGCCACCCCTATGAATCCCCATCCGCAAGCGAATACAAACGTAAAACTCAGCAGAATGTTGACCACATTGACCGTGATGGCCGTAATCATGGTGTAGAGAGTATTCTGGCGACCGATCATCCATCCGTTGACAGCCATAGTGGCCAGGAAAGCCGGCGCCGACGCCAGCGATATCATAAAATATCGGGCAGCAAGCAAGGCCGTGTCGGGCTGAGGGTCCATAATGGCCAGAATCAGTCGTGAGAGCGGATATGCCAGCAGCAGGAGCACCATCCCCGAGAAGAATCCAAGCATAAACGACGCCGTGAATATGCGGCGGCAACCCTCATGGTCCTCCGCCCCGAAGGCTTCGGCGGTCAGACCTGTTGTGCCCATGCGCAGGAATCCCCACAGCCAATATATGGAATTCACCATCATCGTGCCCACCGCGATTGCCGCCAGGAACTTCTCACCCCCCATATGGCCCGAGATGAAAGTGTCGCTCAATCCGAGCAGCGGCACAGTGATATTGCTGCATATGGCCGGGATGGCCAACCGCAGGATAAGGCGATTGATTTTCTTATCAGAATAGCATACGGTTTGCACAGTCTGAATTTTTTTGATTATCTTTGCAAAGATAGCCATATTCCGGCTCCTGACCAAGCGCAAGGGGGGTAAATCGCCCCGATGAGGCTGCCTCAGGCGCAGCATCGGCCTATGGCGAATCAGCAGGCCCGGGAGGCTGGATGCCGAGGCGTCAAGATTGCCATCCCCGCCGGAAAAATATAGAAAACAGAGGAGAGAATAATATACAGCTATGAGCGAGATAAATCCGGGAGTCATATTATCGCCCGCCGACTTTGCCGACACAGGGCAATGGCGGCTGATGATATATATCACTCTCACCGGCATGGAGGCATATCTTCAGCATGTGGCCGATGAGACGCGCCCCTTGGTGAGGCTCTTTGCAGAGAGCCGGGAGTGTGAGCCGGGTGTTGCCATGTCGGCCGACACCCTTCTTGTCGATATAGAGAAGATGATATATTCGCATCCCAGTCTGCTTGACGACTACGCCACGGAGATAGTGGTCGAGACGCCGCTTGTGGCATGGATGCCCGCCGAATATCTGCGTGATGCCGATGAGGTCCGCGAGGAGAGTGTATTCTCCAAGTTATATCCCGCAAGCGGTGGCGAGGTGATGACCGAGCGGGTAGGTGAGCTCGAGGCCATATATTCATTTGCCGAAGGCTTCGAGGGCTTCATGGCGCGCACGCTCCCCGGCGCGCGTATGCGTTGCCACCAGGGTGTGCTGGTTGAGAATCTTGCAAGGCGCCCAGCCAACCATGAGTTCCGGATATATGTTGATTATCACGGAGGGTTGGCCGACATGCTCCTATTCCGGGGCGAAGCGCTGCTATCCGTGGCCACCTCCGCATATGCTTCAGAGGCTGACCTCTCGGCGGCGATAACCAATATTCTTGACCTCTACGGCATAGCTCCGGCAGAGGTGGAACTGCGCATGGCCGGCGATGCCGAGGCCTGCGAGGCGGTAATGCTTATGCTCGAAGAGCGCTGCGGGTCGAGAGAGATGCTCAAGCTCCCGGCGCTCACCGCCGGCTCAGGGCTCCCGCTGGCCATAGAGTTGCTGATAGAGCGCAATCAGCAAGCCATGACCGAGGGTGATGCCGAAGCATGCAACGATAATTAATTGGAGAGACTTGAATGAGAATCATAAGAGGTAAATATGGCAGGAGGAGATTTGACCCTCCGAAAAACATCACCGCGCGTCCCACCACAGACTTCGCGCGCGAGAATATATTTAATGTGATAGAGAATCTCGAGGATATCGAGGGGAAGCAGGTGTGCGATCTCTTCTCAGGCACCGGCGCCATCGCCTTTGAGTTTCTATCGCGTGGCGCCTCAGAGGTGACCGCCGTAGAGATGGCCCCCGTGCAGGCATCCTTCATAAAGAGTGTGAAAGAGAAACTCGGCGACGAGCATCTGCGTCTCATAAAGGGTGATGTGTTCAAATTTATCGCCGGATCGCGGATGGGCTACGACATCGTGTTTGCAGACCCGCCATACGATCATCCGCGCTTTGAAGAGGTGCCCGCGCTCATATTGGGCTCGGCCCTTGTGAAGCCCGGCACTCTGGTGATAATCGAGCACTCAGGCACCCGCGACTTCTCGCAACTGCCCGGCTTCTTTCAGCGCCGCGAGTATGGCAGTGTCAACTTCTCGATGTTCAGAGTCGGGTCAGCGCCTGAAGATAATGAAGAGGATGCGGCGGCAGCTGACGCCGATGCCCGGCAAAGTGAATAATTCTACTGATGATAATCCCAAAAGACCTGAAAAACATAAGATATGAACAAAGAAAAGATACAACTTGACTCAATCGAAGAGGCGCTCGAGGATTTCCGCGCCGGAAAATTCCTGGTGGTAGTCGACGACGAAGACCGCGAGAATGAGGGCGACCTCATCATCGCCGCCGAGAAGATTACCCCCGACGACGTCAATTTCATGCTCAAGAACGCGCGTGGAGTGCTCTGTGTGCCGCTGACTCTGTCGGCCTGCGAGCGCCTGCAGTTGCCGCGTCAGGTAAACGACAATACATCGGTGCTCGGCACCCCCTTCACAGTGACAGTCGATAAGCTCGAGGGATGCTCTACGGGTGTGTCGATTCAGGACCGCGCCAACACTATCCGTCATCTTGCCGACCCCGAGGCCAAGCCTGAGGATTTCGGTCGGCCGGGCCATATCAATCCACTCTATGCCCAGGATCGCGGAGTGCTGCAGCGTGCAGGCCACACTGAGGCAGCCGTCGACCTTGCGCGCCTCGCAGGCCTTCAGCCCTGCGCCGCGTTGATGGAGATAATGAGCGACGACGGGTCGATGGCACGTCTGCCCGAGCTGCGCCGACGTGCCGATGAGTGGGGACTGAAACTCATCTCAATCCGCGACCTGATAGCCTACCGCCTCAAGCACGACAACCTTCTCGAGCGTGGAGAAGAGGTGGATATGCCCACCGCCTACGGTCACTTCCGCCTCATCCCATTCCGCGAGAAGACCACCGGCCTTGAGCACATAGCCCTGCTGAAAGGTGACCCCGAACTGGCCGAGCCGATGCTCGTCAGAGTCCACTCTTCGTGCATGACCGGCGATATCTTCGGTTCACGCCGCTGCGAATGTGGCGAACAGCTGCATCTGGCGATGAAGATGATTGAGAAAGAGGGGCGCGGCGCCATCATCTACCTCAACCAGGAGGGGCGCGGCATAGGCCTGATGGATAAAATCAAAGCCTACAAACTGCAGGAGGGTGGCCTTGACACCATCGACGCCAACCTGCATCTCGGCCACAAGGCTGATGAGCGCGACTACGGTGTGGGCGCCGGAATACTCCACTCACTCGGCATCACCAAGATGCGCCTTATGACCAACAACCCCATGAAGCGCATAGGCCTTGAGGGCTACGGAGTGGAGATTGTGGAGAATGTGCCCCTCGAGGTGGCTCCCAACCCCTACAACGAGCGCTACATGCACACCAAGAAAGAGCGCATGGGTCACGACCTTCATAAGGTGGACTGAATCAATCTGAATCAACCTAAATTCAACCTGACACATGAAACAAGTACGCTTGACAGTAGCCCTGCCGGGACTGCTCGCCCTGTCGGCCTTAGCTGCCACGGCAGGCGCAAAGCGGCCGCTCAACCATGACGACTTCGACGCATGGCAGAGCGCGAAGGTGAATGCGATAGCCAACTCCGGGGCATGGAGCGCCTACAGCGTGGTGCCTCAGGAGGGTGACGCAGTGCTCACACTTCGCGACAACCGCCGCGGCCGCACCCTCGAGATTCCGCGAGGCGCCCAGCCTGCCTTCACCGCCGATGGCAAATGGGCTGTGGCTCTCATCAAACCCTTCTATGCCGACACCCGCAAGGCCAAAATCGACAAGAAGAAAGACTTCGACCTGCCGCAGGACTCACTTGCCATCATTGACCTCACGACACTCTCGGTAGAGAAGATTCCGAATGTAATCGGCTTCAAACTCGGCGAGAAGGGGGGCACATTCGTGGCCTATCAAAGTTGCGACACCCTGCATATCAAGGCATCCGACCTCAAAGACAAAGAGGCTGGCAAGCCTCTGATGATACGTTCCCTCACCACCCCCGAGCGCAAGATGGTGAAGTGGGTCAAGGACTACGCCTTCTCGAAAGATGGCAGCCATCTGGCCCTTAACCTCAAGAAGGTAGCCGCCGACTCAGTGGCCACGGATGGGGTGGCCATCGTGAATCTGCCCGACACGTCGCTGATTCTGCTTGACCGCGACAAGAAGTTCTATACGCTGCCGGTGTTCAATGAATCCGGCGATGCCCTGGCCTATACAGCCTCAAACGACTCTACCGAGACAGGGACCCTGGCCGCCACACTCTTCTATGCCGACCTGCAGGGGCTGGCCAAGGGGGAGACTCCGGGAGTGCGCGAGTTTGACTTCAACTTCACAACCGGAACCCCCGTCAATATCGTACCCCCGCACTCGGATGACCCCGAAGTGCAGGCCCGGCTCGAGAAGGAGCGTGCCGCGCAGATAGCCGCCCAGCAGGGTGAGCCGCTGCGCATCAACCAGTACTCGCGTCCGCAATTCTCGCGCGACGGCCGATTCCTGCGGGTGGGCGTGGCGCCGGTGATAGCACCTGACGACACTACGCTCGTTGACTTCGAGTGTGCCCAGCTCGATATATGGCGTTGGGACGCTCCGATGACACCGCCGCAGGAGAAGGGTAACCTCGATGACTTGCGCAAGCATACGATGCCTGTGGTGATTGACCTTAAGAACGGAGGCGACTATCAGTTGCTGACCAAGAATCCGCTCGTGATCGTAGATCCCTCGGATGGCTGGAACTCAGAATGGGTGCTGCTGCATGACCCGTCGCCACGTTATGTAGAGCGACAGTGGAATTATCTCGCCCCCGAAGAGCTGATACTGAAGAATGTGGTCAATGGTCAGGAACGCTACGTCGGCACCGGCGAGCGGGAATCCTCGACCCTCTCACCCGACGGCCGATTCGTGGTAAGCTACGCCGACCGCACCTTCAGCGCCTTCGACCGCGAGAGTGGCAAGAGTGTAGACCTCACTGCAGGCATCCCTTACCCCGTGTGGGAAGAGGATGACGACCACCCGATGCCCAAGCAGCCCTACGGCATAGCCGGATGGGGTGATGGCGACGGCAGGGTGCTTATCTACGACCGCCACGACATATGGAGTGTCGACATGACCGGAGCCTCAGAGCCCGTGTGCCTCACGGCCGGTGATGGCCGCAAACGTGGAGTGCGCTATCGCTACCGCCGACTGGATAAAGAGACCCTCCCCATCAAGAGCGGCGAACTGATGGTGCTCGATGTGTTTGACTACGCCGACAAACGCCGCGGACTGGCTACGATGGCCTATTCGCAGAAGGGGAGTGCCCCTTCGCTCAAGGTGCTCGACAAATACTACATCTCGCAATTGCGCAAAGCCAAGGATGCCGATGTATTCATGTGGCAGCGGGGCAATTTCGAGACCATGCCTGACCTCTACACCTCTAACTCCACCGACTTCGCCAAAGCCACGCGCCTGACAGCGATAAATCCGCAGCTTGCCGAGATATCGTGGGGCACAGCCCAGCTTGTGGAGTGGTATGCCTACGACGGCAAGAAATCGCAGGGTGTGCTCTATCTGCCCGAGGACTTCAATCCTGACGCCAAGGATGAGTATCCGATGCTCAGCGTCTTCTACGAGACCGGCAGCGAAGATATCTACTGGCCCTATGTGATGGAGCCCTCATGGAGCTGGATCAACTATCCCTTCTATGTGAGCCGCGGATATGCGGTGTTTGTGCCCGATATCCATTACACAGCCGGAGTGCCCGGAGAGTCAGCCTACAACTATGTATGCTCAGGAGTTGAGGAGATCTGCCGCCGCTTCCCTGCAATCGACAAGAAGCGTGTCGGTATCGACGGCCAGTCGTGGGGTGGCTATCAGACAGCCTTCCTGGTGACACGCACCGACATGTTTGCATGTGCCGGCAGCGGCGCCCCTGTGGCCAACATGACATCTGCCTTCGGTGGCATACGCTGGGGCTCGGGCGATTCGCGCCAGGGACAGTATGAGATGGGGCAGAGCCGCATCGGACGCAACCTCTGGGATGCAACGGAGTATTATGTGGCAAATTCGCCGGTGTTCCATGCCAATCGCGTCAATACCCCGCTGCTTATAATGCACAACGATGCCGATGAGGCGGTGCCTTGGTATCAAGGCATAGAGATGTTCATGGCCCTGCGCCGCCTGGAGAAGCCGGTGTGGATGCTGCAATACAACGGCGAATCCCACAACATCAAGGCCCGCAAGAACCGCAAGGATATCACAAAGCGTCTTCAGCAATTCTTTGACCATTACCTCAAGGGTGAGCCTATGCCGCGCTGGATGCGCGAAGGAATCTCACCCCTGCGCAAAGGCCAGGACTACGGATTCTGATACAGACCCCGCTACAGCATGACGCTCTGCCGTCAGGATAGAGCTTAGACCGCATAAAATCAGATACGCCCGCACCATCATTGATGATGCGGGCGTATCTGATATCTGACCGGATAAGCGGCGGCGATTGCCGTCGGTATCCACTTTGTGTGCTCTGAGAGTGCCCGAAAGTGGAGGCTTACTGCGGAGTGGGGTGGGGGAGTGGGCTTAGAGTTTGAGCAGGTCGGTGCGCAGACCCTCGTGGTTGAGCAGAGTGTTAGGGAATATGGCCGAAGCCTCCTTCACAAACTCCTCATCATCGGCATATCGTGATGAATAGTGGCCCGTAAGCAATGCCTTGGCACCGCAGAGTCGTGCCATCTCGGCAGCCTGCCGGGCTGTGGAGTGACCATATTCGGCGGCTAAAGCGGCATCGCGCTCAAGATAGGTGGTCTCATGGAAGAGAAGATCTACCGGACCGATCTCCTCGGCCAGTTCAGGCAGGAAGATTGTGTCGGATATATGCGCGTAGCTAAGCGATGGGTCGGGCGGAGTGGTGAGCATCGCGTTGCGGATGAGAGTGCCGTCAGGTTTGATGTAATCAGCCCCCTCCTTGATATTGTTGAAGCAACGCACCGGCACCCCATGGAAGTCACACATATCACGGCGCAGATGTCGTGGGCGCGGTTTCTCCTCAAAAATATACCCCACGGTGGGCACACGGTGGTCGAGCGGCACAGTGCGCACCCTCAGCGACTGATTCTCGAAAGCGATATCCTCCTCCCAGGGGCTGAGAATGTTGAACTGAATCTTATATGGGAGGTTGCGGGCGAAGAAATCGAAGATCTTCTTCAGGATAACGGCCCCTTCGGCAAAGGTGTGGATTGTAAGCGAGCCTCCGGTGTCCTGCAGCCCGAGAGTGCTGACCAGCCCCGGCAGCCCGAGCACATGGTCGCCATGCAGATGAGTCAGGAAGATATGTCCAAGCCGCGATATTTTGAGGCGCTGGCGCTGGAAGGCTTTCTGTGTGCCCTCACCGCAATCTACCATGAAAAGATTGTTGCGGAACTCCACCACCGTAGATGATGGATTATGGCGCGGTGTGGGTTTTGCCGAACCGCAGCCGAGTGTATGAATCATGAAATCAGCCATGTCGGGAAAAGTCGGTTGAGAGGGTGAATGGGGGCTTACATCTGGGTATAATCCTTTGCCAGGCCACCGGTAGAGGTCTCCTTATACAGCGAGGGGAGGTCATGACCGGTCTCCTTCATAACCTTCACGAGTTTGTCGAACGACACCCGATGGTTGCCATCTGTGAAACTGGCATAGATATTAGCATCCAATGCTCTGGCCGCCGCATAGGCATTACGCTCGATGCAGGGAATCTGTACCAGACCGCACACCGGGTCGCACGTCATGCCAAGGTGATGCTCCAGACCCATCTCGGCCGCGTACTCTATTTGAGCCGGTGACCCGCCGAAGAGCTGGCTTGCCGCCGCCGCCGCCATAGCGCAGGCCACGCCCACCTCACCCTGGCAGCCCACTTCGGCTCCCGAGATAGATGCATTATGCTTCACGATATTGCCGAAGAGTCCGGCAGTGGCCAGGGCGTGCAGCATCTGAGTCTCATGGAAATCGCGGCTCTTCCAGAGATGATAGAGCACCCCCGGCACCACGCCGCAGCTGCCGCACGTCGGAGCCGTGACGATAGTCCCCCCCGAGGCGTTCTCCTCGCTGACAGCCAGCGCATAGGCAAAGACACGTCCGCGCGACTTCAGATTATCACGGTAGCCTCCGGCCTTGACGTAATATGAGTTGGCCTTGCGTTGCAGGTTGAGAGGCCCCGGCAGGCGCCCCTCCTGCGATATGCCGCGCTCTACGGCAGCCTTCATTGCCTCCCACACGGAGCGCAGGTAATTCCAGATGTCAGGACCCTCGCATTGCTCCACATACTCCCAGTAGGAATGGCCTGTGCGCTCGCAATACTGCATGATGTCGGTGAGATTGTCGAGGTTATAGATTTCGGGCGAGCCTTGATGCGGCTTACCCTCCTCTTCGATTGCACCGCCGCCTACGCTATAGAAAGTCGTCTCATCGGTAGGGAATCCGATGTCGTCGAGCGAGCGGAACGTCATGGCATTCGGATGATAGGGGAGGAAGGTGTCGGGTTTCCAGATGATGTTGACAGGCATCTCGGTCTTCGAGAGGACCTCGGTGATGGCCACATCGGTCATGTGCCCCTTGCCGGTGGCAGCCAGCGAGCCATAGAGCACAACTTCAAATCCCCGGGCATTATGATGTTTTGATAGAAAGATTTCGGCAGCTCTGCGCGGGCCCATCGTGTGGGACGACGACGGACCGGTGCCGATTCTGAAAATTTCGCGTATGGATTTCATTCGATAGAAATGATGTGTTCTTAATTAATAACGAAAAAATGCGATAAAGTTGCAACTGAGGGTAAAAATCATTTATTTTGCAAAATATTTCCAATCGCATGTCAAGCTACATACATAGATTACTCCCTCTGTGGGCCATGCTCATCGGAGGGGGAAGCCTTGGTGGCGCCGCGTTGGCACACGCCGGGCATACAGATTCACCCATGGAGTCGCATAAGGTCGTGGACCCTGTGCCCGACTCTGTGTATCAACTGCTTGACGAACTTGATGTGGTGGCTCAGAAATATGATGTGGCCTACAGACAGCTCCCCGTGTCGGGCACGATGGTGGGGCGCGCCGACAGCGAGCGACTGCGCATCGCCGACATCAAGGGATTGTCGACCGTAGTACCCAATTTCTATATCCCCGACTATGGGTCGCGCATCACATCTACAATATATGTCCGCGGCATCGGAGCACGCATGGACCAGCCGGCCGTGGGCCTGACAGTTGACAATGTCAGTCTGCTCAACAAGGATGCCTATGATTTCGACATCACCGACATCTCCTACATGGAGATGTTGCGTGGTCCGCAGAGCGCGCTCTTCGGCCGCAACACTATGACCGGACTCATCAATATCCGCACACTTTCGCCATTTGAATACAGCGGGTGGCGAGGCCTGGTGGAGATCGGCCCGCGCTCGCTCTTCAAATTCAATCTCGGATGGTACCATCGGTTTACCCCCGATTTCGGATTCTCAGTCACCGGCGGATTCTACCGGCGCAACGGCGAATTTGTAAACCAATATGACGGCTATACCGTCGACAAAGAGGTCAGCGGCAACCTGCGCATAAAGCTTCTGTGGAATGTCGACCCCGACCTGCATATATCCAACACCCTCTCGCAATCGATATTGCGTCAGGGCGGATATCCTTACGAAAATGTAGCCTCCGGCCAGATAAACTACAACGACACATGCTTCTACAAGCGCTATCTGCTGGCTGACGCTCTGACGGTGACAAAGAATTTCGATGGCATACGCCTCGTGTCGGTCACTTCAGCGCAGTATCTTGACGACAACATGACGCTCGACCAGGACTTTCTGCCGATACCCTACTTTACGCTCACTCAGAAGAAGCAGGAGTTCGCGCTGACCGAAGACCTCATGCTGCGTGGTACCGCCGCCGACGGCCACTACGACTGGATGGCCGGAGTATACGGTTTTTACCGCCGGCTCAACATGCAGGCTCCGGTGACATTCAAGGATGTGGGTATCGAACGCCTCATAGAGACCAACCGCAATAACATCAATCCCTACTATCCGATACGTTGGAATGAGCGCCAGTTTCCGCTAAACTCCAATTTTCATCTCCCCTCATGGGGCCTGGCAGCATATCATGAGTCGAAATATCGCGCCGGCGACTGGACCTTCGCCGCCGGGCTGCGACTGGACTACGAGCATATCGGCATGACCTACGACAGCTATTGCAATACGTCATATTCCATCTACGACAACCCCACCGGAGTGCTCCCGATAGCCGACGATATCCCGGTGGACCGCGTGGTGAAAGTGAATCTGAATGAGCATGGTAAACTCGGCACCCACTATCTGATGCTGCTGCCCAGGCTCAGTGTGATATGGAATATGCCGCAGATGCCCGCATGCAATATCTATGCCACCATCGGCAAGGGTTACAAGGCCGGAGGCTACAACACCCAGATGTTTTCAGATGTGCTTCAGCAGGAACTGATGCGCTTCATGGGGCTCGGCAGCGCCTATGACATCGATGATATTGTCAGTTACAAGCCCGAGAAGAGCTGGAACTACGAGATAGGCACCCATCTGAATCTGTGGGACTCGAAACTCAACGTCGATGCCTCGATATTCTATATCGACTGCCGCGACCAGCAGATGACCATCTTCCCCGATGGCAACACCACCGGACGCCTCATGACCAATGCCGGGCGCACCCGCAGCTTCGGCGGTGAACTCAGCGCCTATCTCGCCCCCTTCGAAGGCTTCTCGCTTATGGCCACCTACGGATATACCAACGCCCGCTTCGTCAGATTCAACGACGGGCTGGGCGACTATCGTGGCAAACGTCTGCCATACGCCCCCTCCAACACCCTCTTTGCCGAGGCCTCCTACATCCTCGACATCTCATCATCGAGATTCCGCGACAACTACTTCGCCTTCCATCTCAACTTCAATGGCACTGGCGACATATATTGGAATGAAGCCAACACGCTGCGTCAGAAATTCTATGGCCTCCTCGGCGGCTCGATAGGCTACCACACACCCCGCTGGAGTGTGGATGTATGGGGGCGCAATCTGACCTGCACACGATACTACACCTTCTACTTCAAATCTATGGGCAACGAATTCCGTCAGCGCGCCCACGGCATAGATTTCGGTGCCACGATACGTGCGAATTTCTGATGCCGCATCGCTATCCGATTGCCATCACTGCAATTGCAATCTGAATGAAGTCCAGACGGATAATGCAGTTATCCGACTTCATGACGTAAACAAATGTAATATCCGAACGTTACAAGCCCTGCGACGGAATATTTTTTGCACATAATTTGGAAATGTGGGCAAGTCGTTGTAATTTTGAATCAAATTTATGCCTACTCCGAGACTCGCTCTCCGAAGAGGGGAGTACAGAACTGCTGTGAAGTAGCTCGGAATAAACATCTAAATATATGAGAATTAAATCTTTGCAAATTTTGCTGGCACTGCCCCTGCTGGGGGCGGCGCTGACGTCGTGCAAACTCGACGACAATAAATTCGAAACACTCACATCGGCCACTGTGAGCCAGATCGTGATACCCGATGATGAAGATACTCCAGTGAGTTGCCAGAGCAATTGCATGTATAGCTTCAAATTTGATATGGGAGCATCGACCTTTGTGACTACCGCTA
>CAJTNN010000034.1 GCA_910577585.1 uncultured Muribaculaceae bacterium | reverse complement strand
TCTGGTGACTGGAGTTCAGACGTGTGCTCTTCCGATCTTCCCTGCTCCTCCCCCTCCTCCCCCAGGCCAGCAACACCGTGTTGAGGGCGCAAGCCCGAAATTAGGGCCCGCAAGGACCCAAGGGCGCAAGCCCGAAATTAGGGCCCGAAAAGGCCCCAGGCCGCAAGCCCCAAATCCTTAAATCCTACTATGCTTTCAAATCAAGAATTCGACCGCCAGCACCTCTGGCACCCATATACCTCCACAATCGACCCCCTGCCATGCTTCGAAGTAGAGAGCGCCAGCGGGGCCGAACTCCACCTCGCCGACGGACGCACCCTCATCGACGGCATGTCGTCGTGGTGGTGTGTCATCCACGGCTATAGCCATCCCGTGCTCATAGATGCCGCCAAGGAGCAGATTCAGAAGATGTCGCACGTGATGTTCGGCGGACTCACCCATCAGCCCGCAATTGAATTAGGCCGACTCCTTCTATCGATTCTCCCGAAGAATATGCAACACATCTTCTACGCCGACTCAGGCTCAGTGGCCACCGAAGTAGCGATGAAGATGGCAATCCAGGCTCAGGATGATCCGCGACGCACCGACTTCGCCACAATTCGCTGCGGATACCATGGCGACACCTGGAATGCCATGTCGGTCTGCGACCCCGTCACAGGCATGCACGGAGCTTTCGGCAAGGCTCTGCCAATCAGATTCTTCGCAGATGCCCCAAAATGCGGGTTTCATGACGAATGGGATCCCGCCGACTTCGAGCCGATGCGCCGACTCATCGAGCAACACTCCGAGTCACTGGCAGCCGTCATACTCGAACCCATCGTGCAGGGAGCCGGCGGAATGCGCTTCTATCACCCGCAATATCTGCGCGAACTCCGCGACCTATGCGACCGCCACGGCATACTGCTCATATTCGATGAGATAGCCACAGGCTTCGGCCGCACCGGCCGACTCTTCGCCTGCGAGCATGCAGGCGTCGAACCTGACATAATGCTTCTCGGCAAATCCATCACCGGCGGATTCATGACCTTCGCTGCCGTAGCCACATCTGCCGAGGTAGCACGTCGCATTTCAGAATCATCTGCTGGCTGCATGATGCACGGTCCGACCTTCATGGGGAATCCACTTGCCTGCGCAGTGGCCGTGGCCTCGACACGCCTCCTGCTTGACTCTCCGTGGCAGCAACGAATTGCAGAGATTGAGGCTATCATGAAAGAGCGATTGGAGGTGGCACGCTCATACCCCGGCGTCGACGACGTAAGAGTACTCGGAGGCATAGGTGTGATTCAGCTCAAGCGCCCCGTTGACCTCGCCCGCTTCCAGAAAAGATGTGTCGAAGAGGGAGTGTGGATACGCCCGTTCGGCCTCAACGCCTACATCATGCCCCCCTATCTGGCCGTCAGCGACACACAGCTCCATCGCCTCTGCGATGTGCTCCTGATGCTCGTCAGGGAGCAAGCTGAAGGTTAGGCTCTGCCCCTCTTTAAGACAGGTAAGTCAATTGCATCAGCAAAGTATTTATGCAAATATAAGTAGTTGTCTTGAAGAGGATTAATCGGCTTCACAACTCTACATATTGAAACTATCAACATTTGCAAAGAAATGGGAAAGACTACTGCTCCCGACAAAGCATACTCCGTCATTCTGGCAACTCTTGAGAAAGAGCATCGCCTGCGGACTATCCCGCCCGCTCCGCGCAAGTCGCGTATCGACCTGCTCAGCAACGACTACCTCGGTCTGGCAGCCGAGGCGGACAAATATGCCGATGAATTCCGGCTCCGTTTCCCCGATGCCCACTTCACTTCATCGGCCTCACGACTGCTGTCGAGAGCCAATAAATATCATAACCAGCTCGAAAAATATCTCGAGCATCTCTACCGTCGCCCTGCACTGCTCTTTAACTCGGGCTATCATGCAAATGTGGGCATAATCCAGGCGCTGGCTATTCCGGGTACCCTCTTTCTGGCCGATAAACTTGTACACGCCTCGGTCATCGACGGCATGCGACTCAGCGGCGCCGACTTCAAGCGATTCCCCCACAACGACATGAAGAAGCTTCAGCGCCTCGTCAAAGAGAACCACGACGCCTACGACCGCATCATAGTGCTCACCGAAAGCATCTTCAGTATGGATGGCGACATAGCCCCACTCGGCAAACTGGCCGACCTGAAGAAACAATATCCCAAAGTGATGCTCTACCTCGACGAGGCTCATGCCTTCGGGGTGCGCGGCAAGCGCGGACTCGGCTTAGCCGAAGAGACCGGACTTATCCGCCAGTTCGACATCATCATCGGCACTCTGGGCAAAGCGGCCGCCTCAGCCGGCGCATTCGCCATCACCTCGCCCGAGATGAAGCGTTACCTCATCAACACCGCCCGCAGCCTCATATTCTCTACCGCCATATCGCCGGCACAAGCGGCATGGTCAATCATGATGATAGAGAAAATTGTAGAACTCTCCGACCGACGCTTGCATTTACGCGAGCTTAGCACTAACTTTGTAAAGGAATTGTCGCGCCGGCTAAATTTTGAGTCCCCCTCGGAGACCCAGATTGTGCCGCTGATAATCGGCGATGCGGCCGAGGCCGTGCTGATGTCGGAATATCTGGCCTCAAAGGGATTCGATGCGCTGGCCATACGCCGCCCCACTGTGGCTGCAGGAAGCGAACGCATACGTTTCTCTCTCAATGCATTGCTGACTCAGAAAGACCTCGACCATCTTATCTCGGCAATCGGCCGATATAAGTGAGCCCGGCAACTGATCGACTTGAAGTCGGGATGCCGACATATACAAGTCGTCTAAACTATGCCGGGTCAGCGGCGAGGCGTGTATTGATTATTCACTGATAAGTATGAAAACCCGTCTGATATCTCATAATGAATCCAACTCCCGACTCATCCTGATTTTTGCAGGATGGAGCACAGACCCGGATTTCTATCTCGGACTCGAAGCACCGGGATGGGATATCATGGTGGTGTATGATTACGCTGATCTCTCACTTGACGCAAGTCCGCTGCGTGGATATTCTACGGTGTTTCTCGTAGCTTGGTCGCTGGGAGTGGCGGCTGCTGCCCACGCTGCCGCCGCAGTGCCTGAGATTGCAGGTGTCACTGCCGCATTCGCTGTCAATGGTACACTTCACCCTGTAGATGACTCCAAGGGTATACCGCTTGATATCTTCAATGGCACAGAGGCCACCCTCTCACCTCGTAATCTGACCCGCTTCCGCCGCCGGATGTCGTCGGCACGCGACCTCTATCAACTCCCGGCCGACTACATCGCAAGCGCTGAAAAGCTGGCCTCTGAGGCTTATATCTACCATTTGCGCCGCGAACTACGCAGCATCCGCGACGATGCCCACCCGGGCCAGCTTCCGTGGAGAAGGGTATACATCTCCGAATCTGACCGTATCTTCCCGCGCCAGGCGCAGCTGAACGCATGGAGCGGCTTGCAGCCCGACGCGCCTCAGATCATAACACTCAACGCCGGACACTATATCCCCCTGCAACGCATCATCACAGAAATCACACCCGACTACGAGCGCATCGGCCGCCGCTTCGCAGTGTCAATCGCCACCTACGACCACCACGCCGTGGCTCAAGAGAAGATTGCCTCACGCGTAGCCAGCCTTCTGCGTGATACTCTCGC
The DNA here is from genome assembly GCA_910577585.1 of uncultured Muribaculaceae bacterium. Taxonomy (GTDB): domain Bacteria; phylum Bacteroidota; class Bacteroidia; order Bacteroidales; family Muribaculaceae; genus Lepagella. The sequence goes on along the minus strand of CAJTNN010000034.1, from coordinate 16,057 downwards.
AGCGCGGCAATCCACCCTCCCGTCGGCATCTGCTTCGGTCAGCCTGCTTGAAATCGGCCCCGGAAGCGGACGCCTGACTTCAAAGATAGCCGAATTCCTGACTCCCGATAAGGCTACATTTGTTGACCTGTACAAGGTAGGCCCCTTCAATCTCGCTGCAAATGAAGCCTATTATCAGGGTGATGCCGAAGAGTGGATGGAGACTCACCGGCAGATGAAATTCGATATCATCATCTCGGCAAGCACCATCCAGTGGTTTGTCAATCCAGCCCGCTTCTTCCAAAATGCCGTACAGATGCTCAATCCGGGAGGCCTGCTGGTTTGCTCATCATTCATAAAGGGGAATCTCGCCGAACTCGATGCCCTCAGACCCGCACCCCTCCTATATCATTCAGCCGATGAAATGCGCGCCATGATTCCGGCCGAACTTACCACACTGCTCACCGACACTGAGGATATCATCCTCACATTCAGCTCTCCGCGCGAAGCCCTGCTGCATCTCAAACTCACCGGCGTCGGTGGTGGTAGCCGCTCACTGACGCGCCATCTTCTCACAGCGCTCCCATCGGCTCCCACTCTCACCTACCGCCCCATCTACATCCTGGCCCGAAAATAATCATCCATACCCGAGCCCAATTAAGCCTATAGTCTTCAGTTTAATTCGCCAAACTGATGATATTTTTTGGCATATTGTCATTTTAATAATCTCACTCCTAAATATCTCTCATCATATGCGATACGCATGATTATCCAGACCCCCATAAACAATTAATATTGATAGCATACTCTATATTTTTGTTTACAGAATGAAAGACCGGTATTTTTTATATTGAATTATTTTACATATCTTTGTCATTGGATTGAGCGTCGAGAGTTTTTCCACGCATCGGCACTATCAGTTTGTAAGTATCACTAATGCGTGTAGATTCAAGCCTGCTGCAATCCGAGCCATTATTCGACTTATGGGTCTCAAGTTGCTGACCCTCGATTCCAACTATCAAACAACACTTTAAATTATGCACGATTTTACACGATTCTCTATGCTGACGGCTGTCATTGCTGCAGCCGGTGTCTCACTCTGTGCGAATGCAGCCACATCTGCCACGGCTCTGCCATCATCTCCCTCTACAGTCTATCTTACTGAAGTGCCGTCCGGCGCCGTAACCTCAACCATGGTCAAGGAGGGGGATGGATTCCTCAACATCAATTCGCAGCTTACCGTACTCCCGGCCAAGGGCTCGCTGACCAGTGTGGCGCGCGATGGTAATGATATCTACATCGGTCATCCGTTCAGCTGGCACTCCGTGCCCGGTCTGCTCAAGGGTCAGGTCGAGGGTGATAAGGCCACTTTCGCATTCCCGCAACTCGTCAACAGCTATGTCGATGACATCAACGGTGTGTTGACCCCGCAGCGTTTCTATGCCGTGGTCTGCGACATGGTCGTCAAGGGGAGCACCGCGAATATGGTGCCCACCGAGGCCCAGACCTACACATTCACCATCGGGGCCGACGGCTCACTGACTCCTGATGATCCCGAACTCTTCCTGGGTGAATATTACTTCTACGAAGGCGACTGGGACTGGACTCTCAACGGCGATTTCTATACCTCAATCACCCCCATCGCCGAGCAACCCGCGCAGGCTCCCGCCGATGCAGATTTCCAGCCGATGGTGCTCACCTGGCCCCACTCTATCGAGGGTTCGGTCCTCGCAGCCCCGGTGAGTGTGGCTTTTGATGGCGATGACTGCTATGTGAAGGGTATCGCCGTGGGCATAAAGGATCTCCCTGACGCTGTGGTCAAAGGCTCGAAAGAGGCCGACGGCACCTACAGTTTCCCGTCAAACCAGTATCTCGGCGAAAGCTGGCTCTACGGATTCACACAATATTTCATCACCGGCGATGCGCTGTATCAAGGCAACTCAGTGTCGTTCGAACCTCAGGCAGACATGGTATTCTCAGCCTCTGACACTGACGGCACACTTACATCCGACATGAGTTTCATCATCGCTCCCGCAGTACAGGAGGACCCCGAGGAACTTTACTATGAGAAGATATATCAGACACCCACAATGACTGCTGTGGCCGCCGATGCCAAAGTCACCAGTCTTGTAACTCCGGTCCTGATGCAATATTATCCTGCCGATGAGTATGTGCCGGCTGAGGAGATTGACTTCATGGTCAGCATGCTCTCAGCTGAAGGATGTCTGCTCGACATGAGCAAACTATACTTCGAGGTGTGGACCGACGACACCCCCTACACCTTCACCAAGGCCAACTACCCCTCGCTCAACGCCGACACCACACAGATACCCTTCGGATATTCCGACATGCAGGGCTTCGTCTACCAGACTGAACTGCTGCAGCAGGTGCTCGTTTTCAACCCGAAGTATGAGACTCTGCGTCTGCGCCTCGTATATAAACCTTCGGCCGATGAAACAATTTATTCCGATTATATCACTGTGCAGGATAAGTCGGGCGTAGATCTGACCCTCTCGGATGGTGAGGCCGTCGCTGGCTATTTCGACCTCCAGGGTCGTCCGGTGGTCAATCCGTCAGCCGGGCTCTACATACGCGCCATCCGCAAAGCCGATGGTTCAGTAAATTATCAGAAAGCTATCTGCCGCTGATATTCCCGTCCTCACGCCTCCACATTCCTGACTATCTCCACACACGCATATATGCCGCTCTGCGGCCCTCCGGTCGGCGGAGCGGCATACGCGTATTCCGATAATTCATCTAAACCAATGATATGAAAAAATTCTACCTACTGGCGCTGGCCGCAGCGACTGCCGCCTCCGCCCTGGCTACCGACCTCGAATTCTCCTACAACTACTCCAATGTAGCCCCGGGCTACTATGGCACAAAAAAGAAGGAGAATTATGATGTGGCCATCTGTATCGAGAATCCGGCATTGATCGGCACTAAAATCACAGGCGTAAAGGTGCAACTCCCCGGTGATGCAAGTCTTTACGCAGCCCCCTCGGCCTTCCTCACTTCCGAACTGGTCGTGGAGCGTGTGGATGGTGTGCGTGTCAATGTGCCCGACATCGCCTCTGTGGCCGGCTCTATCGCCGACGGTTATCTCACCGCCACCTTCGATGAGCCTTACACTCTCACCGCCGACCCCGTCTATGTGGGTTATTCGTTTGAGGTGAGCGAACTCCAGGAGGCCAGCAAGCTACCGGTGGCAATCGTGCCCGGCACCGACCCCAAAGGCTTCTTCTTCCACTCAAGCCGCACACAACTCAAATGGGCCGATTATTCTGAAAAGGATAATGGTATGCAGAGCGCCATGATAGTTCTGCTCGATGGCTCCTTCCCGACCTCTTCAGCGGGTGTGAGTCTGCCTCAGCGCACTGTGTTCCTGGCCGATAAGCCCGGAGAGTATAGCTTCGATGTGGTCAACGCCGGCTCCGACCCCATCTCTTCTGTAGCCTATTCATGGAGTGTGGCCGACCTCTCAGGCGAGGGTGAGTACACGTTTGAAACTCCCATACCCGCTTCACTCGGCTCCAAGGGTGCGGTGACTTTCGAACTCCCCGCCATCAGCGGAATCGGATATTATGACATCTCTGTGAAAATCGATAAGGTGAATGGCACTGCCAATATCAATGGTGGAGCTGAGGCCTCAAGCGCTCTGGCTATCTCAAGCATCATTCCCGTCAATCGTCCGCTGGTGGAGGAATACACCGGCCTGTGGTGCGGATGGTGTCCGCGAGGTTATGCAGCCCTTGAATACATGAAGGAGGAGGAGCCTGAAGATTTCGTGGCTGTGGCATGGCATAATTCTGATGCAATGGCTGTGACTTATTCTTTCCCCAATTCTCCACGCGGCCTGCCCGCAGCCTACATCAACCGCGACCTCTCGATTGATCCGGGCGAGATTCCCGCCTCATGGGAGACCTCACGCCAGAATATGGCCGATATCGCGCTCGACTGCACAGCCCGCTACACCGATGACACCAAATCGACTCTTGAGGCAACTGTCAATGTCATCTCTCTCTCCAATGTGGAGGATGCCGGATATACCGTAGGCTACATCCTCGTGGCCGACGGTCTGAAAGACCCCACATATATGCAGACCAACTATTACGCCGGAAATGCGGCACAGTCAGCTACACTTCCCGCACCCTGGGATGACGTGTTCCTCAATGGCGGTAGCCCCATCTTCGGTCTGGTCTATAATGATGTGGCCATCAACAATGAGTTTGCCGGTGGAATGCGCAATTCTCTCCCCTCTGACATCAAGGCTTTCGAGACAATGACTACCTCTGCCGAGTTCAATACAGCCGACTTCCGCTCAGTCTATCTCCGCCCCACCGATGATGAGCCCGACCTCAATGTCATCCCGGTAGATAAGGATAAGGTGCGCGTCATCGCTTACGTGATTGATGGCCAGGGGAAGGTCATCAACTCCGTATCTTCTGAATATCTCGGAGGTCCGGGTGTAGGTGTGTCAACTGTGGCTGCCGATAATGCCGCAGTTGTGGAGACCCGCTACTACGACCTTCAGGGACGCCTCGTGGCCAACCCGGCCGCTGGTCTCTTCATCAAGACCGAACGTCTGGCCGACGGTTCGCTCCGCACCACCAAGACAATCCTGCGCTAATACGAAGTAAGTGTCTCTCAAAAATAACGCATAGCTGTTTTTTGAGAGACACTTATCGATACAGCTGCCTTGTGCAGCCTGCACACATCTACACTGAGGGGAGCCCGCCATCCGGCCGGCTCCCCTCACTATTATAATCATAGTCTATCCCATAAACAGCGCCGGGCGTCACGCTGATGCGTGGCGCCCGGCCTTTATATTCAGTTGGGGAATTTATCAGATATTACTGCTTGCGGAGTGCAATCTCTTCGGGAGTCAGCTCAGGATCCACACCCCAGTTCTGGGCTGCGAGACGCTTGTAGTTGTTGTAGCGCCACTTGGCGTTATCCTCGGCTGCCTTGAAGAGCTCGGCAGCAGCTTCGGGATACATCTTCTGAACCGATGCGAAACGGACCTCACCTTTGAGGAATCCGGCGAACTTATCCCACTGCGGCTCCTTGCTGTCGAGCGAGAAGGGATTGTTGCCCTTGGCCTCCTCATCGGGGTTGTAGCGCCAGAGATGCCAGTAGCCGCACTCTACGGCCAGACGCTCCTCCTCCTGGCTGTGACCCATGCCTGCCTTCAGACCATGGTTGATACAGGGTGAGTAAGCGATGATCAGCGACGGTCCGTCGTAAGCCTCTGCCTCACGGATGGCCTTCAGTGTCTGTGCATTGTCGGCACCCATAGCCACCTGTGCCACATATACATAGCCGTAGGTAGTGGCGATAAGGCCGAGGTCTTTCTTACGGATGCGCTTGCCGGCAGCAGCAAATTTAGCGATTGCACCGATCGGGGTAGACTTCGAAGACTGGCCACCGGTGTTGGAATATACCTCGGTGTCGAGCACGAGGATATTCACATTCTTGCCCGATGCAATCACGTGGTCAAGACCACCGAAACCGATATCGTAGCTTGCGCCGTCGCCACCGATGATCCACTGGCTGCGCTTGGTGAGATAGTGCTTCAGATTGTAGACCTGCTTGCAGATGTCGCAATTGGCAGAATTAGCCTGAGCAAGCTCAGCCCACTTCTCGCCGGCCTCGCGCGACTTGGCAGCATCCTCCTTCACCTCAAGCCATGCAGCTGCGGCAGCCTTCACTTCGGGAGTGCAGCAATCGCAAGTCTGCGATTTGGCAGCAAGCTCCTCAAGGCGTGCACGCATCTTCTCATATGCGATGCGCATGCCGAGACCGAACTCGCAGAAGTCCTCGAAGAGTGAGTTAGCCCATGCAGGACCATGACCCTTCTCATCGGTGCAATAGGGAGTCGAGGGCACCGAACCTGAATAGATCGACGAGCAACCTGTAGCGTTAGCCACAATCTCGTGGTCGCCGAAGAGCTGGCTGACGAGCTTCAGATAGGGAGTCTCACCGCAACCTGAGCATGCACCTGAGAACTCAAACTTCGGAGTGGCAAACTGGCTGTTCTTCACATTCAGCTTGATGTCGACAAGATTCTGCTTCGAAGCCACCTCATTGACACAATACTCCCAGTTCTTCTCCTGGCCTAGCTGCGACTCGATGTGCTGCATCGAGAGAGCCTTCACGCCCTTCTTGCCCGGACATACATCCACACAGTTGCCGCAACCGAGGCAGTCGAGCACGTCGACCTGCTGCACGAAGCGCAGACCCTCGAAGCCCTTGCCGATGGCGGGGATTGAATGATCCTCACCGAAGGGAGCGGCTGCCATCTCTTCTGCATTGAGCAGGAACGGACGGATTGATGCGTGAGGACATACATATGCACACTTGTTGCACTGGATACAGTTGGCAGGATCCCATTCAGGCACGAATGCTGCCACACCACGCTTCTCATAGGCTGCTGTGCCCTGAGGCCATGTGCCGTCGGCACGATCGGCGAAGGTGCTCACAGGAAGCAGATGGCCATCCTGTGCGTTGATAGGCTTGACAACATTGGTGATGAATGCGGGTGCGTCGCTGTGGGCCGGTGCCTCATCGGGAAGCTCTGCCCATGCGGGATCCACATCAAGCTTATGATATTCCGAGCCACGATCGACTGCGGCATAGTTCATGTTGACGATATTCTCACCCTTCTTGCCATAGCTCTTGACGATGAATTTCTTCATCTGCTCTACGGCCAGGTCTACGGGAATCACCTCTGTGATGCGGAAGAATGCGCTCTGCAGGATGGTGTTGGTACGGTTGCCCAGACCAATCTCCTGTGCGATCTTCGATGCATTCATATAGTAGCAGGTGATGTTGTTCTTGGCAAGATATTTCTTCACGCGCACCGGAAGATTCTTGGCGAGTTCCTCACCCTCCCACACAGTGTTGAGAAGGAATGTGCCGCCGGGCAGCAGACCGCGGGTCACATCATACATATGCAGATATGCCTGTACGTGGCATGCCACGAAGTTAGGCGTATTCACGAAATATGTAGAGCGGATCGGCTCGTCGCCAAAACGCAGGTGCGAACAAGTGAAGCCACCTGACTTCTTCGAGTCATACTCGAAGTATGCCTGGCAATATTTGTCGGTGTTCTCGCCGATGATCTTCACAGAGTTCTTGTTGGCGCCCACTGTGCCGTCAGCACCGAGGCCATAGAACTTGGCTGAGAAGATGCTCTTGCCGCCGAGATGCATCTCTGGCAGCATGGGCAGAGAGTGGAAAGTCACGTCGTCGACGATGCCGATGGTGAAGTGGTTCTTGGGCTCGGGGAGCTCGAGATTCTCATACACGGCGAGAATCTGAGCAGGAGTTGTATCCTTTGAGCTCAGACCATAGCGACCACCTACGATAAGCGGGGCATTCTCCTTGCCGTAGAACACATCCTTGACATCAAGATAGAGGGGCTCGCCATTTGCGCCGGGCTCTTTGGTGCGGTCAAGCACAGCGATGCGCTTGGCTGTGGCGGGCACTGCTGCAAGGAAGTGCTTGGCTGAGAAGGGGCGGTAGAGGTGCACGCTCACCAGACCCACCTTCTTGCCCTGGGCACGAAGATAGTCGATAGTCTCCTGGATAGCCTGAGTCACCGAACCCATCGCGATGATTACATTCTCAGCCTCCGGGTCGCCGTAGTAGTCAAACAGACCATATTTGCGTCCTGTAATCTTGCTCACCTCGTTGAGATACTCCTCCACGATGGCCGGCACAGCCTCGTAGTATTTGTTGGAAGCCTCACGGTGCTGGAAGAATACGTCGGGGTTCTCGGCCATGCCGCGTGCCACCGGTGCATCGGGGTTGAGCGCACGGTTGCGGAACTCAGCCAGAGCCTCCTGGTCGACGAGGGCTGCGAGAGCCTCACCGTCAATCACCTCGATTTTCTGAATCTCATGCGATGTGCGGAAGCCGTCGAAGAAGTTGATGAAGGGCACTCGGCTCTTGATTGTAGAAAGGTGGGCTACGCCGGCGAGATCCATCACCTCCTGCACCGAACCCTCACAAAGCATTGCGAAGCCTGTCTGGCGAGCTGACATCACATCCTGATGGTCGCCGAAGATTGAAAGTGCGTGAGAGGCGATTGTACGCGCTGACACATGGAATACGCAGGGAAGAAGCTCGCCTGCAATCTTGTACATGTTGGGGATCATCAGAAGAAGACCCTGCGATGCAGTGTAGGTGGTGGTAAGCGCACCAGCCTGAAGCGAACCATGCACCGCGCCTGCGGCACCGGCCTCTGACTGCATCTCCTGCACAAGAACTGTCTCGCCGAACATGTTTTTTCTGCCTGCGGCGCTCCAGTCATCGACATATTCTGCCATAGTCGATGAGGGAGTGATGGGGTAGATGGCGGCTACCTCACTGAACATATAGCTCACGTGGGCTGCTGCCTGGTTGCCATCACAGGTCAGAAATTCTTTCTGTTTGCTCATAAGTATGTTAAGATTTTTTACTGTATGAAATGTTGCTATTTTAATACCTCCGGTACCTTGCCGGAGTCAATTTTGCAAAGTTACTAAAAAATCAGCGATTTCGGTGGATTTTAAGTCTTTTTTCGACAGTAATCAACCTGTTTGACCCCATTATTTATAATGATTCCAAATAGCCGACGCGGCGCTTCTCACCTTTTATCTTGCGGCTCTTGGCGGCGTCGATGATGGCGGGGGCGGCCTGGCGGCTTACGTTGACGAGGCTGTAGTGGTCGTAGACTGCTATGCGCCCTACATCTGAGCCGGGCAGTCCGACATCTTTCGTGATGAAGCCGAGTATGTCGCCTTTCGAGAGTTTCTCGCGCTTGCCGCCGCCGATGAATATTACTTCGCGTGAGTTGGCCAGGGGGCCGTCGGCTGATGCGTCGAGCGAGTAGTCTCCATCTGTGACCATGTAGTCTTTAAGCTCTTCGTCGGGGCCGGTGAGCAGATAGACGTTGCCGGCGTTGGCAACTCGGGCGGTACGGCCGTTGCGGTGGGTATAGGCTTCGGGGGTGAGGGGCAGGTGATAATGCACCACATTGCGCACCCCTTCGATATCGAGACCACGGGCGGCAAGGTCGGTGGCTACAAGTATCGGACGCGCTCCGGAATTGAATGCCTCGAGCGATGACTCGCGCTGGCGCTGGTCGAGAGCGCCATGATAGAGTGTACAGGCCACACCGCGCGAGCGCAGATAGGCATAGATGCGTTCGGCGCTCTCTCGATGGTTTACAAAAATAATCGTTCGCTCGGGCTCTTCGTGACCTTTCGAGAGGTTGCGCAGAAGCAGTAGCAGGCTGTCGAGTTTATCTTTGCCGTCGCTCTGCACCCGGCGCACCTCCATGCGGCTGCGCAGCTTGCGGTTGTTGTCGAGAAAATTGACCACTATCGGGTCTTTGACCGGCAAGAAGTCGGGCAGCGAGGGGGCATCGGTGGCTGAAGTGAGTATGATGCGGCTCACATTCTTAAGGCACTTGACTATCTTCGACATATCCTCCTCAAACCCGAGTTCGAGTGATTTGTCGAATTCGTCGAGCACGAGTATGCGGGTCGGAAGCACATCGATATTGCCTCGCTTGATATGGTCAAGGAGTCGGCCTGGAGTGGCTACAATGATATCGGGCACCACCCGCAGCGAGTTAATCTCATCCTCCACCTTGTGGCCACCGTACAGGGCGAGCACCCGGAAGGGACCGCCGATATTGCGGAGCACACCGGCTATCTGTGTCACCAGCTCACGGCTCGGGGCGATGACTATGGCCTGCAGGCGTCCGGTGGGGTCCTTCAACATTTTCAGCAGCGGCACACCGAAGGCCACTGTCTTGCCGCTGCCCGTAGGCGATAGCAATATCACATCTCGCTTCTCGGCGCATGCCTGAAGCATCTTCTCCTGCATCGGATTCAATTCTTCAATCCCCTCTTTTTGCGCGAGGAGAGTGCGTATCTCTTTCTCTTTCATATTGGTTATAACATTTTTCACCCCGCTTTTGCTCACGCGATCTACAGGGTCTATGCCGGTGGTGCCTGATGCCTCTTCCCCGGCTGTGACCTCTGCGCCTCAGCTTATCAGCGACCAGTCAAGTTTATGGTCAAAACGCCGGTGCAGCTCGGCGGCCAATATATGTATGTCGGAGTCTGAAAGGCGCCATTGCGTGCTGTCGCCGGCCACATCCAGCAGACCGCTGTCGGGCATCACACCCCCTCCATCTTTCTCTCCTTGAGCGCCGCATATCTGGGGATTGGCAGCAAGTATGGCCTCTGCCACATTGCGGGCGGCCTGCACTATCTGGCCATCGGTGGCAAGATTGGCAATCTTCAGATTGAAGGCTATGCCACTCTGCTGAGTACCCTCCATGTCGCCCGGGCCGCGCAACTGCAGGTCGGCCTCCGACACGAGGAATCCATCGGTCGTAGATGTCATAATATTAAGGCGTTTGCGGGTGATGGCGGCTATCTTATCTTTCGACATGAGTATACACCAGCTGCGGTCGGCACCGCGTCCCACACGCCCGCGCAGCTGATGCAGCTGCGAGAGTCCGAAGCGCTCGGCATTCTCTATGACCATCACTGTGGCGTTGGGCACATTCACTCCTACCTCTATCACTGTGGTAGCCACCATGATGCGCGAGCGGCCCTCCACGAATTTCTGCATCTGGTATTCTTTTTCGGAGGGTTTCATCTGGCCATGCACAAAGCTGACCTCCACATCCTTGAAGGTGTCGCGCACACGCTGCAGCCCATCTTCGAGGCTGCGGAGGTCGAGTTTCTCATTTTCATGAATGAGTGGATATACTATATATATCTGCCGCCCCTCCTGAAGCTGCCGCCAGATGTGGCGGTTTACCTCTGCGCGGTTGGCATCTGTACGCAGCCAGGTCTCGATGGGTTTGCGTCCGGGGGGAAGCTCATCGATTACTGACACATCGAGGTCGCCATATACTGTCATGGCAAGTGTGCGCGGTATCGGTGTGGCTGTCATGACGAGCACATGTGGTGGCACACTCCCTTTTCCCCACATCCGGGCTCTCTGCGCCACTCCGAATCGATGCTGCTCGTCGATCACGGCGAGCCCGAGCGTTTTGAATTCCACACGCTCTTCGAGCAGGGCGTGGGTGCCTACGATGATATGTATCTCGCCCGAGGCAAGGGCGGCAAGTATCTCGCGGCGCGCCTTGGCGCGGGTGCTGCCGGTGAGCAGGGCGGTGCGAAGCCCGATTTTTTCAGCCCACGAGCTGATTGTGGCATAGTGCTGGCCGGCGAGTATCTCGGTGGGGGCCATCAGGCACGACTGGAAGCCGTTGTCGGCGCTCATCAGCATCGACATGAAGGCCACCATCGTCTTGCCGCTGCCTACATCGCCCTGCAGCAGACGGTTCATCTGGCGCCCGGTGCGCATGTCGGCGCGTATCTCTTTGAGCACCCGCTTCTGGGCACCGGTGAGCTCAAAGGGTATGCATTCGGAGTAATAGTGGTTGAAGTAGTCGCCGATACGGCTGAAGATGTGGCCCTTGAGTTGATGGTTGCGGCGCTGTGAGTAGCGAAGTATCTGGAGCTCAAGATAGAAGAGTTCCTCAAATTTCATGCGCTGGCGGGCGCGCTGCAGGAGTTGGGTCTCTTCCGGAAAGTGAAGGGCTTTGTAGGTTTCGGATAGCGATGGGAAGCGATAGTGTGCCGTCACAGCCTGCGGCAAGGTCTCGGCTATGGTGGCAAAATTCTGGTGCGACAGCAGATTGCGCACGGCAGTCTGTATCACCCGCTGGGTTATGCCGCGGCGGCGCAATGCCTCGGTGAGTGAGTATATCCCCTGCAGTCCTGTCGGGGGACGCGTGGGGTCGTAGGCTTCAAGTTCGGGATGCGCCATCTGCCAGCCGCCGTTGTAGACTGTGGGCTTGCCAAACATCACGTATTCTGTCCCGCAGCGGTATATCTCGCGTAATTTGCTGATGCCGGCAAACCATATCGCCTCCATCATGCGGTGGCCGTCGGTAAATATGCCGCGCATGCGCTTCGACTTCCCCTCGCCCTCGATGATGAAGTTAACAAAATGACCGCGGATCTGCACCAACGGCATTTCCCCGGTCAGCTCTGATATCTGATAAAATTTGCTGCGGTCGACATATCTGAAGGGGTAATAGTCAAGCAGATCCTTGAAGCTTGAAATCTCGAGCTCGGAGGCCAGGAGCTTCGCCCGGGCCTCTCCTATACCTTTTAGATATTTTATTTCGGTCTCCTCAAATCTTCCCATAATCGCTTTGACTATCCTTATGAAGTCGTTTAAACTTATCGCTTGAGTTATGTAGCGGTAGAGGCTTTAGAATCCGCCTCATCTGCACTCATCTGAATGCGCCGGGCGAGCAAGGCTTCGGCAATAACGAAGTCATCTGCGTGGGTGACCTTTATATTGGCCGGCAATCCTTCATAGAGATTTATCTGCATTCCGGCATATTCTGCCACCGACGCATCATCTGTGAAGGCAGCTGCGCCACATTCGGCCAGCCCTTTGGCATAGGCCCGGCGTATGTCTTCGAGATAAAATATCTGTGGAGTCTGAACCTCCACATATTCAGCTCTGGGCACACTCTCACTGCGGCTCTCTGTCAGCGGCTCATCCAAATCGGTGAGGCGGCGCAACGAATTGACGCTCGCCAGCGCCGGAATCGCTCCGCAACCCTGCCGCAGGGCTTCGATGCCACGGCGTATCATGGGCGCCGTAAGCAAGGGGCGGGCACCGTCGTGAATCAGTACGACAACTTCCTGGGGTGAACCGGCTTGTGGCTTCTCTGCGGCTACATGCGACGCCACGCACTCAAGGCCGTTGGCCACCGATTCGCAACGCGTGGAGCCTCCATAAGTCATCAGGCACCCGATGCGCTCCGCCTCGGGCAGGTCGGCCATCAACCTTTGCCACAAATCTGCATAATCGGGATGCATCACGAGTACAATCCGCATCTGCGGGTCGGCCTCCATGAAGGTCTTGATTGACCACCATAGCAACGGCCGACCGCAGACACTGCGGAATTGCTTCGGCATATCGCCGCCGGCGCGGAGTCCCACGCCGCCGGCAAGTATGACTGCATATGATGCCATCGGCTTACATGTTCATGCCGCCGTCGACCTGGATAACCTGTCCGGTGACGTAGCTCGACATGTCAGAAGCCAGGAATGTGGCTACATTGGCGATATCCTCTACCTGACCGCCGCGACGCAACGGAATCTTGGCTGCCCACTCCTTGCGCACCTCTTCGGGGAGAGCTGCTGTCATGGCTGTCTCGATAAAGCCCGGGGCAATGGCGTTGGCGCGGATGCCGCGTGAACCCACCTCCTGGGCGATGCTCTTGGCAAGCGCGATAAGACCTGCCTTGGAGGCTGCGTAGTTTGACTGGCCGGCGTTGCCGTGCACACCCACCACTGAAGCCATGTTGATGATCGAACCACCCTTCTGACGAAGCATGATCGGAAGCACAGCGTGGATAAAGTTGAAGGCTGACTTGAGGTTGACTGCAATCACAGCGTCCCACTGAGCCTCTGTCATGCGCATCATCAGGCCATCTTTGGTGATGCCTGCGTTGTTGACGAGGATGTCGATATGACCAAAGTCTTTCTTAACATCTGCCACAACCTCTTCGGTCTGTGCGAAGTCAGCTGCATTGCTGGCGTAGCCTTTGCATTTCACGCCAAGTGCCTCAATCTCTTTTACTGTCTGCTCGCCATTCTCATCAATGACAAGGTCGGTGAAGGCTATGTCGGCGCCTTCAGATGCGAATTTCAGCGCAAGTGCCTTGCCGATGCCGCGTGCGGCGCCGGTGACAAGTGCTACCTTTCCTTCAAGAAGTTTCATATTGATTTTATTGTTTACTGTCAATCCTCCCGGCTATGCCGCGGCATAGACCGGGGAGATTATTCTATTTCTTTTTTTATGCTTCTCTGATTGAAGATATCTATTCTTCGGACTCAGGATATTTATTCTTCAGACTCAAGGTATCTATTCTTCAGCCTGCAGATCCGGGTGCGGAGTGCGGCCATATTTCGGTCAGTTCGTCTCGTGTGCGGGCCATATCCGGCAGAGCCACAGATCAGAACTTCACTATCACTGAGCCGCAGCTGTAGCCTCCGCCAAACACTATGAGTGCGGCGAGGTCGCCTGCCGAGAAGCGGTCGGTGTTCTGAGCGAGCACAAGCGGTGCGGAGGCGGCCCCGGTGTTGCCAAGTTCCTCGATGTTGTTGAGGAAGCGCTCGGCGGGAAGCTCAAGCTGATGCGCCACCTGCGCCACAATGCGTTTGTTGGCCTGATGGCAGATTACATGTTTCAGGTCGCTGCGCTCAAGACCCTGATGCTTCAGGATCTGATCGAGCGCATACACCATGTAGCGGCATGCGTAGAGAAATACATCGCGGCCATCGGGCATGGTGATACCCCCCTCTGCCGGACGCAGCTTCACTCCATCGGGACCTTTGCCGAGATGTCCGAGCCCTTCGGTGAATATCTCCACAACCTCGATATCATTCTCGCTCTGACGATCCTTGCTGACAAAATATGCCACCGCGCCATCACCCCAGAGATGTCCGCACTTAGGGTCAGATTCATTGCTGTAGTATGTATTGTGCTCGCTTGAGATAATCAGCGCCTTGCTGGCCTTGCCACTGGCGAAGTAACCCTCCACCACCTCCAGACCGTTGATAAACGATGAGCAGGCGGCCGAGCAGTACAAAGCTTTAGCCCCCTCGATGCCGTAATGGCGCTGGGCCACATGAGCCGTGGTGGCCACAGTGTCGTAGGCGCAATATTGCGCTGCCACTATCAAGTCTACATCCTTGATGTCATAGGGAAGTTTGCCAAGGGCATTCTCTATGGCCTCGATGGCCATCGTGTCGGATGTCTCGTCAGCGCCGGCCTTGGAGCGCGTCTTGATTCCCGTGCGCTGCTCAATCCAGTCTGCTGTCAGACCATTGACGTCGAGAAAATGGGCATTGTCCACTCTCCCTGCTGGAACGTAATATCCGGTGGCGTTTATATACATATCTATGTTTTAGTGTTGATTAGTTTCTTCTTTCATCCCGGCTCGTCGGCTTAGTCTGCGGGTAGACATATTGAATCTGACTCCGCAGCCTGGCTGCCTCGCGGACCGGCTTCTACAACTCCATCATCCCCGGGGTGGTCATCGCTTGATGATGCCTTTAAGCAGGATTCTCGAAAAATATTCTGCCAGCATCTCCTGGTCGATACCTTTGTCAGAAAGTGAGTCGCGGATATAGGTCACATCCAGACCCTGTATGGCATGTGTGACGATTACCGAGGTGTGATTGAGGTCGGTTATCTCGAACTCACCGTTCTGCACACCCTCCTCCAATATCTCGCGCAGCATGGCTATCTCCTTCTTCGAAATCAGCTTTCGCGCGCGGTCAACCTTACGCACATCTCTGAAGAAGCCGGCCCGCAGAGAACCATTGCGCGACACAATCTCGCGCATAGTCTCAAACCTCACCGCCACATACTCCTTCAGCTTCTCCTCAGCCGACACAGGCCGCGCCACGATGAGGCGCAGATTCATCATCAGCTTGTCTGACTCACTCTCCACTACCGCATTATAGATGTCACGCTTGTTCTTGAAATAAGTGTATATCGTGCGGCGCCCCTTGTCGGAAGCGGAGGCAATATCATTCATAGTGGTATTCTCCACACCCTTGCGGGCAAAGAGTTGCCTGGCCACCTCAATGAATTTATCTCTCGTTTTCGACACCATCTTCGTTTTCGTTTTAATTACCTTGCCGTAGAATCTATGCTCTATCAATGCGGCTCCAGTACCCACGTGGCACGCGGCATTACCGGTGCACAGCCTGCGGGCTCTCCCTGCTTGGCACGCGGCATTACCCGCATAACCAACGGCACTCACCTTTTCAAGCCGATGCCGCATAGAGATAATTCCCTCTGCAATAAAATGCAAATTTAATAAAAAATCGGATTATTACACAATTATTTTAAAGTTGTGCAAAAAATAATTTTTATTCACATATTCACTCCTATTATTTATTAAGCTAATAACATTAGTGTCCACTAAAAAATCATAAGAGTGCTTTGAAATTATTGATATTCAATT
>CAJTNN010000033.1 GCA_910577585.1 uncultured Muribaculaceae bacterium | reverse complement strand
GGGCTCCACCTCTTCACCGTGTTCACTATTGGCCGAACAGAGAAGTTAAACCTTATCACGCCGATGGTACTGCTAACGCGGGAGAGTAGGTAATCGCCCCCTTAACTTAAAAGGTCAGCATTTCGCTGACCTTTTTCTTTTTTGGGAGTTCTGGGAATCTTTTCGAAGGGCTCCACCTCTTCACCGTGTTCACTATTGGCCGAACAGAGAAGTTAAACCTTATCACGCCGATGGTACTGCTAACGCGGGAGAGTAGGTAATCGCCCCCTTAAACAAAAGGTCAGCATTTCGCTGACCTTTTTTTGCATTTTAGGGAGTTTGGAGATTCTTTTTCGACGGGCTCCACCTCTTCACCGTGTTCACTATTGGCCGAACAGAGAAGTTAAACCTTATCACGCCGATGGTACTGCTAACGCGGGAGAGTAGGTAATCGCCCCCTTAACCAATGAGAATCGATTCCATAACCGGAGTCGATTCTTTTTTTCATTTGGGAGTAATGGGAGTTCTGGGAATTTTGGGAGATTTGAGAATTCTGGGAATTTTGGGAGAAGCAAAGTCGACCGCAAGGTTCTGGGAGGAGGGGCGCCCTCGCCCGACACGGTTCTACTTCACGCAGAAGAATACCTCTATTTTCTCTTTGCTGCAGGGTCGGGGCGGGGCGCCCCTCCTCCCAGGGACCTGAATGTAAGGCGATGCGGCTGGGGGATGAAATTTTTATTTGGGGATGCGTTTTTTTTTTGCTATATTTGCTGCATGGATGCTCCTTTGATTTCTATTATTACTATTACTTTTAACGCTGAGAAGGAGTTGGGCCCTACGATGAAGTCGGTGGCTCAACAGTCTTGGCGCGATTTCGAACATGTGGTTGTGGATGGCGCGTCGACGGATCATACTGTCGATGTAGCCCGGCAGTTGGGTGGTCGTGCTGTAAGAATCGTCAGTGAGCCCGACAACGGGCTCTATGATGCTATGAATAAGGGTCTGGCTCTGGCTCGCGGGAAGTATGTGATCTTCCTTAATGCGGGCGATTGTTTCGCTAATTCTGAAATTCTGGGAATGTATGCAGCTGCAACGGTTAATGAGGCCGATATCGTGTACTCAGATACTGTGATTGTGGATGCTGACCGGAGAGTCAAGGGCCCGCGTCATCTTAGTGTGCCTGAAGAATTGACTGTGGATAGTTTCGCCGATGGTATGCTGGTGTGTCACCAGGCTTTTATGGTCAAGCGTTCGATTGCTCCGGAGTATAATCTTGATTATCGTTTTTCGGCTGATTATGACTGGACAATCCGTTGCATCCGTAAGACTATTCCTGAGCGTTGCCGGAATCTTCATGTGGTGGGTATCCATTATCTTGATGATGGGATGACTGAGAAGAATAAGCGTGCATCACTTCGTGAGCGCTTCGAAATCATGAAGAAACATTTCGGCCTTGCAAGAACTCTTAAGAAGCATCTTTCGTTTATACCCCGTGCTGTAGGACGTCATTTGCCGTAAGATTCAACTATTGGTTATGGCAGATGATATAAAGGCTACAGTAATCATCCTGACGTATAGGCAGGCTGACACGGTGGGGCGCGCAATTGAGAGTGTGCTCGGCCAGCGGTGTGATTTCACGTATGAGGTATTAGTGGCTGATGACGGCTCCGACGATGGCACACGACAGATTTGTGAGGAATATGCAAGGCAATATCCTGACAAAGTCAGATTGATGCCCTTGAGTGCCAACAAGGGGATTGTAGACAACTACTTCGATGCAGTGCTTGAAGCCAAAGGGGAGTATGTTGCAGATTGCGCCGGTGATGATGAGTGGATAGGCGAGGAGCGTCTGGCGCATAGCGTAAGGCTGCTGGATGACAATAACGATGTGACGGCTGTCTTTACTGACGTCGAAGTCAAGGATATGGCAGGCTCACAAGGGGTGGTAAATCTGATGCCGCATAGTGAAGTGCTGAAAAGAGGTGAAATCCTGAATCGGGCCGCAGATTCTCACTCAGTCACAGACTCGGGGGCGCGTGCGCAGCTGAGACTCAAAGGTGACGCTATTCTCAGAGATCTATTCAATCATACAGATAGATTGCCCTATGTGTTATCATCGGCGGTATATAGGCGTGCAGCTGTTGTGCCGATATTGCAGCATCATCCTGAACTACTCAGATGCCATGACGGACGTGTAGAGGATATCCCGTTGATAGCGGCGCTTGCTGAAGCCGGGGATGCATTATATCTGCCCATCCGTGGTTATCGCTATTATATAGATGGCGAATCAGCGTCGAATAATCTCACGCACGCCAAAGACTATAGATTTGTAGCCGGTGTGACCGATATGATGCACAGGCTTGCGTCGCATTATGGTTTTGGAGCGGAGGATATGCGGAGGTTTTACAAAGCAAAGATAAATTATATGGCCAGCCAGGCGCGTCATGCCGCTGACCCGGACCTCGGCAGGGATTTACGCGAACGTTGCCGCCGCTGGGGAATGAGGGTGCCTCTGCGTGGGCGAGTGCATCTGTGGCTCCTTGCCCACCGAAAATCCAGATAAGCAACGTGACCTGGTCGCAAGCCGTGAAACAGTAGTATTTAGATTGGTTATAAATAGTATTTGTATGGATTACAAATAGTATTTGGAAAGAGTATAAATTATGCTAAAAAGGGTCAGAAAATTTGCTCCGACGGCATATAAACGATAAATTTGCATCATAATTCCGGAGGGAAAATAAGAGGCACGTGCAAAAAGGTGTCATATTTCTCATCGGTTGAGACAGCAACATATATTAACAACCATAAAACATTTACTACTATGGCTTACGTAATTGGCGACAACTGCATCGCATGTGGCACTTGCCAGTCTGTATGTCCCGTTGAGGCAATCTCAGAGGGCGAAATCTACAAGATCAATCCCGATGTTTGCATCAGCTGCGGCAGCTGCGCATCTGTATGCCCGAGCGACGCTATCTCCGAGGGTTAATCATAATTCTGCGGATATGGCGGGCAACCTGCCTCCGGAAATGGCTTCCGGAAGGGTTCCGGCATAAAAATAAGGTGAATTTTCCGACCATCGGAGAATTCATCTTATTTTTTTGTTTATATTTGTAGATTATTTCAAATCATGTGGTCATGACCGGTCTTTGTGCGATTTCCCCGATAGCGTCATGCTGAAAGACTTGACAAAGGCTTGACGGCGAAGTGAGGGGCTGAAAGAACTGCCCGGATTGGTAAAGGCCACCACTAAGAGAATAGAGACTTATGCAGCGACTTAAGGTAAAAATCATAAATAAGAGTCATCATCCGCTCCCTGAGTACGGCACCTTTGAGGCGGCCGGAATGGATGTGCGGGCCTATCTCCCGGAGGGGAGCGTCACTTTGCGTCCCGGCCAGCGTGCGCTGATTCCGACCGGGCTCTACATGCAGCTTCCGGAGGGTTATGAATGTCAGATACGGCCGCGCTCCGGACTCTCGCTCAAACATGGGCTGACCATCTTGAATTCGCCCGGCACAGTTGATGCCGATTATCGCGGAGAGATAGGTATAATACTGGTCAATCTCGGTGAATATGACTATGAGGTGAAGGATGGCGAGCGTATATGCCAGATGGTGGTGAAGAGCTATACGAAGGTGGAATGGGAACCCGTAGAGCAGCTTGACCGCACGAAGCGCGAGGATGGCGCATTCGGTCACACCGGCACTGATTGAGCCGGCCTGAAAGGATAATAAGGTAGTCCGGCAGGAGTGAAGCATGCCGGAAAGTTTTTTACAAAGCGGATAGGATAATGCAGATGGATTATCCGGCCGCTTTTCAGTCATTCGAATGATATCACGCAGATTTAGAATCACAGGTGGCCTGGTGCCCCTGTTAATATTAGTTGCCACGGCACTTGGAATGTATGCTGCGTCTCCCACATCAGGGAGCGAGGCATCGAAGCGTCGTGCGGCGGCACGCCACTATTATCTCTCGGCAGCCCGCAAGAGCGCCGTGGGCGACAATGCCTCGGCCGCCGAGTTATATAAGAAGGCCTACCAGATTGACTCTACATATAGCGAAGCCGCACTGCAGTATGGGGTGCGACGCCTCGGTATGCCCTCCGACACTCTCAGTACTCCGGCAGAGCGCCAGACGTCGAAGCTGATAGCGAGTAAGTTCATGAAAGAATATCCCGGTGATTTCTTTCCTAACATATTCTTATCGAATATCCTCGAACGTCACAACGACTTTGAGGGCTCAATCGCAATTCTGGAGACACTCAACGGTGTAGACCCCGGCAATACTGATGTGCTGCAACATCTGGCGGCGCTCTATCTCGACAGCCATCAGTTTGACAAAGCGATGAAAGCAATCGCCGACTATGAGCGCATCGAGGGTGAGAGCATTGAGACACTGATAAGAAAGACCGGCATGATGCTTGCCATGGGCGACACCACCGGTGCCATCGCGGCCACCGACAGAATGATAGAGCTCAACCCGACCAACACCCAGTATGTAGTGTTCAAGGGTCAGCTATACTCCTATATCAACCAACCCGATTCGGCCCTGAAGACCCTTCAATATGCCGAATCGCTTGAGAAGCCCGGCTATGGTGGCCCGGTGAAGATTCAGCTCGCCGACTACTACCGCAACGAAGGCGACAGTGTGATGTATGACGCCAAAATCTACGAAGCACTTCTGTCGGAAGATCTGGACTTCGAGGTCAAGAAGGATGTGCTGCTATATTATCTGCAGACCATCATCCAGGATAATGCCGACCGCAGCCGCGGCGACAAGCTATTCACCGAACTGCGCAGCCAATATCCCCACGAACCCGACCTGCTGGCACTCTCCGCCCGCTACAGTGCCTCGAAATCCGACTTTGCCAAAGCCGCCGAGGATATGGGATATGCACTCGACATGGACCACACGAATGCCGAATACTGGGAACAGGCCATGCTATATGCCATCATGCTTGATGACAATGCCGGGGCCGACGCCCTCTTTCAGCGTGCGCGTGCAGCTCTTCGCAAGGTACCGATGCGTCTGTACAGTCTGGCCGGCAGCAATGCCATGATGACAGATGACTACGACAAGGCACTTCAGCTTTATCAGATATGCCTCGATGAGAATTTCCCAGGCCAGGAACTGTCGCGTACAACCGACATGCAGGCCCTCGGCACATTCCTCACCCTCGACAACATCTCTGACTTGATAAACATCTATCAGGAGGCCGGCGATGCCTACTATAAGAAGGGTATGCGCAAGGAATCATTCATCAACTACGAGAATGCACTGGCCCTTGATCCTGACAATGCGTTGAGTCTTAACAACTACTCCTATTTCCTGGTTGAGGATGCCACTCCGGTGGAGGAGGAAGATATGCAGAAGGCCGATGAGATGTCGCTGCGTGCCATATCGCTTGCTCCGGATAATCCGGTGTATCTCGACACCCGTGCGTGGGTGCTCTTCCGCAAGGGTGAGTATAAAGAGGCCCGCGAACTTGAGGAACGGGCGCTTGAGAATCTCAGCGAATCGACCGAACCTGATGACCGTGCTGAATACGAAGGTCATCTCGGCGACATCCTCTTTATGCTCGGGCAGCCCGAAGAGGCAGTGGCGGAGTGGAAGAAGGCCCTCGAGAACCGTCCCGACGATGAATTGCTGAAAAAGAAGGTGAAGAACCGCGCCTTCTATTATGAATAATTGCTGCAACCTATTATGAATGATAGCTGCATCCTCGCACTGCCCGACATCACGGCATGAGCCATATAGATTCTTAAAATGAAAACGGATAATACTTCCTTCTCTTCCTCATCACACATGCACTTCAATTTCTCCAGAATATTTTCCCGCATCCGACGCGTGGCTGTGGGCCGCATGGGCGTGCTGGCCATGGCGTTATGCCTCAGCATTGCAGTAGCTCAGCCTGCAGAGGCCTCGCGCAACAATGACGACGCGAAGAGCCTGCTCATCGACTCGATTACATCCGGCTACACGACATGGAACCGCGCCGCTTGGGACGGAAAGGTCAGCTGCGACATGCTGCCGGTGTCGGTGAGCATGAAGGTGGCCATGGAGCGTGGCAAACTCACGCTCATCTCGCTGCGTGCGCCATTTCTCGGCGAGGTGGCCCGGATCGAGGTCGATGAGCAGAATCTTCTCATAGTCAATAAATTCAAGAAGAGATATTACCGCAAAAGTATGGCCGACCTCGGGCGCATGGCTCCCGACTTCCAGTCAGACCTTCAGGCGATGCTTCTCGGCCGCATCTTCATATTAGGCGACGGCCAGCTTGAACGCGCCGACGCCGCCAAGCTCGACATATTCCCCATGGGGGCAGACCAAGGCTATATGCTCGTGCCCGGACTCCCCGACGATATTGAGAGTGTGGTGTATGGGTTCCTGGTCTCGCCCCAATATATGCTCAGCCGTATGGTAGTGGCTTACGGACGCCAGCAGACAACCACCGAATTGACTGCGACTGAAGAAGTCGCATCAAATGGCACTGCCATAGAGGAGCGCGCCGCCGAGGAGAGCAGCTTCGAACCCCTTGCGCAGTTGCAGGCCGATTTCGCCTATCCCGAGAAGGGTGGGGCGCGCATAAATCTCGAGGGCAGCTATGGAAGCCGCACCTACACCGCCACTGTTACAGCCGACAAAGTGCAATGGGGCGCCAAGATGTTTGACCGCATAGATGTGGCCGGATACCAGAATGTGTCATTCCGTGAAGTCATAAAACTGAAATAAACCGCGATGCAGATATTTCATAATACCCACCGCATCATGCGCCGCCGTGTCATCACTATCGACATGGCGCGCAGGATGATGGCCCTCATACTGGCTTCGGTGCTGGCCCTCTCTCCATGTGCCGCGCCTATGGTGCATGCCGCACCGCAGACGCGTGCCAAGAGCAGCAAAAACGCCAAAAACTCAGGTGGTAAGTCCACTGCCAAATCTAACCAGTCGAGCTCAAAGAAGGGTGCCACCTCCGCCACCGGAAAGGGTGCCTCCAAGAGCACCGGAAAGACTTCCGGCAAGACCACATCCAAGCAATCAACTGCAGCCAAGAACCGCAAGAACAGCTCAAAAAGCAGCGCTCCCGCCAAGGCAGAGAGTGCAGCCGAACTCAAGCGCCGTCAGGAGTCGGCCCAGCAGGAGGTGGCCCGCACCAAAGAGGAATTGCGTCAGACCGAGGCCTCAATCAAGCAGGGGCTCTCAGAGCTATCGCGGCTCGAGACAGATATCGCAGCATCGAAAAAAGAGAGCGAGGCACTCGGCAAGGAGGTGGCGCGTCTGAATGGCAAAATCGGCGGACTGCAGAACAGTATAGCCGAAAACAGCGCTGCCCTCGACAAGCTCCGCGCCGAATATCTCAAAGCCGTCAAAAAGATGCGCACCACCCGCAAGAGCAACTCAGCCCTAGCCTACCTCTTCGGAGCGAAAGACCTTGCCCAGGCCGAGCGCCGCATGCGTTATCTCAAAGAATTCTCTGAATGGAAAGATGCGCGCAGCCATGAGATAGATGCAAAGGTGGCTCTGCTGAAGAAAGAGAATGCCGACCTTGTGCGTGCCAAATCAGACAAAGATGTGATGCTCGGTCGCGAACTCAAAGCCCAGCGTAAACTCACCGACCAGAAGGCCCGTCAGGATGCTGTGGTGACTGAACTTCGCTCCAACCAGTCAGCCCTCCAGCAGCATCTGGCCAAGAAGCAGGCTGAGGTCAACGAGTTGCGCAACCGTGTGGCCGCCCTCATAGCCGAAGAGCAGCGCAGGGCCGAAGAGGCGCGCCGCAAAGCCGAGGCCGAAGAGGCACGTCGCGAGGCAGAGCGCCGCGAGAATGAGCGTCGCGAGGCAGAGCGTCGCGAAGCCGAACGCCAGGAGGCTGCCCGCAAAGCTGAGGCCGAACGTCTCGCCAAGGCCGAGCGTGAGGCCGAGAAGGCTGCTGCCGCGCGTCTCGCCGCACAGGAGGAGGCTGCCCGCAAAGCTGAGAAAGAGGCTGAAGAGGCCAAGGCCAAGAAGAATCGTGCCGAGGCAGAGAAGGCCCGCCAGAAGGCAGAGAAAGAGCGTCAGAAGGCCGAGAAAGCCAGAAAAGAGAAAGAGAAAGCTGAAAAGGCCCGCAAAGAGGCCGAACAGCGCGAAGCCCGCGAACGTGAAGAGCAGCGCAAGAAAGCCGAGAAAGAGGCCGCCAAGCGCAAATCGACCAAAGCCGGCAAGAAGGATAGCAAGAGTGATGCCTCATCAAAAGACTATGCCAGCGCACGCAAGCGCACACCGCGTGGTGGAGAGAATGCCTCGGCCGGCAGCTCCGCATCATCGGCCAGCAAGAGTGCACCCGTGGCCACGAAACCCACAGGGGCCGATTTCGCCTCGATGCGC
Organism: uncultured Muribaculaceae bacterium; assembly: GCA_910577585.1. GTDB lineage: Bacteria > Bacteroidota > Bacteroidia > Bacteroidales > Muribaculaceae > Lepagella. Next base: position 12,078 of record CAJTNN010000033.1, on the reverse strand, counting down.
GGCTCATTGCCGCATCCCGCAGCCGGCGAATTCCACATCACAAGCCAATTCGGCAAGCATGCCCTGCCGGATCTCCCAGATGTGACGTATGACAATCCCGGCATCGACGCACGTGTGGCTGCCGGCACCCAGGCATTGGCCGTGCATGCCGGCACAGTCTCGGGTGTGTATATGATTCCCGGCTTCTCGACTGTGGTAATTGTCAATCACGGTGACTACTACACCGTCTATGGCAACATCGCCTCAGCCGCTGTGAAGATCGGCGACCGTGTGAAGAGTGGCCAGGCACTTGGCAAGCTCACCATCGACCCCGATAATCCCGGCCATAGCGAGATTCACTTCGAGGTCTGGAAAGGGCGTGAGAAGCTTAATCCCCAATCATGGATACGCTGACGCACTATGGCTGAACTGACCCTGCACCCCTACACCTCTGCCCACCGCCATGAATGGGATGAATTCGTGGACTCGGCTCGCAACTCCACTTTCCTCTTCAAGCGCGGCTACATGGACTATCACTCCGACCGCTTTGCCGACCACTCGCTGATGGCGCGCAAAGGTGAGCGGCTTGTGGCCCTGTTGCCTGCAAACCTTGATACGACCGATGGCATGCGTATGCTGCGCAGCCATGGCGGCTTGACATATGGCGGGTGGATTCTGCCACCCCGTCATGCCGATGCCGCCGATGTGCTCGTCCTATTCCAGCTCCTGCGCGAGTATTGCATGGAGAATGGTATAGAGGGGGTTGACTACAAGCCTCTGCCATATATCTATGCCACTATGCCCTCGCAAGAGGACCGCTACGCACTCTTCCGCATGGGGGCGATATTGAAAGAGCAGAGCATATCCTCCACAATCGACCTCAGCCACAATCCCGGGTTCAACACCCAGCAGCGCCGCAATCTGCGGCGCGGCGCGAAGGTGGCGGATGTGGAGATTCGTGAGGAGAGCGATGTGACACTCTTTCATCGTCTGTTGAGCGAGTGCCTCAAAGAGCGGCATGACACCCGTCCGGTGCATGATTGCCATGAATTGCAATTGCTGCGCGACCGCTTTCCGGAGTCAATAAGGGTCTTTGTGCTCTATGCCGGAGGGGCACCTCAGGCCGGAGTCTGCATGTATCTGACCCGGATGGTGGCGCATGCGCAATATATATGCTCAACCCCACGTGCCCGGGCTGAGGGATTGCTCACGGTGCTCTTCAATCATCTATTCGCCCTGACAGCCGGATGGAGATACTTCGACTTCGGCATATCCACCGAAGATCATGGCCTCTATCTTAACGAAGGACTATATCGTCAGAAATCATCGCTCGGTGGCAGTGGCGTAGCCTATGAACGCTATCTCCTGCCAATCCCACAATCCTGATTCCCCCCATGAATCTACTTAAGAGAGGCACTAACAGCATGGACGCCACGAGCCGCAGGGTGCTCAAGGTGATGGGCATCTTCACGAGTGTGGAGATGGCCGGCATCGTGTGCTCGATGGTGAAGATGAAACTCGTGGCAATGTGGCTTGACGCTACGGGTGTGGGCCTATTCAATATCTTCAACTCCACCATCGATACCACTACCTATCTCACCGGACTCGGCCTGCGTCAGAGTGCCGTTCGCGATCTCTCAGGAGCTTCGCGCAAGGGAGAAGGAATGTTGCGCCGCATGGTAGAGAGGGTCAGAGCCTGGAGTGTGGCGGCCGGTCTGCTCGGTGCGGTGGTGCTCGCCGCACTGGCGTGGCCCCTCGCAGAGATAATCTTCGGCGACGGCCGGATGTGGTGGAACTTTATGGTGCTCGGAGGCGCCATGCTGCTAAATGCCCTATATGCCGGTGAATCAGCAATCTTCCAGGCCACAGAGGGCTTCAAGCGTCTTGCCCGCAGCGGTCTGGGCATGGCAGTGGCCGGACTGGTGGTGTCGGTGCCGATGTTCAGATTCATGGGTGAGGCCTCGGTGGCATGGAGCCTGCTGGCCTATAGCCTCTGTGGTGTGATATTCGCCTATATCAACCGCGACCGTCGGTTTGCGGTCACACTTCCGCGCCGCAAGGATCTGCAAGGAGAGCAGACCTTTCTGAAATTCGGAGCCTTCATTTCGATCACAGCCTTCATCAACTCACTATGCCAGCTTGCCTTCTCGACATGGCTCAACCGCGAGGCCTCTACGGCCGAGGTAGGCCTATACTCGGCAGGCTACATATTGGTGATGAGGTATACGTCGCTCGTATTCAACTCTGTATCGCTTGAATACTACCCGCGTGTGGCCGCCTGCGGCGCCAACCGCAACCGCATGGAGGTGTTCATGAATCATGAAGTGTCGCTGCTTCTCCTGCTCTTCACTCCGCTCATGCTGCTCTTCCTATTGTTTCGCGAATTGATAGTCGAGATTCTATATGATGCCGACTTCCTGGTGATTCTCCCCTTCATATCCTGGGGGATACTGACCGTGGTGTTGCGCGGAGCCTCCAACACGATGGCCTACACCATCATGGCAAAAGGGGAGGGGAAGGTGTATATGTTTACTGATGTGGTCGACGCAGTGCTCGGGCTCGGACTGAGCATATGGCTATATTCCGAGTTGGGATTGACCGGCATAGGTGTAGCGATGGTGGTGTGGCACGGCGTATATATGCTTATCGTGGAGGGTGTCTGCCGCCGACGCTACGGCCTCTATCTGCGCAGCGCCACGCTGCGGCTTCTCACCGCCTCATTCCTTACAGCCGGGATTGCACTGGTGCTTGTGTTGATGACTCCGGCGCTGATCCATGTTCCGGTGCTTGCTATCGCAGCATGCGTGTATATATGGTACTTCGCGCGATTCCTCGGGCGCCACGGCCGGCGTCGCATCATTTCCTGAGGTCGGTCACCCCGCTTAGCCACGCCTTGCAATAGCGTATGCGGCTTGCCAGTCCACCCTTGTGGCGCAGTGAATGAGTGATCATGCGCAGCGGCCAGGTATGGGGATGGATGATGGAATGCACGGCTCCCTTGACGCGTATGAAAGATGGTGTGCCATCCATCCGCATCGCCGTCGAGGTGTGTTCATGGTCAGCAATTGTCAGCGGTACGAAACAACCCCTTATCCCTGCTTTCAGCATCGCATTTACAAAGAGGTCATCCTCACCCGAAGGGAACTCAGCCCCCACGCCGAATCTCGCATCGAAAGTGATGCCCGCCTCTCTCACCGGAGCGAGTCGGAAGGCAATCTCAGGTCCGCCGAAGAAATAGTCTTTCGGACGCTCTGTGAAGTCAAATTCATAGTCTGGATACTCCCGCGGATTGCAGTCAGAATGATATCGGAATGTGATGAATCCAAAGTCGGGACGCTCATCAAAAGCCTGCATGACACGCTCGAGATATTCCGGACGGTAATTTATGTCATCGTCAGAAATAAGCACGATATCAGCGGTGGCACGTTCGAGTGCGATGCTGCGGTTCAGTCCCAGTCCGCGGGTATCTGACGGAATTATCATGAAATCATCGCGACTGCGCAATTCTTCCGGAATGGCAGTCATCGGCGCCTCCCCCCTCTGCCAGCCTACGATATATCTCACACCCGGCACACGCGGGTGGCCGAGTTGCAGTATGCGCCGCAATCCATCAGCGCCATAAGCCGCAATACATATATCGAGTCGACGGGGTTGATTCATATTGCAAATATAGCGAAAAATTTATAAATTTGCGGATATGAACAGCTTAAAATCCGATTCCGACCCGCAAGGATTGACACTGGTGATGCCCGTCTACAACCGCGCGCATCAGGTAGGGCGCACGCTTGCCTCGATAGCCGGCCAGACACGTCTCCCGGATGAGGTGATACTGGTCGACAATGCCTCGACAGATGCCACCCCGCAGGTGCTCCGTGCCTGGGCTGAATCCATGGCCGGCGCCCCCTGCAGAGTGAGAATCCTCACAGAGCCGCGTCGCGGCGCATCGCAGGCGCGCCAGACAGGCTTGGAGCATGTGGCTACGGATTATGTGATGTTCTTTGATTCTGACGACATCATGACGCCCCGGCATATCGAGGTTATCATGACTGATTTCAAATCCGATCCGGCCCTCGACATGACGGTGTGGAATGTGAGATTCGTCAGAGCCGACGGCTCGACACGTGTGCGCCGGATGTTGCCGCATGATGTGTGGCAGAACCATATGGTGCAGGGGTTGCTCGGCACCCAGTCATATGCCGTGCGCACTGACTTCCTGCGGCGTTGCGGAGGCTGGCGCCGGGAAATCGGCGGATGGGACGACTGGGAACTCGGAGTGCGCCTGTTGCTGCAAAATCCGCGCATGCGCATCAGCTGCGAGCCAAGGGTTGACATCACCGTGCAGGCTGATTCAATCACCGGCCTCGACTTCTCTCATCGTGCCGGCGACTGGGAACGCGCTCTCGACCTTGCCGAGCAGGCAATCATGGCCAAAGCTGAGGCACGCCAAATGCAGAGGTTGCTGACAATGATAGCCTATCGCCGGCTCAATCTCGCCGCCCATTACCGGCGCGAAGGGGAGCCCGGCCAAGCCACCGGCCTGCGCCTACGGGCCATGAAAGAATTAGAGCGGACCGGGATAAGACCGGCTCTGTGGAAGCGCGTTCTTCTCAGCGCCTCCTACCATCACACAGCCTCAGGCCTGCCGGCTGCAGGCGCTATCTATCCCCCGCTGCTGATGAAATTCTGACTGATATAGAACTCTGAGTGATATAGGAAATTCTGACTGATATACATGATATGACCGAGGCCTGTCATCCATCCGGATGGCAGGCCTCGGCAGCGTTGAAGAGGGTATAGGGGAATCGAGAGAGATAATGATAAGTATTATTATTTCTTACGACGTCTTACAGACTTGGTGGCACTTGAATTGGGAGCCGAAGAGCTGCTTGACGAAGAGACTTTGCTCTTCTTCGCAGCGCGCTTCTTGGTGGTGGTGCGTTTCGCACTCTTCACAGAAGAGCGTTTGGCCTCGGTCTTCTCTTCGACCACATTCAGCTCGGCGCCGCTGAGAGTGTCGCCACGCTCCAGAGCCTCCTTGATGGCCTCCTCCTTCTCCTTCTGGGCCAGATACTCCTCGCGGGTGGGCACCCAGAGATTCTTGCCGTAATCACGCAGACGATGGTCGATGCTGTCCTGTGCGCGCTTGAGATCATCGGCATCGGGGTACATCTGGTTCATCGAGAGATTGCGCAGATTGCGGGTCTTGTAGATTTCGCCGTCGTACATGCCCAGATTAAAGTAATCATCGAGCGAATACTGCGGCAGATTATTATCGTCAGAGAGGAAGATATACTGCGAAGCCAGATATGGGCGCAGCGCGTCAAACTTTACCCAGAACATCGGGTAGCGCGTATCCCCACCGAAATCACCCATACGGTTCAGCACCGGGCAGATAGCCTCCACGCGGGTCTTCATCTGGTTAGAGCGGCGGTCGAACTCCCACTTCTCGAGGATATAGTAGTTCAGCACCTGCCCTGTGGGCACGTCGGCCTCCTCGATGACGTAGCGCATATTCTTGCCCGAGCCATCGGTGCGGTAATATATGCCGAAGCGGTCTAGCATATCGGGCACATTCACCTTATACTGGTCAGTAAATACCTCGCGTCCGTCGAGGTACTCATAGGCAGGAATGCGGCCATTAACCACATTGCCCAGAATGATGCGGAACAGATTCTCCTGGCCGTCGACCACATCCTCCGGGAAGTAAAGCGGCGTATTGGCATCCTTTGTCAGGTCAATCTGGCGATAGATCTGACGCATATATTCCATGTCGGCATCATGCGGCTCCTTGGTCTCATAGAATCCCTGCATGCGCTGGGTGACGGTTGCCCCCTCAGTCTCGGTTTTCTTCTTATCGCGTTCGCTGCGTTTTCTCACACCCCCTCCTGACTCCACCTGGGCGAAGCCCGCCAGAGCCATGGCAGAGATAGTGATCAGAGGCAATAATTTTCTGTATATCTTCATTGCAGAATAGATGTCAGGATTTTGAAGTAATTAGGTTATCCCCGGGCGATTTAATTGAGAGCCACCTCCATCGGAGAGATATCGCGGGTTATGCCATCGGGCCCCTTGGCCTTGACCGAAGAGATGAAGAATGACTTGCCCGGTTTGAGGCGTTTGAACTGCTCCTTCTGGCGTTCGGAGAAAGAGGCGCCGTTGCTGACCTCCGGGATAGCGTTGCCCATCGAGTCGAAGAAGATAGTTGAGAAGCTCACCACAGTGTAGGTGACATTGATTATGCCATCATCCACGGCAGCGCTCAGCCCCGGCGCGGCCATCAGCTGCGCCTTCGAGATGCGCTTGGGCGAGCCCTTGTACTGCGAGGCATTTCCAGCCGCATCCTTCACCACGATAAACGGGTCAGGATCGGGCAACTTGCGCACACGGAACTTCATCGAGCCCACATTCTGGTTGCGGCCATCCATCTGCGCAGTGACCGAGATTTCCACCTCGGAGCCCACCTGCGACACCTTAGCCACCCACGAATCGCCCGAGCGGGTCAGAGTGCCTGCGGAGATAGATGCCGAGATGCCATTCATCGGCACACCGGGCACGGAGATTGATATCGGGTTGTCGATGCCGGCATATAGCACATTCATCATCGTAGGCGAGATTGTGGCCATAGGCTCAATCACATTATATGCTGCCTTGAAGGGTCGGCGGTCGATTGAGCCGTCACCCTTCATGACCTCGATAAAGCCGGAATACTCATGCGAGCCGGTGGCATTGGCTGTGAATTCATAGAGGCCGCCGGGTGTGTTGAGTTTCGCACCGTTGACATATATCGTGGGGCGCTGCGTAGTGTCGATGGCAGCCAGCACGATATTTGCCGAATACTTTCCGCCGCGGATCACGGTCGAAGCCGTGGGGATGACGTAGGCATTGAGTTCGTTGACACGTATATCACCGATATCGACATTAGTGATCAGGCTCGACATAGCCTCCGACTCCACCTGGCGGATATCATTCTGAATCTTAGTCAGCAGAGTGACAGCCGCCACAGCGGGCATATTCTCAAACATTTTCTGTTCCCACGGCATTGCCACGACAGTGCCGGGCGCCGTAGCGGCGCGGGTGGCCAGCATCTCCTGCACAGCCGCACGCTTTGTAGAGTCAGGAATCATTTCGGCCACAAAAGCGCGGTAGCTCTCGATCTGCTCCCTGAGCTTACGTCCCCTCATCGAGGCCGGGTTGAGCATCGTCACCGAAGCCGCCTCCAGGTCATCGAGATTTGTGATGGCCGTATAGTCGGCCCCCTTGCCGTCGGCCTTCTCAGCGATCATCACTTTAAGCGAATCGATGGTCTGATAGAGTGCTGCCGAGCGCGAATGCAGATCCTGCCCCTTCTTATACCAGGGCCCGACTTTAGTGGGGTTCTTTTCATAGAGTTCGGCGAGATATCGGAATTGCACCTCATTTCTCGACGACATATTCAGGTTAGTCCGATGCAACCCCTCCTGCACCTGGCTGAACCCGTTGAGCACATCGCTCGACACATTCAGCGCAAGCATGGCTGTCAGCACGATATACATCAGATTGATCATGCGCTGACGGGGCGACATACGGGCTACATTATTACCACCTGCCATTTCTTAGGGAGTTTTTATTGGTTATGGTCGGCGAAGGGGTTGGCCGGAGCCTGTCCGGCAGCCGCGGCGCCTCCCATCATCGGATTGCACATATTGATGGTCATCGCAGTGATCATCTTCTCATAGACGCTGTTGAGCTGCTTCATATAGCGGGCCATCTTTTCAGTTTCCTCGCAATAGTGGGCGCTCTCGGCGGCCGACTTCTCATACATGTCGCGGATATCCTTCAGGCCGCGGTTGACACGGTCGATAGACTCCAGCTGGCTTGATATGCTCTTGAGCTGAATCTCATAGATGGTGTTGAGTCCGCCGATGTTGCGGTTAAGATCCTCCATGCGGTCGACATATCCCTCGGCCGACTGCGAGATTGAGTCGGAGTTGCGTGTGATAGCCTGATAGGAGTTCAGGAGTACAGAGCTCACTTCATTGAGAGCCTGGGTTGTCTGTCGCAGCTGTGTCATCTGCTCGGCTATGCCCGAAATCTGGGCAAGATAATCCTGAGTGGCAGTGGTGAGTTCGGCCATCTGCGAGAGCTGGTCGGATGCCGCCGCCATCTTCGCGATGCTGTCGCGCAGCGACTGGGTGTCCTCTTCAGAGATAGCCACCCCGGCCGGGATTCCGGCTGCCTGGCGTGCGGCCGCCGCGCTGACGGGCACTCCGATGGCGCCCCCTTCGGCAGTAGCGCCGTCATACTCTTCAGCCGGGTAATTGCCGGCGTTGCCACCGATGACGATTCCGCCACCCCCCACGAAGTCAGGGCGGTCTTCAGGATTCTTTGAATCGAGCACCGGGAATACCTCCTCCCATGCATACTCCTTCGGCGGACGATCGAAAGCCGTGATGATGAACATCGCGATTTCCGTGCCCATGCCGATGCAGAGCAGAGTGCTGCCACCCGGGAGGTGGAGTATTTTAAACAAAGCGCCCCATATCACCACTGCTGCGCCCAGCGAATAGGCGAAGTTGAAGAATCGCTGTCCCTTGGGACTCGACATGAAGCGTTCGATGCCATTGGCGTATTTTCTGATCTTGACCATGATTCAGGTTAGAGTATTATTTGCGTTTCTTTTGAGTACCCTTGGCGAATCCGATCTGCGAGCGCACGCAGCGGAATCCGATATAAGAGCGTTGTTCATTCTGATACTCCCACATTCTGAGGTCGGAGCGCAGATTCTGAGCCACATCCTTCCACGAGCCGCCGCGCACGATCTTGCGCTTCATCTTGTAGGGGTCCTCCTTAGCCGCATCATAGCGGTATTCGGGGTTGAGGTCGGAGGTGAGCTTGTTGATAGACTCGGTGTAGGCCGTAGAGGTCCACTCCGACACATTGCCCGCCATGTCGTAAAGTCCGAAATCATTTGGCGAGAAAGTGCCCACGGCTGAAGTTATGACGTGGCCGTCGCGCACGAAGTCACCCTCCATCGGCTTGAAGTTGGCGTAGAAGCAGCCGCGTTCGTCATAGGGGAGAGTCTCAGCCCAGGGATACGACGACTCAGAATTGCCGGCGCGTGCGGCATATTCCCATTCAGCTTCGGTGGGGAGTCGGTAGGGCTCGATGTAGATTCCCTCCTTGCCAAGCGAGCGACGCAGGAAGTCGGTGCGCCAGTTGGAGAAGGCGTTGGCCTGCTCCCAGCTCACACCCACTACAGGATAATCATTATATCCCGGATGAGAGAAATAGAGGCGTGTGTACGGCTCATTGTAGGCATTGTCGAAGTCGTTGATCCAGGCCGTAGTGTCGGGATAGACGTTGACGATGTAGGTGTTGAGGAAGTCGTAGTCGCCGGTGAGCGGACGCGACACAGTCTCGCGCACGATTTCACCCTCATCGGTCAGATACGCAGTGTCCTTCGAGATGATGGGCAGTGACTCGTCGACCGGCAGGTCAGTGTTATACTGGCGTGTCTTCGGGTCGAGACGGTTACGTCGCTGTGCGGCGGCAGTATGGTTGTAGATTTCGTAGCGGTAGTTGAGCTGTGTCGGGTCGAGCTCGCGGCGCCCCGTGATGGGGTTAGTGCGGTATACAGACTCGATGGCACGTTGCTCATCCTCGTTGGCATTGCGCCAGGGGATAGGCTTATTCCAGTTCAGATAGGGGGTGATAGGGTTACCTTCCTTATCCTCCTCGATTTTGAAAGCCTCATTTCCGCCGAAAGCCGGGTCAGCCAGGCGTTCGCGGATGATTGAGTCGCGCACCCAGAACACGAACTGCTTGTACTTCGAGTTGGTGACTTCGGTTTCATCCATCCAGAAAGAATCGATAGAGACACCGCGCGGGTTGGCCTTGATGCCTCTGAGCGAATCGTCGCTGACGGGCCCCATCGCATAAGCGCCACGGTCCACGAGCACCATACCGTGCGGTGTAGGTTCGGCGAAAGCCGAGCCTCCGACACCGGTGACCTCGCCTCCGGCGCTGCTGCTTCGCGGCGCCATGCATGAAGCGGCCACGAAGATAGTGCAGAGAGCCCCCAGCCATGGGAGCGCCTTGCGGATTGAAGAATGATATTGGGTGAGTTGCTTGTTCATGACAGTCATAGACTCTACTTTACATTATGCGTATTGAGCGGTGTTTATTCTTGTTTTTGCCTGAGAAGTCGAGTTTCAGACTATAACCGGCAATCAGTTCATGGCTGCCGCTCGAGGCTTTGTTGATGGCCGACATAGGGTAGTCGTAGGCATAACCGAGGAAGAAATTCTTGAACTCGGCCCCCACCATTACCGAGAGGGCCTCTTTCCATCGGTAGCCGATGCCGAAAGAGATAAACTTGTTGTAACGTGCGCGAGCCGTCACTTCGGCGCCGAACCCGGCGAAATCGGTGCGCACCAGCAGTGAGGGCTGCATTTCAAATAACGTGTTTTTAATCGGAATATTGCCGTCGGCTATGAAATAGAGCTGGCGGGCAAGTATGGTCTCATATTCCTGAGAATCTGACGACTCATTGCCCTCGATGTTGAGTTTAACCGATGGTTCGAGCAGATGCAGGCCGCTGATGCCCACCGAGAAATACTTGTGGCTGAAATGCAGTCCGGCCGAGAAGTCGAAGGCATTGCCGGTGAGGTCCTGTGTGGGGAGCGATGTGTCGGAGCCCTGGTGATAGTCGTCGTTGTCGGGGATATATATTTCCGAGCCCTTGAACTTCGAGTTGTAGTAGCCACCCTGCAGGCCGATGCTGAGTTCCCCTTTGAAGAGTTTGATTTTGTAGGATGCCTGTATATTGGCGAGCAGATTCGAGAATAGGCCGAGCGATTCTTGCGAGAAGTTTACACCCAGGCCGATTCTCTTCGAGCCGATTTTAAGCGGAGAGTCAGCTGTGGCGAGAAATGACTTAGGAGCATTCTCGATGCCGAGCCACTGCAGTTTGGCTCCGCCGCGTATTCGCACGAAGTCGGTGGTGCCGGTGGCGGCGGGGTTGTAGTAGGCCGGCACAGCCCAATATTGCGTCAGCTGGGCGTCGGCCTGTGCGAAGGCCGCAGGGATGGCGGCAGCGCCCAAGAGCGCCAGTGCGCCCAGACGCCGCAGCAGAGCCGGCTTGAAGCGTGAGAGATGGGATATTGCGTGAAGTGCCATGTGTGTCGGTCAGCTGAAGTGAGATGAAGAGAGCCGGGGTGAGAGACTATTCGAAATAGAAGTTTATCACCACCATGTTGGACTTGACTTTCGACAGCGACTGAGTCATCTTGAAAGTATGCGGGTCGAGGTCGAGGTCGGGACGGTCATGCTTCAGTATGTCGGTCAGTCCGAAGCAAAACTTTATCTCGGGGATGAATTTGAAGAAGGGGAGGTAGAAGTCGCACCCCAGGCCCACGGTGAGATAGAAATCCATCGGATTGAAAGTGAGCCAGTCAGAGCGTTTCTTGCTCACGTCGAACGATGCCATCACGCCGGCCGTGACGTATGGACGGGTGTTGCGCAGACGGTCGCCCGAAATCTTGAGGTCTATGGGCACCACCACGTAGGCGCTCTTTATATCCTGTGTGGCGCGGATGGGCATATAGTTCTCATCCCCCTCGGCGATGTCGGGTGAGCCGGCGGTCTGGTCGGCGTTCCAGTCAATCATTGTCACACTCTTTGAGCCGAAATACATGCCCGGCGTCAGGCGGAGGTTGAGGTACTTGTGCAGGCGCAGGTCGCCGAGCACATTGACGCAGAAACCCGGCGAGAAGCTCGGCACTTCGGCCATCCATCGCTGACCGTCGGGGGTGACGAGACCGTTGTGTGTGAAATTCAGATCCTGGAAATGCGCACCGACAGAGAATCCGAGATGCAGGCGTTTCTGGTCGGCATATGGCCGGTTCATCAGCTTTTCGCGCGGTGCCCCCCATGCGCCCGCGGCTGCCGAGAGCATCAGCATCAGAGCTGCAAGCATCCGCATCGCTGTGGATGCGGAGATATGTCGGGGCGTATGGATCATTATGCGTTTCATTGTTTGGTTGAGGGGTACTTAATCAGCTAAGGAAGTTGTTTAAACTTTTTACGAAAAAACATAAAATGAAGTACATTTTTTTCTTC
>CAJTNN010000032.1 GCA_910577585.1 uncultured Muribaculaceae bacterium | reverse complement strand
CTTGGCCGCGCTTGGCCGCTGCGCTTCGCCGCCGCTTGGGCGCCGCTTCGCTTGGCCGCGCTTGGCCGCTGCGCTTCGCTGCCGAGCTTGGGCGCCGCTTCGCTTGGCCGCGCTTCGCCGCTGCGCTTCGCTTGGGCGCCGCCGAAATTGGGCGGATTATTGCTGCGATTATAATTGCAAAAATAATTAATGATGAGAGATTTGGCAAATTTTAGGGCTATATTATGGCGAGGCTATTGCATTTTTTATTGTGATGCGATTGAAATGAGCATAAATATAGCCTAATATGAGCCCGAATGAGGCCGCGAAAAGGGCAGCAGCCTCATAAAAAAGAAAGCTCTAGGGAGCGAGGCTGAGGAGCGTAGGGGCGAAGAGAGAAGGCGGCTGAGCGAGGCAGGGCGTGGGAGCGAAGGGGGGCAGGGAGGAGGCGGCGGGGGAAAGGGGTGGGGATTTTGGCGGAATTTGCGGAGTGACCGACATTCGAACTCGGGATACTTTTGGGGGTATATACGCTTCCCGGGCGTACCCTCTTCTAAATAGAGTCTTGATTGCCAGTTGGTTATAGCTCTATATTTTGATATGCAAACTATGTGCATACACATTATAATGCAAAAGTAATAAATAATGCAGAAGTAATAAGAGTTTCTATTGTGGCAAAATATATTCTTATTGAATCTGGGTCTTGACAGGCGGGTACGCCATGTTCCACAAGCCGAGTAATAGACTTTGGTAAGAAATACCTACTCCCGTTTATTGTTTTTATCGCTCCTATTAACTATCTTTGCGTAAGAAGTTTTACTTTCAAAAATCACCCTTATGAAAGCCAAGAAAAAAACTAAAAAAAGACTGAACGGAGATGATCTTCTGGAATTGGAGTCATTTAAAAAAATGGAAAATACACTTATGGATTTGATCGCAGAGAGCGCTATCTGGGCAGATCCCAGTAGAGTGCCTCAATATCCAATATACCCAAATGTAAGAAGGGGTTATCATGATGAAAAGAAAAAGACTGAGATAGCAGGGATCTACATTGATGACAATACTTATGCCAACCATGCTATCAAGAGAGCCATATCTAAAAATATAGAATTTGAAAACTATATAACCTGCCATATATGGCCTGGTACACCTTATGACGTGCGTTACCATACACAACTCGCTAATCTCGTTCTAATTCCGCGTGCATTGGCCGGACTCTCTGATCATTTTGTAGGCGTTATTGATGTATTGAAATACCGTTCATGGGAACTGTATGGGTTCTATCCTGCAGGTGAAAATCAACCGCAAAAGCCGAGTTACTATCCTGAAAAATGGCGTCCCTTTGAATATGATGACGAGATAATCGATTTGGAAGATTATCTCCTTGAGGATCATTCGGATGACTTAGCGCTTGAAACCTATAACGCTAATCGTGAAGAAATAGAGATAGGGAAAGTACACAAAAAAGTGCCTAAATGGCTCTCTAATCCGGATCAGATATGTAGCACAATCTTAAATGATTATATGCATTTGAGCGACAATGACTCAAAAGCTGTGCTCCGTGAGGATTTAAAATCTCTGAGTGAGGACCGTGTGGAAAGATTTGAAGTCAACTATAACCAAATGAAGAATTTCGGCATCAGAAACCATGCTAAGGTTTTTGATGAGAAGAACGGCTGTATAAGACTTTGGGACCCCGTGGCACTATTCATCAGAGAAGAATACTCTAAATAATTACATAACTATTTGATATACAACAAGGAGAGTGAGTTTGTGAGAAATTCGCTCTCTTTTTATTTGATTTCTTTGGGAGCGACACTCAAAATAGAATTTCATATATCCCGGATATTTAGACAAATGGGAGGCTGGCTTTCACCATCGTAGATTATGGTGGAAGCAGAAACGTTATTTTGACATCGCTTGAGCACATTGATGTTGTCGTAATAATCCGGTCGCATGGAGGTTCCTGCTTTTATTTCGAATAGATGAAGGGAACCGGCTATAGATTGCACCGCATCTATCTCTAAGCCTGATTTTTCTCTGTAGAAATAAAGATTGGGGTCAAGAGCTTTGTTTAACCGGCTCTTTAGAAGTTCACCCATTGCAAGATTTTCAAAGATCGCCCCCCGAAGCGGATGATTCTCTAACATTTCGTATGTCTCTATTCCAAGCAGATAGCATAATAAGCCGGTATCGTAAAAATACACTTTTGGCATTTTCGTCAGACGCTTGGATAAATTGGAGAAATAGGGAGCCAAAGGATATGCAATATAGGAAGTGGCAAGAAGGGAGAGCCACTCTGTTACAGTGTGAGAAGAGACCCCTACTTCTCGACCTAATGCGGATGCGTTGAATTCCGATCCGACTCTAATAGCCAGCATGCGTACGAATTTATCAAAAGTCAACAAATTGCGTAGTTTTAATAAATCCCTCAGATCACGCTCAACGTATGTGTTATAATAATTGCTAAAGAAATTATGTACCGGGATTCCCTCAGCAATTACCCCAGGATACTGCCCTTGCCACATTAACTCGTTAGTGGAAAGTTTTTTTTGAGGGGAAGTAAGTTCCATAAACGAGAGAGGAAGAAGAGTGAACAGCGCAGAGCGACCGGCCAATGATTGAGTAACTGTGCGCAATAAAGAAAAATTACTGCTTCCGGTCAGGATATAGCGAAGCTTTTTATTTTCATCAACTCTAACCTGAATCATTGACAATAAGTCGGGTAGATGTTGCACCTCATCAATTATTGCGGTATCCCCTAATGTGTCTAAGAAGAGATTAAGATCATTAGCTGCTTTGGCGCGAGTGGATATATTTTCAAGATTAACGTATGAGGCATCCGGATAAAGATGTTTACACAGACATGTTTTCCCCGATTGACGAGGCCCCGTCACCACAAGAACCGGATAATATTTAGCAGCTTCCTCTATTTTAGAGGATAATAATCTTGGAATATATTCACTCATAGTTTTACTGTTATGAGAAATGTGGATATCTATTAGTGTAACTTCAAATTATTTGAAGTTACACTTCAAAAGCGTATAATGGTTTAAAAAAGAGAGGATTGTGTCCTCTCTTCTTGCGGAGTGACCGAGATTCGAACTCGGGATACCCTTTTGGGGTATACACGCTTTCCAGGCGTGCCTCTTCAGCCACTCGAGCACCACTCCTTGATGGCTGGCGTATGTTTCGGATGCGAAGTTAGTGATTTTTGTTGAATTATCAAGGGGAATGGGTGGTTTTTTATCGTTTTTTTACTAATTTTGTGGTGGATTTCCCCCTGTCTTGCTTAGCGTGGGATGAGGGGTAATTATTCTTGCCATCGATGGCTGGAATTGAGAAAATGTATTAATCATGGATAATAAAGAGTTCAAGGGGAGAAGCGTCTGCGGCTTGATTTTGAGCCGGTGCTCGCGTATGGCCCTGTTGCTCTGCGTATGCGGCATTGCATCATGCGGTGGTGGCGGTGGCTCGGAGGGTGATTTGCCCAAAGGGTTCGCCTCGATGACTGATGCGGCTAAGGTGGAGTATATGATGAAGCATGTGAGTCCCGACTCGGTGGCGCGTTTCCTCTGTGATGCGGCTCTCGGGCGCACCCCGGGGGTGAAAATCGATACATTGTCGATGGCCACTCTTTATGCCTATGAGAATTATAAAGATGATGATCTGCAGACTTTCAGCATAGCTTATGATTCATATGCCGAGGCCCTTCCGCTGCCCGACAAGATGCAGCTTCGCAAACTTGGTGCGCAGGATGACCCGATGGGCCTGGGCTATCAGCTCGGGCTGGAGTATGTGAATTCTATCCGTATCGACAATAAGAATGCGGCTGCGGTAGAATCTGAAATCAAGGCTTTGCAGGATCTCTGCGCCAAAAGTCCGGAAGACTCCCTCACTTTCAAGCGCTTCATGAAGGGCTTCAAGATAGCCCTTGATATGGATGGCTCGGAGGGAGTGCCGATGGAAATCTATAACAAGTATAAATAATCTTATCTTCATTGTCGCTATTTCGGAGGAGAGCGAAGCAACTCCGGCAATCTGGAGAGAGCGGAAAGCGCCTCCGGAAATCTGAGGAGAGTGGAAAAGCAACTCAGTCAATCTGGAGAGAGCGGGAAGCAATTCCGGCAATCTGAAGATAGCGGAAAGGGATGCCGGAAAACCGAAGATTGAGGATTGTGCTGCCTATAGAGATGGCAGCTGGACGAGGCTTCGGCTCAGGTGATAGCCGGATGCGGGCTTTCTCGGCAGATTGCTTCGATGAGGATTTGATGTCAGAAAACTGAACCCTACTTAACTAAGATGAAAAGAATATCAGAATATGCCGTCGAGGTAGAGGCGGCGATGCAGGCGCTCAACATTGGCGCCGGAAAACCGAACTCACTTTACGCACCCATTGAATATGCACTTGAGGCCGGGGGAAAACGTATCCGTCCGGTGCTTCTGCTCATGACTGTGGATGCATTCGGCGGCGATGAGGCTGCGGCGATGGCTCCGGCTCTGGGCATGGAGCTCTTCCACAACTTCACGCTTCTGCATGATGATGTGATGGATGACTCGGCGATGCGCCGCAATCGTGAGAGTGTGTATAAGAAATATGGTGCGTCGGCTGCCATTCTCAGTGGCGACACCATGCTCGGTCTGGCCGAGCGTCAGATGACCCGGGTGGCCGATGGCGCGCTTCGCCGCGTGATAGAGGCCTTCAACCGCATGAGCATCGAGGTCTATGAAGGGCAGGCCCTCGATATGGAATTCGAGACCCGCGATGATATCAGCGTCGATGAATATGTAGAGATGATCCGCCTCAAGACAGGCTGCCTGCTCGGTGCCTGCGCCGAGATCGGGGGTATACTCAGCGGCTGCGATGATAAGGTATGCGCCCGGCTGCGCGAATATGGTGAGAATCTCGGCATAGCCTTCCAGATTGAAGATGACTGGCTCGACACCTTCGGCGATGCAGCCACCTTCGGTAAACCGATTGGCGGCGACATCAACCAGGGCAAGAAGACCTTCCTCTACGTCAGTGGCATGGCTGCCGGTTCAGAAGAATCGAAGGCCCTCAAAGTGGCTATGAGTCTCCCCGCAGGCGATATGAAGGTGAAGACAGTGAGCCGCATCTACGAGAAGATGCAGCTCGATGCTTCAGCCCGCAAGGCTGCAGCCCACTACAGTGCCAAGGCACTCAAGGCCGTCAAGGCCACAGGTCTTCCTGAAGACCGTCTGGAATCGTATAAATATCTACTCGACCGACTCTCAGGGCGAAAGAAATGATAGACACCCACACCCATCTATACTTCGCAGATGAATACCCCGACGGGGGCGCCGCGGCCGTTGACCGCGCGCTTGCCGCCGGGGTGAGCCATATGATATTGCCCAATGTGAGCCTCGACTCGATGGAGCCTCTGCTCGCCTTGCATCATGCCCGCCCCGAGGCCACAAGTGTGGCAGTCGGGCTGCATCCCGAAGATATAGATGCCGACTGGCGCCCGAAGGTGGAGGATGTGTTTGCCCGCTTTGCCGATGAGTCGCCGGTGGCGGTGGGGGAGGTGGGTATCGACCTTTACCACGACACCACCTTCCGCATCCAGCAGATGGATGCCTTCGGCGAGCAGCTTGAGCGCGCCGCCGGGCTCGACCTGCCGGTCATCATCCACTGCCGCGAGGGGCTCGACGAGACCCTGCACATTCTCGGGCTGATGGGTGAGAGGGTGCCCCGGATGGTGTTTCACAGTTTCACTGCCGGCCCGGCCGAACTTGAGCGCATCACCAGCGCCTTCCCCGAGGCCTTTATCGGCATCAACGGAGTGGTCACCTTCAAGAATGCCCCTGACTTGCGCGAGGCCGTGGCCCGATGCGAGCCATCGCGGATACTGCTCGAGACCGACTCCCCCTATCTGGCGCCTGTGCCCAAGCGCGGACGCACCAACGAAAGCTCACTCCTCTGCCATATACGCGACTGTGTGGCCGCCACCTGCGGCCTCCCACCCGCAGAGCTTGAGCGCATCACTGACACCAACGCCAAAAGGTTATTCACAAAATGCAGATTCCCTCAGACTTCCTGACATTACCGTTCACGCAGCCGGTGGTGATCATCACATTGGTGCTGGTCATCATCCTCTGTGCTCCGATATTGTTCAGTCGCCTGAAGATTCCCAATATTGTAGGCCTCATACTTGCCGGTGTGGCCGTGGGTCCCTACGGATTCAACCTTCTTGCCCGCGATGCGAGTTTCGAGATTTTCGGGCAGGTAGGCATACTTTACCTGATGTTTCTGGCCGCCGTAGAGATTGACATGTACCACCTGCGGCGCAACTACCGCAAGGGGATACTCTTCGGATTGGTCACCTTCCTGCTGCCGATGGGAATCGGCATACCACTCACCCATTACGCCCTGCACACGGGCTGGACCTCATCGGTGCTGATAGCCTCGATGTATGCCTCCCACACGCTGATATCATATCCGGTGGTGAGCCGTTTCGGATTGAGCAACAATCGCGGGGCGGTCATAGCCGTCTGCGGCACGATAGTGGCCGTGTTGCTTGCCCTGCTTGCACTGGCCGAGGTCGTGGCCGTCAGGGTTTCGGGTTATTTTGATGTGTGGAATCTCTTCATCCTCTTGGGGCTGATGGCTATCTATGCCCTGGCGATAGGGTGGAGTTTCCCCTGGCTCACACGCTGGTTTTTCCGCAAGGTCAGCGACACGGTGCTGCAGTTCATCTTCATCCTGACCCTTGTGCTTGTGGCCTCCACGCTCGCCAAGCTAATCGGGCTTGAGGCAATTCTCGGCGCCTTCTATGCCGGACTGATACTCAATCGCTTCATACCCACCCGCTCAGCCCTGATGCAGCGCATCTCCTTTGTGGGTAATGCCATATTCATACCCTACTTTCTGATTGGGGTGGGGATGCTGATAAATGTGCATGTCATCTTCCGCGGGCTCGGTGTGGCCTGGGCGGCCGCCGTGATGACGGCCACAGCCCTCTTCACCAAGGGGCTTGCCGCATGGGCCGGGCGCCGTATGTGTCATCTTGACGCCTCGGAGGGTAAGATGCTCTTCGGCCTCTCGTCGGGCAAAGCCGCCGCCACGATTGCCGCCACCATGATAGGCTATCAGTATGGCTTGCTCACCGAAGATATGATGAATGGCGCGGTGGTGATGATACTGGTGTGCTGCATCGTGGCCTCTCTGGCCACCGAACGTGCCGCCAAGCAAATCCGCATCACCCTTTCAGCCGCCGAGCTCGACAACGAGGCACCGCGGCAGGCCGGATTCGCCCGACAGATAGTGGCCGTCAGCAATCCGCTCACTGCAGAGGGGATTATGCGGATGGCTCTCTTCATGCGCAGTCCGCGCAATACTGAACCGGTGACGGCTCTGTTTGTTAGAAATAATGATGATGCCGTGCTCGTCAGAGAGGGGCGGCAGTCGTTGTCGGTGGCCCGCAATGCAGCCGAGGCCATGGAGGTGGAATGCCGCGATGTAGAGCGTTTCGACCTCAATATCATGGCCGGAGTCACCAATGTGCTCCGCGAGCGGCATGCCACAGAGGTGGTGATCGGTCTGCACCGGCGCTCCAATATAGTCGACACCTTCTTCGGCGGTTTGATTGAATCGCTGATGAAGAGCACCAACCGCATGATTATCATGTCGCGTTGCTTCATACCGGTCGACACGATCGACAAGATTATCGTCTATGTGCCCCAGAATGCCGAATACGAGACCGGCTTCCCCTCATGGATAGCCCGCATCGGTAATCTTGCGGCGCAGATAAGCAGCAGGGTGGTGTTCCTATGCTTCCCCAAGACAGCCGAATATATCGAGGCCCACATCGAGGAGGGGGGCTACGCCTTCAGCCGCATCTACTCGCATATGGAGTCGTGGGATGATTTCATCATTCTGTCGTCGCAGGTGGGTTCGGAGGACCTGCTGGTTGTGGTAGGCGCGCGTCGCGGGTCGGTGTCATGCACCGGCGATTCAGAGAATATGCCCTCCTTCCTCGGGCGGCATTTCAAGAATCAGAATCTCGCCCTCATCATCCCCGAGCAATTCGGGGGCACCTCCGCGCCACGCCCCTGATACCAAGGTAGATACACCTTTACACAACATTAATGAATAACATATCACGCTATGAGAATTTCAGATTACATATCATCACTGCATCCTTCAGGTAGGCGGGGCTTCCGCCCGGCGCCTTACATCGGCCTGCTTCTCCTAATGGTGCTCGCCTCATGCGGAGGCGGTAGCAAAGAGGCCGCCGACACTGCCGCCACAGCCGATTCGGCAGCCGTTGAGCCCGTGGCGGAGGTCGAGCAGCCGCGCGAACTCGAGATTGACTCCCGTGGTGTGGCCGGCGTCGGAGTCGGCATGCTCGTGCGGCAGATTCCCCCTGCCGAAGAGAGCGAGTATGATGCCTTCACCAAAGAGGAGGGTAATGAGAGCAACATGTATATCTTCACGATGGATGAGAATCCGGTGTTCATAGCCTATGAATTCGGCGAGGGCACGGTGGATATGATCAGTGCCGAATCCCCCCGGGTATATGTGGCGCTCCCAGACGGTGGCAAGCTTCGTCTGGGCGATGAATTCTCGCGTGTGCTCTCGTTGCCCGGCGTGCGCAGCGAATGGGAGAATGCCGACGGCGAGGGGATGTGGTGCTGGGAGTGGCAGGGATTATGGTTCCAGCCCGACCAGAGCCACCTCACCGAAGCCCTTGGCCGCGAGCTATACAACGAGGTCGCTCCCCCGGCCGAATCGAGCTTCTCGCCCGATGTGAAGATCGGGTATATCGGCACCGGCCTCCCCTGGTAAAGGGGGGCTGTCGCCCTAAGCCCTTTTATCCTCTCATCATATCCACTTGCGGCCCACCGCGGGTAGCCGCATAATTCCACGATTATTCCACGATCATTCCAGCATCATTCAGCATTCTTACCTATGGGAAACCTCTGGCATAGCTTAGTGACCGACCTCAATGCCATTGATGTCAATCTCGTCAACTCCATATTCCGCATGCTACTGAGCATGACCCTTGGCGCCATGATAGGGGCCGAGCGCAAACGCAAAGGTCAGATAGCCGGCATACGCACCTTCGCCCTCATCACGATGGGGGCCTGTCTGGCCATGCTTCTCTCCATATATGTGCCGCAAGTGTATCTCGGCCTGAAGAATGGCGACCCCGGGCGTATCGCCGCGCAGGTCATCACCGGCATCGGCTTCCTCGGTGGCGGCGCCATGATTCGCGCCAAAGGCTCGGTCAAGGGTCTCACCACCGCCGCAGGCATCTGGATTTCGGCCATAATCGGCATGGCCGTCGGGGTGGGGATGTATGTGGTGTCGATCGGGTCGACGATGCTGATACTGATGGTGCTCGTCATCTTCGACTGGTATGAGCATTGGCAGAGTGTAGGGCAGGAGAGCAAGGCCATCAACATCAAGGTCGAGGGGATAGTCAGCGACATCAGCCCCTACCGCGCCCTGCTCAAGGATAATGCCATACATCTCAGCACCTTCTTTGTAGAATACGACTACGCCCACAACCGCACCGACCTCAACTTCCTCGTACTTGGCCACTCACATGCCGACTTTCTGCCCGTGCTGGCAGCCCTGCGCATGGTAGAGCCCACAATATCAATCACCCTATCATCACAGACAGAGATATGAATACCAACGCATTGATCGGCGATCTGGCCTGGATCCTTCTGCTCGGGGCCATCGTCACCCTTCTTTTCAAGAAACTCAAGCAGCCTGTGGTGCTCGGCTACATTCTGGCCGGCTTTCTGGCAAGTCCGAAATTCACCTATCTTCCCTCCATCTCGAATCTTGAGAATATCGACTTCTGGGCCGAGGTGGGAATCGTGGTGCTGATGTTCACCCTCGGTCTGGAATTCAGCTTCAAAAAGCTGCTCAATTCAGGCAGCTCCGCCATCATCACGGCCCTGATAATCATAGTCGGAATGACGATGGCCGGTTTCGGAGTGGGGTGCTTGCTGCACATGAACTCCATCAACTGCATCTTCCTCGGCGGCATGATATCGATGTCGTCGACCACCATCATTCTCAAATCGCTCACCGACCTCGGACTGCGTCAGAACAAATTCGCCACACTGGTGCTATCGGTGCTCATCATCGAAGACCTCTTCGCCGTGTTGATGCTCGTGCTGCTCTCGTCGCTGGCTATGGGTGATGTGCAGGGCACCGAACTGCTCTTCAGTGTCGGCAAGTTGCTCTTCTTCCTTATAATATGGTTTCTGGTGGGGGTCTACATCATCCCGTCGCTGCTTGTCAAGCTCAAGGGGTATCTCAATAATGAGACGCTGCTGGTAGTGGCCATGGGATTATGCTTCTCGATGGCTGTATTCTCGGTGATGTGCGGATTCTCGCTTGAACTCGGCGCCTTCGTCATGGGCTCGATTCTTGCCGGCACGATGGCCGCCGAGCGCATCGAGCATGTGGTGCAGCCGGTCAAGGACCTCTTCGGCTCAGTCTTCTTCATCTCGGTGGGCATGATGGTTGACCCCGGAGTGCTCGCCACTTACTGGGGTGAGATTCTTATTCTCGCCGTAGTGGTGATTGTGGGCATGATAATCTTCGGCACACTCGGTATGCTTGTCACAGGCCAGAGCCTGAAAGTGGCCATGGAGAGCGGCTTCACCCTGACGCAGATAGGTGAATTCTCATTCATCATCGCCTCGCTCGGCATGAGCTTAGGCGTGCTTGAGCCCACTCTCTATCCGATAATAGTGGCCGTGTCGGTGATAACGATATTCACGACCCCCTACTTTATCAAGATGGCCCGTCCGGCCTATGACTTCGTCGCTCCGCGCCTCCCGGCAGGTCTCCACTTCCTGATTGACCGCTACTCGAAGCAGACCTCCGACTCGAGCGACACCAAACGCCTCTGGCGCGACATACTCAGCCGCTACCTCTGGCGTGTGGTGCTCTATTCAGTGGTGTTGCTGGCCATCATACTGGTTTCGCGTCAGTATCTCTTCCCGGTGCTTGAGGGGATGTTTGCCGAATGGGGGCATCTTATAGCCACTCTCGCCACACTGGCCGCTATGTCGCCCTTCCTGGTGGCCCTTTCCTTCAGCAGCACCAAACCCGACGAACGGATGCAGCTCCACCAGACAGCCTCATTCTATGATGTGCCCCTTGTGGCGATGCGCGTGGTGCGCTATCTGATAGCCTTCTTCTTCACCGTCTATTTCGTCACTCTATGCTATAACACCCTGACCGGATGGATAGTAGGAGTAATCTTCTTCCTGCTCATCATAGGCTTCGCCTCCACGCGCCTCATGGGGCGCTACAAGCGCATGGAAGACCGCTTCATGGACAACCTCAATATCCGCGAGAACACCCGTTCCGGGCGCAACAACAATCTCGTCGACGACCTTCACCAGGCCTACATCCAGGTCGGGCCCAACAGCATCTTCGTAGGCGACCGCCTCAAAGACTCCGGCCTGCGCACAGACTACGGCGTCAGCATCTCCAGCATACAGCGTGGCCAGATGCTCATACCACTCCCCGGCGGAGAGACGCGTATCTTCCCCGGCGATATACTCGGAGTCATCGGCAACGACGAACAGATCAAGAGCCTCAACGACGACATCGAGCGCGACGAACAGCAATTCTCCGAACGCGCCACAGCCATCAAGCATGTCGAGCTAAAAAGCATTCTGCTGACCGAGCATTCACCCATTGTGAATGTGCCGCTGCGCGACACACGCATCCGCGAGGAATACCATAGCATGCTCGTCAAGGTGCTCCGCGACGGCGAATACTTCGAGCCACGCCCCGACACGGTGCTCAAGCCCGGCGATGCAGTGTGGGTGGTAGGCGATGCCGACCTTATTTCAAATATGAAATAACCCGCATCGAAGTCGAAATAGCCTGCATCAGCTTTGCCGCCGCCGGCTATTTGCCCGAACTCAATCCCGTGGAACCCGGATACACAATCAGGGGGCCGGCTAAGTAGCCGACCCCCTGATTGCGTATAGATGGAGATATCAGTGGGAATGCTTGTCGTGATGCAGATCCTGCAGCAGCTTCTTGCGGCGTATGCGTTGCACCACATACAGGTCATAATAGCTGAGCAGCAGTGTTGTCAGCGGCAGCGCGATGATAAGCCCCATGAAACCCAACAGACTACCCCATACCGATAGCGACAGAAGGATAATCGCCGGATTCAGCCCCATCGCCTTACCCATGATTTTGGGAGTGAGAATCAGGTCCTGGATGCACTGCACCACCACATACACCGCCATCGCCTCCCAGAAGATGACCCAGAAGTCAACACCGTTGGCCACATAAGCCACCACGCAGAGCACCGCCGTAATCGGCAGCGATATCAACTGCAGATAGGGCACCATGTTGAGCAGTCCGATAAAGAGCCCAAGCACCACTGCCATCGGAAGGTCTATTATCAGGAACCCGATAGCAAAGAGTACACCCACCGTCATAGCAATCACAAACTGACCGCGGAAATAGCGGTTCATGGCATGCTTCACATCATCAAATATATGAAACACACGGTGGCGGTGCTGATAGGGCACAAGTTGGCGGAACGAAAGCATCAGCCTGTCGTAATCAAGCATGATGAAAATCAGATACAACAGCACTATCACCCAGCTCGCCACACCGAGGATGAAGGCCACCGACGACGACACGAAATTCCACGACGACGACAGTGTCTGCTTCAGCAATTTCAGCCACTCCTCGCGGCTCATCCAGCGCGAAATCTCATCAAAATTGACATTATCGCGGATAAAATCATGAATCTGCTGCGACACATAGGGTATCTGGATCTGCGTCGTGGCATACTTCGATATCGTGGCGGCCATCTCGCGGCACTCCTCCACAAGATACGGGATGAAAATGACGCAGAACAGGGTCAGTACACCCAGCACCTCCACCAGCGTCAGCACCACCGGCAGGAAGCGCCTTTTCAGATGCAGCACCCGCATATTGAATTTGACCACCGGCTCCAGAATATACGCCATCAGGCATGCCACCATAAACGGCAGCAGTACCGCGCGCAGTATATACAGCACATACAGAGCCCCCAGGGCCCCGACTACCGAGAATATAATCCTCACCACACGGTCAAACGTGTAGGGGGTGCGGTAATATGGGAAGTTTTCCATCTCAGAAGAATCGTATTATATAAAAAAGGAAAGATGGCGGGGCAGGAAGATGGGCCTCCGGAGGGTTGCCACAGATGAATCGCCTGTCAGATCAGACTCATGCCCCATACATAATATACGCAAAAAATGCCCCAAAGGTTACAACCAACCCCCATAAAAACGCGTTATGAGGCAGAAAATGCCACCGCAGAGGTGAAAAATCACAAGATTTTCTGTAAATTCGCATAATGAAAAAATCCACCGACAGAATTACGACATCACTCGGACGACTGCTGACGCTCGCACTGCTCGCATGTGTGGCGATATGCGCATATGCCGTCACCCCGCAAGAGGCTGTCAGCGCCTTCTCGCGCGCCCCGCGCCTGCCGCAGGGGAGCATGGCGGTGCTCGTCAGCGAGCTCCCCACCGGCAAAATCTTAGCCTCATATAATGCCGACCTCCCGCTCACCCCCGCATCGATCATGAAGAGTGTCACTCTCGCATCGCTCAGCGATGTGGCCGATGTAGAGAAGGGGATAGGCACACCTGTCTATTACACCGGAGATATCTCTGACTCAGTGCTGCACGGCGACATAATCATCGAGGCCGCCGGCGACCCCTCGATCAACTCAGGCGTCTGGCCCCTCAGCGATGACTTCGCCAAAGAGATTGCCCAGGCATTGCAGCAGGCCGGAGTCAAGGAGATTACCGGCTGCATTGTGGTAGATGAAAGCTACTTCGCAGGCACCTCAATACCCCCCAGCTGGCAGTCGGGCGATCTGCCTCATGCCTATGGCACCGGCTCGCATGCCTTCAACTATGCCAACAACTCCGTAGGTCGCAGCTCGGTCAAAGACCCGGCGGCAATATTCCGTGCCGACCTCAAGCGCAAGCTCTCATCCGCCGGCATAAGCATCGCTGAAGAGGGGAGCGCCGCCAAAGGTGGGCGTACGCTGCTGCTCACCCATCAGTCGCCCGAACTCAAAGAGATAATGCGCTCATGCATGATGCGCAGCGACAACCTCTTTGCCGAAACCTCACTGCGCCTCTTCGGCAAACTGCGGGGGGGGGACGGCAGCACCGAAGATGCAGCACGCCGCGAACGCGACTACCTGCAGAAGAAGGGTATTGACCTCACCGGGGTCAATATCGTCGACGGCAGCGGTCTGTCGAGAAGCAACAAGGTCACAGCCCGCTTCATGGAGAATGTGCTCCGCAGCAAGGCCGATGATGTGGAATATGCCAGCTTCTTCCCCCTCGCCGGGCAGGAGGGGACCCTCAAGAAACTCCTCGCCGGCACACCCCTCGACAGTTATATCGCCATGAAGACCGGCAGCATGAAGGGAATCCAATGCTATGCCGGATATAAACTCGACGACGACTTCGCCCCGACCCATGTGGTGGTGATTATCGTCAACAGTTTCACCTGCGACCGCGCCCATCTCCGCTCGCAGGTAGAGCGCATGTTGCTCGACATCTTCTCGGCCGACAACATGACCGACAAGACCTTCACCACTCCCCGCAAATCAATCTCCGACTATTAACCTCTCTCATCACCCCACTACGCTATGACATCAATAGAAAAGACAACCCTCATCCAACTTCTCGACCTCTCCTACGAACTCGAAGGGCTGCTTCAGCTCTCAATCTCGCGCGAGAATCCACCGGCCCGTATCGCCGAACTCCTGCGCGGCAAACTCGACACCATGCAGCGCCTCATCGCCCCGGATGCTCCGGCAGCACCGTCAGTCCCGTCAGCCCCGGCTGATTCCTCTACGGTAGAGATACCTGCACCCGCGCCGGAAAGTATTGTCAGCGAATCAGTTGAAGCGGAAGCTGAAATCCTCCCCTCAGAAACTGAGATCGAAGAAAACGCCGCCTCCAACTCAACTCAGGATGCCGACGAGCCCGATTGCAGCTACGAACTCTCAGACGATGACGAGGTAGTGACGGCGCCCCCTGCATCCCCGGCTGCACCAGTAACAGATACACCGGTCCAGAGCCAGTATGCCGACGTGCCACGCGGCGCGGCACCGGTGTTCAGCATCAACGACCGCTTCTACTATGCCCGCGAACTCTTCGGTGGCAACATCAGCGACTTCGAGCAATCACTCAAGGCCATCGCCGCCATGGACAGCTACGAAGAGGCCGAAGAATACTACATTTCCGAATGGAATCTCGACCCCGAGAATCCCGTAGTGGCCGACTTCATGATGGTCATCAGCAATTACTTCATCTGATTCCACACCCACCCCCGAGAGAGATTATGGGAAAACTGTATATCGTGCCCACCCCGGTGGGCAACTTCGAAGATATGACCCTCCGGGCCATCAGGGTCTTGAAAGAGGCTGACCGCATATTGGCCGAAGACACCCGCACAAGCTCCGTGCTGCTGCGCCACTTCGACATCACCACCCCCATGCAGAGCCATCATAAATATAATGAGCACACAGCCGTGGCGCGTGTCATCGAGATGCTCAAAGCGGGGGAGACCATAGCCCTCATCTCAGATGCCGGCACCCCCGGCATATCCGACCCCGGATTCCTGCTCAGCCGCGAATGCCGACGCGAAGGGATTGATGTGGAATGTCTGCCCGGCGCCACAGCCTTCGTGCCTGCACTCGTCGACAGCGGCCTCCCCTGCGACCGCTTCCACTTCGAAGGCTTCCTGCCCGTGAAGAAAGGGCGCCAGACACGTCTCGAGCTCCTGGCTGCAAAAGAGGAGACGATGGTGTTTTACGAATCCCCCCACCGCATAGCCCGCACCCTGGCAGAGATGGCCCAGACCTTCGGCGCCGACCGCGAGGCAGCCGTGGTCAGAGAGATATCAAAGAAGTTCGAGACCCACTACCGCGCCACCCTCGGCGAGCTCGCCGAAGAATTCGCATCGAACCAACCCAAGGGTGAGTTTGTTATTATTATCGACGGAAAAAGAAAGGAACGCCAAAAGTCGAAATCCACTGGTAATGACCCCTTTAGCGGGCTGCCCGACGGATTCCTCAATCCAGGCCTCCGCTGAGTCCGCAGAATGACATTATAAACTTTTAAT
Source organism: uncultured Muribaculaceae bacterium (assembly GCA_910577585.1). Classification (GTDB taxonomy): domain Bacteria; phylum Bacteroidota; class Bacteroidia; order Bacteroidales; family Muribaculaceae; genus Lepagella. The sequence goes on along the minus strand of CAJTNN010000032.1, from coordinate 7,022 downwards.
CTTTTTAACCTCAAGTCGACAAAGAAAAATCACCTATTCACCATAGATTTTTTTGAGCGAGCTTGACAATTATTTTGAGAATTATGAAGAAAAGTATGCTTTTGATCGGACTCGGCGCATTGCTTTTGGGCGCCTGCTCCGGAAATGAGAAGAAACTGGCCGAGGATTCAGCTCAGATCGCAGGTCTGAAGATGCAGTACAACGAAGCCAGTAGTTTCAACGACTCACTCCTTCTCCTTATGGGAGACATCTATACAGGCCTTGACTCAATCAACCAGCAGGAGGGTCTGCTCTACAACACCGGTGGAGGCGAAGGTGTAGACCGTCGTGAAGAGATCCGCCGCAACCTCGCCACAATCCGTGCGCGTCTGGCCGCCAACAAGGCCCTCCTTGAAGAGCTCCAGGCCAAGGCTGCCGCAGCCGGCAAAGACAACGGCGTGCTCAACAAGACCATCGAACAGCTCAAGACCCGCATCAACGAGCAGGACCAGAAGATTTCGCAGCTCACTGCCGACCTTGAGAAAGCCCAGGGTCAGATCAGCGACCTTACAAATCAGGTGGCCGAGGGTGAGAAGAAGGTAGAGGAGGCTAACGCCGCCACAGCCGAGGCCCAGGCCCAGACCGTGGCTGCCGAAAACGAAGCCAACAAAGTTTACTACGCCATCGGCACCAACAAAGAGCTCAAGAAGAACGGACTCCTCGAGAAGAAATTCCTCGGCTCGACAAAGGTGATGCAGGGCGACTTCAACCAGAACTACTTCACATCAGCCGACAAGCGCACCCTCAGCTCAATCCCCACAGGCAGCAAGAAGGTCAAGATCCGCACCAACATGCCTGAAGGTAGCTATGAGATCGTGGGCGGCAAGGATGAGAACAAGACTCTCAAGATCACCAATCCCGCCAAGTTCTGGAGCCTCACTCCCTACCTCATCATCGAGGTTGACTGATAGAGGCCGAGGCGTTGCGCTCACCAATGAAATGCATCAATGCATAAATAAAATTGCAAAATATAGGCTGATATATATATCTTTCTGAATTTTTTATTAATTTTGACAAAAAATTAATGAAAATCGCAGATGAGCCTATCACATCAGAATACTAAAAGATGCAGTTTCCACTCCCGCATGGGGTGGAGACTGCATCTTTGTTTTGTCGTAGCCGCCGGTGCACTGCTCTGCGGAGGCGCCCTCACATCATGCAAACCCACTGAGAAGAACTACCGCAGCGCCTACGATGTGGCCCGGCAGAAACGTGAGCGCGAAGATGCCCGGCGTCAGGAGCTTCAGAAGGATATGGGTCTCGACGAGGGTGTGCTGCAGGAGGTCGACGGAGTGCGCCGCGCCAGCATAGGCGGCGCCGAGGTATGGGCCACCAACGCCAGCTTCAGCCCAGCCGACTCGCTGGCCACCTACAGTGTGAGTGTGGCCACCTTCAAGATGAGCTCTAACGCCCAGGCGATGGCCGCCGACCTGCGCGCCGAAGGATGGCGCGGCAGCCGGGCCGCCATCCACGACTCGCATCACTACGTCATCATCGGCAGCGATGCCGACTCCGAGGCTGCCCTGACCCTCATGCGCAGCTTCGAAGAGAAGCACAAGGAATGGCAATATGTAGGCCAACCGGGTATAATGCTTATAATCGGCGGCTCAAGATATTGAAAATGTTGACGTTCTCACTCTTATGAGAGTGAAAAACGACGGTGGCGCAAGTCATTACGACACTCCACCGGAGATAACATTTCAAAAAAAACGCAGAAATCGCAAAAAATAACTGTGAGAAATTATTGCTATATCTAAAAAAACATTAAATTTGCGATATGAAGTGCTTCGGACCTAAATCCTGAGCCTCCGTGAGGGGGAAAAACTCTTCATCTCACCCTTCGAGCAAGGGGGATTTACCAACCTGACACAACAACTGAAGAGTGTGTTTTAATACCATCGGAACGCATTCTACCATATCAGCCAGACAACAACACATACCGAACAACAATAATCAAGTCATAAACACTTCAAGTATGAGAAAACTGTTTTTACTCATGATTAGCGTGATTCTGTGTGGATTGGGACTTCAAGCCCAGACACGCACCATCCGCGGCACCGTACTTGACGCCTCCAATCAGGAGCCGCTCATCGGTGCTACAATCATGCCGATCGGCGGAGGCAACGGAGCCGCTGCCGACATCGACGGTCATTTCACAATCACCGTCCCCGCCAACGTCAAGAAGGCGAATGTGTCTTATGTGGGATTCACGACCAAGACCGTCGATCTGACTCCCGACATGACCATCTATCTCGACCAGTCCTCGACGTCGCTTGATGACGTGGTGGTAGTGGCCTACGGTACAGCTACCAAGGAGTCTCTTACAGGCTCTGTGGCAGTCGTGGGTTCAAAAGAGATTGAAGACCGTCCGGTGACCAGCGTAACTTCAGCTCTCGAGGGTAACGCTCCCGGTGTGCAGGTCAACAACACAGTGGGTCAGCCCGGTTCGGAGCCTACAATCCGTATCCGCGGTTTCAACTCAATCAACGGTTCGAACGCACCTCTTTACGTTGTTGACGGTATCCCCTACAACGGTTCGATCGCCGACCTCAACCCGGCCGACATCGAGTCGATGTCAGTGCTTAAGGACGCCGCCTCAGCCGCACTTTACGGTAACCGCGGTGCCAACGGTGTCATCCTCATCACTACGAAGAAGGCCAAGAACGTAGGCCAGATTGACGTGACTCTGCAGGTGCGCCAGGGTATGTACACCAAGGGTATCCCCAACTACGACCGCCTCGGTGCAGCCGACTGGATGCAGGTGGCATATGATGCCGTAGCCAACGGTGCAGTTTCATCTGAGGCTTATCCCGATATCGCCAGTGCCCGCGCATTCTACGCATCTAACTTCATCAGCGCCTATGCAAAATCGAATGTATTCGGAGTGCCCGACGCTGAGCTCTTCACTCCCACAGGCCAGTTCATCGGCGGTCAGCCCCTCCCCGGATTCAGCGACCTCGACTGGTGGGATGCAGTGAGCGTCAAGTCAGGCTATCGTCAGGAGTACAACGTCAATGCCGCAGCGGCCACAGAGAAGTTCAACATCTTCGCTTCAGTGGGCTATCTGAAAGAGCATGGTTATACCATCAACACCGACTTCGAGCGCTTCAACGCCCGCGTCAACGCCAACTATAACCCCACCTCATACCTCAAATTCGGTATCAATCTCGCTGCCACCCAGCAGGAGACTGACGCTCTGACCGACACCAGCGGCGACGCTGCCGAGAACGTCTTCAACTCAATGAGCGTGGCTCCTATCTTCCCCTACTACCAGCACGATGCCGACGGCAACATCATGTATGACGGTGCCGGCAATCCCATCTGGAACCAGGCCAGCTATCTGCAGGGTTCTAACCTCGGCTACACAGCACGTGCCGACAAGGCCAAGAACTCAGCTACTGTAATCGACGGCTCTATCTACGGTACAGCTGTCATCCCCTACGGCTTCGAGCTCACAGTGCGTGGCACAATGCACCGCGACAAGACCGATGCCTATACTTTCAGCAACAAGGTGATGGGTTCTGCTGCCCCCGCAGGTGGTATGATCCAGAACACATACTACCAGATCAACCAGCACACATTCCTGCAGGAACTCAACTGGGCTCATGACTACGGTTTGAATCATGTCGACGTACTTCTCCACCATGAGAATACTACCTATAAGGAGGATCAGTCGTATGTACTTGCCGGCAATCAGCAGTTTGACGACAACTATAGCCTCTCTAACTTCATCGACCGCCTCTCAATGGGTGGCTCAATCGGCGAGGTTCACGACGAGTCTTACCTCGGACGTGTGCGCTACAACTACAACCAGCGCTACTTCGGCGAACTCTCGCTGCGTCGCGACGGCACATCACGCTTTGCCAAAGACAACCGTTGGGGTACATTCTGGAGCGCCGGCGCAAGCTGGGTTATCTCGAAAGAGAAATTCATGCAGAACCTCATCTGGGTTGACTACTTGAAACTCCGTGCGGCTTACGGTTCGGTAGGTAACTGCGTATCTGCAGGTGCTTATGCTTACTGGCCCCTCTACGCCACCAACACTCCCTACGATGGCGAATACACCATCACTCCCTCACAGCTCGCCGCATCCGACGTGCGTTGGGAGGCTACAAAGACTTTCGATATCGCTCTTGAAGGCTCGCTCTTCAACGAACGTTTCGGCTTCAGCATCGGCTACTTCAACAAGCGCAACTCTGACCTTCTCTTCAATGTGACTCAGGCCGCTTCTGTGGGTACGCTGATGAACTCAGGTGCAAACCCGACAGTGCTGAAGAACATCGGTACGATGCAGAACATCGGTTGGGAGCTCTCATTCTACGGCGACGTAATCCGCACTCCTGAATTCACATGGAGCCTGCAGGCCGACGCTACATTCATGAAGAACAAGGTGCTCTCACTGCCTGACCACCGCAACATCATCGGCGGCTCATCAATCCTCCACGAGGGTAAGTCAGTATATGAATTCTATCTCTATCCATGGGCAGGTGTCGACCAGCTGACTGGTCAGAGCCTCTACGAGATTGACCCCGCATCTTACGACTTCCATCAGATGAACGAGGCTGGTCAGCTCGTGTTTGACCCGGCACTCTACAGCCAGAGCATCGAGGATGCACGCGCCGACGGCACTCTCGTGGAATATGACGGCAAGTACTACACTTCTAACACTGCATATGCAGGTCGTGTGATGTGCGGCACTTCAATCCCGACAGTCTACGGTTCGTTCGGCACCAACCTCACATGGAAGGGCATCACTCTCTCAGCTCTCTTCACCTACAGCCTCGGCGGCAAGACTCTTGACAGCGTGTATGCAGGCTTCATGAGCGTGAGCGAGAACCCCGGCGCAATCCACGCCGACGCCCTCAAATCATGGTCAGAGGCACCCGCCGGCATGACTGCCGACAGCCCCGGACGTATCGATCCCAACGGCATCCCGCAGCTCAACAACTACCTGAGCATGTACAACAACACCACATCATCGCGTTGGCTCACAAGCAGCGACTACCTGGTGTTCAAGAACCTCAACATCGGCTACGACCTGCCCCGCAACTGGGTCAACACCCTCAAGCTGCAGAACATCAACATCGGCGTGTCGATCGACAACCTCTTCACTGTCACCAAGCGTAAAGGTCTCAACCCGCAGCAGAGCTACAACGGTTCGCAGTCCTCTTACTTCGTGACTCCGCGAGTTTACAGCTTCCAGCTCACAGCCCGCTTCTAACCAAATTAACCAAATAACTCAACGAGAATCAATATGAAAAATATATTCAAAAAGGGTCTCGCGGCAATCCTCACTGCCGGAATGCTGGCCGGATGCTCGTCGGATTATCTCGACGTGCCCCCCGTGACTTCAGTATCGAGCTCCCTTGTGCAGACCACCCAAGAGGGTGCCCAGGCGGCTCTCTACGGCCTCTGTCAGGCAATGTACACCCAGTACACCTCTCTTGCTGACTATCTTTTCGTCAACGGTGAGCCCTGGATTCAGATGGTATATGGCGACGTATTCGGCCAGGACTACTATTCATACTTCTTCGCATCTGCCACCGGCCCCAACTTCAACTGGGTGTCGATGAACATGAAGGAGGGCTGGATGGCCGCCATCGGCTGGCGTTATGCCTACAACCTCATCAACCAGGCCAACATGATTCTTGATGGCATCGACACCATCGAGGGTGACCGCGACCGTCTCGACTTCATCAAGGCTCAGGCACTCACAATACGTGCCCACGCCTATGTGCGCCTTCTGCAGCTCTATGGTCCGCGTTGGCAGAATTCACAGAATGGTGAGAAGTATGTGTGCGTGATGCGTCTGCATGCCGGCACTGAAGAGCTCCCGCTCGTGACCATGAACGATGTGCTCAATCAGCTCTACTCTGACCTCACCACTGCCGAGGGTCTCTTCGAAAGCTGCGGCGTAAAGCGCGACCACAAATGGGAGCCCGATGCAAGCGTAGCTTACGGTATCCACGCCCGTGCCGCCATGCTTAAGGAGGATTGGGCAACAGCTCAGACCACTGCCAACAAGGCTCGTCAGGGTTATCCCATCATGACTGCCGAAGAGTACAAGGCCGGCTTCGCAGAGGCCAACGGCGAATGGATCTGGAACAACGCTCCGCAGCTCGAAGGCATCTACTACTTCGCACATGGTTCGCTCTTCGCCTGCAACGGCCCGTACCCCGCAGTTTGGGGCAATGGCGCAGGTGCAATCAACTATGAGCTCTACAAGCAGATTCCCTCAGGCGACATCCGTGCTGAACTCTTCTTCACTCCCGATAAGCTCGTGGGTAACAGTGTGACCTCAGCACAGTTCTGGAACGACAAGACCTGTGACCCCGTATCGATGAACCTCAACTCACTCAACGCCCTCATGATGAATCAGCTTGAGGCATTCGGTGAGAAGCGCCAGCCCAATGAGTCATGGCCCAAGCCTTACACTAACTTCCAGTCGAAGTCGAGCAAGGATGTAGTCATCGCATTCGGCGCTCAGTACAAGTTCTGGTGCACCGAGGACTACGGCACAAACTCATTCCCCTTCATGCGTGGCGCCGAGATGCTTCTCAACGAGGCTGAGGCTGCTTATCACAACGATGATACCGGCACAGCACTTGCTTGCCTTGCTGAGCTCAACGCACAGCGTAATCCCAACTACACCTGCAACAAGTCAGGCGAAGCACTTCTTAACGAGATTAAGCTGCAGCGCCGCATCGAGCTCTGGGGCGAAGGCTACAACTTCTTCGACCTCAAGCGCTGGAACGAGCCGCTGGTGCGCAATGTATGGGAGGCACGCAACACACGCTCCAACAACATCCCGCAGGCCAGCAAGCTCAGCAAAGACCCGAGCGACAACAACGGCTGGCGTTGGTCAGTGCCGCAGTCAGAGTCACAGTACAACTCTAAGATTGACCGCACTCTCGTAGACTGATCCGCACGCGCCTCCGGGCGATGCAATTGAATTATAAAGGCCGGCATGTCAGCGTCGCTGA
>CAJTNN010000031.1 GCA_910577585.1 uncultured Muribaculaceae bacterium | reverse complement strand
CCTGCGGCGGTTTTCGGCTAAATCATTTTGAATAAAGCGCGATAAATGTTAACTTTGTAAGAATTTTTAGAATTACGTAAGTAACATACGACGATGAAAACGAATGTAGCGGTATTTTTCGGCGGACGCTCGGTGGAACATGAGATTTCCGTGCTGTCGGCCCTCCAGGCTATCAACGCCATGGACACGGAGAAGTATAATATCGTGCCCATATACATATCGAAGCAGGGCCGGTGGTTTACCGGCGATGCATTGCTCAATATCGACAACTACCGGAATCTGAAGACACTTGAGACGAAGCTGACTGAAGTCTACATGCGCCCGGTTTATGGCGACTACAATCTCTATGATGTGCGTCAGGGTGGACTGTTCTCGAAGGGACCGCGTGTGGTGAGCGAGCTGCATGTGGCGCTGCCGGTGCTGCATGGCACCAATTGCGAGGATGGTATCTTCGAGGGTGTGCTCGAGACTATCGGCATACCCTTTGCCGGATGCAACACCCTCTCGAGCGCCAACGGCATGGATAAGATCACGATGAAGATGATTCTCAATGCCGAGGGTATTCCGGTCGTGGACTACGTATGGTTTACTGACAAACAGTGGACCTCTGACCGCGATGCCATCGTGGAGCGTGTGGAGAAGAAACTCGGATATCCCGTGATTGTGAAGCCTGCCAACCTCGGCTCGAGTGTAGGTATCGGCAAAGCGGCCGACCGCACCCAGCTCATTGATAAAATCAATGAGGCGGAACGCTTCTCGCAGCGCATCATCGTGGAGCATATGATAGAGCATCTTAAGGAGATTAACTGCTCGGTGCTCGGCGATGCCGATGATCATCAGAGCAGTGTCTGCGAGGAGCCTATCAAGACGGGCGACTTCCTGTCGTACACCGACAAATATATGGGCGGTTCCAAGACCGGAGCCGGCATGCAGGCCAGCGACAAGCGCATACCCGCCGATATACCCGAGGCTACATCAGATGCCATCCGCAAGATGGCTGCCGACACATTCCGCGTACTTTCGTGTCATGGTGTGAGCCGCATCGATGTGATGATTGATGAGGCCGACGGCAAAATCTATGTCAATGAGATCAACACTATCCCTGGCTCACTCTCATTCTATCTGTGGGAGGCCACGGGCATCAGCTTTACCTCGCTGATGGACCGCCTCGTGCAGCTCGCGCTGCGCCGCAAACGTGAGACCGACCGTAAGACCTTCACCTACGACCAGAATATCTTCGCCATGGGCGGAGGCACCAAAGGTGGCGTGAAGGGTGGTCTGAAAGGTGGTCTTAAGGGTTGCAAAGCACCTAAACGATAACAATATCCTCCATAGTATATGTCAAAATTCAAAGAGCGCACCAAACAGCTGAATCTCTCTGAGATAAATCGTGAAATGCTCGAAGCATGGGAGGCTGCCTCCCTCTTCGAAGCGAGTATGAAAGCCCGCGAAGGGGAGCCGACTTTCGTGTTCTACGAGGGTCCGCCATCGGCCAACGGCATGCCGGGTATCCACCATGTGATGGCCCGCACCATCAAGGATATCTTCTGCCGCTACAAGACGATGAAGGGATTCCACGTGAAGCGTAAGGCAGGTTGGGACACCCATGGTCTCCCCGTGGAACTCGGCGTGGAGAAAACTCTGGGCATCACCAAGGAGGATATCGGCAAGAAAATCAGCGTCGATGACTATAACGCTGCCTGCCGCCGCGAGGTGATGAAATACACCCGCGAATGGACCGACCTCACCCGTCGGATGGGTTATTGGGTCGATCTTGAGAATCCGTATATCACCTATGACAACGCATATATAGAGACCCTCTGGTGGCTTCTGGCCCAGCTCTACAAGAAGGGCTATCTCTATAAGGGCTACACCATCCAGCCCTATTCTCCGGCTGCCGGTACCGGCCTCTCTACACATGAGCTCAACCAGCCCGGCTGCTACCGCGATGTCAAGGATACCACAGCCACAGCACTCTTCCGTATTCTCGACCCGAAGAAGGAGATGACCGGATGGGGCACACCCTGCTTCATGGCTTGGACCACAACACCCTGGACATTGCCTTCGAACACCGCACTCTGTGTGGGCCCGAAAATCGATTACGTAGCCCTGCGCACTTACAACCCCTACACCGGTGAGCCCATCACTGCCGTGATGGCCGAGGTGCTCGTGGCAAGCTATTTCAAGGCCGAGGGTGCCGCAATGCCGCTTGAAGACTACAAGAAGGGCGACAAGGTGGTGCCTTATCAGATTGTGGGCAAATGGCGCGGCGATGAACTGACCGGCATGCATTATGCCCAGTTGATGCCGTGGGTGAAACCTTGCGAGCGTGTCGATGACCATGCTCCGGCTTATGTGGTGGCCCAGGCTGAGGCTCATCCTGAGCGCACATTTGAGGTGGCCGGCGACCGCTTTGTAGAGCTGGCCGACTGCGCCTTCCGTGTTATCCCCGGCGACTATGTCACCACTGAAGATGGCACTGGCATAGTGCATATCGCCCCCACATTCGGTGCCGACGACGCCAAGGTGGCCAAGGCTGCCGACATCCCGTCGCTCTTCATCATCAACAAGCGCGGCGAAACGCGCCCGATGGTGGACCTGCAGGGTAAGTATTATGCGCTCGATGAGTGTGCTCCCGCTTTCGTAGAGAAATGTGTGGATGTGGCTGAGTATTCGCGCCATGCAGGCGACTTTGTGAAGAATGCCTACGACCCGCGCTTCAACGAAGGTGGCAAGTTTGATGAGGAGGCTGCCTCAAAGGCTGAGAATCTTGACATCGTGCTCTCGCTCGAACTTAAGGCCGAAGGTAAGGCATTCCGTATCGAGAAGCATGTGCACAACTATCCGCACTGCTGGCGCACCGACAAACCGGTGCTCTATTACCCGCTTGACAGCTGGTTTATCCGCACCACCGCCTCGCGCGACAATCTGATCAGCCTCAACGGCAATATCAAGTGGAAACCCGCTACCACCGGCTCCGGCCGATTCGGCAAGTGGCTCGAGAACTTGCAGGACTGGAATCTCTCGCGCTCACGCTATTGGGGTACACCGCTGCCGATATGGCGCACCGACGATGGCAAGGAGGAGATGATCATCGACTCCTATCAGCAGCTCTATGACGAGATGGAGAAGGCTGTAGCCGCAGGTGTGATGGCTGAGAATCCGTGGAAGAAGAGAGGATTCGTGCCCGGCGACTATTCGAAGGAGAATTACGACAGAATAGATGCGCATCGCCCGTATGTGGATGAGATAGTGCTCGTAAGCCCCACAGGACGCGAGATGCACCGCGAGACTGACCTTATCGACGTGTGGTTTGATTCCGGCGCGATGCCTTATGCTCAGATCCATTATCCCTTTGAGAATAAGGAATTGCTGGATTCACGCGAGGTATACCCCGCTGATTTCATCGCCGAAGGTGTCGACCAGACCCGCGGATGGTTCTTCACTCTCCATGCCATCGCCGGCATGGTATTCGACAGTGTGGCCTATAAGGCCGTCATCTCAAATGGCCTTGTGCTCGACAAGAATGGCAACAAGATGTCGAAGCGCCTTGGCAACGCTGTGGATCCGTTTGACAACATCGAGCGTTTCGGTTCTGACCCCGTAAGATGGTATATGATATCCAATTCCCAGCCCTGGGATAATCTGAAATATGATGAAGAGGGTGTGGCTGAGGTGAGCCGCAAGCTCTTCGCCACAATCTACAACACTTATAAGTTCTTCGCACAGTATGCCAATCTTGATGGCTTCACCGGTGGTGAGCCTGAGGTGGCGGTAGAGCGCCGGCCGGAGATCGACCGCTGGATTCTCTCGCTTCTCAACACTCTGGTCAAGGAGGTGTCGGAGGCTCTGGATGATTACGAGCCCACCCGTGCCGCCCGCGCCATCGAGGAGTTCGTGGGCGACAATCTCTCGAACTGGTATGTGCGTCTCAATCGCAAGCGCTTCTGGGGTGGTGATATGGATGAGGATAAGCTGGCTGCATATCAGACTCTCTATAAGTGTCTGACCACAGTGGCCCAGCTGATGGCTCCGTTCGCGCCCTTCTTCGCCGACCGACTCTGGCTTGACCTGACAGAGCCCCTGCGCGATCCTTCGGGCTTCGCATCGGTGCATCTCACTGATTTCCCGGTGGCCGATCCGGCATTGACCGACCTCACACTTGAGGAGCGTCAACGCCTGGCGCAGGTCATCACATCAAATGTGCTCGCACTGCGCCGCAAGGTGAATCTGAAGGTGCGTCAGCCGCTGCAGACTCTGCTCGTGCCGGTGATGGATGCCGCCCAGCATGCAGATGTCGAGGCTATCTCGCCCCTGCTTGCTGCCGAGTTGAATGTGAAGGAGGTGAAGATCGTGTCAAATGAAGAGAGTGGTCTGGTGAAGCGTGTCAAGGCCGACTTCAAGAAGCTCGGTCCCAAATTCGGCAAGATCATGAAGCAGCTCGGCAAAGCGATAGCCGAGATGCCGCAGGCCGACATCATGGAGCTGGAGAAGAACGGAGAGTTCACATTCGCCGCTCTGCCGGATGCGCCGGTAGTGACACTTGAGGATGTGGAGATTATTCCCGAAGATATCCCCGGATGGCTCGTGGGCAGCGATGGCAATGTGACAGTGGCGCTCGACGTGACCGTCACTCCCGAACTCAAGAATGAGGGTATGGCCCGCGAACTCATCAACCGCATACAGAATATCCGCAAGTCGAGCCTCTTCGAAATCACCGACCGTGTGAAGGTGACACTCTCTGACCTGCCTGAGGTGAGAGCCGCCGTGGAGGCCTTCGGAGATTACATCAAGAGCCAGGTGCTCGCCGATGAACTTATCCTCGCTGAGGGTGAGTTTGGCGGCGCTGACCTTGATATCGACGGACTTGCAGTAAAAGCGTGCGTTGAGAAGCGATGAGCCGTAGAAATGAAAATCCGACACAACCGGGGGGTGACGTCGTGCGTACCTCCTGGATTGTGGCGGCTATCATAGCGCTGGTGGTCATAGCCGACCAATGGCTCAAGATATGGGTCAAGACTCATTTCTATATGGGCGAGGATATGCCGCTGACGAGCTGGTTTCATCTGCGGTTTATCGAGAACAATGGGTTTGCCTTCGGCCTGGAGTGGTTTAACAAGTATGTGCTCACTTTCGGCCGCATCATAGCCGTGGGCATATTCTGCTGGCTTATGGCTAAGGTAATCCGTATGGCCGGAGGTGTGAAGATGGGTTTCCTCGTGGCGTTCGCGCTTATCATAGCGGGTGCGGCGGGTAATATCTTCGACTGTGTCTTCTATGGCGAGATATTCAACAATCCTTATCCGCCGCAGATGGCCACAATGTTCCCGGTCGATGGCGGCTATGCCGGATGGTTTCAGGGGCGTGTGGTGGATATGCTCTACTTTCCCCTCTTCAGCTTCACCTGGCCCGATTGGGTGCCCGGCGTAGGTGGCAGAGAGTTTGAGTTCTTTCAGTATATCTTCAACATCGCGGATGCTGCCATCACGGTGGGTGTGCTGCTGATGTTATTCTTCTATTCATCCGAGGCCGGAAGGGTCTTCAAGACTCTGTTTGGAGAGGAGGATGATGCGAAGGGTAAACGCAGCTCAGCTGCCAAGTAGAATATCAATCGAAGCGCAATAATGGGAGTAAATCGACTCAGCCGACTCATAATGCCAGCCTCGATGGCCGCTTTGCTTTTGGCCGGAGGGTGCTCGGGGCGTCCGGATGGTGTGCTCTCCGATCGCGAGATGGAGAGTCTGCTTGCCGACATGATGCTTGCCGAAGCCTACGACCGCAGCGGCGAGGCCCGCGACTTGCCCGACAGTGTGCGCCGCACAATCGGCGACCGCGTGCTTGCGCGGCATGGTGTAGACCATGAGAGTCTCGACAGCACCTACAGCTGGTATGCCCGCAATCTTGATGACTACTACAAGCTGTATGCCAATGTAGGAAAGCGCCTGGAGAATCAACGGCGCAAAATCGCCGGCACATCGCAGATGGATGAGCAGCCTCTCAATGATATCTGGGCGCTGCCGGGGCATATATGGTTCTCGCCGTTGGCCGATAGTGAGGCCCTGGTATTCCAGATTCCCGGCGACGCGGTTGAGAAGGGTGAGCGCCTGCAGTTCAAGATGAGTCTGAGCGCGGGTGGCGAGGCTGAGGTGATGTTTGGCATAGAGTATGCTGATGGTACATCGGTTGTGGCCCAGCGCAGTGTGGGTGCCGACCGCAAGCTCGACCAGACTCTTGTCAGCGATACGGCGCTCGATGCGCGTCGCATATTCGGTGTGGTAAGAGTGCCGAGGCGTGCCCGCCCCATGTGGGCTGACAGCATAATACTCCTGAAATTGCCCTTCGACTCTGTGGCTTATGGAAATGCCTGGGGGCAGCGCAGATACTCCGGCCCGCGTCCGAAACCGAAGCCGGCTGACACGTCTGCTGATTCAATCTCACAGCGGTAATGAATCGCGCGGCGCTTATATTGACAAGTCTGGCAGCCGGAATAATCGCGGGGTATTATGGTGCCACGTGGTTGACGGGGCTGGCGGTGATATGTGCCGGTGTGGCAGTGCGTCTGCTTATCGCGGTGATGATTCGCCGGAATCCTTTGAACTTTACATATGCGACAAGGCTACACTATGTGTGGCCTTGTCTTGTGTTTATAGGCATAGGGGTGTGCGATGTGGCGCGTTCTCTTGAGTGGCCATCGGGGCTGCCAGATAATCTTGAGGCCGGATTCACCGTAAGGGTGCGTGAGCGTGTGGCCATGACCTCGGGCGACCGTTATCTGGTGGATATCCTTGATTATGTTACGGCCGGGGTTGAGAATGCCTCAAGTCCGGTGAGATGTCGCGGAATGAGGGGTTATCTCTATCTTGATCCTGCGGAGCATCGATTACCCGGCGACATACTGCATATAAGCGCCACAGTCAGGCGACTGGAGAATTCGCGGCCTGGTGGTGCGGGGTATATGTTGCGTATTTTCGGTAGGCCTCAGACGGTGGATGATTCTCGACGTGGGTCACTTCACAACAGGGTGTCGGCACTTCGCGATGACTTCATTATCTTTATTGAGCGCAGTCCGCTTGGACGCGACACCACGGGGCTGCTGCGCGCCCTCCTTGCCGGCGACACGGGTGGACTCGACCAGGCGCAGATTGGCAGCATGCGCGATGCCGGCGTGGCGCATTCGATAGCTGTGAGTGGAATGCATGTGGGGATTCTGACTGTGGTGCTGCTGTGGCTGACGATGCCCCTTAATCTTTGGCATGGCCGGAGAGTGCGATATGCATTGGTGCTTGCGGGAGTGTGGATATTTGTGCTGCTTAGCGGCGTGCACTTCTCTACACTCAGAGCCGCGTTGATGTTCTCATTCGTGGCGCTGGCGGTGATGACCGAGCGGCGTCGCAATGCGTTCTCGATGCTTTGCTTTGCCACGATGCTTATTTTGCTGGTCAATCCGGTGGCTTTATGGGATGTGGGATTGCAGCTCAGTTTTGCATGTGTGGCCGCGCTCACACTCTTTGTCGAACCCCTTATACCCGTCGACCATCGTAATCATCCGGTGGCCTATCGCCTTAGTTCGATGGCTCTGACCACATTGGTGGCCACCGGAGCCACGTGGGTGCTTACGGCCTACTACTTCTCATCTGTGCCGGTGCATTTCATGGTCAGCAATCTGGTGATTCTTCCGTTGTTGCCTCTGTTTCTTGTGGCAGGCAGCGGTTTGCTTCTGCTGCATTGGCTGGGGGTTGATGTATCAACTTTGGCGGTATGGCTCGAGGAGTTGCCGAGGTGGATGTATCGATTGACCGGGGCTATGCGGGGCTCGGCGCTCACTGTAGAGGTGACATCTTTGATAGTTTGGTGCTGGATAGGTGGACTCGCACTGCTCGCCCTCTCGCTGCACTGGCGCCGCTCGACGGCTCCCTGTCTGCCCGGAGCCATTCCGCGTGGCGACCTGGTGAGATACGGAGATTCGCCGCCCCCATTCATGCCCCTGCTGCTTCCGGCTTCAGCGCTGCTGCTTCTCTCAATCATACTGACTACGATAAATAGCGGGGCAAATTAAACACCCAAGAAGTTGCCGATTATTGCGAGATACATAGGCTTTTGGCAAGATCGACCAATAGCCATATATTCATCTTCACCGTGGGGTAGATTGACAAAGAGGGCCACCTTCACAGGCGGCCCTCTTTGCGTATTCTTTATAATACTTTCAAACTAACCTAACATCATGAAACGATTTATCTTCTTTCTGACAATATAACATCCTTCGGCGTGTGATGGTTCGACGAGGTGCATTTTTTTCAGAAAATTTTTTTATAATCCTTAGGTCGACTGGAAAGAGCGTAAAAGGAGAGTTGGTATTTTCAGTTTCATGGGGTAGATTAGCGGTTTGACCGTGGCTACGTTCGGTATGGCTGCGATGTAGGAGCATCAGGGATGAGGATAGGGGAGATTGAGAATCAAGGGGGTGTCGAGGTATTCTACAGAGGGGAGTTCATGCGTGAAGGGGGTGATCTGGACATCGGTGATTTCGCCGGATGCATCGCGATGCACAGCGGCAATGGCGAGGGTGTGAATCTCGGTGGCTCCGTCAGCGTAGCGCAGTTCGATGTGGCGCGACATATAGCGGCGAGTCTCACCCTCATTCCAGAAACGCCATGCGAGTTCAGCTTGGTTGATGAGCATCTGCAGACCGTTGCTGACAATGGCGCCGCGTTGCGCCGCGCGACGCATGAATTCTGTGGTCTCGGGGTTATAGACGAGGTCGAAGCAGAGATGACGCGATGATAGAAGTTCGTAGGGAATATCCGGAGCCGATTCCACGTCAGGATACATGCCGAGCGGAGTACAGTTTACGATTATATCATGCTCGGCCATTATCTCAGGTGAGAGGTCGGAATAGGTGAGGGTAGTGTCGGATTTGGTGCGTGATACTCGCGTCACACAGATACCCAGACGGCGCAGTGCGTGGATTACTGCCTTCGATGCGCCCCCCTGACCGAGTACAAGCGCTTTGCGGCGTCCGCAAAGCAATGGTTCGATAGCCATTGAAAATCCGGGAGCATCTGTGTTGTGGCCGGAAAGGCGCGGAGGAAGTCCGGGGTGCTGCACGACGCGTATCGTGTTGACCGCCCCGATTTCTTTGGCTGAATCGGTGAGTGAATGCAGATAGGGGAGCACCTCCTGCTTATATGGTATCGTCACATTAAGCCCACGCAATGCCGGCAACCCCGCGATGAGGCCGGGAAGCTGTGCTATATCCTCGATTTCGTGCAGGTCATAGTGCGCATCGATATTTTCATCGGCAAATTTTGAGTTAAAATAGCGGGCCGAGAATGAATGGCCGAGTTTGCGCCCGATTAATCCGTAGAGTTTCATATATATATGTAAAGCTTCAAAAGCGGTGAAATATTTGACCCTGCGGCCTCGACAGGTAGTGTCGCGGGCCGCAGGGTTATGTAGATTGAAGGGATTATAGAGGTTGTTGGGATACGGCGCTCATTACCAAATCACCACACGCTCAGCTTCGGGGCGGAACATGGCGTCAGACTCACCGATGCCGAATGCCTCGAAGAAGGGGGCGATGTTGCGCAGAGTGACGTTGACGCGGTTGCGTCCGAGCGAGTGGGGGTCGATTTTAGTGAGACGTGCAATCTCCTCATCGCGGATGTTGCCGGCCCATAGACCTGCGTAGGCGAGATAGAAACGCTGTTCGGGGGTCAGCCCGTCGATAACTTCAGCCTCTGTGCCGTCGAGCGAATTGCGGTAGGCAGTCATGGCCACGCGCAGGCCACCCTGGTCGGCAATATTCTCGCCGAGAGTGAAGCGGCCGTTGGCATGCACGCCCGGAAGCACCTCCACTGCGTCAAACTGTGCGGCAAGACCGTCGGCAAGCGCCTTGAATTTATCGGCATCCTCGGACTGCCACCAATCACTCAGATTGCCATCCTTGTCATACTGGCGACCTGAGTCGTCGAATCCGTGGGTCATCTCATGACCGATTACCACGCCAATAGCACCATAGTTGAGAGCATCGTCAGCCTCCGGATCAAAGTACGGGGGCTGGAGGATAGCGGCCGGGAAGCAGATCTCGTTGGTGGTGGGGTTGTAGTAGGCGTTTACGGTCTGGGGTGTCATATGCCACTCATCTTTGTCGACCGGTTTGCCCATCTTGCGGTAGTTGTCCATAGAATACCATCGTGAGGCCTCAATCACATTATCAAGATATGACTTCGAGGGGTCGATGTTGATTTCCGAATAATCCTTCCACTTGTCGGGGTAACCGATTTTGACTGTGAATGTGGCGAGCTTCTCGTGGGCGCGACGCTTGGTCTCATCGCTCATCCAGGGGAGGTTGTCGATATGCTGTCCGAGAGCCACGCGCAGATTCTCGACGAGCTTCTTCATCGCCTGCTTGTTGGCCTCAGGGAAGTGCTTCTGCACATAAAGCTGACCGATGGCCTCGCCGAACATTGAGTTGGGGATGGTCATGGCACGCTTCCAGCGGGGTTCCTTCTCCTGCTTACCGGAGAGAATCTTGTCAAACATTTCGAAGTCAGCGTTGGTGAAGTCTTCGCTGAGGAGGCTGGTGGCGTCGCAAATTGTCTCCATCGTCATGAAATCGCGGATCTGCGAGTCAGAGAGTTTCGGAAGATAGTCGTTGATGAACTCCATATACTTCACAGAGCCCACGTTGAGCTTCTCGGGTGTCGGAATGCCGATTGATGCGAAATATGTGTCCCAGTCGAAGTTGGGGTATTTCTGCTTGAAGTCGGTGTAGGTCATCACGTTGTTGCGCAGGGTGGGAGTGCGGCGCTGCTCGCGGGTCATCATGGCAGCGGCGAAGTCCTTCTCCAGAGCGATTGTGTTGGCGGCCATGCGTGCTGCATCCTCATCGGCAAATCCGGCGAGGCGTGCCACTGTCTGCAGGTAGTTGTCGTAGGCGGCGAGGATGCGTGCATTCTCTTCGGTGTCCTCGAGGTAGTAGTCGCGGTCGCCGAGTCCGAGGCCGGTCTCGCCGGTGTGCAGGATATTCATGTTGGCGTCATTGTAGTCAGAGCCCACACCTGTAGAGAAGAATGAACCACCAATGCCGGAGTGTTGCCAACCGAGCATCTCGGCGAGATTCGCGTGGTTTACGGTTGCCACCTTGTCGAGATAGGGCTTGAGCGGAGCGGCCCCCTCGCGGTTAAGGCGCTCAGTGTCGAGACCCATCTCATATATATCGCACACCTTCTGAGCGTTAGAACCCTTCACCTTCGACTCCGGGTTATCCTTGAGCGTGGTGATGAGCTCCTTAAGCTGGTCGCGGGCATTGTCGCGCAGATAGTCAAACATGCCGTAGCGTGCATACTCGCCGGTGAGCGGATGCTCTTTCATCCACCCTCCGCAGGCATATTCATAGAAGTCGCTTTTCGGGTCAGCCTCAGCATTGAGGTTGGATCGATCGATTCCACGGCCAGGGTTGAGCGCCATGGCCATCATAGGAATTGAAATCGCTGTCATCATAAAGATTCTTTTAAACATAGAAAGATTATTAAATTGGTATCAGATAAGGGTTCGCGTTTATTGAAGTTCAGACACGCTTATTGAAGTTTATACAACTTCGTATGAGGTTACGAAAGTTTCAGACGCTCGGCCTCCTCACTTGCCTCCTCCCATTGGGTCATGGCAGTCTGGAGGTTATCTTGTGTGGCCGCATAGTTAGCCAGGAAGTCCTGACCGCACTCTCCGGCGGCAATCTTAGCCTCCATCTCTGCAATCTCGGCCTCAAGTTGAGTGATTTTCTCTTCGGCCTGCTTCACGGCGCGTTCAGCCTTGCGTATGATCTTGTCGCGCTCCTTCTGCTCAGCGTATGAGAGAGCGGGTGCAGCTGATGTGGCGGAGTTGTCGGCCGTGGGGGCGGAGGCTTGAGGGTTCGGCTCCTGTCGCGGCTGGGCTGTCGAGGTGGCCACCGGGCGCTTCTCGAGCTCAGAAAGCTCGGCGATGCGCTTTGAGCGTAGGAACTCATAGATGCCTCCAAGGTTTTCACGCACCTTGCCGCCACCGAACTCATAAACTTTCTCTACGAGCCCATCGAGGAAGTCACGGTCGTGGCTCACCACAATCACTGTGCCCTCGAATGACTTTATGGCATCTTTGAGTATATCTTTGGTGCGCATGTCGAGGTGGTTGGTGGGCTCGTCGAGAATGAGAAGATTCATCGGTTCGAGGAGGAGCTTGAGCATCGCAAGGCGTGTCTTCTCGCCTCCGCTGAGCACCTTGACCTTCTTGTCGACGTCGTCGCGGCCAAACATGAAGGCTCCGAGCAAGTCACGTATTTTAAGGCGAATGTCGCCGGTGGCCACGTGGTCGATGGTGTCGAAGACACTGATTTCGCCATCGAGCAGTTGTGCCTGATTCTGTGCGAAGTATCCTATCTTCACGTTGTGGCCTATCTTGAGGTGGCCAGTGAAAGGGATTTCCCCCATGATGCACTTCACAAGCGTAGATTTACCCTCGCCGTTTTTGCCTACAAAGGCTACCTTCTCGCCGCGGCGTATCGTGAACTCGGCATGGTCAAACACCTGGTGGTCCCCGTAGGCTTTCCCTACATTCTCAAGTATAAGCGGGAAATCGCCGCTGCGCGGAGCCGGCGGGAACTTCAGTCGCAGACGCGAGTTGTCGACCTCATCCACTTCGATTGGCACTATTTTCTCAAGCTGCTTGATGCGGCTCTGCACCTGAACCGCTTTAGTGGCCTGATAGCGGAATCGCTCGATGAATGCCTGTATATCGGCTATCTGCTTCTGCTGATTCTCGTAGGCACGCATCTGCTGCTCGACGCGCTCCTTGCGCAGCTCTACGAATTTCGAGTAGTTCACCTTATAATCATATATGTGACCGCAATTGATTTCAATAGTGCGGTTGGTGACATTGTCGAGAAATGCACGGTCGTGGCTCACGAGCAACACGGCATTCGACTTGCCTGCCAGAAACTGTTCGAGCCACTGTATCGACTCGATGTCGAGATGATTGGTGGGCTCGTCAAGCAGCAGCAGGTCAGGGCGTTTCAGAAGTAGTTTGGCGAGCTCGATGCGCATACGCCAGCCACCCGAGAATTCCGAGGTGGGGCGGTCAAAGTCAGAGCGTTTGAAGCCCAGACCTGTGAGAGTGCGCTCCATCTCTGCCTCCATATTGTCAGAGCTCTCCATGGCTATGCGCTCTGAGAGGAAACTTATTTTCTCTATCAGACGCGCGTAGTCTTCAGAGTCGTAATCTGTGCGGGCTGCGAGGTCGGCGTTGAGATGGTCGAGTTCATGCTGGCGGCTTATGTGGTCGGAGAATGCCTTGCGGGTCTCGTTGATAAGAGTGGTGTCGTCAGATGTCTTCATCTCCTGCGGCAGATAGCCGATAGTGACATCATTCGGCACCGCAATCTGCCCTGTGGTTGGCGACTGCATACCGGCCAGAATTTTGAGAAGTGTCGATTTGCCGGCGCCATTCTTGCCTACGAGTGCAATGCGGTCGTTCTTATTGACCACAAACGACACATCCGAGAATAGAGGGCGTGCGGAAAACTCCACACCTAAATTATTTATTGTAACCATTTGTCGAAGACTGTAATCATTCACAGACAAGAGTATCGCTGGCTGATGCTATCTCGCTTTGTCAGCGTGATTTGACCCTGGTGTAATCGAGGGTTTAGGAGCCGTAGTTGCGGCTGCCGCGCCCAACTATTGAGAATAGCTCAGCTGGCAGGATACCGGTTAGTGAAACATTCTTACAAATTTAGCCATTTTTATCCGAATCACCAAAAACTACCAATCCGCAGCTATTCTGGGGGTATCTGTAGGTATCTTCCCCCACCTATTCGTGTGATTGATTTCAATTAATCGGCTGAGGTGCAAAATCCTTAAATATTTTTTTTGAAAAAATTAAAGAAAATTTGGTTTATATTATAAACCGTATTAATTTTGCAACTGAAAAATCAGACAGCAAAGTAGTGCGGTCTATTTTTTTTTACAACATAAGGTTTATTTTATAAACCGATTTATAAACTTCAAATAAATTCAAAATGGAAGACAGAAGAATCAGCGAGCGAGAGAGTATCGAAATCATAACCTCTATGATCGCCCGCACAAAAGAACGTTACAATTTAGGAGAGGGGAATCTCCTGCTGTTGTGGGGATATCTCACACTCGGTGTCAGTGTGCTTGTCTGGGTGTTGCTGAGCTTGACTCACAATCCGGCTATAAACTGGTTGTGGTACCTTATATGGATAATCGGAGGTATCGCAACCCCGGTAATGGCAAGGAAGAAAGCTATCAAGAAGGGAGCCAAAACTTATACCGACCGCATAATATCGCGTCTATGGTCGGTCGTAGGATATGCGGCAATCCTCACAACAGTGTGCTGCCTTGCGCTATTTTTTGTGGCGGGTGCAGATGCGTGGGCGGCAATGTTTGTATTTGCTCTTATAGTCGTGTCGCTTGCTGAAATGGCCAATGGTATAATCCTCAACGAAAACTCTCTTGTAGTGGGTGGAAGCATAGGAATGGCGGCAGGCATCTTCGTGACATGTTGCATCGCGGCTGACATAGCGTTGATGGCGACATGGATTATGCCCGTTTTCATCATTGCTTTTATATGCATGATGATTATCCCAGGTCATATTATCAACTATAAAGCAAGGCAAATCGATGAAAGAGCTTGATCCGATATTGCATTCGCAACTACGTCTTGCTGTAATGTCGATTCTGATGAATGTTGACGAGGCTGATTTTCTCTTTCTTAAAGAAAAAACAGAAGCGACGGCGGGAAATCTGAGTGTGCAGCTCGATAAACTTTCAAGCGTCGGATACATCAGCATAGAGAAAGGTTTTGTCGGCAAAAGGACCAGAACTGTGTGTAGAGTCACAAACGTAGGTCGCAAGGCATTTGCAAACTATGTAGAAACTCTTAAAGGATATCTGAATATTTAAGCAGCGGATGGCATCCGACTTTTTTGTGAAAAAAATGTGGGACTCAGAACAAAACCGTAATGACGGTGGTTATATAGACAGAAAGGAAAAAGAATCGTTTCATGATGTTAGGTTAGTTTGAAAGTATTATAAAAAAAATACTCGTGTGATGGCCGCCTGTGAAGGTGGCCATCATATTTTTTTGGTATTTGGCAAATGCTTGGGGTGGGGGGTGCACAGTTTGGCCGGAGGTGTGCTGCGCAGATTTGCGGGATGTGTGCAGCACAAGTTTGGTGGATGTGTGCAAAATGTTAAAGTTTTAAAATTTAGGGTGTTGAAAAAGTTGATTTGCGGCAGATAGACTTGTGTAAAAATGCGATTTTTTGTAATTTTGAGGAAAATAACCCAAGAGGGGATTGCGACTTCCGTACCCTCTGATCCTAAGACATGAAAAATTTTAGAATTCTTTTTTCCGCGCTTCTTATGGGAGCCCTCTCGCTGACGTGTTCGGCAGAGAATCATAAAACTGCACATTCCGCACATGCTGCGGCCCATGAGGCGTTGCTGGCCAATAATAAATCAAGAATAGATAAATCAGTCATCACCGACATGGTGAAGACTGTCGTGTCCACCCGTGAGGCAACGGTGGCTACCGACGCACTCTCAGCAGAGACATCCCGCCTGCTCGACGATCTTCTCGACGAGGGGCGCCAGCATATCGGCAAGCGCTATGTGCATGGTGCAAAAGGTCCGTCGGCTTTCGATTGCTCTGGCTTCACGAGCTATGTATATCGACAGTTTGGCTATTCGATTTCGCCAAGCTCGCGTGCCCAGTATCTGGAGGGGACTCCCGTTGACCGTCATGACCTGCGCAAGGGGGACCTCGTGTTCTTTACCTCCCGCAGCAGCGGCAAGAATGTGGGTCATGTGGGCATCGTGGTGTCAGCCGATAATGAGACCGGTAAGTTTAAATTTATCCATGCCTCGATACGCGGTGTGAAAATCAGCGAATTTGAGGGATATTACGTGCCGCGCTACATCGGAGCCAAACGCATCATCAACTGATTCATGCTCCAAGGAGGCTCTTTGCAGGGGAGCCTTATTCACGGCATATGGCTTACTGATAAGCCTGAGTTCCTGTTACGGGGCATGGCCTACTATCAAAAGCAAGTTACTTAAAGAAATAATCAATAACTTCCTATCGAACACAACATCAATACGATGAAGACTCAGATCCTTCTCGGCGCGATGGCCGCAGTGATGGCCGCATCGCCCGCAATAGCAAAAGACCGCGTCACTCATAATCCCGACGCCACCAATACAGAGACTATCCTTCACGCATGGAGCTGGAACTTCCCCACCATCGCGGAGAACATGAAGAATATAGCCGATGCTGGCTTCACGATGGTGCAGACCTCGCCGGTGCAGCAGTGCTATAATCCGGAGGGTAGCTCAAAGAAAATATTCGACGACAATGTCACCGAGGGTAACTGGTATTACTATTATCAGCCTACAGATTGGAAGATCGGCAACCAGATTGTGGGTTCGCGCGACCAGATGAAGGTGATGATGGACTCTGCCGCAAAGTATAATGTGAAGGTCATCGTCGATGTGCTCCCCAATCATACTGCCTTCGACATCGATGCCGTGTCGGAAGATTTCTACAAGGCTGTGGGTGGCCGCGACAAGATGTTTCATTCAGAGGGCCTCAACCCGGTGCGCGATTACAACGATCGCTATCAGTGCACTCTCTGGGGCTCGGGCGCTCTGCCGGATGTGAACACTGAGAATCCGCTTTTCCAGAAATACTACATGGAGTTTGTCAACGACCTGTTGTCACTCGGTGTGCGCGGTTTCCGTTATGACACCGCCAAGCATATCGGCGTGCATTCGGATCCGGTCGACACCAAAGCGGGTGTGAAGGAGAATGATTTCTGGGATGTGGCCACAGGCCGCAAGGCTGTGAAGGGTGTGAAACTGGCAGTGCCTTATGATTCACTCTTTGTGTATGGCGAGGTGCTTCAGGACCGCAATGTGCCTGAGGCTGAATATGCCGACTACTTCGGTCAGACTGCGTCGAGCTACGGCTATGTGCTGCGCGAGATGCTCGAGAAGGGTAGCGCCAAGGGTATAGATGTCAAGAACTGGTGCCACTCAGCCGCTCCTGAATATCTCACCACATGGGTTGAGAGCCACGACACATATGCCAATCATCATGAGTCGGCCGGTCTGACTGATGAGCAGATACGCACTGCATGGGTGTTCCTTACAGCACGTCAGAATGGTGTGCCCCTCTTTTTCAGCCGTCCGGCCGGAAGCACACGTCAGGCCTACTGGGGCGATAATGTGCTTGGCGCGCGTGGCAATGATGAGTTCATGCACCCCGAGGTGGCTGCGGTCAACAAATTCCGTCAGGCCATGAATGGACAGAAAGAGGATATCCAGGTGTCGGAAGATGGCAAGGTGCTTCTTGTCAACCGTGGCAAGAAAGGTGCCGCAATTGTCAATATCAGCCAGAATGCGGCTGCGCTTGAGCTCCCCACCGGACTTTCGGACGGCACATATAAAGATGTGGTCTATGGCAAGGAGTTCAAAGTGAAGGGTGGCAAGCTGCATGGCTATCTCGCTCCCCACCGCACATATATTCTTCAGAAGTAAATGATGCCCCTTTTGTCTCAGTGGCAATAGGATAGAGATAAGATTGACACCGGAGTCGCCAAGGATTGATGCGATTCCGGTGTCTTGTTTTTTTGCTATACGTGCCGGAATGATTTATAGGGGTGCAAGTGCGTCGCCGGTGCAACAATCCATGGCCACGAGATGTTATAACTTTGGCACGATATTTGCAATCATATATATGAAAGCGGCGCGCGCAGCAATGCGCTGCTTCAAGATAACGAAGAAAAACTTAAATTTCAATACTGAACCATGAATATCAAACCTTTGTTTGACCGTGTGCTCATCGAGCCCACACCCGCCGAAGAGGTGACTCTTGGCGGAATCATCATTCCTGACACAGCAAAAGAGAAACCCCTCAAGGGTAAGGTAGTAGCCACAGGCGACGGCACCAAGGATGAGCCGATGGTGCTCAGCGTAGGTGCGGAGGTGCTCTTCGGCAAATATGCCGGCACTGAGATCGAACTCGAGGGCACCAAGTATCTCATGATGCGTCAGAGCGATGTGCTTGCCATCGTGGGCTAATCAGATAAATTTAGAGAGAACACGGCATGGTGTCTTCCGCCGGCTGCATATGATCGCCACGGAAGCATGCCTTTAATAATTGATAACATGAAATTCAAGGAGAGCGGCTGCCGACGATAGGCATCTCTCAATCGAGAGCTATCAGGCAGCAGTGACTCCGGAAACAATTATGGCAAAAGAAATCAAATTCAATATCTCAGCCCGCGAGGAGCTGAAAAAGGGTGTCGACGCACTGGCCGATGCCGTGAAGGTGACACTTGGCCCGAAAGGCCGCAACGTTATTATCGAGAAGAAATTCGGCGCGCCTCACATCACTAAGGATGGTGTGAGTGTGGCACGCGAGATTGAACTCGAGGATCAGTTCCAGAACATGGGTGCCCAGCTCGTGAAGGAGGTAGCCTCCAAGACCGGCGACCAGGCCGGCGACGGCACCACTACCGCTACAGTGCTTGCCCAGGCCATCGTGAATGTCGGTCTTAAGAATGTCACTGCCGGCGCCAATCCGATGGACCTCAAGCGTGGCATCGACAAGGCCGTCTCAGCTGTGGTGGAGGGTATCCGCGCACAGAGCCGCGAGGTGGGCGATGACCTCGACAAGATCGAGAATGTGGCCCGCATCTCTGCCAACAATGACGAGGAGATCGGACGCCTTATCGCCGAGGCGATGAAGAAAGTGAAGAAGGAGGGTGTCATCACCGTCGAGGAGGCCAAAGGCACCGAGACTACCGTAGAGGTTGTAGAGGGCATGGAGTTTGACCGTGGCTATATCTCGCCCTATTTCGTCACCAACACCGAGAAGATGGAGTGCGATATGGATAATCCCTATATCCTTCTCTATGATAAGAAGATTTCCAACCTCAAGGATCTTCTGCCGATTCTTGAGCCGGTGGCTCAGTCGGGTCGTCCGCTGCTGATTATCGCAGAGGATGTGGATAATGAGGCTCTGGCTACATTGGTAGTAAATCGTCTGCGTGGCTCGCTCAAGATCTGTGCTGTCAAGGCTCCCGGATTCGGCGACCGTCGCAAGGAGATGCTTGAGGATATCGCCATTCTGACAGGTGGCCAGGTCATCAGCGAAGTTAAGGGAATGTCGCTGGCGCAGGCTTCAATCCAGGATCTCGGCACTGCTGAGAAGGTGACTGTCAATAAGGACCACTCTATTATCGTCAACGGCGCCGGTAATAAGGACGCCATTGCCCAGCGTGTAGCTCAGATCAAGGCTCAGATTGAGTCGACCACTTCTGAGTACGACAAGGGTAAACTCAAGGAGCGTCTTGCAAAGCTCGCCGGTGGTGTGGCAGTGCTCTATATCGGTGCTGCATCAGAGGTAGAGATGAAGGAGAAGAAGGACCGCGTGGACGACGCTCTCTCAGCCACCCGCGCAGCAATCGCCGAGGGTATCGTGCCCGGCGGCGGCGTGGCCTACATCCGTTGTCTTGATAAACTCGATGAACTCAAGGGCGACAACGACGACGAGACTACCGGTATCGCCATCATACGTCGTGCAATCGAGGAACCCATGCGCCAGATCATGCAGAATGCTGGCGTGGAGGGTGCCGTTATCCTTCAGAAGGTTAAGGATGGTCAGGGCGACTTTGGCTATAATGCCCGCACAGATTCTTACGAGAATTTCTTCGAGTCTGGTGTGATTGATCCTGCAAAGGTGACACGTGTGGCTCTGGAGAATGCAGCCAGTATCGCCGGCATGTTCCTCACCACAGAGTGTGTGATCGCCGAGCAGAAGACAGATGCACCCGCAATGCCTGCCGCTGCGATGGGTGGCGCCGGCATGGGCGGCATGATGTAATCTTAATCTCAAGATAATTTACACGATAACAATAAAGGGGTGCCTCACCGTGAGGCATCCCTTTATTGTGTTATTGTGCTGTAGAATCGAGTGATGGAGAGGTCAGTGCAGGGTGCTGGCTTTGACCTCTTCGACGTCGGGGATAGAGTTGATGGCCTTCATGATGCAGTTGAGCTCTTCATAACCATGCACGCCGAGGCGTATCTTCATGGTGACAATCGAGTCAGTCGTGCTGGTGTTGAGGCTCTCTACATTTAGATTGAGATTATTAGATATGCAGTCCATTATGTCAATCACCATATGTCGGCGGTCGATGCAGGTGATTTCGAGCTCTACGGGGTATGTGGTGGTGTCGGGACGGTAGTCCACAGCCACTATGCTGTCGCCATCTTGCGATGCGAGCCGTATGGCCACACTGCAGTCGCGTTTATGAACTGTCAGCTTGCCATGCGAGTCACGGAATCCTATCACCTCCTCGCCCGGAATCGGGTGGCAATGGTCACAACGTTCGAATTCAGGCTTCTTCTGTTTCGACAGATATGATGTGATGGCGCGGCGCGCCTTATAGCTCACCGAGTGGTCAAGCCAGTCGGCCTCGGGATGCGAGTCGGGATCGGTGAGAATTTCTACGATATCGCCACGATGCAGCTGCTGCTTGATAGAGGCTACGCGTCCATTGATGCGGCAATACTTGGCGTGGCGCCCGAGTTGGGAGTGGATTTCATAAGCGAAATCGATGGGGGTGGCCTTCTGCGGAAGCACCACCGGCTTCCCTTGCGGCGAGAACGTCATTATATCATCGTTGTAGAACGATGCTACTACGTTCTCGATGAAGTTTGTACCATCCTGACCATGCTGGGCGATATCTTTCAGCACTCCGCGGAACTTGTTAATCCACCGGCGGATATTCCCCTCCGAACGGTCTGACAGGCAGCCATACTTCGAGTTCCTCACCATTCGCTCGCTGCTGATGTGCACCTCCTCCCAACGGCCATAGTCGGCCAGGAGTTTGAGATGGAAGCTTTGGTAGCCGTTCTCCTTCGGCGAGTCGATATAGTTGGATATGCCCCCCGGTTTCTCCTTGAATCGGTCGGTGAGCAGAGAATAAATGCGCAGGACCTCCGACTTCTCCGGCACACCCTCCTCCTCCTTGAAGACTATGTCAACGAAATGACGGTATTTAAGATGGTCGAAGTCATCGCCATATTTATTCATCTTGCGCCATAGCGAATAGGGCTTGCGATACTCATAGAATACACGCGCCTTGATGCCATTGGCGCTCAATATGGTCGAGATCTCCTCGATGAAAGCCTGCAGCTTATGGCGGTTGGCATTCTCATCAGCCTTTATGCGGTCTTCGAGAATCTTGTATTCATGGGGGCATCTGAACTTAAGCGAGAGGTTTTCGAGCTCGGTCTTTACTTCATAGAGACCGAGGCGGGTGGCGAGCGGAGCGTAGAAGTAGTCGGTCTCGCCGGCTATCTTCATCTGTTTGTCGGTGCGCATCGACGAGAGTGTGCGCATGTTGTGCAGCCGGTCGGATAGTTTTACGAGCAGGGCGCGGATATCATATTGCACCGAGTTGAGCATCTGTTTGAAGTTGTCGATCTGTTTCGACATCTCATACTTCTCCTTGCGCTGCTTGGTGAGCACCTTCACCAGGAAGGCCACATCCTCGCCAAACTTCTGTTGAATCTCCTCAATGGTGTGGGGTGTATCCTCGACCACATCATGCAGGAACGCAGCAATCACCGAATTGACATCCAGATTGATTTCGCCCGCCGCTATTGCAGCCACTGCGATGGGGTGCAGGATGTAGGGTTCGCCGCTTTTGCGGCGCTGGGTGCAATGGGCATCGCACGCAAACCGGAATGCCTCCTTGATGCGTTCGATATCCTCCTTGTCGGCTCGCGCCGCCATTATATCGAAGACACGCTGCGCGCGCTCCTCGACCAACTTCTCATATTTCTTTTCCTCGGCCTGCTGAATGGCCATCTTCTCTTCGGGGCTCTTTATCATCCGCTCTGCTCTTTGATGTTCGTCGCCTCCCGCATGCCTGTTGCCGAATCCGATGCGGCTGACAAAAGGGGGATTTCAGCCCCCTCCACCTGTCGTGCGCTCTTGCCACACAATGGTGCATGGCACGGTAACCCTGCGGGCTACAAAACGCAAATTTAATCTTTTTCAATGATTTTCAAAGATATTGAGGCAGATTTTTTTACTGTCATAGCTTAAATTTTATGTCATGAGGTACAGAATTCCCCGCTGAGCTACCGGTGAAGCTCGTAATGAGCCACATTTTTTTATTAATTTTGCATTAGTAGCCGGTCAAACTTCTTCCTACGGTAATGCTATATATTCATATACCATATTGCGCACGCAAGTGCATTTATTGCGATTTCTTCAGTGGCGGCGCGCGCGTGGCCGACTGGCCCCGTCTGCGCAATGCCCTGCTGGCAGAGCTTCAGCAGCGTCGCGATGAGCTCCCCGCAAGCATCGACAGCATATACTTCGGCGGTGGCACCCCTTCGCTTATGCCACCGCAAGAGTTCTCGCTACTCATGGAGGGTATCCGCGAATTGGCCGCAGGTGCCATCAATCCGGATTACTGCGAGATAACTGTAGAATCCAACCCCGATGATGTAGATATGCCGCATGTGGAGGCTTGGAAGAGGGCCGGGGTTAACCGGGTGAGTCTTGGCATACAGACATTGCACGACGACTTGCTTCGCCGCATCGGCCGTAGCCATGATTCCGGCCAGGCATTACGCGCACTTGAGATACTGAGTGAGAATTTCAGTAACATTTGCGCCGACCTGATATTCGGGCTCCCCGGAGGGGATGAGGAGCAGGTAGGGGAGGACCTTCGGAGGTTGCTTAGCTTTCCACTAAGCCACATCTCAATCTACACCTTGATGTATGAGGAGGGGACAGCCCTGACCCGACTTCTCGAAGAGGGGCGCATCGGTCAGGCCGATGAGGAAAGCGTCAACGCGCAGTATCGGCTCATCACCGCCACACTGCGCGATGCCGGATTCCGCCACTACGAAATATCCAACTACGCCCGAGCCGGCTTCGAATCGCGTCACAACTCCGGTTATTGGAGCGGCAAGGCGTATCTCGGCATCGGTCCGTCGGCCCACAGCTACGACGGTGCCTCCCTGCGCCGTGCAAATCCAGCCGACCTGCATCGCTATCTCACCCATGATTTCAGCGCATCGCCCTTTTATACGCAAGAGAGACTCACCCGTGAGCAATTGATGGAGGAACGCCTCATGCTTCAGATGCGCTGTCTGCCAGGGCTCGACATCGCCGACTTCGGGCGCCGCTTCGGTCAGCGCCACGCTGCAGCCATACTCTCAGCCGCCCGACCTCACATAGCCGCCCGGGAACTCGACTACGACGGCCGGCATCTTACCCTCACCGACGCCGGATTGATGATAGCCGACAGCATAGTGCTTGATCTCGCCATGGTGTGGTAGGGGCGAGCTCAGCCGTATATGTTGAGGCAGCTTAACATTTTAAAGGATTTTCTCCGCATATGGAGATAAAAATTTGTGAAATTGTGGAAATCTAAACAATTTTTTATAACTTTGCATTTTCAAATAAGACATTCATATTTCCTATGTCAGATTTAAGATTCAAAAGTGTAGAGGTGGCTTCGGCCCGCAAACCGGTAGAGGTAAAGATACCCTCCGAAAGAGTTGACAAGTATTATGGCGAGATGGTGTTTAATCGCCAGAAAATGTTTGAATATCTGCCGAAAGCCACATATCAGGCACTCGTGGATGCAATCGACAATAAGAAACCCCTTTCGCGCAAGCTTGCCGACAGTGTGGCAGAGGGTATGAAGCGATGGGCCATTGACTGCGGCGCACGCCACTACACCCACTGGTTTCACCCCCTCACCGACGGCACAGCCGAGAAGCACGATGCCTTCATCGACCACGATGGCAAAGGGGGAGTGGTAGAGGAGTTCTCCGGCAAACTCCTCGTGCAGCAGGAGCCTGACGCATCATCGTTCCCCAACGGCGGTATACGCAATACCTTTGAGGCTCGCGGATACTCAGCCTGGGATATCTCTTCGCCTGCATTCATCACCGACGGCACCCTCTGTATCCCCACTATCTTCATCTCCTACACCGGAGAATCTCTCGACTATAAGACTCCGCTGCTGAAGGCCCTCAATGCTGTCGACAAAGCAGCTTCGCGTGTGGCCCGATTCTTTGACCCCGAGGTGAAGCATGTCAACAGTTTCCTCGGATGGGAGCAGGAATACTTCCTTGTGGATGAGGCTCTCTATGCTGCCCGTCCCGACCTTGTGATGACAGGCCGCACACTGATGGGCCATGAGTCGGCTAAGAACCAGCAGCTCGAAGACCACTACTTCGGCGCCATACCGCGCCGCGTGGAGGCTTTCATGCTGGACCTCGAGATTGAATGCCATAAACTCGGCATTCCCGCCAAGACACGCCATAATGAGGTGGCCCCGAATCAGTTTGAGCTCGCTCCTATATATGAGGAGACCAACCTCGCCAACGACCATAATCTCCTGCTCATGTCGCTTATGAGTGATGTGGCACGCCGCCATAATTTCCGTGTGCTGCTGCATGAGAAACCATTTGCGGGCATCAACGGCTCCGGCAAACACAACAACTGGAGCCTCGGCACCGACAAGGGTGTGCTGCTCTTCGCCCCCGGCAAGACTCCGGAGCAGAATCTGCAGTTCATCACATTTGTAGCCAACGTAATGGCTGCCGTGCATAAGCACAACGCGCTGATGAAGGCCACAATCATCTCGGCCACCAACCAGCATCGTCTCGGCGCCAATGAGGCTCCGCCGGCAATCATCTCAATGTTCCTCGGCACACAGCTTAGCCGCATCCTCGACGAACTCGTGAAGGAGACCACCGATGAA
>CAJTNN010000030.1 GCA_910577585.1 uncultured Muribaculaceae bacterium | reverse complement strand
CCCCATTGTATAGCCCTAAATAAATATCCTGCATATACACTGCAATGAACGGCAAGATTATAATTCTGTCGGCCCCCTCGGGCACCGGCAAATCTACAATCATATCGCGCATAATCGACGACCCCGAGTTGCGTCTCGGATTCTCAATCTCAGCCACAAGCCGTGCGCCGCGCGGCCAGGAGCGCGACGGAGTCGAGTATTACTTCATCACCACCGACGAATTCAAGGCGCGCGTGGAGCGTGGCGAGTTTGTGGAGTGGGAAGAGGTGTATGCCGGCACATGCTACGGCACACTTCGCAGCGAAGTCGAGCGTGTCACCTCTTCGGGTCATAACCTAATCATGGACATCGACGTCAAGGGTGGCCTCAATGTGAAACGCGCCTATGGCGAGCGTGCACTGGCCATCTTCATACTCCCCCCCAGCCGCGAAGAACTCGAACGCCGTCTGCGCGGACGTGGCACCGAGACCGAAGAGCGCCTCCTCGCCCGACTCGCCAAAGCCGACTACGAGATGAGCTTCGCCGACAGCTACGACTGCCGCGTGATCAACGATGACATCGACCGTGCCTCGGCCGAAGTTGGTCAACTGATACGCGACTTCATCGCCAGAGATTGAAGTGGCGGTTAAGTTTTAAATCAGCTCCATGCAAGACCACGCTGACATATCCCCCCGCAGAGTGATAGGCATCTTCGGCGGCACATTCGATCCGCCACACGCCGGACATCTGGCTGTGGCGCGCGCCGCACTCCGCGAGGGTGGGGTAGATGAGGTGTGGCTGATGGTGAGCCCCGAGAATCCCTTCAAGAGCGGGCGCCACATCACCCCCGAGAGAGAAAGACTCGAGATGACGCGCCGGCTCCTTGCCGCACTCGGCCCCGCAGAGCGGCAGCGCATCCGCGTCAGCGACTTCGAGATGCATCTGCCACGCCCCACCTTCACCGCCGTCACCCTGAGCGAGCTGCGCCACGCATATCCCGGTTGTGAATTCCGTCTGATCATCGGCGGCGACAACCTAAGCGCCTTCAGCCGCTGGCGCGACCCCGAAGATATTCTGCGCCATCACCGGCTCATAGTCTATCCACGCCCTGGCGATGCAGAGTGGCAGGAAAGCAAAATACCCCCTCAATCTGTTATATTGAGAGATATGCCGCTTCTCGACATCAGCTCAACACGCCTGCGCGAGCTCGCGCGGAGCGGAGCCGATGTCAGCCATCTGACCTCACCCGAAGTGGCCACCTATATAAAACAGCACAAGATATATGATAGAGAATAAAGATGTCAGCAAGCGCACCCGCCTCCTGGGTACCACAGCGCTTGCCGCACGATATTGCGTCAGCCTCGAGCACGCACAGGAGTCGGAGAAGAGCGAGTTTATAGTCAATATGCTCCGCCTGCTCCCCCAGTTGTATCTGGATTTTTCAGAATTCCCCGATGAGTCTCCGGCCTTGGCATCAGCCGATGCTGAGGATGGCCACCACCACTGCAGTTGCCATCATCACCACGATGATGAAGATGACCACGACTGCTGCGGCGACGACTGCTGCGGCCATCATCACCATGGCGAAGAATGCGATGAAGAGTGTGGTGACGACGACTGCTACTGCGGCTGCCACCATCACCACCACCACCACGACGAGGATGATGCCGACGACTATTCCGGTCTCACCCCGCTCGAAGAGGAGACGGATGAGGATGACGACGACTTCTACTACGGCTCATACATGGATGAAGACTACTACGAGAGCATCCGCCGCCATGTGGAGACTCTGCTCGGACCTGACGACGTGTTCCTCGAGACCTTCGAAGAGGATATGCGCTACAGCGAGACACCGATTGCAGCCTCGATATCCGAATCGTTGGCCGATATCTTCCAGCCCCTCTACAACTTCATATCCGTAGTAAAGGAGACTGAGGGTGAGGCCCTCGAGGGTGCCTATCGCCGCTGCAGCGCCGAATTCCGCGAGTACTGGAGCCAGACACTCTGCAATGTGCTGCGCGCCCTCAACAATCTGCGCTACAAAGGCCCCGACGCCGAGTAAATCATACATCAACTCACATATTCATATCAACCTGAAAACGACATAAACCTGACATGGAAAACAACAGCAAATCATGCAATAGATGTGGCAGCGGCCATGACTCCGACCTCACACCCTATGCAATCGGGGGGATGCACAATCTTGTGGCCGATCACCGACGCGAGCGCATCGCCGACATCGCCGACGAAGAATTCGACATCCGCATGAAAGGGGGGCTGGAGCTTTCCCCCTGCAACTTCATGGCCGTCGACTACATGCGCCGCCGCCTCGACCTCGCCGGATTCATCCAGCTCGACCCCGCTGCCGAGTGGGAACTGAAGCCGGGAGGGAAATACTATATGGTGCGCAACGACACCGCCATCTTCGCCTTCATCGCCGGACATAACCCCACGTCCGAAACCGGATTCCGCATCATCGCCGCCCATAGCGACAGCCCCGGCTTCAAACTCAAACCCAACGCCGAGATATATGGCGATGGCGGAGTGGTGAGTCTCAATGTCGAGAAATATGGCGGCCCTATCATGTACACATGGTTTGACCGTCCCCTCTCGATCGCAGCCCGGCTGATGCTGCGCGGCGACAATCCGCTCAAGCCCCGCACCATCCTCGTCGACCTCGAACGCCCCGTGGCTCTCATCCCGCACCTCGCCATCCACTTCAACCGCAGTGTCAACGACGGCAACCCCCTCTCGGTGCAGAAGGACATGAAGCCCGTGGTAGGCTACTTCAATGCCGAAGAACTCGCAGCTCTCAAAGAGCAGGGTGGGGTGGTGAAGAGTATGCTCGCCGAAGCCGCCGGCGTCAATGCCGCCGATATACTCGGCATGGAGGCTGTGCTCTATCCCGTCGACAGCACCCGCGACTCGGTCGGCCTCAACTTCGACTACCTCATGTCGCCCCGCCTCGACGACCTCTCGATGGCCTTCTGTGCCCTCGAGGCCATCATCACAGCGGCAGAGCAGTCCGACAAAATGTATGTTTATATGCCCGACCCAGACACTGACGCCACCTGCGTGATGGCCATCTTCGACAACGAAGAGACCGGCTCGGGCACCCGTCAGGGAGCCGCTGCCCCCACGCTGCGCAATCTGCTCGAGCGCATCCACATCGCCCTGGAGCGGCAGGCGCACACGGAGTATTTCGCCGACGAGCGCGCTCTTGACGCCGCCCCCGAAGGTGCCACATATTACCGCTACGAACCCTCTGGCTTCTACCGCGCCCTCGAACGCACCTTCCTCATCTCGGCCGACGACGCCCACGCCTGGCACCCGAACTACAACGAGAAATACGACCCCACCAATCACCCCGTCATCGGCGGCGGCCCGGTGGTGAAGATCAACGCCAACTGCAAGTACATGACCGACTCGCGCGGCGACGCCATCTTCCGCAACCTCGGCGAGCGCGCCGGAGTGGAATGTCAATACTTCGTCAATCACGCCGATGTGGCCGGAGGCAGCACCCTGGGCAATATACTCACCTCGCAGCTCGACATTGCCGGAGTCGACATGGGATGTGCCATCTGGGCCATGCACTCCGCCTGCGAGACAGGCAGCATGGCCGACCTCGCCGACACAGAGCGCGTGTTTGAAGAGTTTTTTGCAGCTCGATAAGCGAAGTATGCCAAATTTGTATTAAATTTGCATTTGCAACTGAGTGAACCACCTTTTTTGGCGCGGTTTTTGTTAGATGTTGTTAAAAACCGCGGCTCACGGCGGCCTCCCGGAGTCTATATATGCGCCACGAGTGTTAATATACATGAGTGTTAATATATAGGACTCCCGGTATCAACCCTACAGGAAAATTATAAAAATAACCGATAAATAAAGAAATGAACGTAAATTACACCCAGCTCGACAACGTCAACGGCGAGATCGTCGTGACTCTCGAGGAGAAGGACTATAGCGAGAAAGTAGAAAAGCAGCTCAAGGAGATCAGCAAGCACCGTCCGGAACCCGGTTTCCGTCCCGGCAAGACTCCGATGGGCCTTCTCCGCAAGAAGTATGGCGATGCAGTGAAGTATGACGTCATCAATAAAGAGGTAGGCGAGGTGGTCTACGATTATATCCGCGAGAAGGACCTCCGCGTGCTCGGCAACCCCGTGCCCGTCAAGATGGAGGAGGAGTTCAATCTCGCCAACAAGGAATTCACTTTCAAGTTCAAGGTAGGTGTGGCTCCCGAGATTGACACACACGTCAACAAGGATCTCCACGTACCCTACTACACCATCACCGTCACCGACGAGATGGTAGACAACGAAGACAAGCAGTTCCGTCAGCGCTTCGGCAAGCAGGTGCCCGGCGAGGCCGTTGAGCCCAACGCTCTTGTGAAGGGTGTGCTCACCGAGCTCGACGAAAATGGTCAGCCCAAAGAGGGTGGCATCGTCGTTGAGAACGGCATCCTCGCCCCCTCATACTTCAAGGATAAAGCCCAGGAGGCTCTCTTCGAGGGCAAGAAGGTGGGTGAGACTGTAATCTTCAACCCCGCAGCCACATGCGAGGCCAACGAGACTGAGCTCTCATCGATGCTCAACATCGACAAAGAGCAGGCTGCCGAGCACCATGGCGACTTCAGCATGCAGATCAAAGAGATCATCGTCGTGCAGCCCGCCGAGCTCAACGAAGAGTTCTTCCAGACTCTCTTCGGCAAGGATAAGGTGCACAACGAAGAGGAATACCGCGAGGCACTCAAGAACATGATCGCCGGCGCCCTGAAGAACGACAGCTTCTACCGCTTCTCGATCGACGCCAAGGCCGACGTACTCAAGGCCGTAGGCGAGCTCGAGCTCCCCGAGGCAGTGCTCAAAGACTATCTCATGCAGCGCGATGAGAACATCACAGCCGAGAACGTCGACGAGACCTTCGCAGCAATGCGCGGCCAGCTCGTATGGGACCTCGTGGCTGAGGCCATCGCCAAGCAGTATGAGGTGAAGGTAGAGGAGTCTGACCTCATCAACCTCGCCAAGGCCACAGTGCAGCAGCAGTTTGCACAGTACGGCATGGGCAATGTGCCCGCCGAGACTCTCGAGAAGTATGCCAAAGAGATTCTCTCTGACAGCAACAATCGCCAGCGTCTCGCCCAGCAGAGCCTCGAGTTCAAGGTCTACAACGCCATCAAGGACAACGTGACTCTCGACGAAAAGGATGTGACAATCGATGAATTCCGCGCTCTCTTCGCTCCCGCAGCCGAAGAGGCAGCCGCCGAATAATGTGATGCCATCACTCCCTCTCTCCGGCTATATCTTGAGGGAGGGAAAGATAAGTATCTCTCAAAATTGGTTTATTAAAATATTTTGAGAGATACTTGACAAAGCAACGCGCATCCCGGATCACTTCCGCCCAGGAGAGTGGTCCGGGATTGCAGTTTAACGTAAAATTCAATACTTATGCACAACGACTTCAGAAACTTTGCCGTCAATCATCTCGGCATGAGTTCGAATACACTTGACTCATATGTGAAGTATGTCGACGCCCGCAGCGGAGCCCTCTCCACCCCCAGCGCCGACTATCTCAACCCCTATATCCTCGAAGAGCGTCAGCTCAATGTGACCCAGATGGATGTCTTCTCGCGCCTGATGATGGACCGCATCATCTTCCTCGGCACCCAGGTCAGCGACCAGAGCGC
Source organism: uncultured Muribaculaceae bacterium (assembly GCA_910577585.1). Classification (GTDB taxonomy): domain Bacteria; phylum Bacteroidota; class Bacteroidia; order Bacteroidales; family Muribaculaceae; genus Lepagella. The sequence goes on along the minus strand of CAJTNN010000030.1, from coordinate 20,765 downwards.
CAACATCATCCAGGCCCAGATGCTCTATCTCGACTCAGTCGACCCCGACAAGGATATCTCGCTCTATATCAACTCCCCCGGCGGCAGCGTATATGCCGGACTCGGCATCTACGACACCATGCAGTATGTCAACTCCGACGTCTCGACCATCTGCACCGGCATGGCCGCATCGATGGCAGCCGTGCTGCTCGTGGCCGGCGAGAAGGGTAAGCGCTTCGCCCTGCCTCACTCGCGTGTGATGATCCACCAGCCCCTGGGCGGCATCCAGGGCCAGGCATCCGATATCGAGATTACTGCCCGCGAGATACTCAAGCTCAAGGATGAACTCTACCGCATCATCTCCGACCACTCAGGCATGCCCTTCGACAAGGTGGCCGCCGACTCCGACCGCGACTACTGGATGATCGCCGCCGAAGCCAAAGAATATGGAATGATCGATAAGATTCTGGTCAACAACCGTAAGAAAGAGGAAAACTAAACTATGGCAAAGAAACAGGCAGCACTGCACTGCATGATGTGTGGCGCGGCCGAGACTCCGGAGACCCCCGTAGTGGAGGTCTTCAACGGCCTGACCCTCTGCACAGACTGCATTGACTATATCGACACCGCCCGCGACCGCGCCCTCGCCAGCCGGAGCGCCGCCAAGCCCAAGGTAGCCAAGAAGAAGGAGGATATACCCACCCCCCACGAAATCAAGCAATATCTCGACCAATACGTCATTGGCCAGGATGATGCCAAGAAGTATCTTTCTGTAGCGGTCTATAACCACTACAAGCGCATCGCCCAGGAGGAGGCCCGCGACAAATCGGCCCCCAAGGCCACGCTGAAGAAGGCCATCCAGTCGGCCGCCGAGGATGAGGTGGATATCGAGAAGTCCAACATCATCATGGTCGGCCCCACCGGCACCGGCAAGACTCTCCTGGCCAAGAGCATCGCGCGCCTGCTCGATGTGCCCTTCGCCATCGTCGACGCCACGGTGCTCACCGAGGCCGGATATGTGGGCGAGGATATCGAATCGCTCCTGACGCGTCTGCTCCAGAACTGCGACTACGATGTGGAGCGAGCCGAGAAGGGTATCGTCTTTATCGACGAGATCGACAAGATTGCCCGCAAGAGCGACAACCCCTCGATCACCCGCGACGTCAGCGGCGAGGGTGTGCAGCAGGGTCTGCTCAAGCTCCTCGAGGGTAGCACCGTGCTCGTGCCCCCGAATGGAGGCCGCAAGCACCCCGAGCAGAAGATGATAGCCGTCGACACGAAGAATATCCTCTTCATCTGCGGCGGCGCCTTCGACGGCATCGAGCGCAAGATTGCCAACCGCATGAACACCCACGTCGTGGGCTACGGCAAGGATGAGCATGCCAAGAAGCAGCAGCGCGACAATCTGATGCGCTACGTCCTGCCGCAGGACCTCAAGAGCTTCGGCCTTATCCCCGAGATTATCGGCCGACTCCCGGTGCTCACCGCCCTCAATCCGCTCGACCGCGACGCATTGCTGCGCATTCTCACCGAACCGAAGAATGCCCTCGTGCGCCAGTATAAGAAACTCTTCGCCCTCGACGGTGTCGATCTGGAATTCACCCCCGACGCCCTCGAAGCGATCGTAGACAAAGCCATCGAATATAAACTCGGAGCACGCGGTCTGCGCTCGATCGTAGAGACTGTGATGGTCGACGCCATGTTTGATGTCCCCTCGATGAAGGTGAAGAGTTTCAAGGTCGACGCCGACTTTGTGCGCGACCGCCTCGACCAGGCCAACTTCGACAAGATGAAACTCGCCGACTGAAGCCGCAGCACCCCGCCCAACGCCTTTAAGTTAAGGAAGGGCATGAATATCTCATAATCGGTAAGATGGGAAAAGAATTTAAGGGCGCGGATTTTTTCTCAGATTCCTTGGCGCTTAGTCGGCTCCACTTTATGTGTGGGCCGACGACGCAGCGCACACCCGATATACCGGTGCCTTACGTGAGCCACATCGCGCAGCGATGACCTCTCTCGCGTGAGGCACCGGTCGCGTCTTATCCGGAATCCGGCCGCCGTACAGGGATGGGGGAGGGGAGAAGCCTCACGGACTCTCTTGCAAGAAAATGATAAATTTTTTAAAAAGTTTAAACAACTTCGTTGATAGTTTGAGCATTTTTTGTTAACTTTGAATATGAAACATCGCAAATCAGTTCGTCAATCGACCCACGAAGCGCGATGCCAGACGTGGCCAGTATCCTATCCGGCCACACTACTTAGCGGAAAGTGTGCAAAAATAAGCTGACACACTCCCCCCCTCATAAAGAACCGTTCAATCAATACACCTATTCATCATGGCAGATGGCAACAGGATAACCGAAGCGTTGCGACACTACTTCGGTTTCGAGACATTCAAAGGCGACCAGCAGGCTATCATCTCAGACTTATTGGATGCTAGCGATGTGTTTGTGCTGATGCCCACCGGCGGCGGCAAATCACTCTGCTATCAGTTGCCGGCCCTCATGTCGGAGGGCACGGCCATCATCATCTCTCCCCTCATAGCCCTGATGAAGAATCAGGTCGATGCCATACGCGGCTTCAGCGGCGATGACGGCGTGGCCCACTTCCTCAACTCATCGCTCGGCAAAGCCGCCGTAGAGACCGTAAAGAGCGACATGCGCGCCGGTCGCACCAAACTGCTATACGTGGCCCCCGAATCGCTCACCAAGCCCGCCACGATTGAGTTTCTGCAGAGTGTGCCCATCAGCTTCTATGCCGTCGACGAGGCCCACTGTATCTCGGAGTGGGGCCACGACTTCCGCCCCGAATACCGCAAGATACGCTCAATCATCAACACCATCTGCCGTCGCCCCGTAATTGCCCTCACTGCCACAGCCACCCCCAAGGTGCAGCACGACATTCAGAAGAATCTGGGCATGACCGAGGCAAAGGTGTATAAATCGAGCTTCAACCGCCCCAACCTCTATTATGAGGTGCGTCCCAAGACGAAGGATATCGACCGCGATGTGATACGCTTCATAAAGAGTCATCCCGGCAAATCGGGCATTATCTACTGCCTGTCGCGCAAGCGTGTGGAGGAGCTCACAAAGGTGCTTCAGCTCAATGATATCCGCGCCCACGCCTATCACGCCGGCATGGATGCCGCCACCCGCGCCCAGAATCAGGACGACTTCCTGATGGAGCGTGTGGATGTCATCGTGGCCACAATAGCCTTCGGAATGGGTATCGACAAACCCGATGTCAGATACGTCATACACTACGATATTCCCAAGAGCCTCGAAGGCTATTATCAGGAGACCGGACGCGGCGGACGCGACGGCGGCGAGGGTATCTGCATCGCATTCTACTCTACAAAAGACCTCCAGAAACTCGACAAACTCCTGCAAGGCAAGAATCCCACCGAGCAGGAGATCGGTCGCCAGCTTCTGGTCGAGACGGCCCACTATGCCGAGTCATCAGTGTGCCGGCGCAAGATTCTGCTCAGCTACTTCGGCGAGCACCTCGAGGGTGAAGCCGCCGAGAACTGCGGCAACTGCGACAACTGCCTGCATCCCAGCACCACCGTAGAGGCCGGCGTCGAACTCGCCGAGACCCTGCGCGGCATCGAGGCACTCGGCGAGCGCTACAAGTCGGAATACATAGTGGCCATACTCACCGGCTGCGTCACCGAAGAGTGCCGCGCCCGCAATCATCAGGAGCTCGACTCCTTCGGTGCGCTCAGCGATGTCGAGGGTAAATTCCTCAACAATCTCATCCAGCAGGCCGTTATCGCCGGGTATCTCGTCAACGACATGGAGAACTACGGCATACTGCACATCACCGATGCCGGACGCGCCTTCATGGCCTCCCCCGGGTCATTCCGCATCGTCGAGCAATCCGACTTCGCCGAAGGCGACTACGAAGACTCGCGCATGCCCCACACCTGCGCCTCCGACAATGCCCTGCTCGGCATGCTCAAGGATGTGCGCAAGCGCATCGCCAAGCGACTCGGTGTGCCACCCTATGTAGTATTCCAGGACCCCACGCTTGAATCGATGGCCACGATGTACCCCATCACCGAAGGCGATTTCGCCAACATCTCAGGCGTAGGGCAAGCCAAGGCAGCCCGCTTCGCCAAAGAATTCATCGAGGTCATAGCCGCCTACGTGGAGGAGAACGACATCATACGCCCCACCGACATACTCGTGCGCACAGTCGCCGACTGCAGCAAAGCCAAGATATACATCATCCAGGGGATCGACCGCAAGATCGACCTCGAGGAACTCGCCGACGGCAAAGGCCTCGAATTCGAAGAACTCCTCAGCGAACTCGAGATGATAGTAGAGGAGGGGACACGCATCAACATCGACTACTATATCGACGAACTCCTCGAGACCGAATGTCAGGAAGAGATACTCGACTTCCTAAGCTCACAAGAGGAAGACGACCTCGAAGCCGCCATCCAGGAACTCGGCGAAGAATACACCGAAGAAGAGATCCGCCTCATGCGCATCAAATTCCTCTCCTCCTGGAGCCGCTGAGAGCCCCCACGCCACCCCGCCTCGCCGTGAGCCCCCAACCTTCTGCACCATAAGTAACGTAGAGGTCACTGAGGAGGATGTTGTGCCCGTTATACGTTCTCAATGCTTACGTCTATTTTGATGTCTTGATTGCGCGTGAGCAATATGTCGGTGGAGGCATCCTCTTTGTCGGGGTTGAAGAATCTGGTATTGTTCCGAGAAATTGTCCATCCATTCATCAAACCACCATCAGGATAGATGCTAAGCTTCTTCCCGGCACATTCAATAGAAAGTTCACGCCAATGAGTCAACGAGTTTCGTTCTTTTGACTGAACAGGAATTAATACTCCCGTTTGATCAAGAATCTCAACCCACTTTCGAGATAGACCTGTGAGATACATGTCCCTGTCACCATAATTTGGCAAATTAACTGCCATACCGGGGCGGCGCTGAATATCCTGATATTTTTCTACCAGAAATTCCACAGTGAACGGCTTCTCAATCTTTTTGACGAAATATTCAATTGTCTGGAGTGTAAGGATAATAGCCATGACACTCTTAAGATGTTCGTCCTGGTAGGTAATCTTAATCGGATCTTTCTTTTTCCGGCAGTATGAGAAAAATTCATTGAAGATACTGCTTGCCTCGCCTTCAATAAATTCTCCGAGGGATTTGGACGATATTTCGGTAGCCAAATCTCCACTTAATTTTACGATAGAAGTGGTAGGCTTATATCTTAAATCAACCTTCTCAATCCGGGATAGATCCATGTTGTAATCAACTACGAAAACAGTGCCGTTTCCCCACTTTTCATCAAGTGTGCTGAATTCAGGGTTATTTGTAAGGTACAGCTTCCCATTAAAGTATGCCAAGGGATAAATCTCTTTGCCGGCAAGCGGATTATTCATCTTGAAAACACCCTGAGTCCAAGATTTAATCTCCCTTGCCATTTCCTTTACCGGTTCGTTCATTGAATCTTCGGCATTCTCGACAATGACAAACTTGATGAAATCTCCCTTACGATGGAAGTAGTTCAGAAGATGACCACGCCAGCCACCATCTGAATCTCCGTAATTCCAATGAGAGTAATCATTATCCACAAACAACACAATCTCACCTTCAAATCCATCGATTGCTTTTTGGATTCTGGACAGAGAAGACTCGGAGGCAGAATCGCCGACCACACTCTTCACTTCGTCAGGAATAGTAGCAGCGTTCAGGTCCTCTTCCTCTATCCACTGGCGAGCCGCCGGGATATCTATATTTTCAAGATAATGCATGCTGAACTTATCCAGAAGCATATCTTTTGACTTAGTCCTGTCGGCCGTCAATAGAATATTCTTGGAGTAACTGATGATAGACTTCATCATCTCCATTTCAGCAAGCTGATTGGAATACCCCGCGCCACCCGGATTTGTGTCGAATATGCAAATATGCCCGTTGGGGGTGAGAGTAAAACTGATAGCAGTAGTATCCTTCCCTAAAATCTCAGCAAGGCTGCGACTGAATACCAGTCCCAGTGTTGTCAGCAGCCCTTTGTTTTCATCTGTAATCCGGCTTATCCATTTCTTATTACCTTTATGTCGGATACGTATTTCCGTGTAATCCGTCTGAATAAGGTCTCCAAGAATGATATTCCGCTTTATCGACTCATGTCGATTGCTTCCAGCGCATTTATGATTCTTTTGAGCACCCGATATCTCATAATGGAAATCAGGAACCTCTTCATTGTCCGAAGGAATATTATTGAACTCAGAGGGCAGGCGTTCGAGCTTGCGTTCATTATTTGCCGCGATAGTTTCAAGGACAGTCTTTCCACATCGAGTGCAATGGCAGTAACCATGTCCGAGACCATCATTATAGTAGAGAATCTTTGCGCTACCGCTATCTTTGCTACTGCGGAAAGAGAATAGATGCGGTTCTGTGACTACATCTCCCCATTCGGAAGCACCAATCAGCTGAGCGTTTACACGGGTATATACATTAGATCCTATGATACGATTCTCAGTCTCATTAATGTCCGGCAAGAATTCAGTCGGCTGAATCATCTCCAGCCCAATATCCTGATTTACACGCCAGACAATATAATCCGATATGTCATTCTTCGTATCTATTACAGTCTGTTGGCTATTATGATACAAAGTCTTAAACGTAACATTTCGTTTAAAGAATCCGGTATATCTCAACCCTCTTACTATATTTACGCGGCCATCAATAACTACAGAATTGCCAGGAGCATATTGCTGGAGGGCATCGCGAAGTGAGTAGGAAGGATTGGAGGTAGTTGAAGCCTTATAATATTGCTGCACTCCCGAATTTACGTCGAAAGCCACGACATTCACAGGCATATTGGCATTAGGGGTAAAACGATTCGTAGCCCAGAAGCCCAATAACTGCTCATCAAGCAATTCAAGGAATTTTATCGTCAGAAGATTGCGGTACTTGTTCGAAATGTCCGACCGTTTATAAGTTATGCTTATGTCCTCAATCTTCCATTCCAATTCATCATAACAACGCTCATTCGCTTCCCGAGCTTTCTGCACAACACGCTCAACCCTTCCCTCGAAGCAAGTGCCCCGAAGAAGAGTCTCCAACTTGCGTCGTAATTCAGGATCAAGAGCATTAGCGCAGCAATCGTTAAATCGCTCGTAAGGAGTGTCCTTTTGATTTCCGAGCCCATCTACCGGAGTAGCCTTTTCATTATTTTCCTTGAAGTAGTTCACGTGATTCCCTTCACGTCCATACTTGAAAGGAGTATAATAATCCGCAACTTTCTGATTTATCGACCCTGGGTGACCACTCATTCCAAACACCCCGAACTCTCGGATCAGAAAGGCATTGACATGGCGCTGAATCACCTGGGCACTCGAGAGGTCGGTGTCAGGGGTGTTCACTTTCCGGGAAATGATATTCTCTTCGGGGTTAATTTGTGTTCTTAAGCCTACTGCATCGGAGCCGCATAAGGTTATAGCCACACTCTTGATAAAGTTGTTTCGACCGCTACGTCCGGCTCGCTGCTTATAGTTAGAAGGATGCGGAGGCACACTGCTCATCATCACCAACTCAAGGTCGCCAAGATCCACTCCCATCTCCATAGTGGTGGAGCAAGCAAGAATATTCAGCAGATGTTTCTTGAATTCACGCTGAACTTGTCTTGAAATCATTTTATCCACTTGAGCTGTATGCTCAGCCTGAATAAAGATTTCCGGAGTCATGTATATATTGTTCAGACGCTCTGCAAAAACTCCATCTTCACCCCATAAACTATTATGCCAAAGCAGACTTCTGTTCTCTGAAGCCCATTGAGCAAGTTCTGTTTCATTACAAACAGGAGTGTACGGAGTCCATTCTTCCATTTTATCAGGAGCAATCCTAATAATGTGTGACCTGTTCTTAAGATAAGGGGAATAATCCTTAAACCACACATTGATTGGGCGAAGTCTTTTTGCCGACAGTTCCGACCCGTTGGTATTGGTGTCACAAAGAGCGACTCTGTCAAACAATTTAAATGATAGATTTGCCACATTCAGACGCCAAGGCACCAGATCATCATTAGATGTATCGTCACGATCCTTCACATGACAACCCTTCTCCTGACTATACTGGGTGGCATGCTCAAGAACCTTATATTTTTCTGTGAGATTTTCCCACAATGCATCAATCACCCCTTGAATTATGTCAGCCTCATTACGCAGGGCATCTCGTTTAGAACCATACATCCCGTCATCCACAAGCAGTTGCGAGATATACTGTACAACTCTTGAGGGGATCTGAGCCGTCACGGTTGGCTTATGTACAGTTCTGCGACGCGGTCGCTGGGTAGAGAATCTTATACAAGACTTTATGTCAAGAGGATCATCCTCTCTTAGACGCAGGAAGATTGACTCGTTGCTTCGCACGTTATAATCCAGAAAAACCTGCAAGAGATTATGCCAATCCTCTTCCTCAATTCTATTCTTTGAATCTTGTATCAGCTTGTTAAACTCAATTACGACCTCCGGAAGTTCATCGGTCAGACTGTTTTGAATTTGTGGATATGATGTCGTGAACAGACCCATCGTCTCAGGAGACGCGCTATGGAGAGGGCGCTTTCCAAGAAACTCCACCATGATTGACTGAATATATCTGTGCTTGATTTTATCAGTGGCATTCCCATCTATATCCAGTTCGTCGCTATTTGCTGTGCGCTTTGCAAACTGGCGGGCAAACATGTCAGAAATAGGGTCGTCGGATAACAACTCAGTCAGTTATTTCTGCCCATGTCAATTCACCGCTCTGAATACCTTCAAGACGATCGATTTCCTCATAAATCTCATTGACCCTATTGCGGTCTTTACGAGGATTGAGGAGGGCCAGTTCATTTTCGAGAGCCTTTATCTGATTCTCTGTGCCATTTCCCATTTGAGCCTTCTGATTAAGGGCATGGAAAATCCGGCTGTAAACCCACATCCTTTCCTGTTCGAGATTCTGACCAAGCGAGCCACGGGCCGCAGCTTGGCGACTGTCGACAAAACTTATATACTGTTGCCCTCTGTGCAGAAGCCCATCTTGGTTATCCGCTTCTGCAAGCTGATCAAGAATCTCAGGCGCGATGATGCGAGAAATCAGGTCGGCAGAAAATCTGAATTTCTGCAGTTTCTTCCCATCCTCTTCCTCAATCGAATCATCTTTATCCCCGTCTCCAATGGTCTTCGTAAGTTTTGTGCTGCAATGAGGGCAGCGATGCTGAGTGTTGGCAATTACTCGCCATTCCCCATCGCTATTCATTAATCCCGGAGCCTCCAAAAACTTATCACCGATAATTTTGAAGCCACAGTTATTATCGCCCGGCTGAAGCTTCTTGTCAGTCACGGCAAAGATAAACTTATCTGCCTGCTCTTCCTCATCAGGTTCAAGCTCAAACATATCCGAATCATCCATTAGGATAGGACCGTAAGAACTATCCCTGCGATTGATTTGAGCGATGGCCACATATTCACCGCAATGCTTGCAACGGCTTAACTCAATAAGAGGTGCATCCTGCGGGCGGTCATCGGTCGGTTTCTCTGTGTATATCCTGAAACTTCCACCATCCAGTTCAGATAATTTGACGAATAATCCATTATTAGGCACTCGGAAGAAGAAATGTACCTTTACTTTCAAATCTGTTTTCTCGGGTAGACGATCGCATATTTCATCCAATCGATGCAACATCTCTTCAATTGAGGCTTCTTTGGAGAAAAGCTCATCGAGTCGGACGTAACCATTAGGCGCATTGACAATTTTTTCCAGATTTCCTGATCCTCATTATCCGGGATTGTCTCCAAGCCTTTTCTTTGTCCGCCCACCACTTCAATTTGATTTAGCGGTAGGCCTGTCAGGTCAGAAATGAATTTCCGCAGATTTTCGGTCATCTTCAGGCGCTCTTCCTCGGTCTTGGCATTACCCAGAGTAGCCGACGAAGTTGCAAACCGGATTTCTGAAGCTGTGAGGTCGAATGCAAGGAGCAACCGCCGCAACAGCATTGCCATCTCAGCTGCTCCAGCTCCGGTATAGGTGTGAGTCTCATCAATGACCATCCACCTTAAGGATTTGGGCGCCATCAATGAAGAATCTTTAGTGCGAAGCAATATATACTCCAACATTGTAGGGTTGGTGAGAAGTATCTCAGCCGGATGTTTCCGCAGTTCGTCGCGAGTGGCTATGCAATGCTTATACTTATGCTCGATTACATGGCCATCCTTATCTCTCACGATACCGCGGATCATGTCGATCTTTCTCCTCACACTCTCATCATACTCCGAGTGATCGTCAGGTCTCGGTTCATTTTCAGGCAAATCTCCATTATAGACACAATATCGCAAATCGCTGCCTTCCAGAAGTTCCTCAAGTCGGTCCTTCTGATCCTCCATAAGTGCATTGAGGGGATAAAGGAATATCGCCTCGGTCACTTCTCTCCGGGGTTGATTCTTCAGGTCATGTACCAAAGGAAGCATGAAACATTCGGTTTTACCTGAGCCTGTACCCGTAGTGACGACAAATGATTTATATTTGCCATCGTCAGTTTTTGCTTCCAGCACAGTATTCCAGCATTGATATTGATGTTCGTATGGCGCAAAAGATTTAGTCCATAGACCACCCACAATCCTCTCTGCCTCACTTCTCGGAACGCTGAGCACTGCCTTATATCTGTTTAAGCACTCCACCATAGGAACGGCATTGCCCGGAGCGAAAAGCCTTGAAATCAGATTGCGTATCTGTTTGGCATAGTCACGCTGGCTTTCATTTCCGGATTCTCCACACCACAAAGCGGCAAGCGTCCGCTCTGCGCGTTGCTTGCAGGAAATATATAGTTCACTGAATTTAAGTTTCTGTTGTGGCATATCTATTTCGTTATTGTCTTTGTCATTTCGTGAAACTTTGTGGCGCTATGATCATACTCTTTGATAAACTTATGCATAGCAGTATGTCGGGCTGAAGGCGTGTCGCCCATCTTTCCGAGAATCATTTTTAAAGCCATCTTTCCCACATTGTCAGTAGTGGAGAAGTCATTGAAATTCCAATAATCCTCTGTGAAAATTTCCAATTGTCTGCGCTCGTAATCATTGATTGCCTTTGGAGAGGAAAGAAAGAAATCAATTACTTTATCACGTAGGTTTAAGGGGACCCTCTCCCATTGTTGTCGGGGGAAGAGCATCCAATCAAAATGAAATTCGAATGCCATCTGCCATAATGCAGCCATTCTCTTTTCATCGAGCCGATTCTCTTTTGCAAGAGGAATAAAGAGTTCATCAATCAGACGTTCCTCCTTGACCCCTTTTTTCAGCTCTTTGAAAACAAAGAAATAAGTCCGGTGTCTGACAGCCAACTCAAATGCTTCTGTCAGAGACAATCCTTTGACTTTGGAGAATGGAGTGGATTTAGGATACTTCGGTTCGCCATAATGACGAGGGTATAAATCACTATATACCGGCAACTGCATACCACCTGAAACCGCGGTCAACATTGAGGGTATTTGAGGATTGAAAACATATAAAGTGATGTCTCCTACTTTCACTGTTCCCTTGATTATGATATCTCCGAGTCCCTGATCCGGAGCATCATAGTAAGCCTCTTTCAATTCGCTGCCGCAAACGACATGTATTCCCTTCTTATCAAGCGTTTTGACCATGAATTTGTCGCAATTAAGGAAGGGAATCAATACTTCGTCAGCAAGTGGCGTATGTTCGATCAGCTTATTGTCAATCCAAATCTCATGCCCCTCTATCGGGGAGAAAACCGGAATAATAAGTCTACTGAACTCGTCTCCTCTGACTATCTCAACAATAAGGTCATCAGTGAGAACGGTCACTGTTTGCCCGTCAAACCATCGAATGCTCCTGTTAGTAAAATCTCGCTTCAATGGAGGCTCCTCGCCAGTATAAGGCACATACCACACCCTCAGTCTCCGTTCCCTTCCCTGTAGAGTGATTAAAAAATCTACGACCCCCTCTTTTAAGGAGTCAAAACTTTCTACAACTTCATTATCCTGTCGAGCGGTAATCCTCTCGGGCTTCACTATTTCAGGAGCTTCTGAATCATCTGTATATTTATAAATCTCAAGATCATTCAGACCGAAAAGCAGAGGGAGCCTCTCTTCCTCCCAGTCAGATTCAAGGGTTTCCCGGAACAGATGTTTTACTGTCCCGTTTTCACCGTATGCGATTACATCTTCATACCGGCGGATAACCATCTCGCATCCTCCCGACCTGTTGTAGAGTCGTTTCTCAACACCGAATTTATCTTGAATAAGCACAGAATCGTAGATGGGAGTCCAGCAATATGGCTCACTCTCACGTGGTTCATTCTCTAAGTCAGAAAAGAGATAAAACGGTTTTTCAATCACCGTCGCATCAGGCGGAGCAATCACCTTACACGCCTTATTGTAGACCACCGCAGTAGCGCCGTCCCTTCGTACAGAACTCCATTCCGATACACGATGAGCCATACGGTAAACCTGCATGAACTCAGGGAAATCAGCATTCGCCGCCACCTGACGGACCTCAGTAGTATTGTCTATTCGTGTAGCCTGCACATACAGCTCTACCGAAGTAAAATAACGGTTTGGGATACAATCCGACACAGCCGCATCCTTGTCGCCCCATGCAAGGAAACCATTCTCATCATTACCGGTATTGGAATAGGTGAGGATAGGCGTTCCAAAATCAGCAGGTTTTATAATCTCTCCATCGCAAGTAAATTGAAGAGCAATGTTTATACGCGCAATTTCGCAGGGCTTCTCAAAGCCCCAGCTTTCCAATCGCTCGTAGCTCAAGTATTGCCGTTGGCCTGACGATCCTCTCTCCGGACGGAGCCCAAGTTTCAGCCGCCGACTCATGGTCTCATAAAAATCAGCGTAGTTGATAATCCATTCGCATGTGAATTTGTCGCGCAATGCACGCCTGTTGGCACTGCGTAATAATCTCACCAGCGCATACACAGGACTCGCCTTATCATCTATATCACTTTTCGCAAATGGCAGGCGACCGTTGATTATTTCTTGTATATAGTAGAAGAGGCTACCCTCATTTTCAATAGACTGCGCGAGAGCTATCGCTCTACCTCCGGCAGCCGAAAGAGTCAGCACTTCGCCGTGGTAGAGGCGGCATAACTGCTCCAATAACTTATCTTCCGGATGTCCACATTCCAATTCAGCTGCCAGACCACCGAGGATATACATCGAATAGACCCATTCCTTGCCTCTTTCGGAACTATACACCCATTGACTGAATGCCCTGAATCCGCATCCATTCCATACAGCTTCCGCATTAAACCATGGAAGCTCCCCATTGATGCTTGAATTGATGTCATACTCCCGTTTATACCACTCGGCCACATATATCATCACCAATGGATAGCAATCCGGTGTATGGTGATGGTCAATGTAACTGCGCAGTTGGCGGAATTCATCTTCTGTCAGCTTTAAAGCCCAGACAAACGGTGCGCTCAATGACAGAAATTCCGATCGTATCTCTTCTATTGTTCTCATTTCTGTCATTCTTCGAACTGATTTAAACTTCTTTCAAGGTCAAGCTTTATTAAGATTTTGAGCAGGTTTCGGCTCTCGAAGAGGGAGCGATGCGGGCATCGCGACCGATGAAGAGGGTCGAAAGATGCCAAAATATTAATGAAGATTGGCCTTGAAGAAAACATTTTAAAATACATTTTTAATTTTCGTAAAAAGTTTAAATCAGTTCTTCGTTAAAGATATATTTGGGATTTATATAGGAGCGCAATCTCTCAAGACTCATCTCTTCTCCTTTCAGCCGATGAATCATGGCATGACAATTCGGACAAAGAGGCACCAATTCTTTTGCAGGGTCCACAGTGTGTTTACCTGATGTCTGAGAAATAGGGAAAAGATGATGTACCTCGATAAAGTCAATTCCCAAGTCGCCATATTTATCTCTGAAATCAAGACCGCATCCTTTGCATCGCCACCCATGGATCTCGATACATTTCTTGCGCAACTCTTTATTCCTCTCATGCTTTGTCAGATGCAGTTCGGCCAATTCCCCTTCTGATAATAATTCAGGCTCAGGGTTCTTGCTATCTTCTTCAAAGATGGTTTGATTCCCTTTTGCTTTTGGGCGACGCAGATAACTCTCATAGAGGTGAAGCGCATCTGTATAGGTGACCGGTACTCTCCGGGAATTTATTGATTTTAGAGTGGAATCTGTCTTAATCTTATTCCAGAGCTTATGAACTTCCTCGGGATTAGTGAGTCCGTATAAAGTATCGAATTGATCATCTATTTTTTCGCGCACGAAATATGGAAGAACCTGTTCGCACACGTTTAAAACCTCACGTCTGCGAGCAGAGTCCCGGACGGCTCCATCTTCAAGCCATCTCTCAAAACCATGTTTTATTTCACTGAGCGATTGAGTCATTTCTTATGAAATTACCCTCCATTTTCCAGTTTTGTCAGATCCCTCTCTTTCTATTTTTCCTGTTTCCTTCAACTTTTTCAACTGGTAGTTGACCGCATTACGATTCTTCTTCAGCCGATTTGCAATTTCTTCTATTGTAATTTCGGGGCGTTCAAGAAGTAGTTGTAGTATTCCGTTTTGAATCTCTGTCAAGTTTACAGTTGGATTTACAGTTGAATTTACAGTTGAATTTACAGTTGAATTTACAGTTGAGTTTACAACTTTATTTTTCTCTGAAGATAAGTTGGTCTTTGTCAATGGCAACGTCAGCCACACCTCATTGACATCATCTTCCTGATGGATATCGGGCGCCTCATAGCCCAGCGTTTTCCACGCTTTCATTATCTTCTGGAATCCGGAACCAATATTGTCGCCAAAACCTATCATCCGGAGCATCTTCTGAATGGTGCTGTTGCGCGCCTGAGTGTAGTCGCCGTTATATATCCGTTCGGAAGGTATGCGGAGAGTGCCTGGATTGCGCATAACATCGACTACTATATCGACGAACTCCTCGAGACCGAATGCCAGGAAGAGATACTCGACTTCTAAGCTCGCAAGAGGAAGACGACCTCGAAGCCGCCATCCAGGAACTCGGCGAAGAATACACCGAAGAAGAGATCCGCCTCATGCGCATCAAATTCCTCTCCTCCTGGAGCCGATGAGTCCCCGCGCCCCGCTGCGCCGCTTATCGCAGTTAAGTTTATGCACCAGCTCAATATGGCATACTTGATGTAATACGGGTATTTTTGAGATTAAAAAAAAATACTTAACTTTGTGAATAAATAACCTCAATTAGGAACATTAAGGATGTCTGCACAGAGCGAGGCTGCGTTGGAGACTGGATTAATAGAAGCTCTTCAGAAGATGAACTATGAGTATGTTCAGATTGACGAAGAGACCAATCTTAAATCTAACTTCAAGAAGCAACTTGAAATACATAATAAAAAAGCGCTTGCTGAAATCGGACGTGAGAGCCTGACTGACAGAGAATTTGACAAAGTACTTATTCATCTTGAGGGTGGTACGCGTTTTGAGAAAGCGAAGAAACTTCGCGACCTCTTCCCGTTGGAGACAGAGGATGGGCAACGTGTGTGGCTTCAGTTTCTCAACAAAAAGAACTGGTGCCAGAATGAATTTCAGGTTTCCAACCAGATTACAATTGAAGGCAGGAAGAAATGCCGGTATGATGTCACCATTCTTGTGAATGGTCTTCCGCTTGTGCAAATTGAGCTGAAACGAAGAGGCATTGAACTCAAGCAGGCTTACAATCAGATACAACGTTATCACAAGACCTCGTTTCATGGGTTGTTTGACTACATACAGATATTCGTCATTTCTAACGGAGTCAACACCCGCTATTTTGCCAATAATCCGAATCAGGGATTCAAATTCACGTTTAACTGGACTGACAGAGCAAACAATCCTTTCAACGAACTTAGTCTTTTCGTCGCTGATTTCCTTGACAAGTGTACGCTTGGCAAAATGATCAGCAAATATGTTGTGATGCACGAGGGCGACAAATCGCTTATGGTGCTTCGCCCATATCAGTATTATGCCGTTGAGGAGATTATTGACAAGGTGCAGAACACTAACCGTAACGGATACATCTGGCATACAACCGGAGCAGGTAAGACTTTGACCTCATTCAAAGCTGCCCAGCTTGTATCCGAACTTGACGGTATTGACAAGGTTATGTTTGTAGTTGACCGCCACGACCTCGACACTCAGACCCAATCGGAATATGATGCTTTTGAGCCGGGTGCGGTTGACAGTACATCCGACACAAGCGAACTGACTCGCCGACTTCAAAGCGACTCAAAAATCATCATTACGACCATTCAGAAACTGAATGCCGCAGTTACCCGTCCGTGGTACAGCAACAAACTTCAGGAGATTAAGGATAGCCGCATTGTGATGATCTTCGACGAGGCACACCGAAGTCATTTTGGTGACAGTCACAAGAATATCGTAAAGTTTTTCAATAACTTACAGATATTCGGCTTTACCGGCACACCCATATTTGCAGAAAATTCTACCGACAAGCATACCACAAATGAGATTTTTGGAGAATGTCTCCACAAATATCTCATCAAAGATGCTATCGCTGATGAAAATGTGCTTGGCTTCCTCGTTGAGTATTATCACGGCAACACTGATGTGAACAACGGCAATACAAGCCGTATGCGGGAGATAGCCCAATTCATTCTCAACAATTACAACAAATCCACCTATGATGGTGAGTTTGACGCTCTGTTTGCCGTGCAATCAGTTCCGATGCTTGTTCAGTATTACAAAATTTTCAAGGAACTGAATCCAAAAATCCGTATAGGTGCAATATTC
Organism: uncultured Muribaculaceae bacterium; assembly: GCA_910577585.1. GTDB lineage: Bacteria > Bacteroidota > Bacteroidia > Bacteroidales > Muribaculaceae > Lepagella. Next base: position 3,997 of record CAJTNN010000030.1, on the reverse strand, counting down.
ACATACGCTGCCAACGACAGTCAGGATGACGAGACCACCGGAATGTCAGGCGGCTCGTTTGTAAGCGACCGCGTTGCCGGGGCTGATGACATGGAGGACATCATCAATGATTACAATAAGATGTACGGCACATCCTTCTCTTTGCAGAATTTCCGTGCCTACTACGATGATGTCAACCTTCGTTTGAAGAAGAAAAAGCCGGATATGCTCTCGCTCGACCTCTGTCTAGTTGTCGGCATGTTCCTTACCGGTTTTGATTCCAAGAAACTCAACACTCTCTATATTGACAAGAATCTTGAGTATCACGGGCTGTTACAGGCTTTCAGCCGTACTAACCGCGTGCTCAACGAGCGCAAACGCTTCGGCAAGATTGTCTGCTTCCGTGATTTGAAGTCCAATGTCGATGCCGCCATCAAGCTATTCAGCAACGGTGGAGAAGAAGGTATTATCAGAGAGCCGTATGATAATGTCAAACAAGACTATGTAGATTTGACAAAAGAATTTCTTGAACACTATCCTGACTCGCGTGTGGTGGATTATCTACAAAGCGAGGAGGATAAGCGCAAATTCATCCTGGCGTTCCGTGACATTATCCGCAAGCACGCTGAAATTCAGATATACGAGGATTTCAACGAGGAAGATCCGGATTTCCCCATGGATGAGCAGCTTTATATGGACTTCCGGAGCAAATATCTTGACATCCACGACACGTTCATGGATTCTAAGACTGTGAAAGATTCCACTCCGCCAGAAGAGGATGCTGGAGAGACAGAGCCTACGCTTGATGATATTGATTTTTGCCTGGAGCTGCTTCATAGCGACATCATAAATGTCGCATATATTCTCAGTCTTATATCCGATTTGGATCCGAGTGCCGATGATTATCCTGAAAAACGGCAAGAGATTCTCGACACGATGATTAAGGATGCCGAACTGCGTAGCAAGACGCAGCTTATTGACGGCTTCATTCTCCAGACGGTCGATAACGACAAAGACGGTTTTATGCGCGATAAGATAGCCGATGGAAGCATTGACCTTGAAGAACGTCTTAATCAATATATCCGTCAGGAGAAAAGTCGTGCTGTCGAGCGAATCGCACAAGAGGAAGAAATACCAGTTGAGATAATCAACCGCTATATGTCGGAATACGACTATGTGCAGAAAGAGCAGACTGAGATTATACAGGAAGCCTTGAAAGACAAGAAACTTGGGCTTGTGGCCCGTCGCCGTACTATTAAGCGTATCGTTGACCGTCTCCGCAATATTATAAGAACATTCAGCTGGGATTGATATGAAAGCAATGAAAAAGACAAGCACTAAAGTCATAGAACCCGGCTACGTCTATATCCTGACGAATCCCAGTTTCCGCGAGGACTGGGTTAAAATCGGCAAAAGTAGCCGTCCTGTTGACATACGCTCAAAGGAACTTGACAATACAGCCGTGCCATTGCCGTTTGAAATTTTTGCCACAATGCAGACGGTGAAATTCAACGAGGTTGAGAAACTGGTTCATAAAACCATTGATCGCCTGACTGATTTGCGAATCCGTCAGAACCGCGAATTTTTCAATGTACCGCCGCAAGTGGCGCTCGATATATTCAACGACATTGCCCAAACCATTGACGATGCTGTTGTCACTGAATATTGCGATAACAAGCCTATCATCAAGGAAGCACCAAATCCGGAGCCAAAGCTTCATAAAAGAGAGGTCAAACGTGGTCGCTTCAAATTCTCGATGGTGGGCATCAAAATCGGCGACTATATCATCTTTGACCCCACTGGAGTTAGTGTGAAAGTGGCGAGCGATGACTCTGTTGAGTATCAAGACCGCATTTATAAACTATCTCCGTTTGTAGGAACTTTTATGCCGGAGGAAAGGCGCAATACCTCCGGGGCATACCAAGGTGCCAAATATTTCTCTTTCAATGGGAAAGTTTTGGACGATATGCGCAAAGAATTAGAAACGACATCCGAAGAAATATCATAATAAGATCATGAGCGAGGAACTCCAACAGAAACTGCGTACCCAGCTTTGGGCGGTTGCCAATAACCTGCGTGGCAACATGTCAGCCAACGAATTTATGTATTTTTCGTTGGGCTTCATCTTTTACAAGTATCTCTCAGAGAAGATTGAGAAATATGCCAACCAAGCACTTGAAAATGATGAGATAACATTTAAGCAGCTTTGGGAAAGTCAGGAAGAGGAAGCCGTTGAGCTTCAAGACGAAGTAAAGAAGCAGTGTCTGGAGAATATAGGCTATTTCGTTGAGCCGCAGTTCCTGTTCACATCCATTATCGACGGCATCAATCGTAAGGAGAATATTCTTCCTCAGTTGGAGCGTTCGTTGAAACGCATTGAGGACAGCACTCTTGGTCAGGAGAGCGAAGAGGATTTCGGAGGTCTTTTCTCGGATATTGATTTGGCATCGCCTAAACTTGGCAAGACTGCCGATGACAAGAACAACCTCATCAGCAGTGTCCTCACCGCACTCAATGGCATTGACTTCGGTGCTGACGAGGCAACTCAGATTGATATTCTCGGTGATGCGTATGAATATATGATTTCGCAGTTTGCCGCCGGTGCAGGTAAGAAGGCTGGTGAGTTCTACACCCCGCAGGAAGTCAGCCGCATTCTCGCTGAGATTGTGACACTTGGACACGCACGTTTGCGCAATGTCTATGACCCTACTTGCGGTTCCGGCTCACTGCTTATCCGAGCCGCCAATATCGGTAATGCGGTCGAGATCTTTGGACAGGAGAAGAACCCTACCACCTACAATCTTGCCCGCATGAACATGTTGCTCCACGGCATCAAGTTCAGTAACTTCAAGATTGAGAATGGCGACACCCTCGAAGCCGATGCTTTCGGCGAGCGTCAGTTTGACGCAGTTGTGGCAAACCCTCCTTTCTCCGCAGAATGGAGTGCAGCCGACAAGTTCAATAACGATGACCGTTTCAGCAAAGCCGGACGTTTGGCCCCTCGCAAAACAGCCGACTACGCTTTTATCCTCCACATGATTTATCACCTTAACGACGGTGGCACTATGGCTTGTGTCGCGCCTCATGGTGTGCTGTTCCGAGGAAACGCCGAGGGTGCTATCCGCCGTTTCCTTATAGAGAACAAGAACTATGTGGACGCAATCATCGGACTTCCGGCAAATATCTTCTATGGCACCTCAATCCCGACCTGCATCATAGTGATGAAGAAATGCCGCAAGGAGGATGACAACATTCTCTTCATTGACGCCAGCAAGGAGTTTGAAAAGGTCAAGACTCAGAACAAGCTCCGCGAAGAGCATATCCGTAAGATTGTCGAGACTTACCGCGACCGCAAGGAGATTGAGAAATACAGCCACTGCGCGACACTTCAGGAGATAGCCGACAACGACTACAACCTCAACATTCCCAGATATGTTGACACTTTCGAAGAAGAGGAGCCAATCGACATCAAGGCTGTTATGGCTGAAATAAAGGAACTGGAGGCCAAACGCGCCGATCTCGACAAAGAAATCGAGGGCTATCTCCGTGAACTTGGAATTGTTGAATAATTTTTTTTGTCTTATTAAATCCCTAATTACTTTTATTAGATATTCATCATGACAAATTCTGATAATAAAAGAAAAAAAATAATCAACGTTCCACCTTTGCGCTTCCCCGGCTTCTCCGACGAGTGGAAACGTATAAAGGTTTCCGAGCTGTTAGACTTTTATTCAACAAATTCTCTTTCATGGGATATGCTGAATTATGATGGCGGAGAAATAAAAAATTTGCACTATGGCCTGATTCATTCAGGACTTCCTACATTGGTTGACGTTAGCAAAGATTCTCTTCCATTTGTTAATGAGGCTTCCACTCCGAAGAAATACACTCTATGCAAAGAGGGTGACGTAGCATTCGCTGATGCCTCCGAAGACACTAATGAAGTCGGTAAGGTTGTTGAATTTCTGAATACAAATGGAGAGAATATTATAAGTGGTCTTCATACGATTCATGGAAG
>CAJTNN010000029.1 GCA_910577585.1 uncultured Muribaculaceae bacterium | reverse complement strand
ATGTCAGCGTCGCTGACATGCCGGCCTACTATATTATCTATGGTAGCCAAGCGGATAATCATAGATAATGTACGGATTACGGGGGTGGGGGTGATTTTTTTAGCGAAATATTTGTATATATCAAAAATTATTCCCAAATTTGCCCTCAAAGACAAGTGTATCTAAATCGGTGGCGCCACCCGGAGTCGGAGACTCTGAACGCGCATACCATTCCACTACCGACTGCATACCAAACAGCGACAAAATAACTAATTCATATTTAACTTAATCTTCCAGCAGATGAAGAAAATCTTTACTCTTGCGGCTGCCGCTATGGTGGGAGCCTCAGCGTTCGGGGCAGCGCCCATGCACGCCAACCTGGTGGAGTCCAGCAACTACAGCCTGACACCCGAAGGTGCACAGCACCTCCGCACCATGCAGGCTCAGCATGCCATCAAGACTAAGTCTGACATCCTCAACATGGGTGAGAATGTGTACACCCGTAACTGGGCCACTACTGGTGGTGAGTGGATGCTTATGGTGACAACCGAGATGGAGAAGCTCGCTGATATCCTCGTGTTTGTCGACGACCAGGGCAAGGACTTCCAGTATACTTTCGATGAACTTCCCTACTATGTAGGCGATATCCAGTTCTACTTCTTCCCCACAAACTCCGAGACCTACACCCGCGCTGTCGGCTACGTTGCAGCATGGCCTACATACTACTACTACAGCCAGATCTTCGACGAGCAGACTTGGGACATCCCCGTCGATGAGCGTAACTATGACATCGTGCCCCCGTCGAAGCTCTTCAACCAGGCTGACTACTGCCACTCTTTTGAGGAGTGTGCAGGCATCGGTGGCAACTTTGACAATGATGCAGGCACATGGTCATACTGGATGCTTCTCCCTAACGAGACATTCCAGTGGACATCTATCTACGACGGCAATGAGTGCTACACTCAGATCGGTTCAAGCCTCGACTTCTCAGCATACGATGAGAGCGACAGCTTCACCGAGGTTACTACCCGCATCAGCCTGAAGGCTGTAGAGGGCGCACGTTCTTACAACATGCGCATACGTTACTCAGGCACAGCTCGCGTGCAGGGCTTCGAGCACCTCGACATCACTCTGCCTGAGTTCGGCGACCTCTATCTCTTCAACACCGGCGTCACCAGCAGCGAGATTCTTGGTGAGGATACTCCCTTCACAGAGGCATTCCCCGAGACTACCCAGTTCTATATGTTTGCTGCCGACAAGCTCTTCAATGTTTGGCTTGATCCTGCCGGCGGCGCATTCAACCCCGACAAGATTCAGCCCAACGGCCTGAATGTTGACACTGAGGCTGAGACTGCAGGTCACCTCAACATGGTGCGTGGTTACCTCTGGGGCGAACCCAAATATGGCAACGATCCTACTCTCAATCCCGAAGGCGTACGCTACACTCTGTCTAACATACACCAGGAGTATGACGCAGCTACTGACAAGTACTATCCCGCATGTGCTCCGGTGATGAACTCATTCGTACCTTACGGCTACACTTATGCATGGTCTATGGATATGGGTATGCAGGTTGTGATGGACGGCTACAACGAGCGTATGGCTGATGACTCAGCTCTTGGCTGGGGCACAACTCAGGGTCTCGTATTGAACCTGCTCTCTGTATACGACAAGAATATCACTGCTACAAGCACCGGTACTGTTCACTACTACTATGATCCCTCTGACATCACTAAGGTACGCGACTTCTCAACTGTAGGTAGCGCCGAGTGGTCAGGTGTTGAGAATGTAGTTGCTGACGGCGTTGCAGCTCAGGTTTATGCACGCGACGGCAAGATCTTCGTCAACGCTGACGAGGCTGCTGATGTGGCTATCTTCACACTCGACGGCAAGCTCGTGAAGTCTGTAAAGGCTGCTGAGGTAGCTGTAGAGGCTGCAAAGGGTGTTTACGTAGTATGCGTAGGCAACAAGGCTTCTAAGGTAGTGCTCTAAACTCAACTGACCTTCATAAAGGCTCACAATGCAGGCCTCGCGCCTTATGAGCCTGCCTCAGGAGAAATCCTGAAACAACATATAATCGGGTCCTTCGCTCAGGCGGGGGACCCGATTTGCATTTGTTTGCCGATGTCCGGTCACTCTCTTGTCGGTCAGATGCGCGAAGCAGGCGGGGGCAGCTGCCCTGAGTATTTTGACACTGAGAGCGCAGATGAACCTTTGAGGAGAGGGATGCGTTGTAATTGAAAAATGTTAACGTATGAAAAACCGAATCCTCACCCTTGGGGCCGGCGCATTGGCGCTCGGCGCCTCACTCTTCGGCAGTACCGAGGCCGGGGCATGCACCCGCGTCGTGTATAAAGGCTCAGACTCATTATGCGTCGTGGCCCGTTCGCTCGACTGGAAGACTCCTATCCCCACCAACCTCTACGTCTATCCGCGCGGAATGCGCAAGATGAGCAGTAATGTAGAGGGCGCATTTGAATGGGTGTCGAAATATGGCGCCGTCTATGCCGTGGGCTATGATGGCGGCGTGACCGAGGGGATGAATGAAGCCGGCCTTGTGGTGAACGGATTATTCTGCAAAGGCACCGTCTACGACAATGAAGAGACCTCAAAGCGTCCCCCGATGTCGATGTCGATGTCGATGTTTGTGGCATGGTTGCTCGACATGAATGCCACTGTAGAGGATGTGGAGGCCACACTCAATGAGCACGCCTTCTCACTCTCTGGAGCCACATTCGACAACGGCACCGTCTCAGCCCTTCACTGGGGTGTGACCGATGCCACCGGCAAATCGATAATCTTCGAATTCGACCATGGCAAAATCAACATCTACGACATGGGCGACTACCAGGCCATGACCAACGATCCCACATGGCCCGAGATGCGAGCCATAATCGACTATTGGCAGAAGAAGGGTGGCCAGAACACATTGCCCGGCACTGTCAGCTCGCCCGACCGCTGCGTGCGTGCGAATTACTTCGCTCATCACGTAGAGAGGGTCAGCGATGCAGATATGGGTGTCTCAATCGCCCGGAGTGTCATAATGCCCTCCTGTGTGCCTTACACGTACCTTATAGAGGGTGAACCCAACGTCTCCTCGACCCAGTGGCGCAGCTATGCCGTGCCCCGCGACAAGCGCTACTACTTCGAGATTGTCACCAATCCCGGCTACTACTATATCGACATGAGTACTCTCGACCTGCGCAAAGGTGCCCCGGTCATGAAGCTCGACACCGGCAAAGAGACGCGTCTCGTAGGCAACGCCAACCATGCCCTGCACCGCACCGAAGGCTTCACCCCGATGTATTAACCTCCCCCTGAATTAACAAACTGCAACACTCTTTAAGCATTCTGCCGCAAACATATGTCACAGTGACGATGTTATATTACCGGATGCCGGAAGAGAGGGGCAGCCCCCGAGCTGATGAGGCTATCTCCCCATTAGATGAGGCTGACTCTCACGGTAGAGGCTACCGCCCCTTCAGAGGGGCAGGGCTCCTGACCACCGGCTCAGAATGACAGATATAAAAATCTTAATATTATTATGGAAAACAAAGAGAAAAAGGCGTATTACGTCAACATGATCGAGGCCAAAGATGGAAAGATGGCCGAAGTACTTAACTTCAATTTCGGCGGCCACCATGACATCGCTGATATGGTGGAGAAGACAAAAGAGGCTGGTCTGTTTGCCAAAGACAAACATGCCAAAGAGTTCGTATTGGCAATGCGCTTCATGCATCATGTAATCAAGAAGAATGCCGACAACGCACTCTTCGCAGAGTTCGCCCCGCAGTTCGAGGCCTTCAAGAAGAGCGTGAAGGAGAAACTCGGTTGCGGTTGCGGTTCAGGCTGCGGATGCAAGTAATGGCTCTTGTCGCGTAGGCCGGCATGCCTATGGCGACTGCGCTACCTCTGCTGCTTGAGCAATGAGTAGCTAATGGCTCTTGCAGATTACATATGGAAACTTCGAGAGGGTCAGATTCCGAATCATTTGGGAATCTGGCCCTCTTCATAATTGCCGATTAATCGGGGAAAATCGGGGGAAATCGCGATTAATCGGGGGGCATCGGGATTAATCGGGATTAATCGCGATTAATCGGGGGGCATCGCGATTAATCGGGAGAATCGGGGTTAATCGGGGTGAATCGCGATTAATCGGGAGAAATCGGGATTAATCGGGATTTACTTCGGGGAGGTCGAGGTCGGTAAGCTTGGCTTTCGAGGACTTGCGGCCGATGGTGAAGCCGAGCGAGAAGGTGGCCGTGATGGGGGTCGAGGTGCCGTAGCCGGGTGTGAACCATGCCGGGAAGTCGGGCTGCGAATAGGTCTGCTTGAAGTTGAAATTATACCTCACCGTCCAGCCCATCGAAATGAACTTCCAGATTTTCACCTGCACACCTGCCAGCGCCTGGCCGAAGAAAGCCGTGGAGCGCAGCCCTGTGCGCTCGGTGGGGCCGTCGGCCACATAATATTCCGAGCCGGCCTTGATGTCGTAGACATTATATGTGAATGTGCTCCATCCGGCTCTCAGACCAAGGAATACCTGATAGTCGGGATTACTCTTGTAGAGGAAATTATAGTTCATGCCCACCTTCACATAGGGGGTGGGTGAGACCTTGAAATAGCATCTGCCGTCGTCGGGGTGAGCGTTGGAGAATCCGACACCAGCCTCAACCGTGGGGAAGAACCAGTTGTGCACCGAGCACGTGGCGGCCAGGTCGAAATTAGCCCTCTGCTGCCCGATTATCATCATTATCGCGTCGAAGAAGTTAGCGCTTATAGTCACGCCGTCGAAAGCCGGATATTTCGGGCCTGAGGTGACTTTGGTGATGGTGTCGAGTTCGGCCAGAAAGCGCACGGGAGTCTGCAGCGGTTCTCCATGCTTGTCGTAGTAGTGCATGATGGGCTGCTCGGGCTGAGCGCGGTCGATATCCACCGGAGTCGTCTTGGGCTTGGGCAACGAAGGTAAAGCTGCGGGCAGAGGAGTTGCTAAAGAATCCATCGCCACGGAATCAGCCGGAAGCACGGTAGCCCGCAAATCAGCCACCGGAGCAGGCGAGACCGAGTCTGAGGGGATGCGGAGAGAATCATTCACCTCCATAGATGCTGCCTCAGCTTCGGAGGATAACTCCGGCGCGGTGGCCTGGCGCACACCCGAGGCCGACACCGCGCAGAGCAGTGCCGTCAGCAGTGCCGAAGCCGGCAGGATATGTAGCAGTCGGCGACGCATCAGAACTCCTCGGCTATCAGATAATTGTTGCGCTCGGGCGAATTGCGTGTAATCAATTCGCCGATAAATCCGGTCAGGAAGAACTGCAGACCCATTATCATGCACGCCAGCGAGAGATAGAAATAGACTGAGTTAGTCACATAGAAGGCGAATCCATCATGACACATGCTCACGATTTTCAGCACCAGCACCACCAGTACCGCCAGCAGACCGATGATAAACATCGCCGACCCCAGCAGGCCGAAAAGATGCATCGGTTTCACCCCGAAGCTTGACTGAAACCATAGAGTGGCCAGGTCGAGATAGCCATTCACGAAGCGGTCAAGTCCGAATTTGGTGTGGCCATATTTGCGCGCCTGATGCTGCACCACCTTCTCACCGATTTTCTTATATCCGGCATTCTTGGCCAGATAGGGGATATAGCGGTGCATGTCGCCATAGACTTCGATATGCTTCACCACCTCCTTGCGGTAGGCCTTCAGTCCGCAGTTGAAATCATGCAGATTGCGGATTCCCGACACCTTGCGGGCTGTGGCATTGAAGAGCTTCGTAGGTATAGTCTTCGACAGCGGGTCATAACGCTTCTTCTTCCAACCCGACACCAGGTCATACCCCTCGGCCATGATCATGCGGTAAAGTTCAGGAATCTCGTCGGGCGAGTCCTGCAGGTCGGCATCCATAGTGATGACCACATCACCCTGAGCCTTGCGGAATCCCTCGTTGAGCGCCGGCGATTTGCCATAGTTGCGGGCAAACGAGATGGAATGTATGTTGGGATTCCCTTCGGCCAGACTGCGCACCACGCGCTGCGAAGAGTCAGTAGAGCCATCGTTGACGAAGATTATTTCGTAAGAGAATCCATTGGCCGCCATCACCCGCTCGATCCAGCGGGTGAGTTCGGTAAGTGATTCCTCCTCATTGAAGAGGGGCACGACTACAGATATATCCATAATGTCAGTTGTAGGTGGGGGCGGTTTTTAGGTGATAGGTGATAGGTTTTAGGTTTTAGGTCGGGGAGAGGTCAGAATTCCCAACCGGTGTCGGCGAAGAGACGGCGGTCGTCGGCAATCTGGTTGCTGACGGTGGTGAGCATGTCGCCCATCAGCACGCCGTTGACTCCACCTTTAAGCATCCGCTGCATCGACTCTTGCGACAGGCGCATGCGTCCCCCTGCGAAGCGTATGCTCTGGCGCGGCAGGATGAAGCGGAAGAGAGCCGCTGTGCGGATGATGTCGGGCTCGCTGATGAGAGGAGTATCAGCAAGCGGGGTGCCCGGAATAGGAATCAGGATATTGATCGGCACCGAGTCAGGGTCGATTTCGGCCAGTTCGAAAGCGAAGTCAATGCGGTCCTGCATCGACTCCCCCATACCGATTATACCCCCTGAGCAAATCTGCATACCCGCCTCGCGGGCATAGGCTATCGTGCGGCGCTTATCCTCAGGGGTATGGGTGCTGCAGAGGGTGGCGAAGAATCGGGCGGAAGTCTCCATATTGCAATGGTATCTTCTGACCCCGGCTTCAGCCAGCCGCTGCATCTCCTCGCGTCCAAGCAGACCCATCGAGGCGCACAGATAGAGTCCGGTATCCTTCGAGAGGCAGCGGAATTGTTCGCAGAAGGTCTCGAGGTCACGCGGGCTCACCGCACGACCCGAGGTCACGAGAGAGAACTTGCCGATCCCCTCGCGCTCATTATGGCGCGCAGCCTCCAGCACCCGCTCATAAGGGAGGTGCGGATAATGCTCGCATCCTGTGGCGAAATGAGCCGATTGCGCGCACCACTTGCAATTCTCGCTGCACAGACCGCTGCGCGCATTCACGATTGAGCAACTGTCGATTACCGCCGGCTGTGTGGCCCGCGTGATGCGGTCGGCCGCATCGCACAGTTGATTCAGCCTCTCGGGGGTATCGCTCCATTCGGCCAATGCGTCAGCCTCGGCGCGCGTGATGCGTCCGCCCCCTAAGATGCGCTCCTCTAATTCTTTAAGGTCAATCATTGCTAAAAATGATTTAGTCAGCCGGATAGGCTGCGATAAATATCTTTCTCTCGGCCAGCTCATTGCGTATGGCATGCAGGGTGGCCAGATTCACGCGTCCCACCACGTAGCGCGTCTCCTCCGAGATGTAGCGCTCGGTGATATCCTCAAACTTCAGCAGCTCCAGGTCAGCCTCCGTGTTATAGCGCACGTAGACGCGGAAAGAGAGGTCATTCGAGAACTCCGGCAGTCCACCCTGCGAGTGCATGCGCTTATAGCGGTAGAAATAGTCGTAGCGTATGGCCGAAATATCGCTCAGCACAGCCGACGAGGTCGGGTGTCCACCCGCGCCGCGCCCCACCAGGAACTGCTTGCCATAGAAGAGACCCTTGATGACCACGCCGTTAAATTCATCCTCGCACGAATAGATATACTTGTTGCGCGAAATCAGATGCGGCATAACGCCCATCACCAGGCGCCCGTCGGGAGTCTTCTCCGCCAGACCGATCAGCTTGATGCGGCGCTCCTTCTCGCGGGCGAAGAGTATGTCGGAATCATTCATGTGGGTGATGCCGTAGGTAAACACCCTTTCAGGATTGACATACACCCCGAACGCATGCAGCGCCAGAATTACCAGTTTGAATAGCGAATCCCAGCCATCGAGATCGAGCGTGGGGTCAGATTCAAGAAAACCCAGCTCGCGTGCCAGGCGCAGCGCCTCGGCGTGCGACATCCCCTCATTGAAGATTTTAGAGAGTATGAAGTTTGACGAACCATTCAATATACCCTTCACCGAAATCTGCAGGTCATTGTCGTAATACTCCTCAAGGTTGCGTATCACCGGGATAGAGCCGCAGGCCGACGCATCATATAGCAGGGCAGTCTGCATCTCCTGCTGCAGCTTGATAAGTTCGGGCAGATGATGGGCCAGCATCTTCTTGTTGCCGGTCACCACCGGCAGCTGACGCCGCAGGCTCTCGGTCACGATGCGGTAGGCCGCATCGGCGTCGTCGATCAGTTCGACGATAAGGTCGATATCCGGATCATCGAGCACCTCAAGAGGGTCGGTGGTGAAGATCAGTTCAGGGGCCTCGGCCTGGTGGCGTGCCACATCGCGCACACACACTCTCGACAGCACCAGATTCGCCTCAGGCACTCTCTGCAGCAGCTGATAGAGTCCGCGGCCGACGGTGCCGAATCCGAAGAGCCCTATCTTTATTGTTTTCTTATGATTGGTCATTTCTTGACAGGATAATTCTCTTAGTATTAATCAATCTATTGTGGCATCGGGCTGAGCCGCCGGTGTGATTGCATCGGCCGGGGTTGCCGGGTGAGCCTTCCGGAAATCAGAGATGAGATTGTCGAGCTGTTCATGCTCGATGAGGAAGCCATCGTGGGCGAACTCCGAGTTGATGAGCCTCATCTCAGCCTGCGGAATCATTGCCGCCATCTCTTCATGATATTCCGGGGGGAAGAGTATGTCGGATGTGACGGCAGCCACGAGGCAGCGCGCCTTGATGCGCCCCAGAGCCTCGGCGAAGCTGCCTCGGCCCCGGCTCACATCGTGGGTGTCCGACGACTGGCATACCCGCATGTAGCTGTATACATCGAATCTGTCGGCCAGCTTCTTCCCCTGATAAGCCTGATAACTGTGGGCCCGGCGGACGAAAGGATCCTCTCGCCCCGGGGGATCCTGCTGTGTGGCATCGTAGCCTGAGTGGCTGCGGTAGCTCAGCAGACCTATGGCCCGTGCTGCCTCCAGCCCCTTGCGGCCGGCATCGGCGCGGGGCTCCCCATATGTGGCGTCAGCCTCGATGGCCATATACATCGCCTTGTTGATGGCGGCCAGCCAGGGGCGGCACTGATAGTCGGTGGCGCATAGCACAGCCAGCCGCGCGATTTCAGGATCCTCCACGAGCCACTCCAAAGCCTGGAATCCACCCAGCGAGCACCCCATTATCATCTCCAGGCGCGATATGCCCAGGTGGGCCGCCAGCAGACGATGGGCCGCCACGATATCGCGCACTGTCAGACGCGGAAACCCGGCATACATCGCACCCGAGCCATCAGGCATCGGAGTGCAGGGCCCTGTCGACCCGTAGCACGAGCCTATGACATTGGCGCAGACCGTAAACCATCTCTCAGGGTCGAGAAACTTCCCCCTCTCCACCGTATGCGGCCACCAGTCGGCCACTTCCGAGTTAGCCGTCAGGGCATGCATCACCCACACGATGTTGGAGTCATCGTGGGCGCGGGTGCCATAGGTGTGGTAAGCGATGCGCAATTCAGGCAGCACCTCGCCACACTCCAGGGTGAATGGATGGGGATAGATGAATATTTCAGCTTCTTTATTCTGCATTTGCGGATTTCACTTTCATCGAAGTCGTTTATACTTCATATGCATGACGTGCGCCGCCATGTCTGCGGCGCATCATGCAAGATGCAAAATTAGCAATAATTTATGAGTTTGCCAATATCTCTTGTTCAAATGAAGGGCGCGGCGCTGAATCGCGGCCCCTGCTATGTGCGGGATTGCGCGATTTTTACTAACTTTGCAGCCGTTTTCGGCCCGTAGAGGGATTATCAGGCCCACATAGGCATTATCGAGCCCGCAGAGGGAACGGTAAGCCTGCAGAGGAGAACAGTAAGTAAGAGGATCAACATCATGCAAGAGACATTATCATTCATCCTGGAGGTGATAGGCACCGTGGCCTGCGCCATCTCAGGTATACGCCTCGCCGCCACAAAGAATTTTGACTGGTTCGGCGCCTATATCGTCGGATTGGTCACCGCCATCGGCGGCGGTACACTTCGCGACATACTGCTCGACATACCGGTCTTCTGGATGCACAACTGGTGGTATCTCGGAGTCACCGGACTGTCGTTGCTGGCAGTGCTCATTTTCCGCAATCTGCTTGTGAGCAAAGACAGGATGCTCTTCATATTCGACAGCATCGGGTTGGCAATGTTCTGTGTGATAGGCATCGACAAGACACTTGCCATCGGTCTGCCGATGTGGGTGGCCATCATAATGGGCATGATTACCGGCGCCTTCGGCGGTGTGCTCCGCGACATACTCATCAATGAGGTGCCCCTCGTGTTCCGCAAGGATATCTACGCCACCGCCTGCCTCCTCGGCGGCATAGTCTACTGGCTCATCTACGCCTCTACTACTGCCGCCTACGTGGCCCCGCTCAGTTGCGCCACCACCATCATCGTGCTCCGCTTCCTGACCCTCAAGTATAATCTCTCACTCCCCATCCTGTCGCAGCGTCCGCGCTCTGACAAGAAATGAGGAGGCTCGGGGTCCGAGGGTTTCAACCCTCGGCACAATAAGCCTAATCGGGGCCCGGTCCGAGGGGTTCATCCCTCGGCACAATAAGCTGACTCTGGCGAGGGACTATATTTCATGAATAGTTGATTTTTTTGAAATATTTTTGCAATAAAATCGGCCGATATTTGCATAAAATTCAAGAATCAACTTTATTTATGGAGATATTATTCCTTTGCATCGTGGTGTTTCTGTTTCTGCTGGCGATCTTCGATCTGTCGGTGGGAGTAAGCAACGATGCCGTCAACTTTCTCACATCAGCCATCGGCTCGCGTGCCGCCTCATTCAAGCGCATCTTGATTGTGGCCTCTATCGGTGTCTTCATAGGCGCCGCCATGAGCAACGGCATGATGGAGATAGCCCGCCACGGCATCTTCCGCCCCGAACACTTCTCATTCTATGACCTCATCACCATCTTCATGGCGGTGATGGTGACCGATATCATCCTGCTCGACCTCTTCAACTCGCTCGGTATGCCCACATCGACCACCGTGTCGATGGTGTTTGAGTTGCTGGGAGCCACATTTGTGGTGGCGCTCATCAAGATGGCCGGCGGACTGGACCTCGGTTTCAATGAGCTGCTCAATACCGAGAAGGCGCTGTCGGTGATACTCGGCATATTTCTCTCGGTGGCCATAGCCTTTGTGTTTGGCACCATAGTGCAATTCCTGTCGCGCACGATATTCTCCTTCAACTACCGCAGCCGCCTGAAATGGAAAATCGGCATCTTCGGCGGTATCTGCGCCACAGCCATCATCTACTTCCTGATGATCAAGGGCACCAAAGACCTCTCATTCATGACCCCCGACGTGAAAGCCTGGATCAAGACCCACACCTGGATGATAATCCTGGGTTGCTTCGGCTTCTTCACACTCCTCATGCAGGGGCTGCATATGCTGAAGGTGAATGTGCTCAAAGTGGTGGTGCTTCTCGGCACCTTCGCACTGGCCATGGCCTTCGCCGGCAACGACCTTGTCAACTTCATCGGCGTACCCCTCAGCGGACTCGCTTCCTATCAGGATTTCATGGCCAACGGCGGCGGCGACGCCTCAGCCTTCATGATGGGTTCGCTCAATGGTCCGGCCAACACCCCCGTATACTTCCTGATAGGCGCCGGAGTGGTGATGGTGGTGTCGCTTGCCACCTCATCGAAGGCCCGCAACGTGTCGCGCACCTCAATCGGACTGAGCAGTCAGAAGGGTGGCGAGGAGATGTTCGGTTCGTCGCGCATCGCGCGCCGCCTCGTCAGATGGTCGCTCGCCCTGCTGGCATGGGTGCGTCTGCACACTCCCGCCAAGGTCCGCGCATGGTTCAACCGCCGCTTCAACACCGATGAGACCATCATGGAGCAGGGTGCAGCCTTCGACCTCGTCAGAGGTTCGGTCAACCTGGTGCTTGCCGGTGTGCTGATAGCCCTCGGCACCTCGCTCAAGCTCCCCCTCTCTACAACTTTCGTGACCTTCATGGTGGCTATGGGCACCTCGCTCGCCGACCGCGCCTGGGGACGCGAGAGCGCCGTATTCCGCATCACAGGTGTCATATCGGTCATCGGCGGATGGTTTCTCACCGCCGGAGCCGCCTTCATCGGAGCCGGAATCATCGTCTTCCTCATGCATCTCGGCGGCCACTGGGTGATGATTGCCCTCGCGCTCCTCACAGTGGTGCTCATTGTCAGAAGTCATCGCCGCTTCAAGGCCAGAAAGACAGAAGATGAGGGTGATACCCTCTTCCAGACCATACTCTCAACCGAAGACAAAGAGCGCGCCTGGGACCTCTTCCAGATCTATCTCACCTCACGCCAGTGCGACTTCATGAAATATGCAGCCGAGAGCTACGCCGCCATCACCACCTCATTCCTTGCCGACAATGCACGTCAGCTCGGAAAGAGTGAGTCGAGCCTGCTGCGCCGCAAGAGCCTGCTGAAGAACGACCGCCGCAAGGAGACACTCTGCCTGCGCCACGTCAACCACGAAGTAGCCATCGAGAAGAGCGCATGGTTTCATCTCGGCAACAGCTGCTGCATGGGAATACTCTACAACCTGCGCCGCATCAACGAGATATGCCGCGAACACGTCGACAATAACTTCCACCCCCTCCCGGCCCGATATGCCGAAGAGCTGCGCCTCATCATCACCCGCGTAGGTATACTCTTCAACGACATCTCGGCCATGATGGAGCTCGGCACACCCGAGGCAGTCACCACCCTGCGCCGGCACTGCGACGAACTCAAAGACTCCCTCTCCGACACCTACCACGCCCTCTTCCCCCAGATTCGCGAAGGTGACGCCGCCTCGCTGACGGTGCTCTACGTCTACCTCAACCTCCTTCAGGAGACCCGCGAGATGGTGTCGTGCCTGCGCAAGTTCCTGCGAGCCTATGCCAAGATGCAAGACTCCAACTTCAGCAGCAGCCGCCTCACCGCCTCACCTGCCTGACCCCCATAAGTCACACACTCCTATACAATACCCCCAAGTCTCCATGCTCCCGACAGGCAGCCTGGAGACTTTCTTTTTCACCTGCAGTGAGCAAGGGGAGGCGTGTGGCAACTATCCGGCGGCTCAAATGTTAAATTGGTAAAGGATTTGTAAATAAAATGAGGCTTATGACTTCTTCTGCAGGCAGACGCATATTGATAGTTGATGATGAGGAGACTCTGCGCGAGGCTCTTCAGTTTAATCTTGAGGCCGAGGGCTATGAGGTGGTCACCGCCCCCGATGCCGAGACCGTCCTCACCATGGACCTCAGAGACTTCGACCTCATCATTCTCGACATAATGATGGGGGAGATCTCCGGGCTGCAGCTCGCACGCCTGCTGCGCCGCAATCCCGCCACCGCCGCCATCCCCATCATCTTCTGCACCGCCCTCGACTCAGAGACCGACATGATCGAGGGGCTCGACTCGGGCGCCGACGACTACATAATGAAACCCTACTCCCTCCCGGCTCTCAAGGCGCGCGTAAGAAGTGCACTGCGGCGTCGGGCGCAGAATCTGACAACACCCGAGCCTCCCCGCCTCAACCCTCAAGACTCATCATCATCGACCCGCGATTCCGCAGCCGAGCATCTCGCCTACGAAGGCCTCTCGCTCGATGTGGCCTCCAAACGCTGCTTTGTAGATGGCCGCGAGGTGAAGCTTCCCCGCAAGGAATTCGAGATACTCAGCAAACTCCTCTCGCGCCCCGGACATATATTCTCGCGCGAAGAATTGCTGCGCGCCATATGGCCCGACGAGGTGGTGGTGGTAGACCGCGTGGTGGATGTCAACATCACCCGCATACGCTCAAAAATCCGCCCCTACGATAAGAATATTGTCACACGCTCAGGCTACGGTTATGGCTTCATCGAATAGACTCTCATATCCCAGCCGCCTATTTGTGTGGCTATTGGGTTACTCACTGCTGCTGGCCGGCTGCTTCATCCTCTTCCAGTATCATCGCGAGAAGGAATTCAAAGCCGAGGCCCTCAATACGCGTCTGCAGGGGGTGAATCATCTGCTTCTCGCAGAATTGGCACGCGGCATAGCCCCCGACAGCATCACCCCCGCCGACATCAACGCCCCCGAAGGCCTGCGCATCAGCATCATCGGGCGCGACGGCCATGTCCTCTACGACAATAGCCTCGACACTCTCCCCGACAGCAATCATCTCGACCGCCGCGAGATAGTCTCAGCCCGCACAAAAGGTGAGGGCTACTCCGTACGTCGCCACAGCAGCACCACAGGCCACACCTACTTCTACTCAGCCACAGCCGCTGCCGACGGCCTGGTGGTGCGCTCGGCTGTGCCCTACACACTCAACCTCGCCGGTGTGCTGCACGCCGATATGGGATTCCTCTGGAGCATGGGAATCGTCACGCTCGCAATGTGCATCATAGGATACTTCGCCACACGCCGCATCGGCCAGCATCTGCTGCGCCTCAACCGCTTCGCAGCCCGCGCCGAGAGGGGAGAGCGCATCTACGACACATCACCCTTTCCACCCGACGAATTCGGCTCTATCTCAAATCATATCGTCAGACTATATGCCAATCTTCAGCAAGCAATCGCCGACCGCGACCGCGAGCATGCCCGCGCCCTGTACCAGCAACGCGAGAAAGAGCGCATAAAGCGGCAGCTCACCAACAATATAAACCATGAACTCAAGACACCGGTGGCCTCAATACGCCTCTGCCTTGAGACCCTAATCGAGCATCCCGGCATAAGCGAGGAGAAACGCCTCGACTTCCTGCGCCGCTCGCTGCACGACACCGACCGCCTGCAGCGACTGCTGGCCGATGTGGCCACCATCACCCGCATGGAAGAGGCCCCCGCAAGCATCACCAAGTCACCCCTCGATCTCACCGAGGTTGTTGCCGATGTAGTGGCCGACGCCCACCCCCTGGCCGAGGCTGCGGGTATGCGCATCGAAGATGATATCGACTTCCCGATCAGCATCACCGCCAACCGCCAGCTGCTCGAATCAGCCTTCCGCAATCTGCTCGACAACGCCATCGCCTACAGCGGCGGCAGCCGCATCACCATCACTGCTCAGATCGCAGATGACCGGCGCGCTGTCAGAATCAGCGTGGCCGACGACGGCGCAGGGGTCGACCCCCGCCATCTGCCCCATCTGTTCGAACGCTTCTACCGAGTTGATAAGGGACGCTCGCGCGCCACCGGAGGCACCGGACTCGGACTGGCCATCGTGAAGAACGCCATCGTGCTGCATGGCGGCCGCATCGAGGCCGAGCTTCCTGCAGCCGGAGGACTCCGCTTCATAATCACACTCCCATTAGGATAAAAGGGGATAATCGCATTCCCATAAGGGATAACCGGGGATAATCACACTCCCATTAGGATAACCGGGGATAATCACACTGCTCATTTGGCCGATAGCGCGAAATTCAGTAATTTTGCACTGTCAAACGCGCCTGCATGCAGGCGTCGACCACAGACAGAGTTAACTGACATAAATTCTTATACATGAAACGACTTCTATTCTCACTTCTCGGCGCCGCCGCCCTGCTCCCCGCATCAGGCGCCCAGCCCTCAGGCTCGCTGCCGGTGATATATATCACCACCGAGAACAATCAGGAGATTACCTCGAAAGAGGATTACGTGAAAGCCTCCTACTATCTTGACCCCAATGGATGCGAAGGTGTGAGCGCCTTCGGCAGCAAGGATGCACCCCTCGACCTTCAGATACGCGGGCGTGGCAACTACACCTGGACCGGATTCGACAAGAAACCCTATCGCCTCAAACTCGGCAAGAAACAGAAACTCATGGGCATGAGCAGCAGCAAGCACTGGGCTCTGCTCGCACATGCCGACGACAACAAAGGATTCCTGCGCAACGCCGTGGGCTTCCAGCTCAGCCGCCTCGCCGGACTCCCCTGGACTCCGGGCGACGCACCGGTAGAAGTCGTGCTCAACGGCGATTATATCGGCCTCTACTTCCTGACAGAGACTGTGCGCGTCGACGAGAAGCGTGTCAATGTCTTCGACTACGACTCAGCTGTAGAGGACTACGAAGAGGCCAACCCCGGCCAGACACTCCCCTGGCAGGATGACTATGCCACCGGCGGATGGCTTGTGGAGATCGACAACTACGAAGACCCCGCACAGATTGAGTTTGAATCAATCGACCCCTATGTACCCGACCCCGTGATGCGCGTCACCTACGACACCCCCAGCGACTACATCACAGACGCCCATAAGGAATGGCTGCTCAAAGAATTCCGTCAGCTCGACGAAATGATCATCAACGGCGACACCGATGAATGCGCATGGCAGCAGAAAATCGACATGACCAACCTCGCACGCTTCTTTGTGGTCAATCAGCTCGTGTTCAACTACGAGTCGTTCCACGGTAGCTGCAAGCTCTCGCGCGACATGGGCGCCGATGCAAAATGGAACTTCGGCCCCGTATGGGATTTCGGCTCAGCCTTCCAGACCACTGAAGATACCCTCCTCTTCGACTACGGCCTCTACAGCAACCACTGGATCAAGGCCCTCTATCAGTATCCGGCCTTTGTGAAGGAGGTAGAGCGTGTGTATGCCACTCTGATGGATGGCGACTACGACACAATCTACGGATATATCGACACCTTCATCGACACCATTGAGGAGGCCGCCCGCGCCGATAAGGAGCGTTGGCCCCAGTATGGTAACGAAAACCTCAACGACCGCGCCGGTGAAGTAAAGGGTATGCTGCGCAGCTCAGTCAATTATCTCAACCGCACATGGCACTACGCCTCGGCCACCGATGACCAGTATACAGTCTACTTCATCGACTTCGACAACGCCTGGGATGATGTGTATGTCTTCACCTGGAATCCGGTGGCATGCGGCGAATGGCCCGGCACCCAGATGCAGCGTGTGGACCCCTCTGAAATCTACGCCGACCCCAATGCTGCGGTTTGGAAATACACCTTCACCGAGAGTGCCGGACTCCCCGAAGCCGGACATAGCGGCATAATCTTCAACAACGGCCAATCAGGTGTGGAGGATGGCAACCAGACCATCGACCTCATCTATGAGCATGGCGGCATCTACGACCGCGGCGGCATCACCACAGGCATCACCGCCCCCGATGCGGCCGATGAACTCCCCGTGGAATACTACGACCTCAGCGGCCGCCGCATCGATTCGCCCGCCGCATCCGGCATCTACATCCGCCGCCAGGGCGCCGAGGTGCGCAAGGTGGTGGTGAACCGTCGATAACACATCTTATCCAGTTCGCGCCCCGCGCTGAATGACACCACACAACAGCGCCCAGCGCTGAATGTGCTAAAAAAGAGAAGTCCCGCAAAGAGGAATCATATCCTCCTTGCGGGACTTGTCGTGTAAGGCGTGTCATGGATGGGTGGATTCACCACCTCGACTCCAATCAATGGCGCTTGCCGCCACCCTGGCGCGGAGCCATAGGCTTGGCATCCTCGGTGAGCTTAAGCTCGGTGCCATTCGAGAGCTCCACCTCATATCCGCCACGCTTGCGGGAGATCTCCACGATAGAGAGACCCTTGAAGTTGGCGTTGACATACTTGGTGATAGCCGCAGGCACGATAGCCGCAGGCACAGCCTTGCCGTGGGCAGCCTTCACCTCTTTCCAGGTGCCATCGGCGTTGAAATCGATTTCAGCACCGCTCACGAGATCCACCTCATACTCCACCCCGCGGCGACCCTGGTCGGTCTCGGCCTTGCGCACCTTGTCAGAGGGGAAGTGCTTGGTCAGAAACGTTGTGGCACTCTTCGGCAGCTGCGAAGCGTTGATGGGGGTGCCGGCCATCATGCAGGTAGATACTGATGCCATCGCCATGATGAACATCGTTGCAAAAAACTTTTTCATTTTCATGTAGCAGGGATATATGTGTGATGCAAAATTAGGGAATAATCGACAAATCATGTTGCTCCCGATGCGCACTTTGGCCATCATTTTGCCCACGTTAATCAATATATATTATGACATGCGATGAATCATAAGGTTTAATCGCCTAACTTCGCGGTGGAAAGCCCCTGATGTGGCTATGATATATCTCTGCCATGTCTCACATCTGCGGGGGCTCCTGATTAAACCCGATTATGAGTATAAAGACATTTATTGACCGCCCGGTGCTGGCCGGAGTGATAGCGGTGCTGATAGTGATAGTGGGCACCATAGCCCTGCTGCAATTGCCTATCGAACAATTTCCCGACATAGCGCCCCCAACCGTGAGGGTGTCGGCCACATATACCGGTGCCAATGCCGAGACGGTGCAGAAGAGTGTCATCGTGCCCCTCGAAGAATCGCTCAACGGCGTGGAAGACATGACCTACATGACCTCAACCGCCACCAACACCGGCGCCGCCACCATCACCATCTACTTCAAGCAGGGTTCGGACCCCGACATGGCCGTAGTGAATGTGCAGAACCGCGTGGCCTCAGCCCAGGGATTGCTCCCGGCCGAGGTCACCAAGAGTGGTGTGACGGTGCGCAAACGCCAGAACAGCACCCTCAAGGCCATAACCCTCTATAGCCCCGACAATAGCTACGACTCGAAATTCCTCACCAACTACATGAAGATCAATATCGAGCCGCAGATTTCGCGTATCCCCGGTGTGGGCGACATGAATGTATTTAGCGCAGAATATGCCATGCGAATATGGCTCGACCCATCGAGGATGTCGCAATATGGACTGGTGCCCAAGGATATCGACAACGTGCTGGCCCAGCAGAACATCGAATCACCCACCGGCACACTCGGTGCCGAGACGAGCAACACCTTCCAGTACGTGCTCAAATACCGAGGCCGCTATGAAGATGCAGTAGATTACGAGAATCTTGTGGTCAAGGCCCTCCCCGACGGGAGTGTGCTCAGGCTCAAGGATGTGGCCGATGTAGAGCTTGGAGCCGTCAACTACGCCATGATAAGCCAGACCGCCGGACATCCCGGCGCCAATGCCATGATAGCCCAGACCGCAGGGTCGAATGCCAACGAAGTCATCGAGCAGATTGACCGCACGATGGATGAAATAAGGCGCAATCTGCCCCCCGGCATGGTGCTGACCGACATCTCGAGCACCAAGGACTTCCTTGACGCATCGATCCACAAGGTGGTCGAGACGCTGGTGATAGCGCTCGTGCTGGTGGTGCTGGTAGTGTATCTCTTCATCCACGACCTGCGCACCACGATTATCCCTGCGCTCTCTATCATAGTGTCGCTTGTGGGCACATTTGCCTTCATCTATGCCGTCGGCTTCACACTCAATATGCTCACACTCTTTGCCATAGTACTGGTGATAGGCACTGTGGTCGACGACTCCGTGGTGGTGGTCGAAGCTGTGCAGGCCAAGTTTGAGGAGGGCTTCGACGACCCCTATGAAGCCACCGTCAAGGCCATGGGGGGATTGTCGGCAGCACTGATCACCACGACCATCGTATTTATGGCCGTCTTTATCCCCGTGTGCTTCATGGGTGGCACAGCCGGCACATTCTACACCCAGTTCGGACTCACGATGGCTGTGGCAGTGGGTATATCGTTATTGAATGCCATGACTCTTTGTCCGGCCTTGAGCGCGCTGCTCATGCGCGCACCCTCGCGTGGGGGTGAGAAGGTTTCGTATGTTAAGCGGTTCCACTACGCCTTCGATAAGTCGCTGGCAACTGTGGTGGGGCAGTACCGCACGGGTGTGGCATTCCTCTTGCGCCGCAAATGGATAGTGCTCGTGTTGCTGCTCATCTCAGCCGGCGGTCTCTACTGGCTGATGACCACCACGCGCACCGGACTGGTGCCGCAGGAGGATATGGGCACCATAAGCCTCAACGTGCAGGTAGCCCCCGGCACCAATCTCGAAGAGACTGACCGGATCATGCAGCAGATAGAAGACTCCATAAAGGGTATTCCCCAGATAGCCATCTACTCGCGGGTGAGCGGAAAGAGCGCCCGACATGACCAGTCGGCCTCAGCCGGTTCATTCAATATACGCCTCACCGACTGGAGCGAGCGCCCCGGCAGCGACAACGACATCAACGCCGTGATACGCGAGATTTACCGCCGCACCGCCCCGATAACCTCAGCGCAGGTGCGCGCCTCGCAGTCGCCTATGATATCGGGCTATGGCACAGGCTCCGGTTTCGAACTATATGTGCAGGACCGATCCGGCAAGACCACCGACCAGCTCCTGGCCACCACCCGTGAATTTATCGACTCTTTCAACCGTCGCCCCGAGATTTCGCGAGCCTACACCACCTTCGACACCAAGTATCCGCAATACATGGTAGAGGTAGACGCAGTGAAATGTATGCAGATGAATGTCGCCCCGACCGATGTGCTCTCCACACTCGCCGGATATGTCGGGGGCAGCTACTCATCCAACCTCAACCGCTTCACCAAACTCTATCGTGTGATGGTGCAGGCCGCTCCCGGCGAGCGCATCGACACTGATTCGTTCAAGAAGATGTATGTCAGATCATCCACTGGCGAGATGGCACCCATATCCAACTTCCTCACCCTCACACGCGTCTACGGCTCGGAATCACTGTCGAGATTCAATCTGTTTCCCTCAATCTCAGTCTATGGCGAGCAGGGTGAGGGCTACAGTTCGGGCGAGGCACTGAATACCATAAAAGAGGTAGCCTCCAGGTATCTACCTGAAGGCTACGGCTATGAATTCGGCGGTATGTCGCGTGAGGAGGCCTCATCGGGCGACACGACCGTGATTGTATTCTGTATCTGCCTGGCATTCGTGTATCTGATTCTATGCGCCCTTTATGAGAGCATCACAGTGCCATTCGCTGTGATAGCGGCTGTGCCCTTCGGTCTGGCGGGTTCATTCCTGTTTGCCCGCTGGTGGGGACTCGAGAACAACATCTACATGCAGATCGGATTGATAATGCTAATCGGCCTTCTTGCCAAGACGGCGATTCTTCTCACCGAGTATGCCTCAGCCCGTCGCAAAGAGGGGATGAGCCTTGTAGGGGCCGCTATCTCGGCAGCCAAGGCCAGATTCCGACCTATCATCATGACCTCAGCCACAATGGTGTTCGGCATGTTGCCGCTGATGTTTGCCAGCGGCGTCGGCGCCAACGGCAACATCTCGGTGGGAGTCGCTACCGTAGGCGGCCTGCTTGCCGGCACACTGGCCCTGCTCTTCATCGCACCGGTGATGTTCGTGATGTTTCAGTACATCCACGAGCGCATCATGCCCAAGCGACGCGCTAAGAGGGCTACTTCTGTTGCTTGAAGAGCCATTCTCTGACAGAGGGGATGCGGTAGGCGTAGTCGAACGAATACATATGTTCGCTACCCTTGCCATCCTCAGGCAGCACTGTGCCCGGTTCGAACTGGAACATATTGACCGGCGCACCCTTCTCAAGCATCGTGGCCGCCAGATCGCTCTGGCGCTGCTCGGGGAGCTTGGCGCTCCATTCGGCAAACGTATACTGCACGCCATCCTTGCGGGCCGCCTCCTCGAGGGGTTTGATGTCGGTGAAGGCCTTACCCTTGTCGCCGGCTATGAAGTAGATGAATTTATGGCGGGCCAATTCGTCGAATGTGGCGGTGTCCCAATGTGAGTCGACGAATATCGAGGCTGCGAACATTTCGGGGTATGCCACATTATAATACATCGAAATCATGCCACCCATCGACTGACCGGTGGTGTAGAGGCGTGACATATCCACCTGATTCGAGGCAGCCACATCCTGCAGCATGCGCACCACCACGTCGACTTCATCCGTGTGCTGATAGTCATCGTTGACCGCCACCCCCGAGAACTGGGGCACCAGCACATAGCAGGGGTGCGAGGACTGCCAGTCGTCGGTGGCCCACACCAATCCTCCATAGCCCTGTGTCAGCGGCAGAGTGATGTCGGTGCCCGGCGTGCTCGCATCGGCGATGAAGAGCACGAGCGGATACTTCTCACCCGGCTTCATATTGGCCGGAGTGAAGAGATTGTACTTCATCGTTATTCCGGTCTTGGCATCCTTGAATTCAAGTTTTGCGAATTTCGGCACCAGCTCCTTGATCATCTTCTGCAGAGTGGCATCGCCTGACTTGTCGATCGAGGGGCCGCCACCCGGTTTCCCCAGTTGCGGACCGCCGCCACCCTTCGCAGGGCGCGGATTCTCACTCTCCTTGGCAATTTTTGCCGAGTCAGAGTTATCGGTAGACTTTGAGCTGCACGCCGCCATCACCGGAATAGCACCGGCCAAAGCCACAGCGAGCAGAATCTTGAAACTGTTATATCTTCTTCTCATCTCGGATATGAATATTTATAAATGAATATTTAGATGAATATTTAGAGAGGTTACTTCATTAATAAGACGATAGAGGGTAAAAAGGTTTAGTGCGCAGTCAAAAATTCTTCAGGCGTGCCTCAGCGCAATATCCGGAAGTTTAAGACCCCTTTCCACAAAAAATGTTAATGTCAGGGCGGCGAATTTTCGAGTCAATTTCGTTCATCTCGGAGGGAACAATGCGGGCATTGTGACCGGAGAGAGGGACGAAATTGGCCGGAAAGGCGCCGGTCAGAGGTAATTTAAAACACAGATATGATTTGAATTCAAGAAAATGGCTTGGAATGCGATGTAGGGACGTGAAGGGCTAGACCTGAAGGATATCCAGGTCCACGGTTGCTCCATCCCTTTTATGAATCCTCAGAAATATCTGAGCATGAAAGCCACGGCTGCCACCATAACCATGGCTTGCGCCGTATGGAGCTTGAGTTCATAGTTCCTTGTGAGACGGCGGTAATTCTCCAGCCAGGAGAAAGACCTCTCGACAACCCAGCGTCCCTCCATTGGAATGAACTCTGTGGTTCCAAAGTTGGACTTGACGGTTTTGAGTTCCATTGAGGCTGCCGACCGGAGCGTATCGGCGAAATGGTCAGAGTACCCTTTGTCCCCCTTTAACACTTTGACTGAAGGGATATTGGCCATTAATTCGGCAATAACCGGACATATTCCACGCGTGTCGTGGACATTGGCCGTCGTGACATTGACACATATGAAATATCCGTTGGAGTCCACGCAGAGATGACGCTTGATTCCCTTTATCTTTTTATGACCGTCAATACCTTTGACCGAGTGGGGAATGGCAGAACGAACGCTCTGGCTATCAATTATCCCTGTAGCAGGATAAGGAGCCAGCCCCAGACTTCCCCGTTTGCCATACAGCAGTGTCTCCAGAATTCGGTGAAACCATCCCCGGCAACTCCATGAGCGGAAGTGATGATAGACGATTTTCCATTTCGGATAATTGGGAGGGAGCCGCTTCCACTGTACCCCGGTCTTGACTACATATCGGATTGCATTGAAGATATCACGGAACTCGTAACGACGTAATATTGTCAGTCGGATGTCGGGAATGCTTTTAATCAGCTTCTCTTGCAACGATGTCAGTTCTATAGGATTTTTCAAATGACTTTCTGATTGTTGACATCAGAATAACGTAATAAGATGAGTGAGAAAGTGTTTAATATCATTAACAATATCTTAGTAATGTAAAAAATGGATTCAGCTAATGGAATTAAAATTACCTCTTCCTCGCAGAGCCAGCCCATATTTCCGTCTTTGGCTCAATCGCATAGCCCGCTATACTCAATCGCTCAAAGTCGAAAATCTGGGCTACCTCTGCGACCCTGACATTAACATTTTTTGTGGAAAGGGGTCTAAGCTCATTATGAAGTTTAAGCCATTTTCCGGCGTCAGGCAGGCAAGGTATAAAAAAAAGAGCCCGCGCAATCTCTGCGCAGGCTCTCTACGATTCATTTCTATTACTAACGAGTTAACACATTTACTAATCTTTTACGTTTGCAATAAGTATGGTGTTAATCACAATAAGGACAGATTTAATCAGTTGCGTACAACCTCTTTCGAGAATCTCACGCTGCCGTCGCTCATGACAGAGCGCTTGATGGTGAGACCTGTGGGGCTGGCCACCTTGCGGCCGCTGAAGTCGTAGTAGCTTACGGCCTCTACCTCGGCCTCGGAAGCATCGATGCCCTTCACGCCTGCACCGGTGATGTCGATAGTGACAATCTCACTCTCGTAGACCTCACCGTCGTAGACGTTGATGCTCTGCACACCCAGTGTGTCGTAGCCCTGGATGCGGATACCGAGCTCATGCGAGGTGTTCATGCGGTTAGACACAATCAGATAGCGGTCGAAGTCGTAGGGGATATCCCACATGTCGATGCCTGAGTCGAAGTCGACATCAAGAATCTCCAGCTGCTCGCCATCCACGAAGAGGCGATAGTACATATTCTCGCGCTCAAGCAGAATGCCGTCGGTGCTGATGAGGGGGAGGTTGAAGTCGAGCACATCGAAGTTTTCGCCTGTGTAACGCTCCTGGTATATGAGATTGCAGGGGTTGCGGGGTGTGCCCTTCGGTTCGGGCTGATAGAGGAACTTCGCATCCTCAATCTTCTGGAGATATTTGATTTCGCCATTGTTGAGGGTATTGATGAAGAGCACCATCTTCGGGTCGTCGAGCGAGATGGTGTTGCCATCCTCGCTGATGTTGAAGACACACTCCGTGTCGGCCGGCAGCAGAGAGTAACCACCCTGCGCGCGCGGATCGAACTTGCCGAAGTCGAGGTGAGCGTTGTATACACTCAGTGTGCCCATATCCTGACCGTTGGCAAGAGTAATCTTGTTGCCGTCGCGGTGGCCGAGCACCCATGCGTCGGGCAGGTCATACGACAGGCCGCCGATATATACATCATCGCCAAAAGTAGCGAATTTGACTCTATAGCCGAAGTCAGGCTCAGAACCGGCAGAGGCGCCATAGCCGAGAGTGATGAAAGAATAGAGTTTTGTCTCAGCCTCCTCCGGGGGGGTGAGACCAGGCTCCTGAGCCTGTTCGCTGAGGGTGAGTTCTGTCACGGAGAAGGCCATCCACATGCCATCCTCCATTCCTTCGGCATACATAAGACCGCTGAAAGAGTAGCCCTCCTCAAGCGGGGCCATTATAAGGCTGCCGTCGGCCTGGACAACGAATGTGAGGCGGTTCTTCTCAGGGTCGGTGACACCCACGGGCATCTCCTCATCGATATCAGAAGAGTAGACGATGTTGTAGTCAATCCAGCTGACTCCATAGTCGGGGTCATCATCGTAGAGCACAGTCTGCGGGAACTGCACCACTATATTACCCTCGTCGTCAAAATCGCCGCGCACGTAAGAGCCGGTGGCGATAAACGGGTTGAGGTCTTTGAAGTAGATCTCGCCGGCTTCATTCATCACTACTTCAGTCTGAGCCACGTTATCTTCGACCCAGTCGATTTTGTCGAGATTCACGAAGAAGCCGGAGTAGTGCAAGTCATACTCCTCGGCTCGGCCGTCAGGCTGCTCGGTGATGACCGATGAGGCATCCACAGCCGAGGCCGACAGGGCCATCATGGCTGAAAGTGTTGTTAAAGTAAAGATTCTTTTCATATAGTAAGGATTAGATGTGGCGGGAGGGATTGGGAGAGATGGGAGGGCTGGGATTTCTGGGAGGGCTGGGAGAGATTGGGAGTTCTGGGAGGATTGGGAGAGATGGGAGGGCTGGGAGGAGAAGTAATCAGATTTCATATTATTCCGGATATCATGATTATACCAATGCATGATATGGCGCGGGATATGATTTCAAATGTAATCTTGTAGACTGCATTCGATTTCACAAAATTAATAATTTTTTTTGTAAATCCAACAAAATTTCAAGATAAAAATATTCAGGCGAGGTTAAGAGGGTTTATATTATGAAGGTATATAGCGTTTTTCGGCATATTTTTTTTGTTATAACCCGAAATTCTGTTAAATTTGGAGTCAATAATAGTATTTACCGTCAACTCCTGAGGGAGTGACGCTTTATTAACACTTTTTTCATTATCATCATGAAGAAATTTCTACCCGCACTTTGTGTCATGTCGCTGGCAATGCCGGCGCTGGCCTGGGCCGAGGTGCCGATGGCGCCTCCTACAAATTTCGACAGCACCACACTTCCGACAACGCGTACGCTCAATGCAAAGTCAGTGGCACGCGAGGCTGCCGCCACTACTGATGATGAAGCCGAGACACTCGACTTCACACTGGCATTCGCCCCTTATAGCGCACAGAGTTTCGGTGATGCTGCCGTAGGTCTTGAAATCTACCAGGCTATCCGCATCTCGGCTGACCTGGCCACTCAATATGCCGGAGCCGAAGTGACCGCAATCAATGTGGCCACCGGCAAGAACACCAGCTCCGGCCTCAACGGCATCTCCAAAGCCAAGGTGTATCTATATGAGGATTTCGAATCAGAACCCTTCTACACGCAGGCCGCCACACTCGGTCGTGACCCATTCACCTGGAATCAGATTTCGCTCGACACCCCCTACACAATCGAGGCCGGCAAGAGCTTCATCGTGGCCTATAGCTGCACCCCTATCTCGAAGACCGACTATTACATCACCAATGACGGTATACCCCGTGGCAGCGGCGACGGTTGCTTCATAGCCGTCAAGCAGCAAGGCGTGGTGGAGTGGGACAACTATTCGGCCCAGCTCGGCAATCTTAATATAGGTATGACGCTGAAGTCTGACAATCTGCCGCATGATGGTGTCAATATTTATGGTGCCGATATGCCCTCGTATGTGAAGACAGGCGCGGCGTTTGATGTCAACCTCGTGCTTACAGGCGGTGCGGTCAATGCAGCCGAGAGCGTAGAGGTGGAATACACCGTCGGTTCGGCTGAACCCAAGACCCAGAGCTTCGAGTTCGACGAGCCGCTCCCCTTCGGCGATTATACCGAGGTGACCCTCACCGGACTCACCTGCGAGGAGTCAGGCGCCAACCTTCCGCTCAAACTCAATGTGGTGAAGGTGAACGGTAATGTCAACTCCGCAGCTCAAGGCGCAGCCACACTGTTATTCAACGCTCTCCCCGCAGATGCCGGATATCCACGCAATGTAATCATGGAGGAGGGCACAGGTACATGGTGCGGATGGTGTCCGGCCGGAATGGTGATGATGGAGTATGCCAAGGAGAATTATCCTGACCGCATCATCCCCCTCGCGCTGCATTACAACGACAATATGGCCGTCAACTCGGCAGCCTCTGTGGTGAGCCTCTTCAGCGGATTCCCGATGGTGATGCTCGACCGTGCCCTCACCATCGCCCCCACCGACCCGGAGGCTCTGAATCAGCTTGACGAATACTACAACAGCATCAAGGACACCAAGTCAGTAGTGGATATCGCCGACATAGACGTTGACTTCTCTGACGACACCGACCTGACAATCACCGCCAAAGTTCGCTTTGCCGTCGACATCCAGAATGAGGATTACTACGGTATAGCCTTCTATGTGAGCCGCGACCATATGGGACCCTACGCCCAGACTAACAATTACTCAGGCGGCAAATATGGCGCGATGGGTGGCTGGGAGGATCGCCCGAGCACCGACATCACCTACTACGATGATGTAGTGCGCTTCTATTCCGGCGGTCTGAGTGGATTCACCGATGCCTTCCCCGCTGAGATCAAGAGCGATGAGGAGTATGAGTATCAGGAATGGGTGAAGCGTTCGGTGATTGGCACTGACCGTTTCTACGTGACAGTACTCGTGATTGATACCTATACGGGCGAAATTGTCAACGCTGCCCAGGTGAGCATTGTCGACACAGGTGTTGATGAGGTGTCAGCCGCTTCAGAGGCCACTCTTCGCGCAAGTAAGGGCACCCTCACCATCGGAGGTGCCTTCGGACACGCCACCGTATGCACCCTTGACGGCGCTACTGCCACCACCCTGACAGAGGCAGCCGAGCTTCAGCTCCCCGCCGGCATCTACATCGTCAATATCGATGGCGAAGCACATAAACTCATGGTGCGTTGATAATCTGATAACACTCCGACAAAAAATAAGCAACCCCGGCTGCTCCTTTTAAGGTGAGCAGCCGGGGTTGGCATTTAATGGCTGATAATGATTCGGGTAAGATAAGGGAACCCCTCTGCTCCTTTTAAGGTGAGCAGCCGGGGTTGGCATTTAATGGCAGATATCATTAGTGTCCACTAAAAAATCATAAGAGTGCTTTGAAATTATTGATAT
>CAJTNN010000028.1 GCA_910577585.1 uncultured Muribaculaceae bacterium | reverse complement strand
TGTTTAATTATTTAACCGATTAGTGTCCTCCAAAATTTTTAGTGGACACTAATGTTTTCAGATATAGAGTGGTTAAAACTTATGGTTGCAACATGGGGCAAAGGCAACCGTTCGCGGGCACGGGTTCTGTTCTGTGACTGCGAACGCTCTTCGGAACATTTGATAGACATCCCGGTCGGCTTGTGCGTCGCACGTACAGCCGTCTCGACCTTGTTGACGTTCTGGCCACCGTTGCCTCCTGAGCGGCACGTCTCGTAATCTATGTCTGATTCTTTGATGTCGGGGAGAAACATAAGGTATATCAGATATGTGTTACGGTTTCAGTCAGGGGTTTGCGCGAAAAATGATTGGGCAGCGGAGCGGCATCGGTATCAGCATAACCGAGGTCGAGTAGCATGAGGATTTCCTCATCTTCTGGAAGTCCGAGAAGCGAATGCAGCTTGTCTGGGTCGAAACAGTTCACCCAGCATGAGTCAACCCCTGCATCGGCGGCTGCAAGCATGAGATGTGTGGCCACAATCGAGGCATCCTCTATTCCGGAATCACGTTTACCTCCTGGGTAGGTGTAGACATTTTCCTTGTTGAAGGCAACCACGAGCACCGTCCGTGCGCCATACCGGCAGGGGGTACACTCGTCAATTTTAACCAGAGACTCGGCAGTCGTGGCTACGTAGATATGCTGCTCCTGAAGATTTTTCGCAGTCGGAGCCAGTCGTCCGGCTTCGAGGATAGCTGTCAACTTCTCCTCTTCGACCATACAGTCGCTATATTTCTTGCACGAATAACGCTTTTCAGCGAGCTTTAAGAATTCCATGTCGTCTATTATTTTAGGGTGTTGTAGCAACTCTTTTTCAGAGTATAAGTATCTCTCAAAAATTAGTTTACATTTGAAAAAATTTTTGAGCTATGATTCTTTTTGGTCTTTTTTGGCGCTTTTCGCCGTCTTCGTCAGTCGCTTAGCTCGCTAAGCTCCTTCCTCAGCCGACGAAAATCACTCAAAAAATCCTCAAAAATAATGCATAGCTAATTTTTGAGAGATACGTATTTGAATTATTCCCATCTTCCAACGCAAAATTAATAAATTTCAACGAATTATCCGGCATCGCCTGTGATTTTTCGTTACTGAAGGAATCCCGAAGGTCAATATTTAGTACGTCTTTATCGAAAATTTGACGGGAATTTAATAAATTTGCATTGTGACAAGTTGTTAAAGATAATTATGAATAAATTCGGAATAATGTTTTCGGGATGTGCAGTATTTCTGCTCAGTGTGTTCGGAGGGTGTGGTGAGTATACGCCTCCCTCTGATGATGATGTGCTTACACATCTCGATGACCACCAGCCGGAGTTCAATGAAATTGTGGAGATTTTAAACAAATTCCCGTACGATTCCATACCGTATAGTTATCCGACGTTCAATGGGACAAATCCGGAAGATTCAGTGTTTCAAGCTATGATGGGAGACGCTGTAAGGACACGTCTTGACAGCCTTCTGAAGCGTGTGAATTGCGAATGTGTGCGCCGCTACACCTATAATTATCTTGATGAAAGAGAAATTGACAAGGTGATAAAATCCGTAACTTGTTCATCAGATAACGAGGTGCTGCACAGAGGGTATAGCTTCCAATGTTATGTAGATGGATATTCGGTTGGTTCCTCAATAGAGAAATCGTTGGTGTATGTTCTTGATGGAGAGTATGCCGCAAAATCAGAGAAAAGCAAATTCAGCTACAACAGCGGGAGGAATTTCGGAGACAGCATCTTCACGGTCAATTCCGACACCGAACAGTACAGAAGCATTATGCGCCGAAGCTCTGATATAGACGCCGCAACAATCCGACGTCACCTCCGCGCCAACTGGCTCATTCTCCTGTGCATTGATTAACGCCCCGTCATCGCCCGTTGCCAAATTCGGGTTTGTCAATGTTGGGAGAGGGTGTTGCAAGGAGTAATTTATTGAAAGACTGTTATTCCCATTTTACTTACTGAAGTGCCGAGGTTGGAACTATTGTTATGAAAATATAGTGCTTAATATTATCTGGGTGGTGTTTGGCGGTGTGCTAATGATGCTGCCGGGGTGGGGATCCAGTTTGGCTTGCAGACTATGAAGCTGCTGGCATTGGCGTTGTGGCCGTTTGGCACTGATGTAGCTCGCTCTTTTCCCGTTCGGCAAAACCCTTAACTGACTGCAAGAGTATTGAACGATATTCTGTGGTAGATGCACTTAAGAGTGGATTGGTAGTATATTTATGAAAAATTGGTAGGATAAACGGTAATTTGTGTATAGTGTTCAGCTTTGCCCCATGCTAACTTTGCAAGTGGTAAGGCTGAACGTATTTTTTCAGCTATAGAGTGGTTAAAACTTATAATTGTGGTAAACCTTATATAATTGTGGTTAATATGTGAGAGCCGGTAGGCTCTCGAATGGAATGAGTGGCCATATTTGCTTATGGTGTAACGAAGTAATAATACAACCAAACATTCATTAAACATCCCAAAGTGTATCGAAGGGGACTGTCCGCGACGGATAGTCCCCTTCGTATCGAAATATGCATCTTGCGTAGTTGCTTGGGAAGATGGTTAAGTTAACTAAGAAGCAGAAGATGCGCGGATTGTCGGCCGTAGTCACATTACGCCTAAGAGTTCGATGTCGAAGATGAGGGTTGAGCCTCCGGGGATGCCCGGCTGACTGAATTTGCCATAGGCTTTCTCAGCCGGGATGTACACCTCCCAGCGGTCGCCGACGTGCATCTGCTGCATGGCGATGATCCATCCGGGTATCAGTTCGCGCAGTCTGAAGGCAGGTGCCACTCCCGCGCGGCTGCTGTCGAAAGTCTTGCCGTTGATAGTCTTGCCGGTATAGTGTGCGGTCACGACACTGTTGCGGTTGGGCTGGCGGCCATTCTTGTCGCCTGACTTGATGACCCGGTAACCGATTCCGCCATCGAGAGCGTGCACATACGGATCCTTCAGTTTCTCGGCCAACCAGTCTTTATTGGCCTGTATATATTCCTTTTTTGCCATAAACTTCTCTCTTAAAATTAGTAGCTACTTAACTGATTATATCTCAGAAAGAATGCGCTGACACCAGTTGATGACAGCCTGGTAATCGGCGGGTTCCTCGCTTAGGCGCCCGATCATGGTCTGGAGAGTCTGGCGCGCCTCCTTGCGGTGGTGGAGCCTGAGATATGCCAGGGCAAGAATACGGCCATTGATGGCCACATCCTGCAATTCTTCAGATTCATCATACTCCTCTTTCAATTCAGGAATCTGCGACTTGAGCTGTGCGTCATCAAGACGCCGGATATCGGTGATTCTTTCGCCACCTCCGCGCGGCACTGCGGTCAGGAGTTCCAGGGTAGGTGAATTATATGAGTAAATGATATTATCTACCTGCTGGTCGGCTACGGTGTTGATATAGAAAGGTATGGTGATTGCCACAGCCATCATAGCCGCCATGGCCACTCCCCAGATTGTGCGCTCGCGCCTGATGCGGCGGCGGAAGCATGAGGCGTTGTAACGGTCTGCGGGTCTGACAATGGCCAGAAGATCCTCTTTAGAAAGATTCTTCAAGGCTACACCCAGAGCGATATCCTCTTCAGCTGCTTGCTGACAGATATAATGGTCAGCCAACTGATTGATGGCACTGCTGCTGATTACTTTCTTCATCGTCGTCTTCAATTATGTCATAGCCGTAATTGCGGAGTTCGGCTCTTACCAATTCTACCAATCTTTTCTTGCAACGGTTGCGCTGAGTGATGATGCTGCGCGGCGTGCTGTTTAATTCAGCTGCAATCTCCTCGCTCGTCAGCCGTTGATATATAGTCCATTCCAGTATCTTGCGGCACTTCTCGCGCATGAATTCGAGCACTCGCCCAAAGATGTGCTGCACCTCGGTGGTGTTATATTCAGCCACGTCTTCACTTAAATAAGCATCCCCTGTAAGCTCTTCGTGCATACCGAATTTGCGGTATTCATGCGTAGCAAGATTCAATCCGATTGAAATCAGATAGCTATTCCATGCCGTATTCTCGCGGATGCGCCCCTCCTCAAGGTTTTTGCGCGCGGCCACGAATGACTCTTGATAGAGGTCGGCTATATTATCGTCAGTAAGAGATGGCCGGTACCGCCGCAATGTATTGCGGAAGTATCGGTAGAATTCGCCTTCAGGGTCAGCGAATCTCTTCACAATCTCAGCATACTGCTGTTGTTGATGTTGGTCCACTTTCAAAAAAATATTAGAGCACAAAATTAAGAAAAAAAGCTCAGTTTCCAAAAACATCTGCCGCAATGGGCCGGCCATTCCCCCGGAGTACATGCCGAGGCCAAGTATGTTAAGTTAAGGAAGGGGCTGAGCTTATAATCAGTAAGATGGGAAAGGATTTTAAGGGCACGGTTTTTTAATCTACGAGCTGGAATACTGCCCAATAATAGGGATCATCAAACCGCTTCATCACCTCGAGCTGCGCTGCACGGTGAGCAGCCGGAACGCCATGGCCGGCAAGGAGGATGTCGTAGAATACTTCAAGATATACCGAAGCAGCCTCAGAGTCAACATTCCAGGCTGTCGTAATCATTGAGCCGCATCCTGCCATCTTCAGGGCCCGGCGCAGACCATGCACCCCCTCATATTCATCTATGTCACCCTCGCCCGTGGCACAAGCCATGAGTGTAATCAACTCCACTCCACTCAAATCGAGCGAGGAGAGCTCCTGACCATTCAGTACTCCATCCTCAATGCCGCTGATAATATTGCGCTCACACCAGGCGCGCTCCGCGCCGCTGAGCAATATCCCGCATCTGTACATAGGGTATGGTATGCCGGTGTCGGGATGGCAATGCTCAGATTGAAGAGATTGCTGCATCAGATAGGGATACTGTCTCTGCTCAGAATCCTTCGGGATGGAGAATGCGTGGGTCGCCACATTCAAAGCGCCACAGAAATTGCCTGAGAGGTGCTTGAATGCGGGTTCGCTTGCGTGAACCCCGGTAAATGTCTCTACCTGCGCCGCATCGTTCGCAATCTTATCGAGCGAGTCGAAGATGCCCGACAATCTTATCGGAGTTATTGATGATGATATGGAAAATGCAGTATTGATGGAGTTATCTTTATCGGCAAATCCGTAAAATTCACGCGTCGAGCCGTAGCGTCGGGCCTCGGTGATAAGCTCGCGACGGTCGCCATAGTATTCGATATCACAGAAGTTGGCTACGTGCTCAGGAAGGTAAGCGTCAGACTGGCGAACATGTCCGATGGATTGCCAAGAGGTCAAGATATGGAATGCGTGGTCTTCGCCAAGATATTGTCCATCAACTTTGATTGCATCGGGCATGATTGAATGTAATGCGCCGACCGGACAGTAATAAATTGATGTTGCACCGCTCAGGGCCGAGGCAAGGGGCTGCCACAGGGCGCGGCAGAGGAAGTCAGACTCATAGAGCCGGGCTACACGGGTGGCACTGTCTGCTGAGTTGCACTGCTCTATAAAAGCATTTAATTCATCAGTCATTGCGAGCGGGATAATCGTAGCATCCTTGTCAGCGCCCGGCACTACGAGGGCGTAATATCGGCCATTGATTATTCCGAAGTCCACAAATGCCTCATCCTCTCTGAGCAATGATTTGATATCAGAGATTGAGGTGTAATTGTATAGATGGTCGAGGATTGATTTTGAGGCGGCATGCTGTATGAGATTCTTATATGTGCGCTCGTATTCAGCCTTGACTTCATCTATGTCAGCACTGAGTATCAGCGTCTGCAGCTCCGTATTAAGTTCAAGAAGATGATCAAGCCAATCATTTAATTGCGCATCTCCCGAGTTGCGGATGGCCGACACTGTGGCTATATAAGAGCGCAAGGCAATTTGCTTCTCATATTGAAAGAGATTCAGGCAGGCATCCGCATCGGTAACATTGCCGGCCTCATCAAGCAACGATAATTTGAGCTCTGACCATTCGGGGAGCAGCGACTCCCAGCGTTGTTCACGCTCTGAATCGGTGAGAAGGCAGAAATAGCGATCGTTGAGCAGGATAAACCTTTCGATATCATTCTGATAAGACTCTGAAGGGTCATCCGTCAGGTCGTCGGCTGCAGGCGCGGCATCAAACACTCGACAGTAGTCTGTCATTATCTCTTCAAGACTTACCGACATATCGCGGCAAAGATCGCTGGCCACTTCAGCATAAATCCTGCTTCTAACCGTGAATCCGATGTAGGCCTCGAGCTGACTTGAATACATCAGCACCCGGATATATTCAAGCCCGAAATCACCGGCGAGCTCCATCTGGATTTTTGCCTGACGTATGAGGGTGTTGGCGTTCTTGGTCAACCCGAGAGCCATATTGTAGAGTATGAAGGTGTTGGCCACCGGATAGCGAAATTCGGTGTCGCACCCCTTAGTCCACACATGGTCATATAGCGCGAGAAGAATACTCTGACATTCGTCATACCTCTTACGGGCCATCAGATCTACCGCCGACTCAAGATATCGAGGAATATTGCTCGCGGAGAGGTCGAGAGTATCGACTGCTTCAGGATATGGATTCTGCATACTCTCAAATCTATAGTTGTCACTCGTGACTGTCTCCAATACCGATCTTAGAAGCAATTCAAGAAGCAAATCCTCTCTATCATCGTCACGCAATTTGGAGCGCAGAGTGCCAATTTCGTTGATGACCTGCGCCATGAGTATGGTGGAGGATGTATCGTCGACATCCAGCCAGTTATTGGACATGACATAGAAGCGCTGAAGTTGCGAAAGTGCCCTCTCATTATCGGTACCTTCGCTCGCAAGAGTCAGGGCAGAATCGGCAAGTGGGGTCAACCTGTCGAATGGTTCATTGCCAAAGGCGCAGATTGATGTCATGAGGATAAATAGGGTTACAAGATAGTTACGCATAATGTTAGAATAATTGGATTTAAGTATCTCTCAAAAATTAGCTATGCATTATTTTTGAGAGATACTTACCTTGGCGTGGTTGAACCATGATTGCTACTTAACGCCATCCGCGGTGCTTTAGCGGCGTATGGCGGTAGTTATGAAAATGTTTAGGCGTAGAGTCTCTCAATAAGTCGAGTCGCTCAATAAATTGTGATGACCGGATGTTGTTCGGATATAAAGACTTTCGCTTGCTCATACTCCTTATTCAGGAATGCTCTCTCCCAGCGAGCAAAGTTGGCATCCGTTTTGAGAAGTAGCGAGATGTAGTAGCTCAGCGAGCCATAGCATCCTTCGGCCTCAGATACTTTATACTCGAAATTTCGCTCGGTAGATTTGCATGCAGCCACAATCGTCATGCGTCCGCCGGGCGAAAACTTCTTGGGACGCGGGATTGATGCGAGGTAGGCACTGCGGTCAACCTTGAATTTCTGCGCAGTCCCTCTCGCGGGTCCGACGCGTTG
The DNA here is from genome assembly GCA_910577585.1 of uncultured Muribaculaceae bacterium. GTDB lineage: Bacteria > Bacteroidota > Bacteroidia > Bacteroidales > Muribaculaceae > Lepagella. Next base: position 21,165 of record CAJTNN010000028.1, on the reverse strand, counting down.
CCATTCCTCCGCCGAGATGGTTGTGGCCTCGGCCATCTCTATTCCCTGACTGAAGCAGGCGTCGATAGTTACAAACAGATGCCCCTTCTTGCCAATCTTAACTTTTATGGCATTGAGCAACGGGTTAAGTTCATCGTCCAAGATATGATTCTCTGCCTGATAGAATCTGTCGCCAATCTTGTAGCGTGGAGAGCGGAAGGCATCGTAGGGCACTATCGATTGCTCAAACTCACTCCCTGAGCGCGCTCGCTCGTCACCATTGATGTCAGTCACCGGTTGACCATGGCCGGAGAAATGGAAGTAAACCCTGTCGCCGGGTTTGCATATATTGGCCAGCCGCGAGAGGGCGTCGACGATGGCACGCTTTGTGGCTTGATTATTCTTAAGAGTCACGATATCGGATGTCGAGAAACCGTTGCTGATTAATCCGGCTTTAAGAAGATCAACATCGCGGTCGCCGTGAAGGCGGCTCCAACCGGTGCGCTGCGTGTCGTAGGCTCCGATTCCCACCAGCAAAGCCCTGTCGGTGCTGAACGCGGCCAAAGCCGATGTCAACACAAGTAGCAATATATGAAGCCTGTACAGCATAAGCGACTATCTTTTTAGAGGTTGAACTTCGATTCAGACCATTGAAAGCGGCCACAAAACAATGAAGTTGTTTAAACAACTTCAAAATTACAAAATTATCGTCACCTGCACAATATTACTCACGGATTATCTGTAAGAGGATTCATCACCCGCGATTGCCGGCTGAATAGGTTAAATGTGGTGATGGTGATTTATCAGTATTGCAGATATGGAGAGTGATATGTAATTTTGCGCGAAAATCTGACCTGTTATGACTGAAAAGGAGAAAATGCTTCAAGGCATGATGTATGATGCCAATTATGATGCGGCATTGATTGCCGAGCGACTTGCCTGCAAAGAGAAGTGCCGCGACTATAACGATTTGCGGCCGAGCGACATGGCAGCCCGAGAGAGAATGCTGAATGAGATCTTTGGCAAATGTGCTCCAGGCGCTATCGTAGAGCAACCTTTTTACTGCGATTATGGCTATAATATCGAGGTGGGGAGAAATTTCTTTGCCAACTTCAATATGGTTATTCTTGATGAGGCTAAGGTGGTGTTTGGCGACAATGTATTTGTGGCTCCCAACTGCTCTTTCTATACTGCGGGTCATCCGCTCGATGCTGTCGAACGCAATAAGGGGCTGGAATATGCTCGCCCTATCACAGTGGGTAATAACGTATGGATCGGGGGAAATGTCTGCGTAGTGCCGGGAGTGACAATCGGCGACAATTGCGTGATAGGTGCCGGAAGCGTTGTGGTGCATGATATCCCGGCAAATAGTGTGGCCGTTGGGAATCCTTGCAGGGTAGTCAAGTCAATTACTGAGCCGGGGACTCCAACTACTTAACAACTTTAGGAGAAGTTTAAACGACTTCAACTGAAAACGATTATCTTTGCACCCGTAATCACAAGTATTGAACTGATTTAAACTTTTTACGAAAATTAAAAATGTATTTTAAAATGTTTTCTTCAAGGCCAATCTTCATTAATATTTTGGCATCTTTCGGCCCTCTTCATCGGTCGCGATGCCCGCATCGCTCCCTCTTCGAGAGCCGAAACCTGCTCAAAATCTTAATAAAGCTTGACCTTGAAAAAAGTTTAAATCAGTTCATTAGAAGATGAAGGGCAGGATAATCAGATGTTCTGGAATAAACAGGCTTGGAGCTGCGATGCCGATGGTAACGGCACTCGCAGCAGTATTGTTGCTTTCAGGTTGTGGAGGCGGCACGGATTCGAACCGAGCGGCAAAGGTGTACGAAGAGTTCAGCGGTGCAGCGTGGCATACGGAGTTTCATATCAAGTATGCACTTGCTGAGGATAAAGGGGATATTGAGACCAGACGCCTAAATATTGAGAGGGGAGTGGATTCGATATTCAAGGCTATCGAACACTCCATATCGCCATTTGATTCTCGGTCTCTGGTGGCAAGATTGAACTGCAATGAAACCGATGTAGAGGCAGATGTGCATCTTATGGCTATCTTCAAAATGTCGCAGCATATCAATGAGATCAGCGATGGTGCGTTTGACCCCACATTAGGTCCGCTAATCAATCTGTGGGGGTTCGGCACGACAGGGACTACTGATAGCGTGCCGGATGACTCGGCGGTAAAGATAGCCCTGCAAAGTGTAGGTATTCAGGAATGCCGGATAGTGAATGGGCGGATAATCAAGAAATCACCCTCAACCGAATTCAACTTCAGCGCCATAGCCAAAGGATATGGCGTGGATGTGATTGCGGGATATCTGCGCGACAATGGCGCGACTGACTACATGGTGGAGGTGGGTGGCGAGATCTCTGTGGCGGGAGAGAACAGTCGTGGAGAAAAATGGCAGATTCAGATAGATGCCCCCATGGCCGGCGACTCGCTGGGGCTACACACTTCGCTGCAACGGATTGCTCTATCTGACTGCGCGGTGGCCACATCAGGCAACTACCGCAATTACCGCACATATTCTGATGGCCGCACATCGGGGCATACGATTTCAGCCAAGACCGGGTATCCGGTTCACTCCGAGGTGCGCAGTGCCACCGTCATAGCTCCGACATGTATGGTGGCTGACGCGCTTGCCACATCATGTATGGCCATGCCTGCTGCGGCAGCCCTTGCCATGATTGAGAAGACGGCTGACGCTGAGTGCCTGCTCGTCACATCCGACACCACGCTTGTCAGCAGCCATTTCCCATTGCAATAAGCTACAGAGATAAGTATCTCTCAAAAAAATTAGCTATGCATCATTATACATCCACCCCGGATAACCGTGAGTGATATGCAGTCACGGCTATCCGGGGTGGCAATTTATTGGCCGATGGATACTTACCTTGGTCGGCTACGTACTTATCTTTACCGGCTTCTTACCATTTCTCATAATGCACAGAGGCCGGAGTCCATTTATCTTTCGGGGCAGGATCCTCAGCCGGGTATCCGATTGGGATGACGTTGAGCGGAATGATGTTGGCTGGCAGCGAAAGCATCTCCGAGAGTATCTTCACACGGTCAGACATCGGATAGATTCCGCACCACACTGCGCCGAGTCCCATAGAATGCGCCATGAGAAGGAGATTCTCAGTAGCGGCAGAGGCATCCTGAATCCAGTAGCCCACCCCCTCACCGGGGAACGTGGCCTCCGTATCGCCGCATACCACAATAGCCACCGGCGCATGCTCGGCCATAGCCATAGATTTGAAATTCTCTGAAATCTTCTTCAGTGTCGCGTTATCTCTTATCACGACGAAGCGCCAAGGTTGCTTGTTGCCCGCTGTGGGGGCCGCCATAGCTGCGCGCAGAAGTTGCTCGACACTCTTTTCGTCGACATCTTTGTCGGTATATGCACGTATGCTCGTGCGTGTGAGGATATTCTGCTTTACTGCCTCTTCGGCATCTTTTGATTGCACTGTGGCTGAAGTGGCGCCATCGGCATCGGTGGATGCTGTGGGCTGGGGATTATCGCGTACAAGGCGTATCGAAAGCACAACGAGAGCCACCGCGAGAAGGATATTGATCAAATGTGAGGTTTTCATATCTGTATTATTTTTCAGGATTTTGTGTTATCTGGAAGAGACATCCGGTGGGGCAGATGAATCTGCAATATGGGCGCATCACCACCACAGAGAGGAGCACAAGCACAATGGCCGCGATAAGCACACCCGGAGCCGCCTGCTCGACAATGAAGGCTGTGAAGAGCTCATAATTCATCCACTCAAACCATATGCCGGCAATCATGACGAGCATCAGGGCAAACCACAGCCACTCCTGGAAACGGGTCAGTATCTTGACCACCCGCGCGGAGATGGGTATCTTGTAGCGTATGCAACGTCCGGCCAACTCCTGGAGCGAACCGAGCGGACATACCCATGTGCAATAATGGCTGCGCCGGCCGAAGTAGGGATAGATAAAGGCCACGACAAGCATCAGCAGCCATGCAAGCGAATGCCACACATTCATGCCATTGGCGATATAATTCACAAACACCTCATATGAAAGGAATGTACCGCTCCACACTCCCAGTACCAATACGTTGGCTCCGAGCTGAATATACCGGTATCTTTGGTTCTTGATGAAGAGTGGCAGTATAGCGGCGCAGAGAATTACTATCAGCACCGCAATTTTCTTGACTGAGAAGTCTTCGGCAAAGCGCGATTTTGTAACTTCTGCAGTGGCTGCATTCTCGTCGGCATAGGCTATGGCCTTGCGGATGGTGGCGTTGACAGCGTTGGATGACAGTGTGGCCCCAGTCACTGCGTCGACTTGATTGGCCTGCACATCGCTTACCTTGACGCCTATCCACTTGGGGATAAGTTGCTCATCTACTTTAGAGAAGAAGGCCGGAGACTCGGCGTTGCGTAACGCAGTGATCGAGGCAATGCGACCGTCGGAGATACGTATCTCGAGCGGCACCGGCCCCCCATAGCCTTTGATGTCAGACGCGATAGTGGTGGTATTGATGATCGTGACACCATTCTCCACCCTTACAGGCTGCACACTATCGGCCGTCGAAGGGGCCGGAGCGGCTACATCGTGGCCAAGCAGTGACTCGTTGCGCTGCACAGCCACTGCCGCCAGAATCAGAAAGCAAGTCAGGAATCTGACAAGCATTCTTAGTTTTTGATACTTCATATAGGGTTAGATATAGTTTATGTTCCGAGTTGCGCAAGCATGGACATGTCATGCCGTGACAGATAAGCATCTCTCTAAAAAATGCCCTCTTTTTGAGATATTCTTATTTGAGAGATTGAAGTCGTTTAACTACTCCATTATACAAACGCTTTTGGGAGGGTGAAAGTATAATTTTCCGTGTATAAGTATCTCTCAAAAATTAGCTATGCATTATTTTTGAGGATTTTTTGAGTGATTTTCGTTGGCTGAGGAAGGAGCTTAGCGAGCTAAGCGACTGACGAAGACGGCGAAAAGCGCCAAAAAAGACCAAAAAGAATCATAGCTCCAAAAATATATTCAAATATAAACTAATTTTTGAGAGATACTTATAGCTGCAAATATTGGGTGAGCGTACGGGGATTGAATAGCCTGACCGCGGAATGCAGAGTGATGGGTCTGCATCCCGCGGTCAGCTTCATTATTTATCCTTCCGGTGGGAAAGGTAGAGGTGGTATTTACATCAGCATCGCCTACAGTTTGAGTATCGCCGAGCCGTTGTCGGCATTGTTGAGAGTGCGGCGCGAGGAACGGAAGATTGAACCGAAATCGGTAGTGTAGCTCACTGTCAGCACCACCATGTTGGAATTGTTCTCGATATATCGGTCGCGATAGTATGGATTTACGGCTGAGTAACCCCATGCCGGGTAACGTGTGCCCTTGCGGTCGAACATATACATCCAGCTTGCTCCGAGTGTCCAGTGCTGATTGGGTTTGTACTCAAATGTCAGTGCATCGCCATTCTCCTCTTTCCCTACATAATTTCCGCTCAGATATTTGCCCGGTATTTTGCGCCAGTATGAGATTGTGAAGGGGCCTTTGTTCCACCATATGGTGAAGTTGGCATCAAACGATGTGAGGTGGTAGGCCCATGCATCACCCATCGTCTCATAGTGCTCTACATTCAGGCTGAGGTTGGCTCCAAATCCATAAATGTCGTTGAGTTTCAGATTGAGCATGGCGGCTGCAAGCCATGACCGTCTGGCATTGACCGATTGCGACAGGAACATTTTGTTGCCGATATACCGCGTGTCCTGCATCACGAAATCATCTGCGTTATAGTAGGTCAATAGCAGCGAGGTGCTGAACTTGCGGTATTGATATGAGGGCATTATCTGATATGTGAAGTTCTGCGTCACTTTCAGGTCGGGGTTGCCGTTGGAGATAAGGTAGGGTGTCTGCTGCTGCGGATAATCGGTGAGGGATGAGAGCGAGGGGATGCTTGGCGCGTACTGAAAGACTGCGGCCAGATTCCACCGTTGGGAAATATTCCATGAGAACTGGGCAGTGGTGATGTTGCGGATGAAGTGGCGACGATTGAAGTCATTTCTTATCCAGTAGAGTTTCGCTCCGGTGGCGAGTGATAGATATATGCCTCCTATCTGCTGGCCGAGGCGGGCGTAGACGTAGTTGTTGTTTTCGGTCAGCACGGGGCGGTAGTCGGTGGTCAGATACTTGTTGGTGCTGCGCGACACGGTATTCTGGTATCCGGCGGCCAGCGAGGTGCGGTCGCTGAACTGATGGATGTAGCTGATTTCGCTGATCAACGATAGGCGGCGGCTATCGACATCCACTACGTAGTCTGACATTGAGTCATCGGCGTAGATATACTCACTGTCGCGATCATAGTGGGCATAGCTGTAGGTGCCTACGACCTGCACTTCGAGGGCATTCTTTTCGTTAAAATCCTTTTTGAAGAATAGGTCGAGTGAGGGTGATAGCTGGTCGTTGGTCGAGAGCATATTGTTGTGATTATCGCCGAGGTATGAATCGGATATCTCGGCAATCAGACGTCGTTTGCTGAAGTTGGGTGTCATGCGCACGGTAGCCGAGAATAGGGTGGAGGTATTCGGGCTATAGTCATATTTCAGACTCAGGTTATGAGAATGATAGTAGAAGGGATTGCGGTCGCGCTTCTCCATGTCAACCCGGAAATCATCGCCTATATAGCTTTCGGTAGTATAGTCATAAACCTTCTGATAATTTCGCCACGAGGGATTATATGAGAGGGTGAACTGCGAGGGTCCCTGATGGTAGGAGGCCCGCGCATTGGCATCGACAAAAGCTGTGGCCACCGCGCTGCGTCCCCAGATATATACCTGTCCGCCGTCGTTGCGCACCTTGAGCGTGATATTCAGGAAGCCATGGTTGCCACGGTCGGCATATCGGGCCGGGGTGATTCGGGAGTACTCAATCTTGGCGATATCTTTGGGCTGCAGGGCATTCAGATCATCAATCGAAGAGGGGACACCGTTGATGAGTATCACCGGGGTGCCTCCATCTACCGACAATGACCTGTTGATCGGATTGGCTTCCAAGCCCGCAAGCGGCAGTTTCTGGAAAAGACTTATGGCAGAAGAGGAGGCCTTGACATCTGAGCCTGCCGGGAAAATCACGGTGCGCCCCTTGACATCAATCATCGCATTGGCGGTGACCTGCACCTCATCAAGCATGGTGCCTTCAGAGAGATACACAGTGCCCACATTCACATCCTTGTCAGATTCAATCACAATTTCGGTTGAATCGAATCCGGGCATCGATATGTCGAGCGTAAGATTAGACTTTACATTTGTAGAGATTTCAAAGGTGCCGTTTTCGGCGGTAGTGGCCCCATCTATGAATTGAGAGCCTGTGAGCAACCGGCATGTGGCGCCGGCCACTACGGTGGAATCATTGTCAGCACGCACCTCACCATATATCTTCCTTCCCGACATGGTGGCAACGGCTGACAGAGCCACGAACAAGATTGTGAAACGCATCATCATCTATGAGTAAATTTACATTAAAGCATGACAATCGAGCATGCCATAATGCAAATATACTCAAATTATTTAAGATTCACAAAAATATCCTAACAAATGCAAATATTTTTCCGCTTGCATGCGAAAAGATCCCTTCATTTTATGCTTTTCGTAAAAGTTTAAACAACTTCTATGCCACGCTGATACCACTCTGTTGCCATAGTTGGTCCTCAGATACCCGATTGGCTCTCAGAGTTCATCAGCATTTTCTGGCGCTGTGCCGAGCGGTTGAGGCGTCCGGTCGAGAGGCGGTAGCCGATGCTGATGCAGGTCCAATAGGCGTTGTATCGCTCTTTAGAAGAGATATAGTTGGTGAATCCGGGCACACTCAGCGATTGCCATGAGGCCGAGGGTGTGCAGCTGATCGAGGCTCCGGCATAGAAAGAGGACGTTATGTTCCAGTATGCTCCTAATTCGAAGGCCCAGCCATTATAAGACTCGGTCTCGCCGCTGACAGTTTTCTTGGGTGTTGTGACTGAGGCTGAGATCTGCACCGGTCCCGGCAGGTATTGGATGAAGAGCATCCCCTGCACATAATTGAATCGGTGGCGCTGCAGCGGAGTGGCATAGGCATTGTATTCACCCTTCAGCATCGGACGCAGCTGCAGGGTGGGGTGAGGCATCCAGATGGCAGTGAGGTTATACTGCAGTGTGTTGATACAGGGTATCTGCGTGGGGCGCTGGATGAAGATATCACCCTCGCGGTAGACGTGTGCCACATATGGGTGATGAGTCCACGAATATGCCAGCAGAGGCATCAGCATCAGGTTGGCATTTGGCAGAGTGATGTCGGCCGAGAGGTCTACGCAGTATTTCTGGGTGGTGGACATGTATGGAATATTCTCCCTGTAATAGCGAGTGTCGATAAAATAGCGGTTGACATTCTGGGCTGCCAGTGCAGGGGTAGAGGCCTGTCCCCATGCCATCATACGCAGGTTGACCAGATTCGATAATCTGTAATTCAGAGAGATACGAGGCAGGAAGTAGGGGGAGTTGTGGGTCTTTCCATCGGCATCTTTCTGATAGTCGTTCCAAACCCCCATTCTGGCCATCATCCCCAGTCGGCCAAACTGTCTGGAGTAGTCGATGGTGGCGCCTGTGGTGTTCATCTCGCTGATGTTTATTGAGGCTTCTGAGGCGAAGAGGTCGTTGAGATATGTCTGGTCGAGATGACGGTAGCTGTGATATAGCGATGCCGAGGCGCTGCCTCCCCAGAGCGGAGTTGAGAAAGCCACATCGGCAATCACCGAGTGTAGCTTCCCATAGATGGAGGTGAGGTAGGAGAAGTCATCATAGGCCGAGCCGGCGGCAGTTGACTGCGCCTGGTCGATGTCGTTGGTCGAGCTATTGATAGAGCCTACCAGGTCGGCCATAATTTCCATTCCGTTGGCGAACTTATATGAATAGTACAGGTCGAGAGCGAAGCTATCGGAGGTCTTATGGCTGTCGGTGAGGCGCGTACCGTTGATGCTGCCGTCGGCCGATTTCTCAGTCAGCAGTTCATGCAGTGTCCCGCGGTTGGTATGACTCCCTTTGTAATTGAAGTCGGCATAGAGCAGATGTCCGCCGGTGTCCCACTGATAGGATATGTCGGCGGTATGCCGGTGGTTGCGTACCGGGTCTTTGTCGGAGGTGAAAGAGTTGACAAGATCAGGGTAACGATACTCATCGACAGATGTGACATCCTTAAGATTCAAATATGAAAAGTTATATGTGGCGTTAAGGAAAGATGAGGGGGTGCGCATTGTGAAGCCGATTTTATCTGAAGTATAGGGTGCCACGACCGATGTATTGGCATCGATATTGGCACCGATCTTCAATTCTTTCGGCTTGCGGAGTATGACATTCACCACTGCTCCGCCGTATAGTCCGGCATACTTAGCCGGAGCATCCTGATAGTAGGATACTTTGGCAATCGCATTGGAATCAAGGTTTTTAAGTTGGTCATAGCTTGCGCGGCGTCCATCGATAAGGATATTGACTTGATTGCCATTGATATCTTTCAGATCGTCGCTGTTGATGGCCGGTATGAATTTGGGCAGCGAGGATATGGCATCGAGGGCGTTGAGTCCATAAGAGCGGTTGAACTTTGTGAGAAACATATCATCGTGGTCGGCATAGCTCTTCAGAGCTTCGGCTACGACCTCTACCTCGTCAAGATCTGTTGATTTTGCCTCCGGATCATCGGCCAGAGGTAGGGCGAGTCCGGTAATATCTTTGTCGATTGTGGTTGTGAAGCGTGCAGCCTTATATCCTGGAGCAGAGATTGAGAACAGATAGTTACCCTCTTCAATATTCTCAAAAGCGTAGGCACCCGCGGCATCGGTAATTGCAGAGTAGGTGAGGCTATCGACCTCCGTATTCTGCAGGATTACATTAGCTGACGATATACCCATGCCGCCATTATTCCTAATCGCACCGTTCAACATATAGGCCCACGCAGTAGCTGCCGGTGCAGCGGCCAATAATACTGCCGCAAGCACGCCACGCTCCATCATACGCAAAATCCCTGATTGTGACTTCTTCATACACATCGTTGTTAAAGTTATAAATGATCAATATATGCCACAATTGCCTCCCATTTGCAGGAATTGTTGTTCATTATGTGAGACTTTAGACAACTGCCAAGACAATGAGGCAATGACTTATGTTAAAAATTCAATTTGCAAAAAAACAATTATTTTAACGATGCGCAATAATATATATTAATAAGTGCTAAAATTGGGAAATATTTGCGAAAAATCAAACATTAAATGCTATGAAGCCGTGATAAAGTAGCGCTCACTTTCGAATTGATTCTCTCTGGCGCTCAGCCTCGGTATTGACGCGGTAGAGATATACCGCGCTGATGATGACGGCTATGATTGCGAGCACTCCTGTGCAACCTCTGATCCAGTATATCGCTGTAAGTGACAAATCGGTCAGCCAGATCATCGTGCACATCAACATCAAGGCTCCAAGTAGCAGCAGTGTGATGGCGGCATTTTTAAGGCGTCGGTTAGTCGGCTGATTGCTTATCCTGCGAATCAATTCCTGCCGGCGCATATTTCTTTCGAGTGAGTTTCTGAATCTGTCATTCATATTGCGTGTGATTATTTTACTTTATTGAACTGATTTAAACTTTTTTCAAGGTCAAGCTTTATTAAGATTTTGAGCAGGTTTCGACTCTCGAAGAGGGAGCGATGCGGGCATCGCGACCGATGAAGAGGTCGAAAGATGCCAAAATATTAATGAAGATTGGCCTTGAAGAAAACATTTTAAAATACATTTTTTGTTTTCGTAAAAAGTTTAAATCAGTTCATTGTAAAATTTAAACACTCGGGAAATCTCTATGTCTCACTCTCTTCGGCCAGAATCTCAGATAAAGTGGTAATCTGGTCAATCATATAATCCGGATTTACTGCTTCAAGCGACTGCAGTGAGCCATTGCCATAGGTCACGGCGCAAGTCTTGCATCCGGCACGACTTCCCATAAGTATATCGACATCGGCGTCTCCGATGACCATGGTCTCCCGAGGATTCCATCCAAGTGAATCGAGTACCCTGAGCACGGGTTCGGGGTCAGGCTTGCCCTTTGTGACGCTATCGGCTCCTACCACCATCTCAAACCAATCCTCTACGCCGAGTCCCTGCAGATAATCCCTCAGCGATGACTCCCGCCGGCTGGATGCTATGGCGAGGCGATGACCTGCGGCGCGCAATTCGGCGAGCGTGGAGAGTACGCCGGGGAAGGTCTTCTCGCGGGCATCACTCTTCAGACGCTCGTAGTTGGAGCGGAAGTGGCGTGCGAACTCAAGATTGGATACCTCGAGGTCGGGATAGAGGTATCCCCCGGCTTCGTCGGTGCGTATGCCTATGATGGCGCGGCACTCGGCATCTGTGCGGGCTGGCAGGTGCATATCTGAGATGGTAGCCTTTATAGTGCTGAGTATCACCTCGGAGGTGTCCATCAGCGTGCCGTCGAAATCGAATATTAGATTTTTATATGCCATATGTGGTTATGCTCTATTACATTGCAAATGTACCAATAAAATTTGGTATATTTGCAATATGAAACAGAAACTTGACATGCCCAACACTAATATGACGAAAGAGTTGCCTGTAGTGAAGCTTGACTCGATTGAGGTTTACAATAACCTCTACGGCCTTGAGACGCGACATCCGCTGGCTACGGTGATTGATCTTAAGAATGCTTCGAAAGTGGTTAACCATCTCTCGATAGATTATGGAATGTATGCCATCTTTCTGAAGAATGGCGTGAACTGCACATTATGGTACGGCCGTCAGCCATATGACTATCAGGCTGGCACGGTGGTGAGTTTCGCACCCGGTCAGCTGGTGACAGTAGATATGGATGAGGAAGTGCTGGCTCCTGATGTGCTCGGACTGATGTTTCACCCTGACCTTATCTATAAGACACCCCTGGCTTCAAAAATCAAGGATTACTCATTCTTTGACTATTCTCAGCGTGAGGCGTTGCACCTCTCGCCCGAAGAGCGGGGGCTCTTTCTGGAATCTCTTGAAAAAATCAAGGTCGAAGCCGAGCTGCCGGCCGACCGCCACACGGCGGCCATTATTTCAAGCCATATCATGGTGCTTCTCGAGTATCTCACCAGATTCTACGAGCGACAGTTCGCCACACGCCGCAAGGCCAACTCCGAGCTTCTGCGCATTTTCGAGACCGAACTCCACAAGTATTTCGCATCGGGCGCTGTATCGGAATATCCATCGGTGGGATACTTTGCCGATAAGGTGAATCTGACCCCTGGATATTTCGGCGATATGGTGAAAAAGGAGACCGGCAAGACGCCGAAGGAACTGATAACCCTCCATATTGCCGAGATAGCGAAACAGCGTCTGTCGGCCACCGAAGAGGATATAAGTGAGATTGCCTATGGACTGGGATTCCAATATCCGCAGCATTTCACGCGTATGTTCAAGCGGACTACAGGCGAGAGCCCCACGCAATTCAGAGCACGCACCCGCCCAACGCCTTAAGTTAAGAAGGGCCTGAATATCTCATAATCGGTAAGATGGGGAAGGAATTTAAGGGCGCGGATTTTTTCGCTTGTCGCTGCGCGACTGCGCCGCGGATGGAAAGGATTAACGCGGATTTCAATTAGTGTAATGCGCTGGGTTGCACGCAGATGGAGACGGATGCGGGCAGCTGCCAGATTTTCATGGCAAATATAGCCATTATTCGCGAGTCAGCCAAAGGCGCAAGTTACTCAAAAGAAATATCACCGGGAGAGGTCTTAAGGATAAGGCCCTTCCCGGTGAATATCGATATGCAATTCCAATTCTTACGTATGGTGTCAAAAGAGGATTCTACGCATGGGCGCTAATTCATTGAAGTTAACCTTTGCTTCTGAGCGCACGAAGCGTGGTGAGGAAATCTTTAATGCCGAAATAGGCCGCCAGAGAGCCGTATAGCAGATACATGCTTCCCACCGCATCAGCCTCAAGCGAGATACTCCTGAACATTATGGACGCACCCATTATAATATAGAGCAATCCGAGCACTGAGCAGACTCCCGCGATGATGATTGAGATAATCTGAAACAGTTTGAAGTATCGCGGACGCAGCGGCAGCATCTGATTATAGTCGAGCGACTGTCTCCCCTCACGATAAAGAGCACAATCGACACCATAGATTTCATCAGCTATCTCAGCGCAATGCTCTATTGTAGGTGTGGCTCTGACGGATGTGAGTGCCTTGCGCAGTTTGATAGCCCTTGAGATAGACCCGAAGGTGAAGAAAGCAAACACAATCAATGCAATCCAATCATTCACACCGGCAGAGAATACGGCATGCGCTATGACCGCTGTAGTGACGAGAAAGTAGATAGAGAGAATAGTCTCGATACGCGTAGCGGTGCGCAGGCGTTTGATAAAGGCTGCCAGATTGCCGGTGCAGACATCCTCCAGCACCGGCGCCACATCGATAGCGCGTTCGTAGTGGAGAGTATCGGGCATAAGCCGATTAAGCAACCACGACAATCCCCATACCACAGCCAGCGCCACGATAAAGGAGTTCTCAGCAATATAGGCATTGTTGAAAAGCCCAAGTATTGGATAAATGATTATCCAAATCACAAAATAAAAGCTCGTCTTCATTCCGTTCGTGCCTCTTAGTTGCCAGCGTTTCCTGAGTTAGTAGAATTGTCAGTAATACTCATTGAGTCAGTGGTAGGCCCCTTGACATGGGGATGGCAAGGTTGGAAGAAGGCAGGTGTTGTTAAAGTCGTATTCATTGCGATATGCCGGTTTATTAGTTTGATAAACTAAAAGAAGCGTGAACTTCTTTACGATGTTACCATACTGAGGCTCTGGACTGCCATCTACGAGTAACAAGTAAAAAGCTCACGCTTGAAGCATATATGGCAGTCCGTAGGACTTTGATATACACCCGAGCGTGAGCGTCATTGCCTGTCATCTGCGTAGATTGAAAATTGTCCAGATTTCCAGTATCAGATAACTGAGAGTTTGACGCTCATTAAATATGTCTGCAATGGGCAGTCGTGCCCATATGCATGCGCAAATTTAATAAATTTTCGTCAAACTGCAATAGCAATTGGAATTCTGTTGTCTTACGCAACTTTATTTTTCAATTTTTCCTACGGGCTACCTCGATGACAGGGCGTATCAAGGAGAAAGCTATAAAGTATTGATTCATACCGAATGCAAGGGGCGGTTGGGGTTGTGGAATTATTCGACATCAGAGGTGGTGCGGGGAGTGATGATGAGCTTGCGGCGTGTGTTGTCGATCTCAATTTTGCCGAGACGTCCGAGCACAGTTTGTCCGAGTAGCAGGGGGGCTTTCTGATTGCGAACCACTGATGCACGTACATTGTCGAGCTTCAGGCCTCCGAAGTCAATCTTGCGGAGGTTGATGACGGTGCCCTCCGAGATGTCGCCGTTGGCATCGAAGAAATTCTGTGAGCCCACGACATCGCTGTGCTTCAGATAACCGTTCTTCATCATGAAATTGGCTTCGACCATCGATAAAGACACAGTGCTTGCGCCGGTGTCGAAGATGAATTTCAGCGGAAGGTCGTTGATTGTGCAACTTACTTCAGTCACCCCTCCGGTGGGGATGAAGGGTATCTCAATGTCGTCGGATAGCGAAATTGCTTCGGAGTCAGGAACCGCGTCGCGGGTGCGCGTTACAACCGAGACCTTCTCTTCATACGGACGTATCATCTCCTCAAACTCGGGCATTGCACGCACTGGGGCAAGATCATCGTCGTGACGGACATGAGCGATGCGTCGGTATCCCTTTTCAAGAGCTGTCTGCAAATATGACATCGCTTTTTCGGGGTCGCCAAGTAGGCAGGTAAAGCACGCGGCATCGTAATAATTGCCGGGATCTTCCACATCGGTTGCGATTACTTTTTCCAAATATTCCACGGCCTCATCACGCCGGCCAAGGGCAAGCAGAGCATACATGGCACATGAATATTCTTCGGGCACCATTTCCAACTCCAAAACTTTGGCATATGCCTCTTCGGCTTTCTCATTCTCCCCTTTTCTCAAAAGCACATCGCCTTTGCCTGTATAGGAATACGCGTATGTGGGATTAAGAGTGATAGCCATTTCATAGTCAGCGAGAGCCTCATCATTTTTCTCCGCGTTATCTTCAAACCATCCCCTGCGATAATAGCCATAGAAGAAATCGGGGTTGAGGTCAATGACGCGCGACCACTCGGCAATCGCACCCTCCAAATCGCCCGACTCACCAAATATGTCGGCGCGTCTTATCAGCAAGGGGGTATCATCGGGATCAATCTCAAGCCCACGCTCAACGATAGATAGGGCAGTGGCGTAGTCACCCATCTGGGCATAGTTGTCGGAGATTACTCCGAATATTTCCCGGCGTTGTTCGATTTCCAAGGCTTCCTCCAATATGGCATTCGACTCTTCGTAGCGTCTTTTGCTATTAAGAATCTGACCGGCATAATATTTGTACTCACCCGTATAGGGATGCCTCATCGCAAGGGCTCTTAGTTTGGCTGTCACGAGATTAGTCTGATCTGCCGGGAAATCATAGAGCAATCTGTAGGCCTTGTTGTCGCTATTTATTTCCAAAGCCTTGCAAATATCATCGATAGCCTTCAGATATTCGCCCATTGCCAGATACGTTTCGGCTCTGAATGAATAACCTGATGAGTAGTCGCCAGCATTAAGGGCCACGATTTTATCATAATGGGCCAGCGCACCTGCATAGTCTTTGCGGTAGAACGCGTTACGTCCCAATCCCATGTCGCCCATCACACCGCCGGGTTCAAGCGCCAGCAGCCGGGTGTAATCAGCATCGCTCTCATCATATCTATTCTGCTCAAAATAGAGTTGGCCTCTTTTCTCATAAGCGTCGGTATCATCGGGGTTCAATTTGATGGCCTGGGCCAAATCTGCATATGCACTGATAGTATCCTTTCCGATAGTGTGCAACTGACTGCGAAGCCGATGCAGCAGCGCCCGGGATGACTTATCCCTCTTAGGCACATACTTGATGGCCGACTCAACAGCATCGCGTGCATCTCCATAAGCGGAGGTATCGAAAAGCAACGATGCCATGGCCATATATGCATACCCATCTTTGGGATGATCCGCCAATTCTTTGGCGAAGAATTCTATGGCGAGTTGATTGTTGCCCCTTTCTACCTCTTCAAGGGCTCGCGAATAGTTATAGGAGAGGGACTTTGATTTTGCAGTGGCGTTGGCGCCGCCGAGGCAGATAGCCCCCATCAGGGTGACGGATGTCAACAGTCGTGAGATTTTCATGTCATTCAAATAATTGTGCTGACAAAATTTTATTGTCACCTATTTATACCACTGAACTCAAAAGGTAAATGATAAAAATTCAAATCATCCAACTATGATTGCAAAGAGCCTGCATGATCACAGTGTCGCCATGCTGGATTCTGTCGGACTTGTCGGACCATGCTATCGTAAAAATGGCGCAACCCAAAGAGAAAATGGGTTGCGCCATGCAATATAGTCTGTGCAACAATAAATCAATGTTGAGCCTCGACAATCTTGCGGATGGAGGCCGCTTTAGAGGGACTGATGTTATGCCCTACAATGTCAAGCATCGCATTGAGTTGCGGCGTAGTCAGACCGATGTGGCGACATATGCCGATGTGGCCGGCAGCCATGGGTTCGACACCACCGAGAGCTGTAAGCATGGATACGGTGGCCAGCTCACGATCTGTAGACGACAGCACACCACGCCCAAATATATCGGCGAAAAGATGCTCCTTCAAGAAGCGGTTGATGCCGGGAGCAAACTCCTCGTACCATGCGGCAGGAGCATCTACGGGTATGCCGGAAAGCTCACTCAGCGTAGCGGCTCCCTGACCGAACTTATCGATTTCGCTGACTACGGCAGCGCTTTCACCCTCATTGTCAGTTATGCCGGCGGCAGTGCGCTCATCAAGCACACTCTTAAATACGCCAAGTGCCGTCAGACTCCTTGGGAATCCGCAATAGGCATACACCTGGATGAGTATCTCCTTGATTTCATTCACGCTCAATCCGGCCTCCAGCCCCTCGATGAGAGAGTGAGAGAGTGCCTCCTGATTTCCGACAGCCGCATACGATGCGATAGCCACTATGGCGCGTTGGCGCGGAGACAGGAGTGTGGCTTCGGCTGTATTGGCACTAGCCGAGAGATAATCAGCCTCGGCCACCGGCTGCAGCCAGGTCACTGTATTTGACTGCGGGTTGCATTCGATGGCGATATGCGCAAACCAGCTATCCGGAGCCGCTCCATGCCAGTGCTCCACATCGGGAGCTATCTCCACGATGTCGCCTGGAAGAAGGCGACGAGCGGGTTGCCCCTTCTCCTGATAATATCCTGCGCCTGCGGTGGCTATGAGTATCTGGCCGCCGCTATGCCTATGCCAATTGTTGCGGCAGCCGGGCTCGAAGGTCACATTATACATGGGCACATTCAGCTCCGCCACGTGGCTCATAGGATAGAGCCATGCTGTGCCGCTGAAGTTGGGGTTTCCCGTCATAGCCTCCCCGGCGGGATAGGGTTGAGTGAAGTTTTCTACAGTCATAGCCATGCAGATTATGGGTAGTGATAGCAATAGGGATAAGATAAAACGTTTCATAACTGCGTTTCGAATTTACATTCCGGCACTCATGATCCAGGATTTGATTTCCTCGTCGGACACATCATTCATCAGCAGCCCGTCGGCAAATTTGAGCGATGGATATGCCTGGCGCAGTTCCTTCTCGCTATTTGAGATGGTGCTTCCGCCGGAGGTCATGAAGGGCACAATTGTTTTGCCCTGCAGATTATTAGATTCTATAAAGGTGTTGATGATTGTGGGGTGTGTGTTCCACCAGTTGGGGTAGCCGATGAACACTACAGAGTACTCTGACATATCTGTGACAGAATCTTTAAGTGCGGGGCGCGACTGAGGATTGTGCATCTCCACGTAGCAGCGCGAAAGCGAGTCGCGCCAGTCGAGGTCGGCGGCCGAGTATGGCTCGGCGGGAGCAATCTGATGAGTGGCGGCTCCGGTAAGGGCAGCAATGCGTTGTGCCGCTCTCTCGGTGGTACCTGTAGCAGAGAAGTAACACACAATTGCTTTAGCATTCTCTGGAAGCACCTGCTGATTATCAGCAGGCTTCTTATTCGCGCATGATTGCAGCGAACTGCCGGCAGCTGCCAGAGCCACCGCAGAATATAGTAGTCTTTTCATTGGAAGTAAAAATTAATCTGATGCAAATTTATAAATTGTCAATCGGTATGACTTTATAAATATTGCGGATATTACTACCAATTTTACGTAACCTACTATGTCATCTTCCCATCATCATTGCCCTCCTTGCGCCCAACGCCGTTAAGTTAAGGGGATACAAGTTTGGCTGAGTTGGCATGGAAGATGTGTAAGGAAATTGAATCCGCGTTAATCCTTCCCATCCGCGGCGCAGGCGCGCAGCGACAAGCGAAGAGATCCGCGCCCTTAAATTCCTTCCCCATCTTACCGATTATGAGATATTCAGGCCCTTTCTTAACTTAACGGCGTTGCTCCTTGCGCCTGCGCTCAATGATGTCTGCAAATGATTTCGGCAGGCGCACATTGTACAGATCGTAGGCCTCATCAAAGAGCGGCGCAATCTCCTCATCGGTAAACCCTGCTATACCACAGCCGATTCTTGTGACATAGAATGTATTCTGATCCCACTCTCGAGCCAGATTTATGAACTCGTCGACATACGGTCGGATGGTCTCAATGCCGCCCTGCATTGTGGGGATGGCGTATGACTGTCCCTGTATGCCGACCCCCTGGCCCCATATGGCGCCAAACTTACGGTAAGCGGTGCGTGCCGCGCCCCCGGCGTGCCGCCCCAGCAGATTGCTGCCGAATACAAAGATATCGTCGGGTTCGAGATGAGTAATTCTTTCGGGTGTATATTCTCTGTTCATTCTTGTTTTTTCGTGAAAAGATTAAATATCAAAAGAGGATATCCGCACCATCCTATTCCCGGTAGTCGGAGGGGCTCATGCCGAGGTTGTTCTGAACGTAACGGCTGAAAAATCATCAGAGACGCACATATTCCCGACAAGTCCACCCTTGCGGACTATCATCACCAAAAGTGAGTCGCTTCCCGTTGAAAACAAACTCCATGTTGCCGTCAAGGCAGAGCGCGTGAGTGAGGTAACCATCCATCTTATCGGAGGCTATTTCAGTCAAGGAGTCAGTGATGATGATTTTGTCGAATAATGCTTCGTCAGCCATATGGATATCGTTTGCTGTCGCAAAAATAGTAATAAATCGCGAATCAGCTCTATATTACCATGTTTTTTCTTTTTGTGCGGCACGAGATTCACTCCCACTGCAGCTACTTACTGAAAAAATGGACAAACTTACAGAAGTCTGTATTAAGCATCAACCGATGGGAAGCGTTAAATTTGCAATGAACTGATTTTAAACTACAAATATACCTACAATATGAAGACAGTGACCTTAAACAACGGGGTCGTGATGCCCCAGATTGGCTACGGAGTGTATCAGGTATCTCCGGCTGAGTGTGAGCGTTGTGTGTCGGAAGCACTGGGAGTGGGATACCGTATGATCGATACCGCGCAGGCGTATCATAACGAGGAAGGAGTAGGGGCTGCCGTTAAGAAAAGTGGCATTCCACGCCAAGAGTTGTTCCTTGTGTCAAAGGTATGGATATCCAACTATGGGTTCGACAAGGCAAAGGCCTCTATAGATGAAAGTCTGCGCAAACTCGGCACAGATTACATCGACCTCATGCTCCTGCACCAACCTTTCTGCGACCGCTATGGCGCATACCGGGCCCTTGAGGCAGCCTACAAAGAGGGTAAGGTGCGCGCCATAGGTGTGAGCAATTTCTATCCTGACCATTTCATCGACCTTGCAAGCAACGTTGAGATTGTGCCGGCGGTCAATCAGGTAGAGACACACGTGTTCGACCAGCAGATAGAGTCGCAGATGTACATGAAAGAGTTTGGCACTCACATGATGGCATGGGCACCTCTGGCCGAGGGACGTAACAATTTCTTCACCAATCCTACGCTTAAGGCAATAGGGGAGAAGTATGGAAAATCAGTAGCACAGGTGGCTCTCCGCTGGCTCATTGAGCGCGATGTGATAATCATCCCGAAGTCGGTGCATGTGGAGCGTATGCAACAGAACCTTGACATCTTCGACTTTAAGCTCTCGGAGGAGGATATGAAGACTATCGCAGCCCTTGATACAAAGAAGAGCCTCTTTTTCGATCATCACGATCCGGAAGTTGTAAAGATGTTCATGGGATGGAGATAAGTATCTCAACTAATCAAATAATAGCATGAAACTAAAGAACATAATTAATTCGGTTATGGCAATGGCCGCAATGTTGTTCAGCTTCAACATTTCAGCGACTGAACCTGCCGCAAAATCAGATGACAATATGAAATCAATAATAGTCTATTTCACCCACTCAGGCAATACTGAACTTGCTGCTGAAAAGTTGGCACAGGTGACAGGTGCGCCGATTATGAGAATATTTCCGGCTGAACCATACTCAGCAGAAGATGTGGATTGGGTAAACGAGCAATCCCGCTGCACTCAGGAGCATCTTAACCAGACACTACGTCCTGCGATCAAACCTCTGGATGTGGATTTCAGCCAATATGATACCGTATATATCGGGTTCCCGATATGGTGGCATGAGGAGCCGGCCGTAATCCGCACATTCCTTGACACTACAGATCTGGAAGGGAAGCAACTGTACCCCTTCTGCACATCCTACGAGAGTCCGATGTCGGAGGCTGACGCGACATTATAAAAAGGATATCCTACGCTCAACTGGCACACCGGACTGCGGCTTCCTGCCAGCACTGACGCAATAAAAGAATGGATTTCCAAATAAGATACTTAAGAGCATACTCAGTACTTATATATATAGAAGGCAGGCCCCTCGTGGACCTGCCTTCTCTGTCTGTGTAGCTGACTTCATATGTTAGTTCCCAATATGGGATTGGTTGTTGCTGTTATAGCGGTTACCTTGGATAACTATTGTGTTGAGGGTGGCATTGATTTCTGCCATTTCCTCCTGAGTATAGGTTACATTGGCTGCTGCAATGTTGTCTTCAAGGTGTTTGAGGCTTCT
>CAJTNN010000027.1 GCA_910577585.1 uncultured Muribaculaceae bacterium | reverse complement strand
TGCTCAAAATCTTAATTAACCTTGCACTTGAAAAAAGTTTAAACAACTTCAATATGATTTGAAAATGTGACGCCCATAGTTTGAAAGTGGCGATTTTTTGTTAATTTTGCGACCGGTCCAAATGCCTTCGGCACCGCGCACCGCTCCTTTGGAGCGACTTGCGCTTTTGGCCGGCACGCGATTTTTTTTGCAAAAAAATTCGCTACTGTAAAAGATTCAAATCACCGAAAAGTCATGTCAACCCCTACATCTATGGAGTGGCCGCGGCTGATCAGCGATAAGCGTCTGGGCATGGAGGAGTATCATGACCCACGCCGCCACACCCGCAGCGATTTTCAGCGCGACTACGACCGCCTGATATTCTCATCACCCTTCCGCCGGCTGCAGAATAAGACGCAGGTCTTTCCGTTGCCGGGAAGTGTGTTTGTCCATAACCGATTGACTCATAGTCTTGAAGTATCGTCGGTGGGGCGTTCGATGGCTAATGAGGTCATGATTGCGCTGATGGAGCGTTATCATGCCGAACCATGGCGCGACTCGCTGCGAAATATCGGCGACATCGTGGCCACGGCCTGTCTGAGCCACGACCTCGGCAATCCACCCTTCGGCCATAGTGGCGAGGCTACAATCTCGAGTTTCTTCACCGAGGGTGAGGGGCAGGCAGTGCGTCCGCTGCTCACTGAGCGTCAGTGGCTCGATGCCACCCGATTTGAGGGTAACGCCAATTCCTTCCGCCTGCTCACCCATCAGTTTGAGGGGCGGCGCGAAGGTGGCTTCGCCATGACCTACTCGGCCTTGGCCGCGGTGGTGAAGTACCCCTACGGCTCTCCGCAGGCCAATGCCAAGGGCAAGTTCGGTTTCTTTGCCAGCGAGGAGGGTATCTACCGCCGTGTCGCTGCCGACCTCGGTATACCGGAGCTCAGCCCCGGACGCTTCGCGCGTCATCCGCTCGTGTGGCTTGTAGAGGCTGCCGACGACATATGCTATCAGGTGATGGACATCGAAGACTCCCATCGGCTGAAGATACTCCCCACTGCCGATGTGCAGAGCCTGCTCCTGAACTTCTTCCCCGCCGTCGAGCAGGAGCGGATGCGCCGCTCAATGAGTCGGCTGCGCGACCCCAATGAGCAGATAGCCTATCTGCGCTCCTATGCCATAGGCGCCATGGTCGAGGAGTGCGCACGCGCCTTTGTGGAGCATGAGGCGGAGATTCTCAGCGGCCGGGCAGAGGGTTCGCTGGTGAAGATGATGGCGCCGCGCCTTTGTGAGGCCTATGAGGGGTGTGCGGCCACGGCCAGAGAGCACATCTACCGCTCGCCAGAAGTGGTGGATATCGAGATTGCCGGCAACCGTATCCTGACTTATCTTCTCAGCAATCTCACTGAGGCAGTGCGTTATCCCGACCGCAATTTCTCGCAGCTCCTCTTCGAGAAGATACCGGCGCAATACAGCATCCACGCCACCGACTTCGCCACGCGCCTGCAGGCCGTGCTCGACCACGTCAGCGGCATGACCGATGTCTACGCTCTCAATCTTTACCGCCAGCTGACCGGGCATACGCTCCCGGCAGTGTGATGATGCCCCTGGGAAGCGACAGGTGTATACACCCTTCGCGGAATCCGATGCGAATCCGATGCGAATACAAGCGAAAAATTTGCAGGATATACCGAAAAGGATTAAATTTGCGTTAGAATGTGGATGCTTCCCCGAGATGCGACGAAGGGCAATCCGGGCAGTCTCCACAATTTTTTTATAACCGACTGATGAAGATGAACAACCGAAGCCGGCTCATGGCCGGAATCATAGGTGTGGTGCTGACGATGCTGGCCATGACCACAGCTGTGGCACAGCCCCCCACATCCATCCCCGATCCGAATGAAGCCAACCGCGAAGCCTTTGTGGCTGACCCCGACGACAAACTGTCGGTGGCTACCGAGCGCAAAGTCAATGATATGCTCTACGAACTGCGGCAGCAGACCACTTGCGAGGTGGGTGTGGCCGTGGTCGACAACCTTGACGGGATGACCATCGAGGATTACTCCTACGAACTCTTCAAGCACTGGGGACTCGGCAAAGCCGATAAAGACAACGGCGTGCTGCTCGTAATATGCACCGGCGACCGCAAGGCCCGCATCGAGGTGGGCTCCGGTGCCGAGGGCGTGATGACCGATGTCACCTGCGGCAACATTATACGCACCGCCGTGGTGCCCGCTATGAAGGATGGCAATCTCAGCCAGGCTGTATATAGCGCCGTCAACATGATCAATGCCGCGCTCACCGATCCGAATGTGGCCGAGGAATTGCGCAGTGACCGCGGCGACGAACCGATATCGAAGGCCCACGTCATCAGCAAGGCCATAATCTGGAAGTTTGTGGGGATAGTGGCGGTGTGCGTGTTCTTCTTCACCCTGATAATGTTTGTGATGGACTTCATCTCATCGCGCCGGCGCGACAACTACCGGCGTGCGATGATATGGCGCACCCATCTCCCCACCTATCTCTGGGGAGCGGTGTTCTCATGTGGTCTGGCCCTGCCATTCTCGCTGATTGCATGGTTGCTCTATCGCCGGGCGCGCTATGTGCCGGAGGTCTGCGACACCTGCGGTGCCACGATGAAGCGTCTGTCGGAAGAGGAGGATAACGCCTATCTCACTCCGGCGCAGGATTTTGAGGAGAAACTTGGCACCGTAGACTATGACGTGTGGCTATGCCCCGACTGCGGCACAGTGGAGCGGTTCCCCTATGTGGAGCGTCAGTTGAAGTATCACCGTTGTCCGGATTGCGGCACAGTGGCGATGAATCTGGTGATGGATAAGGTGGTCGACGAACCCACCACCACCAAGGTGGGCCACGGCGAGCGCATCTATCAATGTCAGTTCTGCCGTCATAAACGCCGCGAGGGGTATGTAATCCCCAAGAAGACCGATGCTGCGGCAGCAGCCGTGGCGGCCGGAGTTGTCGGCGGCATACTCAGCGGCGGCCGCAACGGTGGCTCGGGTGGCGGCAGCATAGGTGGCGGCTTCGGCGGCGGCAGCTCCAGCGGCGGCGGAGCATCGGGCGGATGGTGACGCCTCATTGCGCGTGGCGCCTGTTATGGCGCCCGGATATACTGGACAAATCTAACTCTTATATATTTTTTTGACAGAATTATCTACTGATGGATAAGAAACTTATGCCACTTGCAGGTGGCATGCTTTTAGCAGCTCTTTTCATAGGGGGTGCTTGCGGACGTGAGTCCGGCAAGGAGAGGGCCCTCGATTTTGAATCTTATGAGTGGTCGAAGATCACCGCCGGCGCTGATGCCGACAGTCTGGCCCTCGCCATTGATGGCTACAGTGGCCGATGGCAGTGCTCGGGGCGTGGCGTGTTGCCGGTGAATCTCGGCGGCAAGGATGTCAGCGTCCTGCGCGACACCCTGGCTCAGCTTGCCGGCATAGAGATTGGCAAAAAGGGTGAGGTGGCGATGCGCATCCCCTCCGAGATGCGCCCTCTGGAGAATGCCAACGACACTCTTCCGGCACGTTCGCGTCTTGTGAAGAATCTGAGTCTGAATCTGCTCACTCCGGATGTGGCGGTGTTCCGCATCTATTCCTACAGCTATTCTGAGGGTGCGGCCCATGGTGTCTACGCCAATACCTATCTCAACTACGACCTCGCGCAGGGGAATGTGGTGACATTCGCTGACCTCTTCGGCATAACCCACGACGACGCTATTCTCGCCGCCATCGCCGACCATCTTGACGAGGCCGGTGTAGAGCGCTTCGATTTCAATGATGCGGATGATGATGCCGCCGATGCCTCATCAGCCCGTCGGCTCCCGTTGCCTACCACCTTCTGCATCACCGACACAGGCGTAGACTTCATGTACGGCATATACACCATTGCCCCCTATGCAGCGGGTGAACCGCGGGTGAGTTTCAACGCCTATGAGCTTGCCGATTGGCTCACACCGGCCGGACGCCGTCTGCTCGGTGTGGAGACAACCGAATGATGTAGCCTTGGATTACGATATACGATTGCGGGGAGATGCCTTGTAGAGGTATCTCCCCGCAATATGTTTTAGCTCGTGTGGAGGTGGGCGCATCAGAGGCGTAGAGAGGGCATGATGCGGTATCCCTTTTGTAAGCGCTATTCCTTCTGGAATCGCAGGGTGGTGTCGGCATAGGGTAGGAATAGTGTGAGCGTGCGCTGGGAGTGGTCAAACTGGGCGCGCATGCGGTGGCTTATGCCGACCCCCCCAGCATCTATCCATTCAAGTTGGTAGAGGTCGCTCCCGGCCGCAGCTGGTGTGAGACGCCCCTTGATCATGCCGGGAGCCCATTGCGAGGCGTTGGTGACTGCGCCTGAGATGTAGATGATGTCGTAGCTCACCGCATCGGGGAGTGCGGCGATTGCCACACGGTATTCGCCCCCCAGGCGGCAAGCCTGCTCATCGATGCTCCAGTCGAGCAGACTCCATATCCCCTCTACGGGGTCTGTCGAGGCCGAGATGCGGGCATACACCTCATGTATGCTTCGTGGGCCATATTGCGGACGCGGGGTGAATCTGAGCCTGACATCGCGTGTCAGCAGCTTTGTGGCCGCCGGTGCGTCAACCGATATATTGGTTATGCCAAATGGGAAAAATTCCTTAAGTCCGGGGAGGCTGAGCAGGGGTTGTAGCGAGTGGTTGCCGGCCAGCAGCTGCAGTGTCCCTGCGGTGGAGCATATCAGGCGGTAGTGGTTCCAACCCGCCGGGAGGCTCACCCCCTTCTGCAGCGGGGAGGCAGTTATATGGTCAGCGGTCAAAACACAAATGCCCCCCGTCAGGGAGGCATCACACATCAGCGCATCGGCCGAAGAGATGGGGGTAGGGGAGTGTTCGGCCACCCGCAGGTCGAGGCGCAGTGAGTCAACCGCAGCATTGGCGGCATCGGCGGTCGGCCCGCATATCAGCAGAGAGGCTATCGAGGCCCCGCGCCCTCCGACGCTTGCTTTCATCCCTAAGGGGCGGAGTTTGATGTCGGCCTGGAAATCGGTCAGAGCGTCGCCCGAATATATCTCGAGGCTTTCTGAGATGTCGAGGGTGTCGCAAGGGTTGCCGGGAGTGGCAGAGATGTAGATGTTGCCAGATTGCGGATGCAGCTTGCGGGCATGGGCATTCCCGGAGGTCAGCCCTACGATGCTTGTCACGATGCCCACACCGGCAAATATCAGAATCACCACGCCTATGCCGATGTTCATCATCTTCATCGAGCGCATGTTGAAGCGCGACCTTACCTTATCGATGGCATACGTGATGCCAAACCACCAGCCCAGCGCTCCACCCACGATAAAGAGGTAGCCCACCACGTAGTATGGCGCCTTTATCTCGGGCGACATGAAATTGAATCGGGCGAAAAGGCCAATAATCAGGAAGATAATCAGCGGATTAGAGAATGTAAACAGGAATCCGCCGAGGATATTCTTCTTTGCCGACACATTCTCCGGCACCGGCCGGCGCAGCGGCGACGACGGGTCCTTGCGGAAGAGGTAAATGGAGAATGCAATCAGCACCAGACTACCCACGAGCTGGATGACATTCTGGTTTGATTCCAGAAAATCCTCGATAAAAGAGAGTCCGAAGCCGGTCAGCAGGCAATAGAATATGTCGGATATGGCGGCGCCGATGCCGGTGTAGAATCCTGCGTGGCGCCCCTTGTCGAGAGTGCGCTGGATGCAGAGTATCCCCACCGGTCCCATAGGGGCCGAGATAAGCACGCCCACGGCGATGCCTCGCCATATCATATATAATATGCTCTCTATCGGGGTCATTTGAAGTCGTTGATGATATATCCCCCCAGTGTGGTGGCATGGCATTCGTAGCGGCGCAGGCCATATTTATGTTCGCCGGTGAATGCGGGTCCGGCCGTGGGGGCTCCGGCCTGCATTGTCACATCGTAGTGCGACAGGCATACGGGGCACACGGCCTCAAAGTTCTCCGGGTCAATCGCCACACGTATGGTGGGTGATTTCTCTACGGGGCATGATAGGTCATAGGCCAGCGGCACAGAGGTGTTGAGCGAGAATGGGTCCATCCCCTCCACGAGCAGCACACCGCCGAAGCCTGTGGCCGCACCATCCTTATAGGGGAATCCGGCCGGTTCGATAGGGCTGCCGCTCTGGCACACAAAGTAGTTGAAGCTGCCGAATCCGCTCACGCCGTAAGAGGTCCAGAGTCCCTGGTTAGAGAGGTCGATATAGACCGGATATGAGGGTATGCGCGTGTCGTCGACCCCCTGGCAGGATGTGGCCAGGGTGCCGATTGAGCCGAGAATGAGTATCCCGGCCGCAAAGACCGGGATAAAGCCGCGCAATTTCATATTCAGGGTGGGCAAAATGTCGGGAGGTTGCTGACTGCGGTGGCTCAGGCGTAGTTGAGTTTGCCGAGGAATTCACCAAACTGGTCGGCCATCTTCTGCAGAGTGCCGCCGATCATGGGCTTCAGCATCGGTGGGATGGCGATGTCAATCACCACGCAGGCCTCAGATGCCTGTTCGCTGATGATGCCGATTTCGAGGCTCATGGAGAGCGCTACCGGTGCGCCGAGTCCTTCGAGCACGAGCAGTGTCGGGCGCTCTCTGCGGGTTAGCTTCATGGTCAGCTCACCTACCGGACCGGCCGGGAAGCTGATGGTGTCGGCTGTGACGCGCACGGCGTCAAACATCTCCTTCTTGTCGGCCGGGATGGCTGACTGAGGCACATTCTCAAGCAGGGTCTTGAGACTTGAGAGGTCGGAGAGTTTATCGAATACAGCCTCGGCCGGAGCCGCAATGGGCTGAATCTGGGATTTATAGATTGCCATTTTTTTCTTTTTGATTGGGAGAATCGGGATAAAACCTGATAAATCGAGAAAATCGGGATTAACCGGGAAAATCGCGATTAATCGGGATAAATCGGGTGGAATCGCGATTAATCGGGGAGAATCGCGATTAATCGGGGTAGCTTAGAAGCTCTGCGGCACCCACGACGACGGGTCCTCGCGCCACTGGCGCAGGGCCTCGAGCTCATCCTGCGAGATATATTCAATCTCGGAAGCCACTTCGAGCATCTCGCTGTAAGTGAGCAGCGACACGAGCGACAGATTAGCGTCAGATATGCGCTTCACAGCCTCCGGGAACTGGAAGTTGAAGCAGCAGACCATTCCCACTACATCGCATCCGGCCATCTGCACAGCCTCTACGGCTTTGAGCGAGCTTGTGGCGGTAGATATCAGATCTTCGAGCACCACCACCTTCGAGCCGGGGCGCAGATTACCCTCGATCATGTTCTCCAGACCATGGTCCTTCGGAGTCGAGCGCACATACACGTAGGGGAGACCGAGTGTATCGGCCACAATCGCACCGAAAGCGATTGCGCCGGTGGCCACGCCGGCTATGGCATTGGCCTCCGGAAACTGTTCGGAGATAAGACGCGCCAGCTCGACTTTCACGAAGTTGCGCACGTCGGGATATGACAGTATCACACGATTGTCAGTGTAAATCGGCGAATTCCAGCCCGACGCCCACACGAAGGGAGACTCCGGCTGGAGCTTGATTGCACTGATGTGAAGGAGTTTCTCAGCGAGTAATTTATGCGGTTTATTCATAAGTAGGTTCTGAGTTAAATTTATATTTGTCCGATAATCAAGCAAGTGATTATTGAATACCCTACTTGGTTAACATGTCGGAAGCTGCGCGCCGATTGTAATCGGGCACTACTTCGGTGCAAATTTACATAAATTTCAGAAATAATGCAAGTCTATCGGTTATTCTTGACCGAATCTCCGATTTAGATGCACTCTTCTTTGAAGTTGATTAACTTTTTAGTAAAAAGTTTAGCGAACTTTTTTGGATTCGTCGTGGCGTTTGACTAAATTTGAGCACTCTCTGCGCGCGGCGGCTTGCTCGGAGTGTCGCATATCCGCCTGGCGCAATGTTACAGGGTAGTTGTCACCATGGAAGTTGTTGAAACTATGTTATTATTAGCTTTCGCAAATAATCCATGTCAACTTCAGTGTTTTAACGGCATTTTTGGGCCTATGTTCAATATGATTCTTGATTTTTTGCTCCCGGCGGAGTGCATGTTGTGTGAGTCGCCCCTTTCGGGTGGCCAACGATATATATGTGCCTCTTGCCGTGCAGGGCTGCCGCGCACAGGCTATCATCTGCGGGCCGAGAATCCGATGACACTGCGTGTGCCGCCCACAGTGCCATATGAGCGCATCGCGGGCTTCCTTTTCTATACCCATGAGTCGCCGGCGGCGTTGCTGATTCATGATTTCAAGTATCGTGGCATCTCTTCGCTGGCGCGCACCATGGGGCGCATGATGGGGGAGGAACTTGCCGCCTCGGAGTTTATGGAGGGGGTGGATTGGATTATGCCGGTGCCGCTGCATTGGAGCAAGTTGATGCGCCGCGGCTATAACCAGTCGCTCGAGCTGGCCCGCGGTGTGTCGGCAGCTACGGGGATAGCGGTCAGTCCAGACCTTAAGGCGATCCGGCCGCATGCCACCCAGACCTCGAAGAGCACCGAGGAGCGCCGGCGCAACACACTCGGCATCTTCCGCCTCGCGCACCCTGAGCGTTATGCCGGGTGCAAGATCTTGATAATCGATGATGTGTGCACCACCGGCTCAACCATCCTCTCGGCGGCGGAGGCAGTCTATGAGGGTGTGAAGGCTCTCGGATTGACTCCCCCGCGCATCTCGATGCTCACTCTTGCCACAACCTCATGAGCCCATCGGGGACGATGCGATATGCATCTTATCTGCTTCAGCGGTCTTTGCGCAGATAGTCGGTGATGCGGCTGATGAGCTGGCTCTCGAACCCGCGTTGGGCGAGATGGGTGTAGAGTTTCTGCACATCCTCGCGTGAGGTGAGGTCGAGACTGCGGGCCTTGGCGAGGGCGGCGCGTTTGAGAGCATCGATATACTCGCGGCGGTCAATCGCCTCGATGGCTTGTGTGGCGAGGGTGCCGGTGATGCGTTTGGCGGCCAGTCCCATTCGGATTTTAGCCGCCCCCCATCCGGCGAATCTCACCTTATCGCGGGCATAAGCCCTTGCGAATCGGGCATCATCGAGAAATTTGCCCGACTGCAGCGCCTCGATAATGCGGTCGGCCTCATCGGTGGTGAGTCCGGCGAGGCGAATCTTCCGGCGCAGGTCGCTCTCGCATTGCTCAGAGCGCGCGCAGAGGTCGGCCAGACGCATGCGCATAGCCTCCTCGCTGACCGGACGTCGTTCTCTCTTCTTCATAATAACTACAAACTCCCCACTACAAACTACAAACTCCTCACTACTAACTACCAACTCCTAACTCCCCCGAAGCAAACCGCAAGCGCCCCGAGATATCCTTGTGCAGCTCCACGCCATCATACCCCATCTGCTGCATCATCTGCTTGAGCTCCGAGGCATAAAGTGGATTGATTTCGAAGTATACGCGGCCGGCGCCGGTGAGCGCATCAAGGCCGATAGTCAGTATGCGGCGGTAGAAGAGCAGTGGGTCGTCGTCGGGCACGAAGAGGGCCCGGGCCGGTTCGTGGTCCTTGACATGCGGCTCCATCTCCGCGCGTTCCTTGAGGGCAATGTAGGGTGGATTGCTGACAATGATGTCGAGGCTATGGCGCGGCGGATCGTAGGTGAGTATGTCGGCATGCAGGAATCGGATATCGGCATGTAGCCGGCGGGCATTGTCGCGGGCCACATCGAGTGCCCCCTCCGATATGTCGAGGGCAGAGATTTGCGGAAACCGCAGGTTGCGTGCCAGCGCGATGGCTATGGCGCCGCTGCCGGTGCCGATGTCGAGCACCCGCAGGTCGGAGCGTCCGTCGGCCCGCTCTACGATCATCTCCACAAGTTCCTCAGTCTCCGGGCGAGGTATCAGCGTGTCGGGTGTGACGCGCAGGTCCATGCCGTAGAATCGCCCCTCGCCTAAAATGTATTGGAGCGGCTCGTGGTTGCCGAGCCGCTCCATTATGTTGTCGATTCTTTCGAGGGTGAACTCCGAGAGCCGGTCGGGGGCATGAATCACGAGGTCGGTGGTGTTCCATCCCTTGAGGGAGTGGAAGATGAGGCGAGCCATTGCGGTGGCCTCGCCATCCGAGCCTGTGAGAGCAGCCAGCCGCTGACGCAGCGATCGGTAGACACTCTCTACTGAGTTGTCATCAATATTCATCCCATGCTTTGATTTCGATCTCACCGGGTTTGAGCGAGGTGAAGGCGGAGATGAATGCCTCGGCCAGACGCGTGTTGGTGAGAAGCGGAATGTTGAGGTCGATTGCAGCGCGGCGTATCTTGTAGCCGTTGCTGAGTTCGGTGGGGGTGAGGTTCTTGGGCACATTCACCACCAGGTCGATCTCCTTGCGGTGCAGCAGTTCGAGGGCCTGCGGATGCTCTTCGGGCTGCGAGGGCATGTAGACACGCACTGCCGGAATACCGTTCTCGCTCAGGAAGGCGTGGGTGCCTTTGGTGGCGTAGATGGTATAGCCATGCTTGTGCAGCAGCTGGGCTGAGGCGAGCATGGCAGCCTTCTGGCGGGCGCTTCCGGTAGAGAGCAGCACACCGCGCTTGGGGATGCGGTGGCCTACGGCCAGCATGGCCTTGAGCACGGCTTCGCCGGTGTCGGTGCCCAGACAACCCACCTCGCCTGTAGAGCTCATGTCGACACCCAGCACCGGGTCAGACCCCTGCAGGCGCGAGAATGAGAACTGTGAGGCCTTGATGCCCACATAGTCCAGATCGAAGGCTGATTTGTTGGGCTTCTCGACGGGTATGCCGAGCATAACCTTTGTAGCGAGGTCGATGAAGTTGATTTTCAGTACCTTGCTGACGAAGGGGAATGAGCGCGACGCACGCAGGTTGCACTCGATGACCTTGATGTCGTTGTTCTTGGCGAGGAACTGGATGTTGAAGGGTCCCGAGATGTTGAGGGCGCGGGCAATCTGGCCTGACACCTTCTTGATGCGGCGCATAGTCTCGACATAGAGTTTCTGCGGCGGGAACTGTATGGTGGCGTCGCCGGAGTGCACGCCGGCAAACTCGATATGTTCCGAGATTGCGTAGGCCTTGATCTCGCCGTTCTGAGCCACGGCGTCCATCTCGATCTCCTTGGCGTTCTGAATGAACTCGCTCACCACCACCGGGTGCTGCTTCGACACATTTGCTGCCAGACGCAGGAAGCGGTCGAGCTCCTCATGGTTGGAGCATACGTTCATTGCCGCACCCGAGAGCACATAACTCGGTCGCACGAGCACCGGGAAACCCACCTCATCGATAAATGAATCGATATCCTCTTTCGAGGTCAGCTCGCGCCAGCGGGGCTGGTCGATGCCGAGGCGGTCGAGCATTGATGAGAATTTGTGGCGGTCTTCGGCGTTGTCGATGCTTTTGGCTGATGTGCCGAGGATGTTGACACCCTGTTCGTCGAGACGCATTGCGAGGTTGTTGGGTATCTGGCCGCCCACACTGAGAATTGTGCCGTGGGGCTGCTCGAGGTCGAGGATATCCATCACGCGCTCGAATGTGAGCTCGTCGAAGTACAGGCGGTCGCACATGTCGTAGTCGGTCGACACGGTCTCGGGGTTATAGTTGATCATCACCGAGCGCCATCCCTCTTTCTTGACAGTCATCAGGGCGTTGACCGAACACCAGTCGAACTCTACCGAGCTGCCGATGCGGTAGGCGCCTGAGCCGAGCACCACGATCGAGCGGTGGTCATGCTTGAAGTCTACGTCGTTGGTCTGGCCGTTGTAGGTGATGTAGAGGTAGTTGGTCTGTGCGGGATATTCGGCCGCCAGCGTGTCGATCTGCTTCACCACCGGAGTGATGCCGCGCTCCTTGCGGTGGGCGCGCACACGCAGGCTCAATGCCTCGGGCGACTCTGTGGCCCCCTTGAAGATAGAGCGGGCAATCTGGAAGTCGCTGAATCCCTGCTGCTTCGCCTGGCGCAGGAGCTCGTCGGGCAGTGCCTGGAGCGAGTCGAATTTCTCGAGCTCGCGGCTGGTCTGCATGATGTTGTCGAGCTTGTAGAGAAACCATCGGTCGATTTTCGTAAGCTCATGTATGCGGTCTACGCTGTAGCCGCGCTTCATGGCTTCGGCTATTACGAAGATGCGGTTGTCGGTCGGGGTGGAGAGTGCCGAGTCGATATCCTCGATTTTGATATCCTTGTTCTCGACAAATCCGTGCATGCCGCGTCCGATCATGCGCAGGCCCTTCTGCATTGCTTCCTCGAAGGTGCGGCCGATAGCCATCACCTCGCCCACCGACTTCATCGACGAACCGATTTCGCGACGTACGCCATGGAATTTCCCGAGGTCCCAGCGGGGCAGTTTCACCACGCAGTAGTCGAGCGCCGGCTCGAAGAATGCTGTGGTGTCTTTGGTGACAGAGTTCTTGAGTTCGAAGAGTCCGTAGCCCAGGCCGAGCTTGGCGGCCACGAAGGCGAGCGGGTAGCCGGTGGCCTTCGAAGCCAGGGCCGACGAGCGGCTGAGTCGGGCGTTGACCTCGATCACACGGTAGTCCATCGACTCGGGGTCGAAGGCATACTGCACGTTGCACTCGCCTACGATGCCGATGTGGCGGATAATCTTGATGGCGAGTTTGCGCAGATAGTGGTAGTCTTCGTTGCTGAGGGTCTGCGAGGGGGCCACTACGATGCTCTCGCCGGTGTGGATGCCGAGGGGGTCGAAGTTCTCCATGTTGCAGACAGTGATGCAGTTGTCATACTTGTCGCGCACCACTTCATACTCCACCTCTTTCCAGCCCTTGAGGCTCTTCTCTACCAGCACCTGGGGCGAGAAGCTGAGGGCCTTTTCGGTGAGGCTTACGAGTTCCTCCTCATTGTCGCAGAATCCTGAGCCGAGACCGCCGAGGGCGTAGGCGGCGCGCACAATCACCGGGTAGCCGAGGCGTTCGGCCGCCTTGATGGCGCCCTGCACCGACTCCACGGCCTCGCTCTTGATGGTCTTGACGCCGATCTCATCGAGTTTCTTGACGAAGAGTTCGCGGTCTTCGGTGTCGATGATGGCCTGCACCGGGGTGCCGAGCACCTCCACGCCATACTTCTCGAGCACACCGCTCTCATAGAGCTTCACGCCGCAGTTGAGGGCTGTCTGGCCGCCGAAGGCGAGCAGAATGCCGTCGGGGCGCTCCTTCTCGATGACACGCTCCACATATTCCGGCGTCACGGGCAGGAAGTATATCTTGTCGGCAAAGCCTTCCGAGGTCTGCACGGTGGCGATGTTGGGGTTGATGAGCACAGTCTTGATGCCCTCCTCCTTCATGGCCTTGAGTGCCTGAGAGCCGGAGTAGTCGAATTCGCCGGCCTCGCCGATCTTGAGAGCTCCCGAGCCGAGCAGGAGCACCTTCTTTATCTTTTCGTTCATAGGTAGTTGTCTTGCGTAAGAGAGATTAAAGCATTGCCACAAATTCATCGAAGAGGAATTCCGTATCCTTCGGGCCCGATGAGGCCTCGGGGTGGAACTGCGCCGAGAAGAAGGGTTTCGACTTATGGCGTATACCCTCGTTGGTGCCGTCGTTCATGTTGATGAAGAGGGGCTCCCAGTCGGCGGGGAGGGTCTTGTCGTCTACGGCGAAGCCGTGGTTCTGTGAGGTCACGTAGCACTGTTCGGTGCCGGCACGGCGCACAGGCTGGTTGTGGCTGCGGTGGCCATATTTGAGCTTGAAGGTCTTGGCTCCGGCGGCGCGGCTGAGCAGCTGGTTGCCCATGCAGATGCCGCAGATGGGCTTGTCGCCCTGCAGGGCCTTGCGCAGGTTCTCGACGGTGGCGTCCACGAGGTCGGGGTTGCCGGGTCCGTTGGAGATGAAGATGCCGTCGCAGGGGATGCTGTTGAAGTCGTAGTCCCAGGGCACACGCACCACCTTCAGTCCGCGGCGCGTGAGGCAGCGGATGATGTTGTGCTTCACGCCGCAGTCCACGAGCACCACAGTCTTGTCGCCCTCGCCATGCACTTCCACCTCTTTGCACGACACCTTGGCCACGAGGTTCTCTTTGTTGGGGTCATAAAAATCAGGCTCTTCCGCACCTTCCACGACGATTTTGCCCAGCATTGAGCCTTTTTCGCGCAGGAGTTTCGTAAGAGCCCTGGTGTCAATTCCATAAATACCGGGAATCTTCTCCTCATTGAGCCACTCGGCCAGCGAGCGGTCGGCCTGCCAATGCGAGTGATGCCAGGAATAATCCTGGGCCACGATGGCGCGGGCATGTATGTGGTCAGACTCATAGTACTGGCTCACATCATCCTTCTGCCGGCGCGGAGGCACTCCGTAGTTGCCGAGAATCGGATAGGTGGTGACGAGGATCTGCCCCTCGTATGAGGGGTCGGTGAGACTCTCCGGATAGCCGGTCATGGCGGTGTTGAACACCACCTCGCCTGCCGTCGAACCCGGGTAGCCGAAGGATTTCCCTTTGAATGTTGTGCCGTCTTCAAGTATGAGGAGGGCATTTTTCACTTCATGCATCGTGATAAAGGTTATGAAATGACTTTAAGTAGCTGGTCAAATTAAACCGCTACTGAATTATACATTTTTGAGTAGCTTGAACACTATCTGCTTGTTCTTTTTGGCCCTTTCCGTCCCTTTCATCGGTCGCGATGCCCGCATCGCTCCCTCTTCAAGAGCCGGAAATGACTCAAAAATAACTGCGCATATAGTGTTCATTTAATTTGACCAGCTACTTAAACATAGTTTTCCAAGTGCAAAGTTACATCTTTTTTTCGGCAATTCAAAACCTCTATGCGATGCGATGCGGATGTCTGAATCTAATCTAAGATAATCTAATCAGCCCGATTGGCGGGATTGGCCGAATCGGGCTGATTATGGGCATTGATATGCGATGTGGTGAGGGTCAGCTGGCGCGACCCTTCTGCTGCTGGCGGATCTCTACGCGGCGTATCTTGCCGCTGATGGTCTTCGGAAGCTCGTCGACAAATTCCACCACGCGGGGATATTTATATGGTGCGGTGGTCTGTTTGACATGGTCCTGGAGCTCTTTTACGAGGTCGTCGCCGATGCGGGCTTTGTATTCGGCCGAGAGCACGATGGTGGCTTTCACCACCTGGCCGCGTATGGGGTCGGGTACACCGGTGATGGCGCATTCCACCACTCCGGGGTGGGTCATCAGGGCGCTCTCTACCTCGAAGGGGCCGATGCGGTAGCCTGACGATTTGATCACATCGTCGGCGCGTCCTACAAACCAGAAGTAGCCATCTTCGTCGCGGTATGCCACATCGCCTGTGCGGTAGAAACCGTCGGAGCATGCGGCGGCTGTGAGCTCGGGGTCGTAGAGGTATTCTTCGAAGAGGCCCACGGGACTGCCGTTGTCGAGGCGTATCACGATCTCACCCTGCTGACCGGGGGGACAGCTGCGCCCCTCGGCGTCGACCAGGTCGATGTCGTAGGCCGGACTCGGCACACCCATCGAGCCGGGTTTGGCCTCCATCCAGGGGAAGGTGCCGATGGTGAGCGTGGTCTCGGTCTGGCCGTAGGCCTCCATGAGGCGGATGCCGGTCAGGGCGAGCCATTCTTCATATACACTGGGGTTGAGGGCCTCGCCGGCGATCGTGCAGTAGCGCAGCGATGACAGGTCGTAGGCCTTCACATCCTCACGTATCAGGAAGCGGAAGATGGTGGGGGGAGCGCAGAGTGAGGTGATCTTGAAGTCGTGGATCTTGCGCAGCACATCCGAGGGGGTGAATTTCTCGAAGTCGTAGACAAACACGTTGGCTCCGGCAATCCATTGGCCGTAGAGCTTACCCCACACGGCCTTACCCCAGCCCGTGTCGGCCAGTGTGAGATGCAGCGATGAGTCGTCGAGATTGTGCCAGTATTTGCCGGTGATAATATGTCCGAGGGGGTAGAGGAAGTTGTGGGCCACCATCTTAGGTTCGCCGGTGGTGCCTGAGGTGAAGTAGAGCAGTGAGATGTCGCTGTTGCGGTTGGGGCGCAACGGACGGCGGAAGGGGGGGGCGCTCTCGATGCCGTCCTGGAAGTCATGCCAACCCTCCGGCACCACCGGACCGGTCGACACGCAAGCCTCCACCGTAGGGCATTCCGGCAGCGCCTTGACGATATGGTCGGTCACCGTCTTGTCGCCCACGGCCACGATAGCCTTGATTTTGGCCGCATTGCAGCGGTAGATGATATCCTTCTTTGTCAGCAGATGAGTGGCCGGAATCACCACAGCCCCGAGTTTATGAAGGGCGATAATCGAGAACCAGAACTGATAGCGGCGCTTGAGGATAAGCATCACCTTGTCACCCTTGCCGATACCCAGTTGCTGGAAGAAGGAGGCCGTGCGGTCGCTCTCGCGCTTCATGTCGGCAAACGTGAACTGGCGCACCTCATCCCGGTCGTTGGTCCAGAGCAGCGCCGGTTTGTCGGGGTCGCTCTCAGCCCAGCTGTCGACCACATCATAGCCGAAATTGAAATTCTCCGGCACCATCACCTCATAATTCTCTTTAAAATCCGCATAATCCTTGAATGCGGTCTGTCGTAAAAATTTCTCTACCATGTCGAAAACCTTTTTTACCTGTAAATAAAAATCCCGATTAATCCCGGTTAATCCCGATTAATCGCGATAAATCCCGGCTAATCTCGATTAATCGCGGTTAATCCCGATAAATTGCGAATAATCGCGGTCAATCGCGATTAATCCCCGGCGATATCCACGTTGCGGGTTGCAAACCCGCAAGTACTGCCAGCCAAGATAAATGCTCAGCAAATAATAGTTTAGTCAGCGAGAAGCGAACTTCTGTCTAATAATGACCGCAAATATCCGAAAAAAGTTTTTAACACGAAAAGAAAAGTTGAAATATTTTTACAAACTGCGCATAAAAATGCAAAATGTGCAACCAAAATTTCTCACATCTGCCGAAAGTGTGCAAAAAAAGGATGATTCTCCTGTAAAAATGTTAGCCTGTCGATAGCGATCCTGATTAATCCCGATTAATCGCGATTTAGCCCGATTAACCCCGATTTAACCCGATTAACCCCGATTAACCGCGATAATTCTCGATTTAGCCCGATTAATCGGGCTAAATCGGGATTGCCAGGCTAATCGCGGAGGCGGCGAAGCGCGGCGAGCGTGTTGCTGCGGGTGTTGAAGGCCGTGAGGCGCACGAATCCTTCGCCGTTGGTGCCGAAGCCGGCGCCGGGGGTCGAGCTGAGCTGATAGCGCTCGAGCAGATGGTCGAAAAACTCCCAGGAGGTCATGCCGTCGGGGGTGCGCACCCACACGTAGGGGGCATTCTCGCCACCGAAGGCCTCATATCCGGCGGCCGCCATCCCCTCGCGCAGCAGGCGCGCATTCTCCATGTAGTAGTCTATCGACTCCTCGACCTGACGCCGCCCTTCGGGGGTGTAGAGTGCGGCGGCTCCGCGCTGGCTGATGTAGCTGGCGCCGTTGAATTTGGTCGACTGGCGGCGCATCCAGAGCCGGTGGAGTTCGGCGACGGTGCCGTCGGCATAGCATCCCTTCAGGGCGTGGGGCACCACGGTGTAGCCGCAGCGGATACCCGTAAAACCGCCGGTCTTGGAAAACGACCTCACCTCAATAGCCACCTCCTCAGCCCCCTCGATTTCGTAGATGGAGTGCGGCAGCGAGGCATCGCGTATATAGGCTTCGTAGGCGGAGTCGTAGATTATGACGGCGCCGACGCGGCGGGCGTAGTCTACCCAGCGGCTGAGGTCATGGCGCGAGATTGAGGCGCCGGTGGGATTGTTGGGATAGCAGAGGTAGATGAGGTCGGGTGTCCGGTCGGGTGTCGGGGGCACGAAGTGATTCTCGGGTGTGAGGGGGAGGTGGATGATGGGGGCGTCAGTGCGGTTGCGGCCGTCGATGATATTGTCGTCGGCATATACCGGATAGCCGGGGTCGGGCACCGCCACGCGCGCCCTGTGGCTGAAGAGTTCGCCGAGATTGCCGAGGTCGCTTTTGGCTCCGTCGCTGATGAAGATTTCATCGGGAGTGATGGCTATGCCGAGGCGGCGGTAGTCGTAATCGGCTATCGCTTCGCGCAGGAAGAGGTAGCCCTGCTCGGGTCCGTAGCCGTGGAAGCTCTCCGTGCGGGCGAGTTCATCGACTGCGGCGTGCATGGCGGCTACGGCCGCCGGTGCGATCGGACGGGTGACGTCGCCGATATCCATACGTATGATTTCGTCCTCGGGGTGATTTTGGCGGTAGGCGTCGAGGCGCTGGCGCACTATTGAGAAGAGGTAGCTCTCGGGCAGGAGATGGAAGTTATTGTTTAGGGTTATCATTGCTTTTTTTTGCTTTAGTCTTTAGGGCTTTAGGGTCTTTGAGGACTTTGGGGTCTTTAGGTCGCTTAGAGTGGGAACACTCCGGTGCAGATGGTGGCGGCTGGGCCGCGCAGGTGCATGTGGCCGGTGGCGGGGTCGCGGCTTACGCAGAGGGTGCCGCCGGGGAGCTGCAGTTCGACTGCCGCGTCTGTCAGACCGAGTGCGATCGCTGCGGCGGCTGTGGCGCAGGCGCCGGTGCCGCAGGCCATCGTCTCGCCTGAACCGCGCTCCCAGACTCGCATGTTGATGTGGCTGCGGTCGATGATGTGGGCGAATTCGATGTTGGCCCGCTCGGGCCATGCAGGGTCACGCTCCAGGAGGGGTCCGGCGCCGAGCACCTCCTCATCCGTAGGGTCATGGTCAAGGAGGATTACGCCGTGCGGATTACCCATCCCTACGGGGTGGATACAGAAACTCCTGCCGAGGGCGCTGACTTGAAGCGTGCCGGGCAGGAGTGGCGGTGTGTGGTGGTCGGGGATGCCGTGAGTGGGGGTGGGGGAGGGGAGACTCACCGGCACCTCATGGCTGCTGAAGGTGGCCGGACCCATATCGACGCTGACTTCGCTGACGCGTCCGTGGGGGTCGAGTGCGGTGATGGTGAGCAGCTTTATTCCGGCGCGGGTCTCGAGGCGCAGGCTGCGGCTGGGGGAGAGGGAGTGGTCGTGGATATATTTGGCCACGCAGCGCGAGGCGTTGCCACACATCTGGGCCTCTGAGCCGTCGGCATTCCACATGCGCATCGCGAAGTCGGCGCGCGAGGGGTCGGCGGGGCGCATGATCGCCACGAGTCCGTCGGCGCCTACGCCGCAGTGGCGGTGGCTGATGCGGCGCGCCAGACTCGGGAAGTCGGCGGGAAGTGTGGCGTCGGGGCGGGTGAGGTCGATGTAGATGTAGTCGTTGCCCGCACCATGCATTTTAGTGAACCGTATCTCTTTTACCATAAATAGGATTTTGCAATAAAACCGCAAAAGTAATAAAAAAACTCCAAGACGAGCCAACAACTTTTGATTTTTTTTACTAATTTTGCGCTTTAATTTGGCAAGAGGCCCTGAAGCGGCGCGAATCCTCCGACCCGCGCCGCCCGATTCACCAAGAAGTACAGGTAATAATTCCAGATAAGCTGTGGAAACAAAGTATATTTTCGTCACCGGAGGCGTAGTGTCATCGCTCGGCAAGGGCATCATATCCTCCTCATTGGCGTGTCTGCTCAAGGCGCGCGGTTATCGTGTCACCATCCAGAAGTTCGACCCCTACATCAATATCGACCCGGGTACACTCAACCCCTATGAGCATGGCGAATGCTACGTCACCGTCGACGGTCATGAAGCCGACCTCGACCTCGGGCATTATGAGCGCTTCACCAATGTGCGCACCACCCGCGCCAACAACATCACCACCGGCCGCATCTACCAGAGTGTCATCGAGAAGGAGCGCCGCGGCGACTACCTCGGCAAGACAGTACAGATTATCCCCCATATCACCGACGAGATCAAACGCAATGTGAAACTGCTCGGTAATACGGGGGATTTTGATTTCGTCATCACCGAGATCGGTGGCACTGTGGGCGATATCGAGTCGCTGCCGTTCCTGGAGAGTGTGCGCCAGTTGCGCTGGGAACTGGGTGACGATGCGCTCTGCATCCATCTCACCTATATGCCCTTCTTGCAGGCGGCCAAGGAGCTGAAGACCAAACCCACGCAGCACTCCGTAAAGCAGCTGCAGGAGGTGGGGATTCAGCCCGATGTGCTGATATTGCGCACCGAGCATGAGATTCCGCAGCCGATGCGCCGCAAGATAGCGCAGTTCTGCAATGTGTCGGCTGATGCGGTGATCGAGTCGAAGGATGCGCCGTCGATCTATGAGGTGCCGCTGGGCATGCACCGCGAGCATCTCGATGAGATAGTGCTGCGCAAGATGGGGGTGCCCGTCGAAGGTGAACCGCATATGGCCCCCTGGCTGCACTTCGTGGAGCGCATGAACAACGCTACGGAGGAGGTGACAATCGGATTGGTGGGGAAGTATGTTGAACTGCAGGATGCCTACAAGTCTATCAGCGAGGCCCTCTTTCATGCGGCCACCTACAATGACCGCCGGCTACGCCTCGTCTATCTGCATTCCGAGAAACTCAACGCCGATAATGCCGATGAACTGCTCTCGCCGCTCGATGGCGTGGTCATCGCGCCGGGCTTCGGCCAGAGGGGCATCGAGGGTAAGTTTGTGGCGCTGAAGTGGTGCAGGGAGCATGATGTGCCCACCTTCGGCATATGCCTCGGCATGCAGTGCATGGTGATCGAGTTCGCGCGCGATGTGCTCGGATTGCCCGAGGCCAACTCTACCGAGATGAATCCCCTCACACCCGATAATGTGATCGACCTGATGGAGGAGCAGAAATCAATCTCGAATCTTGGCGGCACTATGCGCCTCGGCGCCTACGACTGCGAGTTGCTGCCCGACTCGATTGCGGCGCGTGCCTATGGAGCGACGCGCGTGAGCGAGCGCCATCGCCACCGCTTTGAGTTCAACAACGACTATCGCCGGCGCTTCGAGGAGGCCGGCATGCGCTGCGTGGGCGAGAATCCGGCGGCTCACCTCGTGGAGGTGGTCGAGGTGGCCGGCAAGCGCTGGATGGTGGGCACACAGTATCATCCGGAGTATTCATCTACTGTGCTGCAGCCCTCGCCGCTGTTTGTGGATTTTATCCGCGCAGCTGTGGATTACCGCAATTCAAAGTAGACCCTAAAGAGACCTTAAAGACCCTAAGGACTTTAAAGCCCGTAAGGACCCTAAAGACCCAAAAGACTTAAGAAAAAAATAAGATTATGCCGACTAAAGAGCGCCTTTGGAATCGGAATTATTGCCTCGCGATGACGGGCAATTTCATGATGTTCTTTGCTTTTTATCTGCTCACGCCGCTGCTGCCGATATATCTCGACACTGAGTTTGAGGCTGATAAGGATCTTATCGGTCTGGTGCTGTCGGGCTATGTGGTGGCGGCGCTGGTGGTGAGGCCGTTCAGCGGTTTCATCGTCGATAGCTTCGACCGCCGCAAAGTGTTGATGCTATGCTTCTTCGCTTTCTTTATCTGTTTTACGGGATATATCGGGGCGGGTACACTGCTGATGTTTGCTATCGTGCGCACTATCCATGGCTTCTCTTACGGTGCGACTACGGTGGCCAACAGCACAGTGGCTATCGACACGCTCCCATCCTCGCGCCGCAATGAGGGTATCGGCTACTATGGCCTGAGCAATAACCTGGCCATGGCGTTCGCCCCCTCGGCGGGAATCTGGATATATAATCTTAGCGGGTGCTTTGAGGTGCTCTTCTGGGTGTCGCTGGCTGTGGCGCTGGGGGGCTTCGCGTGCGCGTCGTCGATACGTCTGAGGCCGCGTGAGCGGGTGGCCGGCAAACCGGCTCTGAGTCTCGACCATTTCTTCCTGACGCGGGGCTGGTTGTTGGCGGTGAATATCCTGCTCTTCGGGCTCTGCTGGGGGGTGATGTCGAATTATGTGGCGCTCTATGCGCGTGAGGTGCTGAGGGTGACGGATGGCACGGGGCTCTTTTTCGCGTTGCTGGCGGTGGGGCTCTTCGTGTCGCGGCTGTATGGGGTGAAGTCGCTGCGGCGCGGGCGCCTTAGCGCGAATGCGCTCGAGGGGGCGCTGATCTCTACGGTGGCTTACACGCTCTTCGCGCTTGTGCGCCAGGAGTGGGCGTTCTATCTCTCGGCGCTGCTGTTGGGGCTTGGCAACGGCCGGATGTATCCGGCCTTCCTGAATATGTTTATCTCTGTGGCGCGCAACGACCAGCGGGGCACGGCCAACTCGTCGATACTCACCGCCTGGGACCTCGGCATGGGGTTAGGCATCTTGCTTGGCGGCGTATTGCTGGAGTTTCTGGGATATGCGTGGGCTTTCTGGTGCACGGCGTTGTCGCAGATAGGTGGCACCCTGCTCCTATGGCTCTTCACCCGCCGCTTCTTCCGCCGCCGCACCCTTTGCCCCGACCACACCTGACCCACCCCTCCCCGCCGTATTTTTACGGGAGCACGTTTTTTACGGGAGCACGTATTTACGGGAGCACGTTTTTTTACGGGAGCACGATTTTTACGGGAGAACGGGGTTGACGGGAGAACGATTTTTACGGGAGCACGGGTTGACGGGAGAGAAGTCTCCCGTTCTCCCGTAAGAAGCTCCCGTTCTCCCGTAAGAAAGCTCGTTCTCCCGTAAGAAGCTCCCGTTCTCCCGTAAGAAGCCACCGTTCTCCCGTAAGAAGCTCCCGTTCTCCCGTAAGAAAGCTCGTTCTCCCGTAAAAAGCCCCCGTTCTCCCGTAAGAAAGCCCGTTCTCTCGTAATAAGCTCCCATTCTCCCGTAAGAAGCTCCCGTTCTCCCGTAATAAGCTCCGTTCTCCCGTAAGAATCCCCCGTTCTCCCGTAAGAAAACGGACTTCCGTAAAGGGGGAAGCGCGAAGCGTCAGGCGGCGGGAGTGCGGCGGCGGATGAGAATCGACACCACTATCATGCAGGCAAGCGCCCAGGGATAGTAGAGGTATCCGAATGGCGCCGCCGGCGATATGCCGGCCAGCCCCGTGGCCAGCAGCGTCTGCGCACCGTAGGGGAGCAGCGACTGCACCACACACGACGTCGAATCAAGCAGCGACGCCGTCTTCCGGCGGTCGATGCCATAGCGCTG
Source organism: uncultured Muribaculaceae bacterium (assembly GCA_910577585.1). Classification (GTDB taxonomy): domain Bacteria; phylum Bacteroidota; class Bacteroidia; order Bacteroidales; family Muribaculaceae; genus Lepagella. The sequence continues at coordinate 11,461 of CAJTNN010000027.1, read as the reverse complement.
CGAGATGTCGCGAGCCAAGCCGCCGACAGTGATGATCGCCACCGTGTTATTCGCCGTGCAAAGATTCACAATCCCCACCAGCAGCGCAATCACCGCCTGTCCGCCACGCCTTCCGCTGATGTGTCGCGTGAGCAGATGCAGCAGAAACTGTATGCCTCCCGCCTCCTTTATCACCCCCAACATACCCGCCGCCAACAGCGTGATGATAATCAGACTACCCATCCCGTCGATACCTTCGCCGGCCGACGAGGCCATCCCTATCAGCGAATGACCATGCGTAAGCCCCAACACCATAGCCGCCACAATACCGAGGCTCAGCACTATCGTCACATTGATTCCAGCCACCGCGCAACCCAGCACCACCAGATAGGGGATAATGAGGGTCCAGTCGCTATCGGCCGGAAGCTCCACCTCCGTCGCGCCGGCACCGGTGATGATGTATATCACCAGCGTGACGATCGCCGCCGGAAGGGCTATGCGCAGGTTGGCCTTGAATTTGTCGGCCATGTCGCAGTTCTGCGAGCGTGTGGCAGCGATGGTGGTGTCGGAGATGAATGAGAGGTTGTCGCCGAAGAAGGCGCCACCTAATACCACCGCCACATAGAAGGCCACGTCACCCCCTGAACTCAGGGCAATCTGCGACGCCAGCGGAGCGAGCGCCACCACCGTGCCCACCGAGGTGCCTATCGACAGCGAAATAAAGCAGGAGGCGAAGAAGAGCATCGGCACCACATATTGCGGCGGAAAGGCGCGCAGCGCCAGACTGACGGTGGCATCGACGGCCCCGATAGATTTCGCCACCGTGGCGAAGGCTCCGGCGAGGATAAACACCCAGATCATGTAGAGGATATTGGCATGTCCGGCGGCGCGCGAGAAGATCTCAATCCGCTTCAGCAGCGGTCGGCCGCGTAGAATGGCCACACCCCAGGCCGAGGCAACGAGGAGCGCCACCGAGATCGGCATCTTATAGAAATCATCAAGAATCAGCGACACCGCCACATACAGCAGCAGGAACACGGCCACCGGCGACAGGGCCAGCCAACCGCGTGCCGCCGACACCGCAGGCGTCGCCGACACATCAGCATCATGTATCTTCATCAAAAAAGGAGTATCAAGAATAAATATAGGAAGTCTTAGCCGTGCGGAGCACACCGGCCCCCGGCACGATCTCCCGCGAAGATAACCAAAAATTTCCTTACCGCCAAATTTCCCCCTGCGGTGCGGGGCGCCTAAGCCCCGCACCCCCATCCATCCCATCATCCTCCCAAAACTCCCAACCCTCCCAGAATTCCCAAACCTCCCACCCCATCCAGCAAGCCCGGAGCAGCGTCAGCCCCCGGGAGGAGGGGCGCCCTCGCCCCGACCTTGCGGCAAAAGAGAGAGGTTAGAGGGTAGCTTACCTGAGCGTTCTCGCCCAACGGGCCCTAAGTTAAGGCACAACTTTGGCTGAGTTGGCGTGGAAGATGTGGAATGCGCAGCCAATCTGCGAGCATTAAGGCGCATAGCGCCGAGATGCATCCGTCCGCATCTGCGTGCAAACCAGAGTATTACGCAAATAGGATCCGCGTTAATCCTTCCCATCCGCGGCGCAGTCGCGTAGCGACAAGCGAAAAAATCCGCGCCCTTAAATTCCCTTCCCATCTTACCAATTATGAGATATTCAAGCCCTTCGTTAACTTTGGCTGAGTTGGGCGCCCTTGTCCTGACTTGGCGTCAAGAGAGGGAAATTAGAGGGTGATTTCCCGGGGGCGCAGTCGAGCCGTGTCGGGGCGGGGCGCCCCTCCTCCCAGGAGGGCTGACGCGGCTGAGAGGGGAGGGGGCCTGACAATAGCGGGAGGGGGCGGCGCCACGGCGGCTTCGCCGCTCAGGGCGTCAACGCAGGCCGCCCCCGGAGGCACCGTGGCTTCCGGGGGCAGCTTATCGCGAAGTTATGTGTGGGGTCAGATATTATTTTTTTTCTGGATAGACAGTATATTGATATCTGCCGTTAGTCCCTAACTGGAATTGACTGGACTGTACTGTTATATCCTTTGATTGTCCATTATTCCAACCGGCTTCTCCTCTCACAAGGCATTCAATTGTGAATGTCTCATCTTTCGGCACATCGAAGTCAATATAGCATTCTGACGTGTTGCCGCTATTGATAAATCCTTGCTTTTCATAAGGGTTGCTGGTGCTCGCATTCCATGTAGAAGGTCCATTCCAGGCGTAGAGGTATTGCATATCTGTGCCACCTACGTTTTTGCTCCAGTACAGGCGATAGGTCTTGGTAGTGGTGTCATCGCCACCGCCGCCACCGCCGAAGGATGGTGTCGTTGTGCCTGTCACGCTCCAGTTATTGTTGTAGGTCAGGACGAGTACATGCGTGTTTTTGCAGTTGCTTACATCCGAATCTGAAAGGGATTTATCGCCGTAAGAATAGCCGGTGTCTTGGTCGGTAATCTTAATCTTGGTGGCATCTCCTGAGATGTCGTGATAATACCAGTTGCTTTGTCCTTCGACTGCAGTCATGTTTACACGACCCTCCCAAGATACACCTTCCGATCCATCATAATAGATTCGCGGCACGAATGATACACCCACAAGGTTGACGTATACGCGTATGGGATCAGGAATCTCCACTTCGTATCCGCTGTTGGTGAATGTTGCTGTGCCGTTGGCATCGAATGTCACTGTGAATGTGGCAGTCGTTGTCCCGTTGCCTGAGAACTGTACAGTTGAGGGCTTCTCGGCGAGGTTGATGTAGAACCATGTGCCTTCTGCATCGCCTTTGGTCATATCGGCATTATTAGCTTTCGCTTTAGCCCAACCGGCCTCGTTATTGAGGATGATACGATAGCGACCCTCCGGCAGGTCGGGGAGCTCCCAGCCGGGTTCGGCAGGAGGGCAACTCATGGCGCGCATCGGTATGCCGTGGTATTCTTTTGTGGCTTCGTTGGTGATGCGCACTGTGCGGCGGGCATCAATTGATGAGCCGTAGACATCGAGCATTCTATACCAGTAGCCATACTCTTTGTCGCCCTCATAGAATCCCTGGTTGCCGGTCACGATTGAGCTTGACCATATGTTGGCTCTGTATTGGTCAATCAGTGTATAGCCGTCCATCGAACCTGCGCCGGGCAGATAGATGCGTGCCAGAAGTGAATTCTTAGTATCCCAGCCGTAGCTACCCTCGGCACCGTTGTAAATCTTGAGATTCATGTAGTTGAAGTGGTAGATGCCGGGCAGTGAGTTGAAGCCTGCGGGGAGTACTGCCTTCTCAACTTCTGAAATCTTGTTGGCTCCGGGCACATAGAAGTATGCGCCGCGGGCTGCGGTGTTGGCACGGTTGAATGTGCTGGCGGGTGAGTATGATTTGTTGCAGCTTGCGCCGATATTGCGGTCGAGGATATGATAGGTCTCGCCGTTGGTGGCTGCCACATCTACCTGCTCGTAGTAGAACCATCCCTTGGTGATGTTGCCATCAGGGTCGGGTGTCTGATAGTCGCCGTTGAGGTAGTGGATGATACCGGTGTGGTATACCTTGTAGGTCACTTCGCCGGCAGCGGCTTTCACTTTGAGTTCGCCGGTCCACAGACGGTAGTTGTCGGTGGCTACACTGTTCTGACAGCTTACTTCGAGATAGCGTTTGCCGTTGGCCGAGGTCTTTGACTCCACCTTGAAGTTGCTGCTGCTGCCGCCGCTGATTTCGAACGTGGCCCCGGCGTCAACCGGAATCCAGTATTTAAACTGCGATGCATCATCCTTGGCATATACCTGGAAGTGCAGACCGTTGCCGCGCTCCACGCCCATCTCCTCTTCTGTCTCGCCGAGCAGACCGTCGGCAGCGGTGAGGAACTGGAAGTAATTCACACAGTTGTTGTAGAACTCACTCGGGAAGAGCGACTGGTCGGTGAATTGATATTTGTTGAGAAGATAGGCATCCGTAGTGACGAGAGCAACAGATATACCATGCTCGCCGTCGAAGAAGTCCTGGCCGAGCTGGGTGAAGGTGACTATACGCTCGAGGTCGCCGACTCTTACCGGAATCTCAGCCACACGGTCGTCGCCGCTGGTGTTGGCGTCGAGTTTGAATGTCACCTGGAATTCTGTGCCGTCGGTGAGGTCGTCGGTTGTCAGTGCCTTGATTGAGGGGAAGTAGCCGTCGTTCTCTGTGATAATCCAGTCGGGAAGAGAGTTCCAGTCAATAGCCTCAAGTTTCTTGGCATCCGTGGCAGCCAGAAATTCCTTGTTGTTGGTGATAAAGGTGAAGTGGGTGTAGACATACTGCTGGTTGGCATCAGGATTTGAGGCAGCCGGTGCAGGTTCTGACACACCGAGATAGTAGTCCTTGCAAGCGATGAGGTCGAAGATGCTCTCGGCATGGTCTTTGAGGTCGATGCTGAGGCGGTTGTCGAATGCCGGGGCATTCTTTGCGGCCTCAAGCGTTGCGTAGCCGTCTGAGTTTACACCGGTGATGGTGAAGTCATATCGGTGATTGCGCATGATGTCGAGTTCTTCGGCGTTGTTGGCATCAGTGACCTCGCCGCTATCTTCGGGCATCTCGATATAGCCTATCTTATAGAAAGTGCCCTTTCTGGTCTCAGCCACCCAGTAGCAGTTGCCTGCCTCAGCCTCGTAGTGGTAGAAAGCCTCGGCCTGGGTCGGGGTGAGCACTACGTCTGTGGCGCTGTATGTCAGCCCGTCGGGGAGGGTGGGGGAGGTGGTTGAGGTGTGGTAGATTTTTGCACTCTCGGCATTACCGAAGAAGTGGTATCTGACGATTGAGAAGTCGGCGGGCACGTCGGCGCCAAGTGTGAAAGTGGTCTTGGCGCAGGTGCGGTAGAGGTCGATGCTGATATTTGGTTGGCTCAGCACCTCGCCTATGGATTTCTCGCCTGAGAAGATAAGGTTGGAAGCGTCGTTGGGGTTTACCTCTGCCAGAGTCACCTCTTCGGCATTCTCTTCCGAGAGATTGTTGGCCGAGTAGTTGGCGATAAGGCGCAGGTTGGTGGTGCCTGAGGGAACGAGCACACTGGCCTTGTATTTGTTTGACTCCCCATCCTCTTTTGTGAGGTCACCCTCATCGGGCAGGTCCTGCTTGCCTATTGTGGCGCCGCTGCTGTCGAGGAAGAAGATGCGCAGGTCGGTGATGGCGTTCTCGTCTACCGCACGCGTGCTGGGGGTGCTGAAAGCCGGCAGACGCAGGTTGAGCGTCATCTCGCGGTCTTCCGAGATACCCTTGATCTCATCGAAGGTATCATCGGCGCAGCCGCCGGCGATGAGAGCCATCGCCAGCGCTGCGGATATGTTGAAGATTGATTTTTTCATGACGGTTGATCAGAGAGATAGTGATTAATTATCGGGCCAACCTGATGAAATTGATGAGTAGCTCTTGGTGCCGGTGCGTTTCCAACCCTGGATGCTGTTGCCGCTGATGTCAAGGTCGCCTGACTTGTCGGCATCACCTCCGATGTTGAGGATGCAGTAGCTGAACTTACCCTTGGCGAGGTCGATGTAGTACCAGTCAGAGTAGCCGGGAGTTGTAGAGCGTCGCATCTCTACGCCGGGATATTCGGCATTCTTGGTCGTGCCGGTCCATGCGTATACCTTAGGTGTGGCCGATGCTCCGGGAGCATAGAGCCAGATGCGCTTGGTGGTGAGCTCGACGCCGCTCATCTCTATGGCACCCATTGTCCATTTCTTGGTGGTGATGTCATAGATGCCGCGGGCTATGCCGGTGTTTGATGCGTTGTAGTAGTTTTGGCCACCGTAGATTACACTCTCGTCGCCATTTTCGAATGTCACATTCACACCCTTTGCATAGTCGCCTTGCGGAGCCTGGGCGAAGAAGCGTGCCATATACCATGTTTCATTCGTGCCGTTGCGGACACCGGTGATGGCATATTTCTGACCATCCTTACCGGTCTTATCCTGCGCGAGGTTATACTTCAATGTGTGCATCTTATTATCCGAGCCACCGTAAGTGATATAGAATCCGGTAGGTTTGCTACGCGAGAAGATACGGTATTCTACTGTCACAATATCCGGTCGGCTATCGAAGACCTTATAGTAGGGTGAGCAGAGTGGGTCGAAGATGTAGTAACCCTCATGGTCCTCATAATCGAAGAGCTGGATACCGGCATCATCATCAAACGGTGCACGGTGGCGTCCACTTTTGTCTCCATCGTTATTGAATATTATAAGAGTTTCGCCCGGACGCGGCTCGCGCTTGGTTGTGCCATTGCGGCATACACCCGACTCTTTCTCATCGAGCGTATAGAGATACCATCCGGCTAAAGCTCCACTCTGGGAAGCTGCATTCCAAGGTTTATCCACATAATTACCTGTGAAGAGCCATACCCATTTCTGACCCTCTGTATCGCTGTTGCCTACCGCAGCTGAACCCATCTGAGTATAGATGTAGTAGTTGATATTTTGATCATGCCAGCCATTGTTGAATGGTGTCGAGTAGCTGTAGGTCTCGTAAGAGTTGTTGAAGTCTTCGCTATCCTGGTAGTCATTGATCGGACGGAAGTAGATGCGGTAGTCGGTGTACGGAGGCTTGACAGTCACCGTGAGGGTCTTGGCGAGGTAAGAGAATCCTGAGAGGGCAGGCTCTACCTGCAGCTTGAAGTCCTTGCTGGTGAGAGGATCTTTCAGAAGGGTAACTCTGATTTGGCCCTCGGCGTTGCCGCTGTTGTTGGTGATAACCTCTATTTTGAGCTCGCCGCTGTTGTCCTGGCGCAGTGTGCCGTCGTCATTGACGGTGTAGATGGCGCCGGATGTGAAGTTCGCAGTCTTGAGACCGTCGAGGTTGGTGGTGTAGCTGAAGGTGCGCGATTTGTCGGTACCGTCGGTGCTCCACGGAATCACTACCTCTTCAGGCGTAACCTCAAATAGGGGAGAGGCATCGTAGTCAACATCCACATATTTGCGCAGGTTGCCGGCTTCGAAGTATACCTTGACTGTGCCGGTCAGAGGGAGTTCGGCAGTGCCGAATTTGCTATAGGGGATGTCGCTGTTGAGGCGGAAGCTGATGGTGTTGGCATCTGCGCGCCCAGCATTGTAGATAGTCACAAGGTCTTTGCCGTCAACCTTAGTGTCACATCCGAGAGTGACGATACGGTTGCTATGGAACGTAATCGAGTCGGGCTGCAGCGATGTGATGCTGGCGCGGGTCTTGTCGACTTCGAGGGTGGTGTGGCTGAGGTCGCCGGCCATGTTGTGGGGTGTCCAGTCGCGCAGGGTCACTTCGGCCTCGAGCTGCTGGCTCTGCGGATTCTTGACGCGGCCGATCACTTCGTAGTATGTGCCTCGGTCGAAGCTGTAGGTGGCGCCGTCGGCATCGGCGTAGTCGCCGGTGTCGTAGCCGTCGGCATCGTTGTCGTCGCGCTGGCCGAGCTTGATGGTGTAGACTGCCTCCGGACCTGTGGCCTGCACGGTCGAGAGGTCGGTGCCGTAGGCAAGCTTGGTGTCGGGGGATGTCTGGTTGCCGCTGAATTCGAGATATGAGCGGCTCTCTACCCCGGCGCGGTAGCGCTCGGGTAGGTAGATTGTGCCGTAGCAGTAGTACTGGCCGCTGAGGTTGATTTCAGCCGTGGGGTTGGAGGGTGTGATGACATCCTCGTTCTGCATGTTGCGCTCGAGCCAATATTTGCAGTATGTGGGAGCTGCGCAGTCGAGGCTGGTCACGTCGGCTGTGTGGTCGTTGTTGAGCACGAGCGCTGTCTTGGCGGTGAGATTACCTGCCTTGACGCTCTTGATCAGGAAACCGTTCTTGCCGAAGGGCTTGGTGCCTGATTCCTTGTTGAAGCCCTCGACTTCGGCGTTGTTGTCGAAGAGTATACGGTATGCAATCTTGACGCACGCGAATTTCAGGGGCGCTGTCAGACGCGGGCCGTTGAAGTTGTCGATTGTCACCACGCCGTTGGGAGAGCCTGTCTGGTTGGTGGGCTCGTACACCATGGGGAGGTTCATCTTGCCGTCGGCCAGTGTGTACTGACCGTCGAGCAGTCCCTCATGGTCGATTATCACCTCCTTGAGTTTCTCCTCGGTGTTGACGCCTGCGAGGGCGCTCTCCATATTGCCCACGATATAGATGTGGTATTTTCCATCCTTGAGGTCCTCGATGGTGTATGTGCGGCCACTCACCATGCCTGCCGGCGTGGGATTGTCGAGCACAAACGAGGCGAACTCACCCTCGCCGTCCACGGGGAAGGCGAAGAGCTGCAGATGGTTGACGGTGCGCTCGTCGGTGGTGGACTCCTGCAGGGGGAGGTCGGCACGGGTGCCGGTGTCGGTCAGAGTCACCGTCAGCACGCCGGGCATGCCCTCGGTGTCGGGTTTGAATGTCTCGTCGGCACAGCCGCCCATCAGCGAGCCTCCGAGTGCTCCGGCTGCCGTCAGGGCCGCGGCCTTGGCGAAGCGGTGCAGGTTATGTATTGAGAGTTTCATGATGTCTGCTGTTTTGTGACTCAGAGGTCTGCGTTCTGTATTCGTTTATGCCATTTGAGTATGCCGACGCTGAGCTCGACAAATTTCCAGCGCATGTCGCGCTCGTCGAAGTGCACGGCGATGTTGTAGTCATACTCGCGGTCGAGGAATTCCTGCTCGCTCCAGTTGTTGCCGGGGTAGGCGGCGCTGCACTGCGTGAGCAGCGAGGGGAGGTCGAACTCAAATACTTCACCCGAAAGCTTGGCGCGGATGCAGAGTTTGTCGTGGCGCGCGGCATCGGAGTCGGTGAAGAGTCGCGACACCGAGAGGTCGGCCTCCACGGCGCCCTGGCCATTGGCTGTGGCCGACTGGGTGGCATGGGGGGTGAAAGTCAGTGTGGTCGCATCCTGTGTGGGATTGCCCACGAGGTCGAGGCGGTCGCGTCCGGTGGCGGTGCTGATCCAGATGTCGTAGTCGGCGGGCGAGAGGGTCTCGGCGGCGCGTGTGGCCGGAGTGCCGGTGAGGTCGCGGGTCAGCGTGAGATGTATATTGTTGGTGACGCGCTGCAGGGGCACTGTGGCCTGGATGATGACGTCGGCGGGCTGCGGATCACCCTCGGCGGGCATCGGAGCCTCGGTGACGGTCAGGATCTGCGGTATATGTGTGAGCCAGAGGTGTTCGAGGGGCATCTGCTGATGCTCCACGGTTCCGGCGTTGTGGTCAAGAGAGAACACCATGTCCGAGGCCATGAAGCCTTCGGCGGTGGCGGGGCGGCGGAATTTAGCGCCCGGGGTCTCGAGCGAGGCGGCATAGCCGTCGGCTGACTCCTGGGCCGCCGCATATAGCTGGTAGGTGCCGGCAGGCAGGTCGAGGTCGACCGAGAAGCCGGGCTGGTTGAGTGAGCCGCCGGTGGAGCTGGCGGAATGTTCGATTTCCCTTACCAGCGAGCCATTCTCGTCGAAGACGTAGAGCGTCACGCTGCCCACGCTTTCGGGGAACTTGTCCTCGCCGGCGGTGTTGTAGTCGTAGACGAAGCTGACGTTCGTGCGGGTCTGCGGACGCGTGGCGCAGTCGGGCAGGTCGTCGTGCATCAGCGAGCAGGAGCACAGCGTCGCTGTCGCAGCGGCCATCAGCGATGCGCGGCAGACATTCCGTATGTCAAAGAAGAGTTTCATTTCAAATTTCGGTTATTAAAAAAAGTGGGATGACCGCGTAAGCCTCCGGCCATCATTGCAGCCTGTGGTGTGGGGCTGTGGGGCATGTAAGAAAATTAGATAGAGCCGCCGGGTGCGCAAGCCCGGAGGGGCTACGCCCCCGGCGGCCTTTCTTGGTGAGAGTGGTGTCAGTATGGCTGACGCCGCTTCATATCATTTCTGTTGATTAGAGGTCAGTGTCCTGTACACGCTTGCTCCACTTCATGATGTAAGTAGTAACCTGCATGTGGCGCTGGTCGTCGTCTACACGGTCAACCGGAATAGTGGGATCCGGATCGGGAACAGTCGGAAGACCGGGGCCGCTGATAGAGTTAACCTTGATCTCATACCAGCTGTTGCGCTGGATACCGTAGCGACCGGTGTGGGCTTCCGTGTAGTCAGTGAAGTGAACGATTTTGTCATTTGCAGTAGTGTTCACAGTCACACCGGCAGCCTCCTGCTCGTCAGCAAAGTGACGAACGTATACCGGATAGTAGCATTCACCCTTCAGGTAAACAGCGATTTCAGCGGCAGCCTCGTTGTAGATGCCGAGGTGCTCAAGAAGAGCAGCTTTGTCTTCGTCTTTGAGGTCCTCTACAGCGATTACGTCAGCGAAGGTCTTGTAGCCGGCCTCAGTATCCTTGATGGTGACAACGGGATCAGTCATACCTGTTTCAGTGCAGAAATCAGCAACTTTCTCTTTGAGCTGAGCAGCTGTGTAAGCTTTGTTCTCAGTACCGATAGTGTAGAATGTAGTACCTGCCGCCACGCCATCGAGCTTGAAGCTGGCCTTGATCATCATGCGGGTTGTAGTACCCTTTGACATTCTGTTGTAGGCTACTGTGTTCGGGCGGATATAGTCAGCCTTGTCGCTAAGTGCAGTCAGAGATGCATTTGAGATATGGTTGAAGTTAGTAAGGCACTCAGAGGCACTGGTGAATTCTTGTGTGTAGAACTTGCTTGATGCCCAGTCACAACGGGGATAGAGAGTTCCAATGTGGAACCAGTCTTTTGCAGAAGTTGAAGTCTTGTCAAAGAACTTGCTTACGTTGTTGTCCCATACATTCTGCACAGGATATGCAGTCTTGCGAGTTAGGTCCATTGCCCATGCAGTCAGGGTAGCTGAAGAACCATCATAGTCTCCACCTGAGATTGCGAATGTTTTAGTGCCAGTTGAAGCTGCATTCGCGAGAGTCATCTTGGCAGCTACACGTTGTACATAGAAAGATGCTGCATCCTCTTTAACGTCAACAGCCTGGTCCTGGATTTTTGAAGTGTCAATCTTTACAAGCACATAGGGATTGCCTGAGTTGTACATGGCGGCGTTAGTCATAACGAAGTGGCCTTCGCTATCAACGAGGTCGCCGTTGAGAGTGGTGTTCTCAGCCCAGTCCTTGAAAGAGTCGCCAGAAGAGGGGAGCCAGTTCTCACTGTAGTTGAGGATACATACACCGTAGAACTCAAAGTAGTTTGATGCAGTGAATGTGCCCTTCTGGAAGGCAGCCTTCATTGACGTGTGAGTAGCGCTGATTTCAGCGTCACCAGCCTCAGCATTGTTAATCTCGAGCTCAGCAGCAGCGATGAACTTAGCCTCACCGCGACCTGCTGCAGAAGAATTGTCACCACCGTTGGGAAGACCGAAGATGAGGATCTTACCATTCTTCACAGCGTACTCAGATGCGTCCCCATCCTCGAAGGTCACGGCGCGTGTGCCGTCGTCGGGCAGTGCGATGCTGAACGATGCGTATGTATCTACCTCGCCGAGGTCGATATCAGAACCTGTGCCGGGAGCGGGCATGGGCTCTTCGCTTGAGCAGGCTGCGAGCATGGCTGCGGCACCTGCGAGCATGAAA
>CAJTNN010000026.1 GCA_910577585.1 uncultured Muribaculaceae bacterium | reverse complement strand
GATATTCAGGCCCTTCCTTAACTTAACGGCGTTGGGCGAGGGCGCCCCTCCTCCCGGAGGGTCAGCGGGCGAGTGAGACGTTGACGCTCACGCCGTAGTTGGAGTTTGAGGTCGGATATGAGCTGTTGCTGACCAGGGGGGTGTTGACCTGATGGTCGAAGAAGGCATTGAGCGTGATGCGCTTGCTGAGCACATAGCTTGCCATGAAGTTAATTGAGAATGTGCTGGTGCCCTGAGTGGCCTGCGTGTAGGCAGTCTCAATCCGGCGGATGAGGCTCGAGTTGTTGGCGTAAGAGAAGTCAAGATTGAGCGAGAGGTCATTGTTGACATTTCCCTGGCGGCTTCCCATCTTGATAATCTTATTGAAGTTGGCAATCTTGAAGCCTGCCCCCACTGTGAGCTGCTTGCTGACAGTCTCCACTACCTGACCGGCCGATGAATTGAGATTCAGCGTGCGCGAATCCTTATATTCAGCGTTGACCTGGAGGTCGTTGTTAAAGGTCATGTTGACGCCGATCAGCGGAGCGAAGCGCTCGGTGATGGCCACACTCGATATGCTGTAAGGGGATGATGGAATCGGCGTGCCGTTCAACTCATCGTAGGTGAAACCATAGTCGCCATCCACACCCTGCCAGTTGAGGAAAGATGAGTAGCCACCTACCGAATATGTGCACTGATAGGCATGACTGATGGTGAAGGTCTTGAAGATATTCTTCATGTTGCCCATCTGGAGGAATCCATCGTAGGTGACCTTCCAGTTAGGCATCATCGAGGCCAGACCCGGGAACAGGTCGAGGGTAATCTTATTGACATCCATGCCGCTATAGGCCGCGATGAAGGCCGGAATAAGCACATCAGAGCTGGTGGTGCTGACACCCCCTATCTCAGGATTATACTGTGTGCCGGCCAGGGGATTACCCTCCATGAATCCGGTCGACGGATAATTCAGTCCTCGATACTGCGCCTCATAGCGTTGCGCCACCTGTGGGATATAATCGAGAAATTTAGTGAAAGCCTCGGAGGCATAGCCATTCTCTGCTTTTGAACCCTTGAGGGCGGTGAGAATGGCCACATGGGTGCGGGTGTAAGAGCCGGTGCGCGATGTGGGCATACCTTCATACATGAACTGCACCTGACGCGTACGCGAGTCAGTGAGATTGGAGGTGAGCGTCACCTTCAGCCCTCGTATAGGCTCAAGCTGGAGCTCGAAGTTGAACTCCTTGGCCTGATTCCATATTGCGGGCGACACCTGATTGTTGTCGGTGATAAGCCAGCCACGGTCAAGCGCACGCTGCACATACGACTCATCGAAGAATCCGAAGGCGAAATCCAGGCCGGGAGCCATCGGACCATAGGCCTGGCTCTGCCCGAAGATATCACCCACATTTGGCGAGAACTGGGGCAGATTGAGCGAATGGCTATCCTTGATTCTGACGCTGAGGCTGCGGGGCATCATCAGGAATCGCAGCGCATATTGCGCAAACTCGCTGCCGAAGCTGGGTTTCTTCTCCTTCTTGTCTTCAGTGACGATGACCTTCAGATTCATCTTCCCTTTCGAGAGAATCTCAATCTTGTTTTCATCTATCACGCGCGTCTTGAGGGTGACAGGTTTGCCATTTGAGGTGGCTCGGAATTTCACCTTCTTTGTCTTCAGATTATGCTCGACGATGGTGGTGGTGTCTTCGGCCAGGGTCACAGCACGCTCAAACTTTTTGGGCTGATCCTTCTTGACGCCGGCATTGCGCTGGCCATTGCGCGACTGCGTGTTGCCGCGCGATGATGAGGCGAAGCGCTTGTTGATCTGCTGCAGATATTTCGATTTGTTGAAGAGAGTCTCGAAGTTGATACGGGCATCGCCGTTCCACGACGACTGGTTCTGGATGGAGTTGCCGAGATACACATCATCTACGGTGGCACCCTTGTCCCACTGGTAAGTCGAGGTGTAGGTGACATTGGCGGTGAGATAGTCAAGGAAGGCTATCTTGCTGAACGGGGCCTTGTAGGAGCCGGTAAAGGTCTGATTGTAGTTCCAAGGTGTGCCCAATCCGCGCAATGATGAGAGCACCGTGTCTTTCCAGTCGCGGTACTTATCAGGGAAGAGGCGTTTGTTGACCGCACCCACAGCCTCCTCGATTCGTGCCGTAGTATTGGAATTGAATGAGAATGTGAGGCTCGGCAGCAGATTCCAACTGAGCGACAGCTGGCGGTTCCAGTAGAAATTCTTGCTCACCTGCACCGGAAGCTGGAAGTTGACATCCACCTCGCTGCGGGTCTGCTGCTCGTAGTAGTAGCGGGTCATCGAGGTGAGGAAAGTGAGGTTATTGAAGAGCCAGTTGATCTGCCACTCACGCAGGAATTTGGCATTCTTGCTCTTCCCCTTCACCCAGGAGAAGGGCTTGAGGGGTTTGATCATCGGTGAGTATGAATACTGGAATGAACCGCGATAGTCATTTGTGTATTCATATTCAGTAGTCGGGTCGAAATTCTTCTGGCGATTGAATGAGAAGGCAAGTGTGAAGTTGGCGGGGTCCCATGGCATGGGGGTCTTGCTCTGCACATTGAAGCGCAGGCTTGAGATTGAGAAGCTCTCCACCTCCTTGCGTGTCACGGCGTAACTCTTGATCGAGTCCTTCTCCTGCTTCGTAGTGGCTGCCTCGAGTGCATCCTTGAGCAGGATATCCTGGTCGAGCGGGTTATATTTGGGTACCGTGCGTTCGGCCGACTTGGCATAATAGACCGGGGCGGAGAGCTTGGCCTTCTCCGGCACGAGTTTGCCCACATCGCCCTGCACGGCCACATTATACTGCTGATAATCATCCAGGCGCCGCGACGACAATCCCTGGTCGACACCGCCGAAGCCCTCTGTCTCCTTATGGAATGAGAAGTTTACGTTGGCCACATCCGAGAGCGCAAGATTGGCGTTGACATTGGCAGCCCAGCCACCATCTTCATTAAAGTCGGTGACCTTCATCTCATTGACCCACACGATGCCATCCTTGGCAGATGCCGAGCGGTTGCGCACGCCGATGAGCATCACTCTCACATCAGAGAGCGATGGATTGCCGAGCACAGAGATGTTGTTGCGGTCGTTCTGCGGATCGCGGCGTGTGTAGAGTGTGGTGTAGCTGACTCCCTCGGTGCCGGCCGAACGGTCACGATTGCGCTCGGTCTTCAGACTGGTCAGGGCCTCGAATTCAAGGTCGAGACGGTTGGAGAGGGGCCACACGAGTGCGCGGTCGGCTGAATTGAAGTTGTTGTAGGTGCCGGGGGCAGTGATGTCGAGGGGCACCTCATACTCGTAGTAGTTGTTCTTCACATCCGAGCCAAGACGCACGAATATCGAGAGGTCGCCATCCTTGAGATTTGTGGGATCATCAATCAGGGCCTCGGCATGCACCCACATCTGCAGACGCCGGTAGATGCGCAGGTCGAGTTGGGTATTCTTGTAGATGCCGCGTGCGTCGCCGGGCTGCAGGCCGGTGAGTTTGAGCTGCAACGACTGCTCGTTGAGCTGGGTGGCCTGTGATTGGCCTGGATCCTGGATGCGGTCGACGCCGGGAGGAAGCACATAGTTGACAGGTGTGCGTCCGGCATTCTCCTCAATATTCACCACCGACATGTCGAGCTCACCCTCAGCCGGCGAATCATTGCGGCTGTTGAGATTGAACTGATAGTCGCGCCACTCGCCGCGCACGAGTTCGAGGGTGGCGAAGCGCAGATGTGTCACCTCCTTGAAGCCTGTCATGAAGATGCGCGCGAAGCGTATGGTAGAGAAATCATTGATGCCGCCCACTACTTTGTCGGGACTGCTCAAGGGTATCTTGAACTGATACCACACCGCCTCCTGCTCGCCGGCACGCGTGTTGACGCGGCTCACCTGCTTGTCGGTGATGTAGTTCTTGCCCACCTCAAGGTCTTCGGGGCGGATTGACACCTTATACTGATAGTAGCGCTCATATTCGTTGAGCGTGTTGTCCTGGTTGATATCCTCGACATCGGGCACAGTGCGCGATGACTGATACTGCGGATTATCGCTCTGGTCGGGCGAGAGGGAGTTGCCTTCGACGCCGTTGTAGTGTTTGTAGCGTTCGAGGATTGTGGCCTGCACAGCGTCATAATAATCCGAGCGATAGAAATGATAATTGTCGCCTGCCGGGTCATTGAAGGGGCTCCAGGGCACCTCCTGCATTGCCGCTATGCGGTCGGCCGAGATGCGCGAGCGCAATCCGTCGAGATAGGTCTGATATGACGGGAAGTTGAATTCATCATCGTTGGGCAGACCATCCAGACCCACATCCTGCTTCGGACGCGCATCGGTGGCGTTCTCAAAGGCATAGGTGAGTGAGTTCTGGCGGCTGACGCGTCCCCAGGCGGTCTCGGTCATGAACTGGTCGTCGCCATCGATGGGCACACCATTCTCATAACTCTTCATGCCATCCTTAAGAATATCCTCGGATATCTCGCCGAAGTTGAAGTAGAGGTCGCCACCCTCGCGGTTGGGGTTCTCTTCATCAAGGAAGGGGTCGAGAAGCCAGAACTGCAGATACTCTACATTCGAGTTCTCGAAGTTGGTGTTGTCCATCTTGCGCATTATGCCACCCCAGCGTTTCTCGGGATTGAGGAGATTGCCGTCGGCATCTATGTTGTCGGCATCAAGGTTGTAAGGGCCACGCTCCGTGGGATAGAAGGAGAGGTTGAGACACTGTATGAGGTTCTGCTCGCCATATACTACCTCGCGGTTGGGGAAAATCTCATTCACCTTCACCTCGCGCACATAGGGATTGGAGAGTTGCTTGAGATCATTCTTCAGATAGCCGGGAATCATCGATGAGTTCTTCTGCGTGAAGAGACGGTCGACGTAATACCACGACAGGAGAGCACGATTCTTGCCATAATCGACATTATTGCTCAGGCCCGCCTCGGGGAAGAGGGGGTCGGAGCCTCCGTCGTAGGGGGTCGAGGCAAGAAACCATGAATATGGGGAGCGGAGGTCGACACCGGTCTGTGTCGACTCAAAGTCGTCGATAAATGATGAGCCCTGGTTGGAGCCTGACTTCTGCTGATGAGGCACAAGTTGAGCGAATTCGGCGTTGAGCTTGATGCTCGAGGGGGCTACGGCATTGATTGTGGGCACCTTGTTGAGCAGATTGGTGAGCCACATGAAGTCTTTGTTGTATGCGAGATTGAGGCCCCACATCGTATTGTTGATGACCTCGTCGCCGATGTTGACCTTCTCGGTGAGAGCCTTCTCGGAGAAGTGCAGGAGTGTCGCGCCAAGAGTGAATTCTTTTGAGAAGCGATACTGGGCGTCGAGTCCGAGCAGGGTTTTGCGCTGCATGGAGAAGAGCGACTGGTTCTCAAGTGTGACACTGACATTTGTGCCGGAGTCGATGATGCTCTGGTTGGTGATGGTGACTATGCCCATGCTGTAGTCGACGGTATAGTCGGAATTCTCTGTCAGCGTGGCACCTCCGGCAGTGACCACTACCGAACCTCTGGGCACATTCATGGCATTGAGGCGGATCTGTGCACCGTTGGAGGCCTGGTATTCACCTATGAGCGAGTACTTGTCCTTGTCGGCAAATTGCTTTGCCACCACCAGAGTCGAGTCATAGAGTTCCTGAAACACGTAAGGGGCTGCCAGCGCCGCATTGCCGATCTTGCGCTCAAGGTGCTTGCCGAAAGGCTCGGCTACGGGGAAGATAATCTTGCCCGACTGCGACTGCACGGTGTAGCCCTCGACATAGTCGAATATGCCGTCGGAATTCGATTCCTGGTTAGAATCGAGCCGGTCGAGATTCATCACCTGCAGCAGGGGCTGGTTGGCGATATCACCTACGGGGAGGTAGGTGATTTCGGTGCCGGTGGTGTCGGAGAGATATTTGATGTTGAGCTTGAAGTTCTTCTGCTGCAGCTGGTAAGCACCGAGGTTATAGACGTTTTTCATCATCAGCTTCCACATCGGGAGCTTGGTGGAGATGGTGGTGCCGCGCAGCATCTTGAGATAGAGCGATTCGTCGGTGCGGGTGACGTCGGATGAGAATTCACCTACCTGATAGACCTTGCCATTATAGGTGTATTCGTAGGCCACAGCCAGCACCTCGTCGGAGTTCAGGGCCTGCTTGAGCGAAATGTAGCCGAGCTGCGAGTTGAGCGTATATTCGTTTGATTTAAGCAGACGGGCGCTCTCTACCTTCTCATAGTCGCGGCCGCCGGTGATGCCATAAGTCTGCAGTGGCTCAAGCACCTGGGTGACGCGGTTGATGTTGCGCGCGTCGGGATAATTGGTCTTGATGACTTCAAGCAGGTTATTGCTTGAGTTGGTGGGGATGGGCTGCGAAGTGTTGGGTATCCAGTAGTCGCTGGCCAGACGCGTATTCTCGCCAAGGTCCATGAAGCCCACGAAGTTGCGGCTCTCCTGATAGTTGGAGTTCTTGTTGGTGATCCACACCTCTATGCGTGTGATGCTTATGCCGCTCGACACGTGGGGGAGCTTCGATGCAAACTGGTCGTAGTTGTCATAGAAGTATTGGGCCAGGAAGAAGTGGCGGTTGGCATCATATTCATTGGCGCGCAAATTGAACTGGGTGGTCTGCACGCCGCCGGTGGTGTTGATGGTCTTTGACTCTGAGTTCTGCTGCGAGAGGAGCCCGGTGAGGGTGAGTTTGCCGAACTGCAGTTTTGTCTTCACGCCAAAGAGAGCCGTACCGCCGCGTATGAGCGATGACCCTGTGGTCATGCTGACATTGCCGGCCTCGATGCTCTTTATGATTTCATCCTCTTTCCCTTCGTAGGCGAGTTTGAGGTTTTTTGAGTCGAAGTCGAAGGTGGCATCGGTGTTGTAGGTCATGTTGAACTTCAGCTTATCGCCTACGGATGCTCCGATGGTGGCCTGTATCTTCTGGTCGAAGTCAAAATATGTCTTGCGGCGTGATTTGAGCGAGAGGGCCGGATTGTCGGTCTTGTTGCTTTTAATGCCCATCGAGAGCTGAATCGAGCCCTGTGTGGTGAGGCGCACACCGCCGGGGCCGAAGATTTTCTCAAGGGGCCCGAGCGAGAAGTTCATGTCGAGGATATTGAATGGCTGCTTCTCGGCCTCCTGCACCTTCACCGAGTTGCGCTCGCGGAAGTAGTCGTACATGCCGAGGCGGTTGACACGGTTGTTGTACTCCTCCACAGTCATCATCATGGGGGTCACGAGGTCGCGGTCGCCAAGGCGCGTATGCACCACATACATGCCTGACTCGGGGTCATATATGGCCTCGGTGCGTATATTGGAGGGGTCGGTGAGGTCGGCGGCATACTCCGCAGCTGCAAACGCGTCATATCCTCTGGGCTGGGTGGGGGCCACTGCGGCGGGGAGGACTATGGAATCGGGGATATGTGTATCGGGGAGGTAGCGCGGTTCCGGGGCCGGAGGGGGCGGGTCAAGCTGAGTCTGCCTGTACTGGGCGATGGATATGATTGAGCCCAGCAGCAATATCAGTATTGCTGCCGGACGTAGTCTGCGGATATAAGTATGGAATCGTCTCGCTGACGTCATTATGCTGGTTGAAGTTTACGAAAGGCTCTCAAAGCATCTTCAGAGCCTGCGACACTGCCTGCTCAGTGGTCAGTTCAGGATTCTGGCCAAAGAGTTTCTGAAGCACCTTCTGGCTCGGGGCCTGGGTGAAGCCGAGCATCACGAGAGCCGCCAGGGCATCTTTATAGGCATCATCGGCCAGAGGCGTATGAGTAGTAAACGCAGTGACGTCTACATTTATTTTATCTTTGAGGTCGAGGATGATGCGCTGGGCTGTCTTGGCGCCGATCCCTTTGACGGCTTTGAGCAGCTTGTCGTTGCCGGAGGCTATCGCCTCCGAGAGCTGGTCGGCATTGAGCGAGGAGAGGATGAGGCGCCCCGTGTTGGGCCCGACGCCGCTGACACCAATCAGCAGGCGGAATATCTCACGGGTGGGTTTGTCGAGAAAGCCATAGAGCACATGGGCATCCTCGCGGATTGATTCATGGATATACAGCCGGGCACGTTTCTGGCCGTGAAGCTTGGCCGAGTCAATCAGAGTTATATTGATTTCGTAGCCTATTCCCTGGCAATCTATTATGACGGCGGCCGGCTGCACTTCAGCAATCTCGCCTGCAATATATTCTATCATCTGACGTTAGTTATTAGGATATTTCGCGTGTACACCCGCGGCATCTCCACGAAGGTTACACCCTGACATAATTCTAACGGTCGCAGGGGTCTAAAATTGCAATCATATGACACAATCATATAATTCCACCCTGCTCGACAATGCTGTGGCCCAGCTGGCCAAGCTGCCGGGCATCGGACATAAGACGGCGCTGCGCCTGGCGCTGCATCTGCTGCGTCAGGAGCCGGAGGTGGCCTCGGCTCTCGGCGAGGCTATCATTGCCATGCGCCGCGACATTAAGTATTGCCGTGTATGCCATAATATCAGCGAGGATGATGTGTGCGGCATCTGCTCGAATCCGCGACGCGATCCGTCGCAAGTGTGTGTGGTCGAGAGCGTGAAGGATGTGCTCACCATCGAGTCGACTCATGAGTTTCATGGTCTCTACCATGTGCTTGGGGGCGTCATCTCCCCTCTTGATGGCATTTCACCCTCAGACCTCGAGATCGAGAGTCTGGTTGCCCGAGTCAGCGAGGGGCATATCCGCGAGGTGATTCTCGCGCTCAACCCCACCATTGAGGGTGACACCACAAACTTCTATATATTCCGTAAACTCTCTGACACCGGAGTCACCCTGTCGATACTGGCACGTGGCATCAGCATAGGCAATGAACTGGAATATACCGACGAACTCACCCTGGGACGCTCGATTCTGAACCGTGTGCCCTTCTCCAACACCATCTCCGCCCAATGAGCATCACATCCCCCTCAGCCTCCACAACAGGCCACGCCGACCCCACGGCCCGGCCGCACCCCTCACCCCGCAGCATCATACTCAGGGCCCTCGAGCCCTCTGACGCCGACCTGCTGTATGATGTGGAGAATGATGAGGCTGCATGGCCATCATCCGACAATATCGCCCCGTATTCACGCCATGCATTGCGCGAATACGCACTGACCCATGAGGCCGACCCGTTTGCAGCGGGCCAACTGCGGCTTGTGGCCCAGGTGGGCGACACGCAGCCCGGCGGCACATCAGCCGAACAAAATCATCACCGGGCCGTAGGATTGCTTGATTTCTATGATATCTCGGCCATTCATTCGCATGCCTGGATTGGCATATATGTGCTTCCCGACATGCGCGGTGAGGGCTACGGGCATGATATGCTGCTGAGGTCGCTCGATTATGCGCGCCGCCATCTTGGCCTGACCAGTGTGGGCGCACGGATTCTTGAGGGTAATGACCCATCGATGCGACTCTTCAGAAAGTGCGGATTCGAGTTGCGCGGCACTCTCCCCTGCTGGCGTTTCGCCGATGGCGAGATGCGCGATATGCACCTGCTGACGCGCCGACTGTAAGCCGATATCCTGACTCTTCTCTCATCAATTATATTGAAGTTGTTTAAACTTTTTACATAATCTAACCTACTGAATATATGGCAATGCCCGACTTCCAGCACAGCGATGATTGCTGCGCTAATACTGACATCCTGCAGATGCTGAAACGCAAGAAAGAGCCCGTGCGGGTGCTCTTCGTTTGCCTCGGCAACATCTGCCGCTCGCCGGCCGCTGAAGAGATTTTCCGCCGCATCATTGAAAGTCGCGGACTTGCCGGGCGCTTTGAGATTGATTCGGCCGGACTCTATGCCGGCCATGCCGGCGAACTCCCCGACCGCCGCATGCGTCTGCACGCTTTCCAGCGTGGCTATAACCTGACTCATCACTCGCGGCCGGTGAGAGAGCGCGATTTTGAGGACTTTGATCTGATTCTCTCGATGGATGATTCAAATTATTCGCGTCTGCGTGCTTTTGCGCCGACTCTTGAAGCTGAGGCAAAGATACGCCGCACCACCGATTTCTGCCGCCATCATCCTGGCATAGACCATGTGCCTGACCCCTATTACGACGGGGCTGAAGGATTCGAGCGTGTGCTCGACATCCTTGAGGATGCCTGCGCGGGACTTGCCGATAGCTTGACCCCCGACGCGGAATAACCACTCCCCCGCCGAGATATTTATCTTTTTGCATAAGTATCTCTCAAAAATTAGTTTATATTTGAAAATATTTTTGAGCTATGATTCTTTTTGGTCTTTTTTGGCGCTTTTCGCCGTCTTCGTCAGTCGCTTAGCTCGCTACGCTCCTTCCTCAGCCGACGAAAATCACTCAAAAAATCCTCAAAAATAATGCATAGCTAATTTTTGAGAGATACTTATTCGCCGACCCTTATCCCAACCCACGGCGTTATAATATCAGACCGGCGCGATTGCCGGATATAATGCTGCCGCGTGGCGCGGCACCCGGGGCAGACGTAGCAACCTGCATCTCGTCTGCCCATGAACCTTTATTTGGCCTTGTAACTGATGGAAAAGAATAATTCACAACATATCAATATCAGCGGCGGCAGAGTGCTCCTCTCCTCGCCGCTATTGAAAGATCCTAATTTCAAACGCAGCGTGGTGCTCATTCTGCAGAAAGATGATTCTGACGGCCATATCGGCCTGGTAATCAATCATCCGCTCGACCTTACGCTTGAGGATATCTGCCATATGCCGGGTGAGGCTCACGACATGAAGGTATACTCCGGCGGTCCGGTCGACCTTCAGCGGGTGTTCTGGCTCCATACTCTCGGCGAGCTCCTGCCGGGTTCGATCGAGATTATGCCCGGATTATACGTCGGGGGTGATTATGAGACTCTGATCAATGCTTTCGCCGCCGGCAAACATCTTGATGGTAAAATCCGCTTCTATCTGGGATATAGCGGCTGGAGTGCCGGACAGCTCGAAAAAGAGATTGACGCCGGAGCCTGGGGAGTGGCTCCCCAGATTCTTGATCCGGCCATACTTATCGAGAAACGCAGCGATGAGATGTGGACCTTCATCGCCCGGCAGCTCGGCCCCGACTACCGCCATTGGGGAATGCTTCCCGCCGACCCGAGCCTTAACTGACGCCGTCGCCCGCACTCCCCCTCACCGAGGGGGAGATGAGAAGTATTTAAGATGATTTTGCCAATCTTTCAGAAATCTTAGCTAACTTTGCAGTCTGATATCTTTCTCTCTAAAATTAGCTATAAGGATTTTTTTGAGAGATAGTCATCTCTGCCTCTGGCATGCATCGAAGTTGTTTATATTTTTCATAAAAAGTCTAATCAGCTTCATCTGCTGCATTCTGACTCCAAGAGTGCTGCATATGCCACATTTCACAACCATCCGGAAAAATGATAGTATTGAAATTCGGAGGCACCTCTGTGGGCACCGCAGAGAGCCTGGCAAATGTTAAGAAAATCGTTGAAAATCTTGAAGATGAGGCTGTAGTGGTGGTCTCGGCCCTCGGTGGACTGACCGACCGGCTTATCGCCACTGCCCGCATGGCGGCCGATGGCAATGAGGAGTACCGCTCTGAATGGGATGCCATGGTGAAGCGTCATCACGACATAATCGAAGCGGTGGTCGGTGACGCGGCGCGCCGCGCTATGACCCTTGAGGCCGTAAATCCTATTCTTGATGAGTTGCGACGCCTTTATGATGGTGTAAATCTCATCGCTGACCTCCCTGCGAAGACCCTGGCTCAGATTGTGAGCACCGGCGAACGCATGTCGTCGGTCATTGTAGCAGCTATGCTCGGCGGAGCAAGCCACGTCAATTCGCTTGAGGTGGTAAAGACTGAAAAATGGTTTGACAAGAATATCGCTGCCACCGAGGTCACTACCCGACTTCTGCGCGAAGCTCTCTCCGCTCCGGGTCTAACCTTTCCGGTAGTGATGGGTGGGTTTATCTCCTCTGACGTCAGCACCGGCGAAATCACCAATCTCGGTCGCGGAGGCTCGGATTACACTGCCGCACTCGTCGCTGCGGCCATGGATGCCGATGTGCTCCAGATATGGACCGATGTCGATGGATTTCTCACCTCTGACCCCCGCATCGTGAAGAATGCACGGGTGATTGAGCGCATGTCGTTTGTAGAGTCGATGGATTTATGCACTTTCGGCGCGAAAGTAATCTATCCTCCGACAATATACCCGGTGTTCCACAAGAATATCCCGATCCGTATCCTCAACACGTTGCATCCCGAGGCTCCGGGCACTTTCATCTCCGATTCTCAGGGTAAGGGCGCAAATGGTGTAGCCGGACTCTCGGTGCTGCGCAATGAGGCGTTGGTGACTCTGCGCGGCCGTATGGCAAGCAATCCTGCCGATCTTTCTACCCGCTCTTTCAACGCGCTGGCCCGAAAGGGATTGTCGGTGCATCTCGTGGCAGGCACTGCGGGTATAAATGCGTTCTCTTTCGCGCTCGCGGCCGCTGATATCCCTTCGGCGGTAAGATTGCTTAAGGAGGAATTCGCACCGGAACTGGTGGACGGACAGATTGAGGTAATCGAGGTTATCGAGAATCTCGCCACGCTCGCGGCGGTGGGCGACAACATCAAGAAGATGCCGACTATCCCGGGGCTAATTCTCAATATTCTCGCCAACGAGGGTATCGAAGTCCTGGCATATTCCGACAAGGCCTCTGAGACTTCGCTCTCGTATGTGATTGCCGAGAAGGATGCCACTCCGGCATTGAAACTCTTGCACCGCGCTCTCTTTGAGATGCAATGAGGAATCGAACTGATGAACTGATTTAAACTTTTTACGAAAAGGTTAAACCCGATTTCTTCACATGACCTCAACATCTGAGAGGGCGCAACACCTTAAAACGAAATATTATGGAAATAAAAAACGCTAAATACGAAATCAGCAACGCCGATGTCAGGAAGTGTCCTGACACGGATGTGCCTGAGTACGCTTTCATCGGGCGCTCGAACGTAGGCAAGTCCTCGCTTATCAACATGCTCACACGCTCGCGTCTTGCCAAAACCTCGCAGACTCCAGGCAAGACGCTGCTTATCAATCATTTCAGCATCAATAATGGCAGCTGGTATCTCGTTGACCTCCCGGGCTACGGCTATGCGGCTCGCGGCAAGAGCCAGCGCGAACAGTTCCGGGCCATGATTGAGCAATATATACTGCATCGTCGGCAGATGGCGCTGCTCTTCGTGTTGATCGACATCCGCCACGAGCCCCAGAAGATTGATCTCGAATTCTTGACGTGGCTCGGCGAGAATGAAGTGCCTTTCGCAATTGTCTTCACCAAGGCTGATAAGTTGGGTGCTAACGCAGCTCAGAAGATGGTGGATGACTACTGCAAGACCCTGCGCAAGCAATGGGAGGAGCTCCCCCCGATATTCGTGACGTCAAGCGAAAAACCGCGCGGACGTGAGGATATCCTCGACTATATCTCATCTATCAACCGCCAGATTGAGGCCGACAAAAAGGCTCCCGGCGCTCCCGGCGTTCCCGGCGCCCCTGCCGATACCTCGGCCACCCAATCTACTCCCGACTCTCAATCATGATAACCCTAAATTAATACAACAATATGGAAACCATCGCATTCGCATCCGACCACGCCGGATACTCTCTCAAGAAAGCTCTTATAGAGTATGTGAACTCAAAGGGCTATAACGTGCTCGATTTCGGCACTGACTCCGAAGATTCGTGCGACTATCCTGATTTCGCGCATCCCGCAGCGAAGGCCGTAGAGGATGGCACCGCAGCTTTCGGCATCGCAATGTGCGGCACCGGCAACGGCATCCAGATGACTCTCAACAAGCATCAGGGCATTCGTGCGGCTCTCTGCTGGCGCCCCGAACTTGCGGCCCTGGCCAAGGAGCACAATAATGCCAATATCCTCGTTCTTCCGGCCCGATTTGTGAGCTATGACGAGGCTGTGGCAATAGTTGATGCCTACCTCAACGCCAAGTTCGAAGGTGGACGCCATCAGCGCCGCATCGACAAGATTGCTGTGAAATAATAACTTCACTTTCCCCTCGCCCCACGTTCACGCCCCGGTTCGACAATCAATCGGGAGTTAATGTGACGCGCCGTTGAAAAAACGGCTTACTCTCGCAAAATTCTTTTTTTAACGCATCTGAGCCCTGACAATGAAGTGATTGTCAGGGCTCAATAAATCAAGCTCCCCCTACTGACATATGCCCGAAATGACAATATCATTGCATGCCTGCCGATTCTTCGCCCACCATGGCGTGATGCCGCAGGAACTGCGCGCCGGCAATGAGTTTGAGGTTGACCTGCAGGTAACCTACATTCCGGTCAATCCCCTCTCCGATGATCTTGCAGGCACAATCTCATACGCTGATCTTTATGAGATAGTACGCATTGAGATGCAGCAGCCTCGCCAACTGCTCGAAACTGTAGCCGCCTCGATAGCCGGTCGCATCCGCCAGCTCTACCCTATGGTCACATCCGGAGCAGTTAGCATCACCAAGCTCACTCCGCCGATACGCTCCTTTACAGGCACCGCCACAGTCACTTATAAATTCTGAAGTCAAAGGTGATGAACGTTATTCCAATATGGCTGAATTCTTGTAGGCTGCCCGCTCTATCTCGTCGGAAGCCTCAACCTTCTTGCCGTAATTCAGCGTATAGCTCACCGTCAGATTGAGCGCCGGCGCCTTTGAGGCCGACCATTGCCAACCCCTCGAGGTATAGTACACAGAAGAATAATCAGTGTATGTTCTGCCGCTGTTGAACCAGTTGCTATACGCGAGGTTAACCTTCACCCTCCCCAACATGCATGATGCCTGCACCCCATAACTGCATCGTTCAGCTGTAGCCTCCCCCGCATGGGCCAGAAGATGCTTAGATGGAGATTCATAGAAGAGTGCCACCGAGGCACGTCCGAAGTTATACATCGCCTGGGCCATCCCGCGCAGCGAAGTGAGTCTGCGTGTCGCAAGACCTAATATTTTCTCCTGCGCAATCTCTCCCTGAGCATTCAGCACAAGCTTATTACCCATCAACCTCAGAGAGGCTACTACAGAGCCGGATATCAACTCCTCATCATAGTCTCCGGAGAAGCCCCGCACCATTCCGTCGCCTGTGGCATTGGGCCTGTAATCGAATTCATACATGTGGAAGTAGCGCTGATATTTCAGCAACGCTGTCAGACTCCAGCGGTTGTCGGGTATCAACGTATAGCTCGCCGACAACAAAGGTCCATAAATATTCTTTAAATCAGGATTCCCTACATGCCACATGCATTCATCTACCCGTATTTTCGCATCGTTGGCTATCGAGGGCGACGGATGGCTATTGGCCCAGAATGCATCGAAATTCACACTATTCATGCTATTGATCTGATACTGCGCCATTATACCCAAGCGCGGACTCCATTCGTGGACCTTATTCTGTCCATTGATACGTCCCAATACATACGAAGCTCCAAGTCGTGTATATAGGCTGACGCCGCACTCCCACTCCTTCATATATTCTGCAAAGAATAGATTCTCATTCGATATGAGTTTCTGTAAGCCGTTGTAGGAACCAGCATAACGGGTATTGTAAAAGTTTGCATAAGAGCTGAGCATCAGACGCAATGTATGATAACCACTGAAACTCTTGGTATAATATACGGTCAAGTCGGGGTTATATGATTTCTCGCGTGCATCAGTCGAGATAGTCCCATCATTCTGATAGGCATAAAGCGAGTTGCTATTGTTGCTTGAGTGAGAGAAGGCCCAGTTTACTGTCAGAGCCTGCTCTGCTGGAAATGTAAAATAATAATCTCCGGCAGCCGAGAGCGATATTGACTGTTGAGTCGCTTTGCGGGCGGTCTGCTCTCCGATTGAAGCTGTCTCGTAAAATCTCACAGTCGCAAGATCAGAAGCATACGGCTGGCCATCACGCAAAAAGCCAAGAGTGTGAGAAATATATGACTTCTCCTTATGCCAGGAAAGCCTTAATGTGACAACCTCTGAGTCGTTTTTGGAATGATGTTTATCAGTCTGCGACTCACGCGTCAATTCCTGATAGTATCTGTTATCTAACCTTATATCCCGAAATATCTCATGCGAATATGAGGCTGGATGTGTCTGCCACCTGCCATCGGCCGATGCGTACAAATCTACCGTGAGATTCCTGACATTGAATTTGTTATAGAGCATGCCGCCGACCATCTGATCAACAAACGCCTTACCTTGCGCAGTAAGTTTCGTATATCCACCCCATTCCCTGCGCTTCATAACAAAATTGACCACATGATCCTTTCCACCAAACCGTGGGTCCTGCGGATAATCCAGAACCTCTACCCGCACCACATCTTCCGGCCTGAGTCCGACCAAGTCCCCCTTTTCAGAGGGAATATAGTCGATAAACATCGATACCTCCGCCCCACTGACAGTCTTTATTGAATTGTCGTATACCGACACATTAAGCTGTGGAATCATCATATTTCTTAGCAGCGACTGCGCATCAACCGACACCTCCTTTATCTTCTTATCCGGCATATACTCAACGCCATTCTTTACAACACGCTGCGTGCGCCCCTCAACCACAAATTCGTCAAGATTTACCCAGTTCTCTTCTTCTACACTCACTTCATTATCCATCGTCACTTCAATACCACGTGAGTTCTCCTCCTCAGCATTCGCCTCATCATCCATCGGGAGCTCAATACTATTTGGAACAATCTGCGGACGCGAGCTGACACTATCCGCCACCAACACCTCCGCGCTCATATCAATCCCTGTCCACATCATCAGAAAAGCAACCGAGCATTTTAAACAACCCCCTATGTGACTATAATCTTTACTCTTCATAAAAACTAATGGAAAAAATAGCTAAGAATACATCAGACAATAAAAACGGGCCTTAATGTCGGAAACATCAAGGCCCGTGGAACTGCAGCCTCTATTGTTATTCAATTCAACAATTAAATATTTGTCTGATATTGAGTGAAATAAAAGGAATGTCACTAAATTATGATTAGAGAGAGTATTATAAAATTAATGCAATTTAAAAATTTGATACATCAATTCGTTGTTATTCTTAATTTAGTGACATTAAAATTAAGAGGTAATTGAACATTTTTGATAGGATTTCAGACACGCACAGTCTGCACACTTTGCGGTACCGCAATACCCATTAAGGATGACATCCTGTGGATCTATACTGCCCGATCCTCCATAAATTCTTAAAGAGGTCATGTCCGAGATTAGCTCATCGGTCGGGACTACATGATGTTTTTCTTTGTTCTTATCCATCACGTGTAATTTTTATAGTGAAACATACGACACAGTCAGACTATTTAAGAATCTTCTGCGTTCTAGATTTGCATGTATTTATGATTAAACGCTCCATATCTGCTGATGGAGACGAATAATTACAATAAATATGCCCATATTCCTTTAACATTGTTTCCCTTTTGGCTACACAGGGTCCCCAGCATATGGGTAAGAACCTACATTCTTCACATTGCTTTTGATGCCCATCAAACAAATGGGATGCATAAAAGAACTGGGCACTTTCAGGCCATTGAATGGTACCCTTCTCATCTATTATTCCTGGCATTACGGACGGAGGATAATTATCACATCTTCCTACTTTCCCATTGGGGAATACACAGTCATAATGAAAACGCTCTGCATAACAAAGCCCTATCGATGACAACGTACAATCCATTCCAGCCTCAATGGCCGAAGTAAAAAGTTGATTAGCCCCCTTAGATAATTCCCTAGTTTCTGTTTCCTGCCAAACCTTAAAGATTGAAAAAGTTATGTTTGATAATACCGATTTGTTCAATACACCCAATAAAGACTTGATAATACGACTTGGAAACAAATTTCCACTACAATAGTTAAATCGCAAATTTACATGGGTGTGCTTAGCAATCTGATTAATATTCACCAGAGTCCTATCATATGCAGAAATACTCCCCATATTCTTAACCGAATTGTGTATAGTCCGATCTCCATCTATTGTAATCTGGTAATTCACAATGCCAACGTCTCGCAGACTTTCAATGCGATTAGGTGTTAGGAGAGTCCCGTTGGTAGTGATAGAGGCTGAAATCTGCTTACCAAGATCATCTGCATATTTTTTAGCAAACTTTGAAATTTCGTATACCCTATCATATGCCATTAAAGGCTCGCCTCCAAACCAAGATATATGAAGATCTTTTATGTTGACATCGTTGAGCTTATTTTTAATAAGTCTGATGACTCTATCTTTAACATTCTCTGACATGAACAAAGCTTCATGCTCCTGCGTACAGTACCAACAGTCCAAGTTACACTGATATGTAGGAAGAATCATCAAAAAGTAATGATTCCTCATCCTTAATCCATCATACTTACGTTTCACAGTTTCCAACTCATCTGCGTCCTCCTCTACTACGAATCCTTTAGATTTGATATTTTTGATAAACGCAGGGAAGGCGTCTACATTATCATTTGGATATTCTATAATCGCCTTATAAGACTCTGCAAATCTATTGTCTACTTCGAAGAACGCTTCAGTCACACCATTGAAAAAAAGCGTACTCTTCTCCAATTGCAATATGTAATTACATTTACTAGGCTTCATTCCCATAATTTTAAACATTTTAGCATCCCTATAATAATACCTTCTATAATAGCATCTTCACTTCATCAATAATCAAACGACTATTTAGCAAAGATTAGAAAATATTTAATTACTATGTATGTGTTGCAAATTTAATAAAAATATTTTAGCCAACAACCACCAAACAGAAATTTAGTATTTTTTAACATTTATTAAACTAATCGTAATGTATTTACACAACTATCGAGACAGTTATATTTAAACAGACCTCTATATCTACAATTAATATTCCATACTCCAGTTATATATCTTAACTAAGGTTGCATATTTATAAATATAT
Source organism: uncultured Muribaculaceae bacterium (assembly GCA_910577585.1). Taxonomy (GTDB): domain Bacteria; phylum Bacteroidota; class Bacteroidia; order Bacteroidales; family Muribaculaceae; genus Lepagella. The sequence goes on along the minus strand of CAJTNN010000026.1, from coordinate 15,919 downwards.
ACGAAAACATAGATTGCAACAATGTTCTTCCATAAGATTCACTAATGAATCAATAGATTTGTGGTTATGCTGAGTCTCAAGGATCCTATGTTTCTACTTTCCTAAGTCTTGATAAGTCCAAACTTTGGCATTTCAAGACGTGTAGCGATATCCTAATTTAATGGTGGTTGATAGGACTGATTAAGAGATTTTAAATTGAATATTCAATGAAAGGCGACAATCACTAATTTACGTTAAAATTTTGTCAGACAACATTTTTTTCATATCTTTGTAAAAACGAAATGTGCTATGGCTGAATATATTGACCCCACATACGATGTCGGATTCAAGTTGATTTTCGGACGCGAGGATGTTTCGCCCGAACTCTTGATTGACTTCTTCAACTCCTGAAGTTGTTTAAACTTTTTTCAAGTGCAAGGTTAATTAAGATTTTGAGCAGGTTTCGACTCTTGAAGAGGGAGCAATGCGGGCATTGCGACCGATCAAGAGGGTCGAAAGATGCCAAAATATTAATTAAGATTGCGCTTGAAGAAAAAATCTCTACATTTTATATTTTTCGTAAAAAGTTTAAACAACTTCTATTTGAAGATTATCCTGATTTGCGCGATATTGTATCATTAAAGTACCTCAACAATGAACGCCTTCACGAGCGTCACGACGGCAAAGGCATACGTTACGACCTGTTATGCCAGACCTCACGTGGCCATAGGTTCATCGTTGAGATGCAGAAGAATGAGCAACGACATTTCTATCATCGAGCAATATATTACGTGTCAAGGGCAATTTCAGAACAAGGATTCCATGGCAAAAATGAACTGGGTGTGGAATGGGATTATGAGCTGACACCAGTCATTGGTGTCTTCTTCTGCAATTTCAAACTCAATGAACTTGAGGAAAAACCGGTGACACATATCAGCCTCACAGATGATATGACAAAGCGAACTATCGACAATCTCACACGTTACGTATTTATCCAGCTCCCCTTCTTCAAAAATGTAGAGGAGGAGTGTGATACTGAATGTGATAAATGGATAAGTAGTTGCGAAGAATTAATGAACAAATAATTTTGCTTTATCTTCGAGTGATTTTTGCCGGGGGAGGAAGGAGCTTAGCGAGCTAAGCGACTGACGATGACGGCAAAAAGCGCCGAAGAGAAAGTAAAATTATTGTTCAAATCATTCTTTGAAAAAGAATCACTTATGATGTTTAATTCTTCGCAACTACTTATATAATATTAAGAATATGGGAACTACTCAGAATGTGGCTTTCACTGACCACAGCAACCTATTTACAAAACTTGAAAAAGTTGGTCGACTCGCAACGCTCTCAACCACCGATCGCGACAACTATGAAGCCGAGCTAAAATTCAAGCGCGCGAAACCGGATTTTTCTGTAAGTCCTTATCCAGCTGAATTACATCATATTATCCAGATACGACACAAAAATGTTAAAATTTTTAGTCAAAAAATTTGGTCAGTTCAGAAATATGTTGTAACTTTGCACTCGCAAACGAGAAACAACGATTGCTTCTCAAATTGCTGACTTGGTCCGTTAGCTCAACTGAATAGAGCATCTGACTACGGATCAGAAGGTTGCAGGTTTGAATCCTGCACGGATCACCAAGGACAAGCATTGTCGTGACGACAATTGGAAAGTATACATAGGATATTTTACTACATGAGCGGTCCGTTAGCTCAACTGAATAGAGCATCTGACTACGGATCAGAAGGTTGCAGGTTTGAATCCTGCACGGATCACCAAAAGGCTATCCTGCGAAGGATGGCCTTTTGATTTTATAGGCCATTTCTCTCTCATGACGTCTGCGAGTCACCATCAACTATCTTCTCCCATCTCGAGGCTCTCAACCCTACCGGCAGGATGATTGAGCTGAGCCTCAAACCACAGGCACCTGCAAGATGTTATATAGTCGAAACCAAGTAAGTATCCCTCAAAAGATACTTACATGCCAGCTCCGGGCTGAATGCAAGCGAGACTCGTAGATGTCAGCTGAATTATCTCGCTGTTACCTACTCGCTACACTCTATAAAGCCATGGATGACGCAGCCGTGGACTGGCACAATTTTTGATTATATAATTTATAAAGTATCCCACTATGAACAACCATATGATTCTGCGTTCGCCGGCCATCGCCTCGGCTGCCGCCTCTGATTATTATACATTTTGCAATGATTTGCACCGACATTCTTTTGCTTCGGAAGCAGAAAAGGCGCTGGCGGCCCAACTCGATTTCAAACGCATCACCCCCGACAACATGCAATTGGTATGGAGTTTCCTGCAGAGAGAATCCGGACGCACCACTGATTTCTCGTATGGCGGTACCTTGATGTGGGTGGATTATTTTCACTATGAATTTGCTATTCTGAATGATACACTTTTTATCAAAGGCCGGGTCGAAAGCGATGTCTCGAAGGTGGCGTTCTCATTGCCGGTGGGCAAAATGCCATTGTCGATGAGTGTGGCCATCCTTAAAGACTATTGCATTGCCGAAGGGATACCTTTGATATTCAGTGCCGTGCCTGAATACGCCATCGATGAATTCCGGGATCTGCAGCCTTCATCGGTTGAGGAACTCCCTGATTGGGCCGATTATCTTTACTCGGCTGCATCACTGTCGACTCTGTCAGGTAAGAAATATGGGAAAAAGCGCAATCATGTCAATCAGTTTCTCGCTGCATATCCAGACTACACATTCTCACCCATGACGCCCGATGATGTGCCCGAGGCATTGCAATTTATGGACGCGATTGATGCTGAAGGTGATGACACACCGATGGCCACTACCGAACGACAACTCAACCGTGAGATGCTTGGATATATGGCCGATGCCGACCCTGTACTCTCCGGTGGCGTCCTCCGCGATGCACAAGGCAACTTGCTTGCCTTCACAATCGGCGACATCAAGGGTGATACCCTCTTCATTCATATCGAAAAGGCTCTGCGCGATGTGCCGGGCGGATTTGAGATGATCAACAAGTCATTTGCAGCATATATGTGCGGGCTGCATCCCGAAATACAATATATCAACCGTGAGGATGACGCCGGCGACCCGGGATTGCGTTATGCAAAGGAATCTTATCACCCCGTAGAGATGCTGCGCAAATTCAACGTGGCTTTTTAAAGAGCCCTTATATAAGTGCACTACACAACTGCCATATGCAATCGGCAATTGGCAATACCACGACATCTAAAAAAAATACCACCGGCCAACCCTGTTTCTCATGTTTTTTTGCTAACTTTGCACTTTGGTGAGAGTGAAGATAAGTCAATTTGTAAATTGAACCCGCCGACTGATGAGATAACGAAGTTGTTAGGACAACATTGTTGATATCATCCCATTTTCACTCCCGTGAAGTTAATCATAGCAACTTATGAGTGACGTTCTGGTAATTATACCCACATACAACGAAATCGAAAACATCGAGAAGATGATTGACACGGTCATGGCGCTCCCCGATGGGTTCGACCTGCTCATCATTGATGATGGTTCGCCGGATGGCACTGCCGATGCTGTCAGATCAAAAATGAAGCAATATCCCGGGCGTGTCAATCTTGAAACCCGCAAGGGTAAACTTGGCCTCGGCACAGCCTATATCCATGGCTTCAAATGGGCTCTTAAACGCGACTATCAATTCATCATTGAGATGGATGCCGATTTCTCGCATAATCCAGCCGACCTGACGCATCTCTACCACACATGCAAAGACCGGGGGGCCGATGTATGTGTGGGCTCACGCTACATCTCAGGTGTGAATGTAGTCAACTGGCCCATGGGACGCGTACTGATGTCATACTTCGCATCTGCCTATGTGCGCACTATCACACGCATGACCCTGCGCGACAGCACTGCCGGCTTTGTATGCTACCGCCGCAAGGTGCTCGAGACCATCAATCTCGATAAAATCGAGTTCAAAGGCTACGCATTCCAGATTGAGATGAAGTTCAAGGCCCATAAACTTGGATTCAAGATTGTAGAGCATCCGATTATCTTTGTCAATCGCCAGCTCGGCACAAGCAAGATGAACTCAGGAATATTCGGCGAAGCAGTGTTCGGAGTCTGTAAACTGCGGTTGCGGGCCATAACCGGACGCCTTAACTGATTCTCTCCCCCTCTCAAAATATAGTCTGCACCTCCGTCAGGCCAAATGGCCAGATGGAGGTGCAGACTATTTAAGCGGGGCACCGATGAATTCACAACGGTGCCCCACATTTTTCAATCGCGTGTGAGCACTTGTGTCTGGTAATACTCTTTCACATCATCCCAGCGATAGAAGGGGAAGTCGGCAGTCTCAACCGGTATGCGCTTCTCCTCTTCATTTAGCATGAATTTCACGAGCACATCCTTTTCGGGATGGCGCGGGTCGCGGAAGAATATCATCTGCATATTGCCGGCCATCGGAGCTACTTTCCAATCAGAGAATGCCGTGTAGAACTTTTCAGGGTCCTCCTCTACCAAGTCGCACCCCTCAAGATGCATCAGGGCCGCCAGAGGTATAAGGTTGCCGTCATGCCCGAAGCGCAATGTAGCCGAAGGTTTGGCGGAGGCAATAGCAGCGTCAGCACTCTCAATGATATTGCGGAGCAAGGGGGCTGCATTGTAGATTATCAGCCCATCGCTCCCCGCATAATTGCCATCACCGGCATAAAAACGATAGTTGAAGCACTGCCACAGATCAAAAAGCTCATCGCCAGTGAAGATGTCATAGAATGTCAGATCTGTCTCCACATCCTGCATGCCTGAGGCAATCCAGTAAAGGCCCCACATCATCTCATGCGGATTGACATTGCGGGCTATGAATTTCGGGTCTGAGAAGAGCGTCGACATCAGGCGGTCAGGATTGGTATGACTCTCCTCAAACTTGCGGTACTCCTCTTTATAATTATTGGGATCATCGCGCCATGCATTGCTGGCATCAGAGTGATGGCAGAGATAATCCATATAGCGCTGCGATGATTCGCGAGTCATCTGCAAACGCGGATTCAGCTCCTTGAGGCGCTCGCAGAAAGCATCCATCGAGAGCACGCATCTCACCACGAGAGTGCTTCGGGCCGACACTTCGGCATCATTACGAAACACCTGTGGATACGCCGCATACATACGTTCTGCTATGCCTCGGTGCTGACGCACTCCGAGCGGCGAAAGGTCGCCGCCGCGCAGTCGGGTCTCCTGCATCAGCGAATCCACACGCTGCATGACATCGACGCCGAGAGGAGTCAACGCACCCGCTGCATCAGCCTCATGCAATTTATCGGCCACCCACTTATAATCGCGGTCAGAGATTAGATAACGCGAGCCATGGCGCCCGTAATGCGACACATAGAAAGGTTCATAACCCTTCGGAGCCGGGGTGTTGTGGCTTTCAGTCACCGGATAGGCGTAGTATACGCCTCCGGTCTTGTTAAGGTCGGCAGCCATCTCCTCACGGGTAGTCTGCCCCTGCGCGCCGAGTGCTGCTGCACTGAGCGCGAGCATCGTAAGAATTCTTGAGATTTTCATGTATGATAAAGTCAGATAGATTTCAAAGCCGGCGATGAGGGGGAGGGTCAGTCGCCGCGATAGTATTTCTGCAGATAGCAGCGGGCTATGAAGTCGGCATTGCGCTCCACAAGCCCGGCATCTGCAGTGCCGGGGAAGTGTGCATCGGGCAATCCCTTCCGCTCAAGCACATAATGCAGGAGGTCGGCCGGGCAAACTCCACGCACAGTCAGAAGGTCGATTGCATTCTCGCGGGCAAACTCAGCATCATAGCAGGGATTCTCGGGCAGACGGATACATTTCGCCACGCCTGCCGCACAGAGCATACCCTTCTTCTGATTTACGAGCAACACGAAATCCGACGCATTCTTGAGGTGCGGAAGATTCTCACCTTCATCCCAGCCCAGAGCTTCGATAAAGAAGCGGTTGAGCTCGGCGTAGGTATGGAAGAACCGGATAGGCACTCCGTCATTTGCCCGCATGAATGCCGTATACCATGGATGGTCTTCAGCTTCCTCCTCATCACTCTGACTACGCTTGGGGGCCGGCGGCATCTTCCCTTCGAGTATCAGATAGAGCCACTCATGTAGATAGAGGGCCAGCGGGCCGGTGGGGTCATCCATCATCGACTCCTCGAGCACCTTCCGCAGTCGCTCCATGTCCTGCCCCTTGCGCAATTCGGGATCGCTCATTATCTGAGCCAGGGTCATTGCATAAGCCGGGGTCATCAGATAACAATGCATGAAGAGCCAATGTCCGAAGTGAAACACCTCATCGGCCTCTTCCGGATTTGCCACCTCGAGTCCTTTGGCAATGTTGTAGTCATCAGGCATCGGGGTGTCAGGGTCATCATAGACTCTGTCGAGTTCGGCATGGAGCTGACGTGAGGCCTCTTCGATGGCGGGGTCGGCCGGGTTCCACACCCGGCGCTCATCGCTGTTCATCGACAGTGTATACCATATGAGGAATCTCACATCTATCTCATTGAGTTCATGCGGGATATAATCCTCAGGCTCAGGATAGAACGGCACATAACAACCATAGAGCACATGGCAGCGCTCTGTAAACGACCGCCATATCCCCGCATCGGTCAGAATATCCTGGATATACCCAGTCAGGGCCAGAGCCACTCTCAGACGCAGTGATTGATCCCACCCTGCAAGCAGATGTCTGCTCTCGATGATGGTGGCCAACCGGTTGGAGAGTCTGAAGTAGAAGGCATCGCTCGGTGTGCGCCGAGGTGCCGAGGGCTGCTTGAGCATGAATTGCTGCTCGCTGATCAGATCTTTCATCAGTAAACTGTCTTTAATGCAGCTGCCGGGCCTTATTTGGCACCCAGAAGCTCCACAAGTTCTTCGGATGTGAGTTGCTGCTGGTCGCCCGTCGACATATTCTTGAGCGTCACCTTGCCATCCTTGAGTTCATCTTCGCCGATTATGGCCACATACGGCACCCCCTCGGCATTGGCATAGTTCATCTGCTTCTTCATCTTGGCAGCATCCGGATAGAGCTGAGCGCTGATACCGGCGCGGCGCAGCACGGCTATGATTTGCTCTGCGCGGCGCGCCTCGGCCTTCCCAAAATTGATGAAGAGCACCTTGACCGAGGCCGAAATCTCATCGGGATAGAGATTGAGCTGATTGAGCACATCATATATGCGGTCGGCTCCGAAGCTTATGCCTACGCCGGAGAGTCCGGGCATACCGAACACTCCTGTCAGATTATCATAGCGACCACCGCCGGTGATGCTGCCTATCTCTACATCTTTGGCCTTGACCTCGATGATTGTGCCGGTGTAATAGTTCAGTCCGCGTGCAAGCGAGAAGTCTACCTCCACATCAGCTTTCGGCTCGAGGGCCTCAATACCTTCGAGCACTTCGCGCAGTTCAGCCAGACCCTTCATTCCCTCTTCAGATGCTGAGAGCAGCGAGCCCAGACGGTCGAGTTTCTCGGCATTACTGCCGGTGAGGGTCAGTATCGGTTCGAGACGCGAGATGGCATCTTCCGACAATCCCTTTTCAAGGAGCTCCCTGTTGACATTCTCAAGTCCGATTTTGTCAATCTTGTCGATGGCCACCGTGATATCCACAATCTTATCTTCAGCACCGAGCACCTCGGCTATGCCGGCAAGAATCTTGCGGTTGTTAAGCTTGATGGCCACATTGATTCCGAGCCGTACCATAACGAAATCAATCAGCGAGAGCAGCTCGACTTCATTGTGAAGAGAGTCTGAGCCGACCACATCGGCGTCGCACTGATAGAACTCGCGGTAGCGACCCTTCTGCGGACGGTCGGCACGCCACACGGGCTGAATCTGAAAGCGCTTGAAGGGCATCTGCAGATCTGCGCGGTGCTGCACCACAAAGCGGGCGAAGGGGACTGTCAGGTCATAGCGCAGTCCCTTCTCGCAAAGTTGATTGGTGAGTTTCGGCAGATTGCCATTCTCGATATCGGCATGGTTGACGCTCTTCATGAAGTCGCCCGAATTCAAAATCTTAAACAGCAGCTTGTCGCCCTCCTCGCCATATTTACCCATCAAGGTAGAGAGATTCTCCATCGAGGGGGTCTCAATCTGTTTGTATCCAAAGAGCCCGAAGGCTTCGCGGATGGTATCGAAGATATAGTTGCGGCGTGCCATCTCAATCGGTGAGAAGTCACGTGTACCTTTGGGTATGGAGGGTTTCTGTGCCATTATTTTATGCTTTATGTCGTTTGGTTATATTCATAGATGTGCGTTGCCGGAGGCCACAACACCATATCAGACTACAAATTTACCAAAAATTCGCGATACTTCTACCTTCCGCGCTATTGAATCTATTGAAGTTGTTTAAACTTTTGAAGAAAAAAATGTACTTCATTTTATGTTTTTTCGTAAAAAGTTTAAACAACTTCATTAATAAAATAATCCATAGCCATTGGCGTTTCTAAGATAATGACACATCGCATCATGTATAGACCGCATCTGATTCTACATATATTCCCCCTCATCATGATGGCCTTCGCTCTGCCAATGCTGGCTGAGAATATCAAGATTGAGGGCAAACTGACCGATCAGGAGGAGAAACCGGTGGAATTCGCCACCATCCGGATTGCCGGCACCTCAATCGGCACCAACTCCGATCTGCAGGGCAACTACTCGCTCTCTGTGGCGGCCAAGGACACTCTCGAAGTGATCTATTCCTGCATCGGTTTCAAGACGGTGACCAGGAAACTGATTGACCCCAAAGGCAACCTCACCATCAATGTCAAACTCCCCACTGAGGCTCAGGAGCTGGCCGAGGTGGAGGTGACCGGTTTCCGACAGAATATCAATGGCATGCAGTCGATCGACAAGGAGAGCTTCAAGACCTCGCCAGATGTGTCAGGGGGCTCGGTCGAGGCCATGATCCAGACTATGGCAGGCGTCAACTCAAGCAATGAGATGAGCTCGCAATATTCTGTGCGAGGGGGATCGTTTGATGAGAACTCAGTGTATATCAATGGCACTGAGATATATCGGCCGCAGCTTGTAAGAAGCGGACAACAGGAGGGTCTGTCGATTATCAATCCGGATATGGTGGGCAACATACGGTTCTCTACCGGTGGATTCCCGGCGCGATACAGCGACAAGATGTCGTCGGCTCTCGACATCACATACCGCGACCCGGAGGCCATCGAGGCCTCAATCGCGGCCTCTCTTATGGGGGCCTCGCTAACTTTCGGTCAAAGCAGCTCTAAATTCTCGCAACTGCATGGCCTGCGCCTTAAAAAGAATAACTCGCTGCTTAGTTCGCTGGAGACACGCGGCGAGTATGACCCTCTCTATTTCGATTATCAGACCAACATCACCTACCGCCCCACCGAGAAACTATCGTTCAATCTGCTGGGCAACATCTCGCTCAACCACTACAACTTCATTCCGGCTGACCGCGAGACATCATTCGGAACGTCGATGGACACAAAGCAGTTCAAGGTATACTTCGATGGTGAGGAGCGCGACAGATTTGAGACCTATCTGGCCTCCTTCTCAGCCAACTATCAACTCAACCGCGCCACTTCGCTAAGTCTGCAGCTCTCAGGCTTCCAGAGCAATGAGTTGGTGAGCTACGACATCTCGGGCGAGTATTGGCTCGACCAGGCCGGAGCTGGAGGCGACGAGGCCGTCGGGGGCGAATTAGGTGTGGGCAAATATATGGAGCATTCGCGCAACCGTCTGCGGGCATCCGTATTCCAGGCAGCCCTCAAAGGCACCACTGTCATCAAAAGCAACAACATCTCATATGGCTTGATATATCAGAACGAAAAGTTTCATGACCGCACCAAAGAGTGGGAATGGCGCGACTCCGCAGGCTATTCTCTCCCCACCCAGCCCGAGGGGGTGCACCTTATCTATAATCTCTCATCGCGCCAGGACATAGCCACCAACCGACTGGCCTTCTATGCCGAAGATGCCGTATACTTCGACACGCCGAAGGCCTACATCACCCTCAACGGTGGCGTCAGATTCTCTTATTGGGATTTCAATAAGGAGTTTCTCGTGTCGCCACGCGTGAACCTCAATATCGTGCCTACCACCAACAATCATTGGAATTACCGCGCGGCCGTAGGTCTCTACTACCAGTCTCCATTCTATAAGGAATACCGCATGGCCCAGAGTGATGCGCTTGGCAACTCCTACATCACTCTCAACCGCGATATCAAATCGCCTATGAGCATCCAGCTCGTGCTGGCCACCGACTACACATTCCGCATGATGAACCGCCCCTTCAAGCTCACCGGCGAGGCTTACTACAAGAATCTGTCGCGGCTAATCTCTTACGAGTACGATAACCTGAAAATCAATTATTCGGGCATCAACGACTCGAAGGGATATATCATGGGGCTCGATTTCAAGCTCTTCGGTCAATTCGTGCCGGGTTCGGATTCGTGGATCACATTCTCGCTGATGAAGACCCAGCAGACCCTGAATGGCAAGAAGGTGCCTCTCCCCTCTGACCAACGCTACTCGGTGGGACTCTTCTTTACAGATTATTTCCCGAAATTCCCGAAACTGCGGTTCTCGCTGCGGGGAGTCCTCTCTGATGGTCTGACCATGACCGCGCCGCGCATCACCCGCGACAGGGCTTACTTCCGCGCCCCGGCTTATAAGCGCGTGGATGTCGGACTCTCGTATCAGCTCGTCGGGGCACCCTCCGATGGAGTGCGGCCATATAATTTCTGGCGCCATTTCAAAAGCATCATCATCGGTCTGGATTGCTTCAACCTCTTCGACATGACCAACGTCAGCTCCTACTATTGGGTCACCGATGTCAACAATCTTCAATATGCAGTGCCCAATTACCTCACACGCCGACAGTTTAATGTGCGGCTCGCCATAGAAATCTGACCATCGACCATAACAATACAAATATTTTGACTCCCGGAAGTAAACTTTTCACGCTTCCGGGAGTCATAATTTCCGTATGACCCTTTTTCTTCCACTGTAGTCAAAAAGTATATATGACTCCACTGCATCAAGGTAGGGTTCTGAATCTTAGAAATTCGCGTTTTTGAAATCATTATCTTCCACTATGAACTCTAATATGAGATCAATCCTGGCCCTCGGACTCGGTTCTATGGCTCTGACCGCCATGGCCGACGGGGCAATTTCCGGCCGCGCCATCAATAAAGAGACCGGCGCTCCGATTGACTTCGCAACTGTGCAGTTGCTCGATTCCAAAGGGAATCCGCTGACCATCGGCACCGAGACCGACCTCGATGGCTGCTTCACCCTTCCGAAAGTGAAGGATGGCAAATATATTGTGAAAATATCATCTGTAGGCAGCATCGATCAGGAACGCCCCGTCACTGTGGGCGGACAGAATGTAAACATCGGCGACCTTCGGCTGGCCGATGACACAAAGGTGCTTCAGGAAGTCGTGGTCGAGGGGGTGCGTTCGCAAATGCGCTTCGAACTCGATAAGAAGGTGTTTCAGGTCGATGCCAATATCGCTGCCGCCGGACAGTCGGCTTCTGAATTGCTCGAGTCTATCCCTTCGGTCGAGGTCGACCAGGATGGCGAGGTGTCGCTCCGAGGCAACTCGAGTGTCACCGTGTGGATCAATGGCAAGGAGTCGGGCCTGACTGCCGACAACCGCGCGCAGATTCTCGAACAGATTCCCGCCGAGACCATCGAGAGCATCGAGGTCATCACCAACCCCTCGGCCAAGTATAGCCCCGAAGGCACTTCGGGCATTATCAACATCATACTGAAGAAGGACCGCCGCAGTGGTTATTTCGGTTCGGCCGAGATCGGCGCCGACACTCGTGGCGGTGGCAACGCTAATGTCAGCTTCAACTATAATTCATCTAAATGGGAGTCGTATGCAAGTGTGGGCTTCCGCATGCGCCACAACACCGGCGGCTCGCTCTCTGAGCGCTCTTACAATGATGGAGGATTCCTGAACTCTGATGGCAAAAGCCGCAACCACGGCAATAACGTGTTCGTACGACTCGGCACAACCTACCATCTCACTGATGCCGACCAGTTCTCAGCTTCGGCATTCGGAATGTTTGGCCACAGATGGGGATACACCGACACCCGTTACACCTCTAACCTCCCCTCTCACTGGACCTCAAACACCGACTTCTCGACATCAAAGAGCGACATGCGCAACGCCCATGTCGAACTGGGCTACCGCCATGAATGGAGCAAGAACCATACTCTCGACATGAATGTGGGCTACAGCCACTGGGGTGGACCCAACAGCAACACCTATCATGAGGCCTACACTTTCGATGACCCCCTGATTGATGATTCAGATCTCTATCAAGATCAGGCTCAGGATATCTCAAGTAATAATATCGAGGCCAAACTCGACTATTCAAATCAGATTCTCCCCTGGCTCAAACTCGAGAGCGGATACCAGGGCAACTACAACCACGAGAATACTCCGGTCAACACCCTTCAGGGCACCGACCCTGAATCTATGGCCGTGGCCGAAGACCTCTACAACCGCTTCATCTACCAGAACAATATCTCCGCCCTATATCTCACACTGGGCGGCAAGGTCAAGGACTTCAGCTTCTCGGCCGGTCTGCGCGGTGAGGCTTGGCAGGTGCGCACCAAGTCGCTCGGTTATGCAGAGAGTCGTGATGAGGTGAATTGGTATAAGAAAAATAATTTCGCACTCTTCCCCTCGGCTTTTCTGAGCTACTCGCTGCCGATGGATAATGAGATCCAGCTCAACTACACACGCCGAATCCGCCGACCCTGGGGTGGTCAGCTCAACTCTTTCCGCGACATCTCCGACCCCTCCAACATCAGCTTCGGTAATCCGGAACTCGAACCGGAGTATACCAACTCCTTCGAGCTCAACTATCTGAAGTCATGGACAATGCACATGATCTCCATCTCTGCCTACTATCGCCAGAGCAGCAACAACATGAACCGCATCTCATACCTCGACGGCAATGTGATGTATACCACCTGGGACAATATCGGGCGCATGGCAGACTCGGGTGTCGAGATTGTGAGCAAGAATAATCTCTTCAAGTGTCTCGACCTCACCACCACCGTCAACCTCTACAACAATCATATCTCAGCCTGGCAGACCACCTACCAGTCTGAAGAGGGGAAGACCTTCGACCTCTCGGGTGTGAAGCGCAATTCTTTCGCCTGGGATGCCAGCATGATGGCTTCGGTCAAACTCCCCTGGAGTCTCTCGGTGCAGGCTACCGGACGCTATGCCTCAAAGATGCTTACCGCACAGGGTAGCCGCCAGGGCGGATGGTCGGTAGACCTCGGCATACGCAAGAATCTCGGCGACTGGTCGTTCTCGCTCAGCTGCCGCGACCTCTTCGACTCGCGAAAGTTCAAGAGCACCGTCGACGGCACCGACTACACCCAGTATAGCGAACGCTGGCGCGGCGGCCGCAACATTCGCCTCACCATCAAATACTCCTTCGGCAACATGCGCGTCAAAGCCGACAAGGCTGACATGGCTGAGCCGATAGACAATTCCGGCTACGGCGAGTCTGACTTCTAAAATCACTCCATCAGGACTCAGCTCAACTGACGCTGCGAATCCCGACTATCAATCTTTACATAAGAGAGCCGAAACTCGAATCAGTGAGTTTCGGCTCTCTTATGTATTTATCTATAGCTTGTATTGATTTACGGTTTCGTATTTTTATACAGGCATATAAAGGTTCTATTTATCTACAGCTTTGCGGCTTCAGAGATTGAAGTAATATGTGCCGGTAGAGAGCACGGTATAGAAGTCATAGGTGGTGCCACGAAGATAATAGGCCGTGTTGTAGGCTGAGGCGTCTACGCCACGGTTCCACATATCGGTCCAGGGATTCCAGGCATTGAGCACCTGTACGCTGTATTGGGCGCCATTCCAGTTGTAGCTTACGGTCATCGGTATGGTGCGCCAGATTCCCTGCGCGTCATAACCCACACCCACCACATTGCAGACACCGGAGTTCATGCCGCTCACAAAGCCGGGATTCAGATTGACCACTACCTGCGGACCCATTCCCGGACCGGGACCCCACGGATTCCCCCATGCCATTCCGCCACCGGGACGATAGCCTCCCCCCGCTCCGGGTGCAGGCGCTGAGCTTGCGGCCGGGCCGGGATTCCAGCCTATACCGTTGGCCGGATTAGGGTTAAAACCTCCTCCCGAGCCGGGAGCGGGCACACTGTTCTGCGACATGGCGGGTAGAGCGAAAGCCACACCCAGTGCCACTATTGATGCGATTCTATTTATATGCTTCATATTATATTGCCTCCTGTCAATCGGGTTATTTAAAGTTGTTCAAACAATTTTCCAGAGTCTGTAAAGATTGTTCTGACAACCACTATCTCAAGACATGCATCCAACTCCTTATAGGTCAGGTATCCAACCCCATACGGGCGTCACGGATGACTACCTGATACATTAAAAAGTCTAAATGAGTCTTTGATTATAAAACCAATCAGGAGCTCTCATTGTTCCGATAATACAAGAGTTTTTATTCAATCTCCGTATCATGGGTCTTACCCTGCACTGATGCGGAGGTCAGACCTTAAATTTATCAACAACAATGTCATACCTCACAACTGACAAGCTTGTCATCGTCGGCGCAGCCGGCATGATCGGTTCAAACATGGCCCAGACTGCCATCATGATGGGCCTCACCCCCAACATCTGTCTCTACGACCCCTATGCCCCCGGCCTGAAGGGGGTGGCTGAGGAGCTGCTGCAATGCGGCTTCGAGGGGCTTAACCTCACATATACTTCCGATATCAAGGAGGCCCTTACCGGAGCTGCGTATATCGTCAACTCAGGTGGCGCGGCCCGTAAGGCCGGCATGACCCGCGAGGATCTGCTGAAGGGGAATGCGGCCATCGCCGAGGAGTTTGGTAAGAATGTGAAGGAGTATTGCCCCGATGTGAAACATATCGTGGTAATCTTCAACCCCGCCGACATCACAGGCCTCATCACTCTGCTCTATTCGGGTCTGAAGCCCTCGCAGGTATCCACGCTGGCGGCACTCGACTCAACACGTCTGCGCAATGAGTTGGCCAAGTATTTCAATCTCCCGGCTGATGAAATCAAGAATTGCCGCACATTCGGCGGCCACGGCGAGCAGATGGCTGTGTATGCATCTACGGCCACAGTCGATGGCAAACCCCTTACCGAAATCATCGGCACCGAACGCCTCCCCGAAAAGGATTGGGAGGAGATGAAGGTGCGCGTCATCCAGGGTGGCAAGAACATCATCGACCTGCGCGGACGCAGCTCTTTCCAGAGCCCGGCATACCTCTCTATCGAGATGATTGCGGCTGCTATGGGTGGTGGCACTTTCCGCTGGCCGGTAGGCACTTATGTCAACAACGACCGCTTCCAGCACATCATGATGGCCATGGAGACCACCGTCAGCAAGGATGGTGTAACCGTCACTCCCGTCAAGGGTACCCCCGACGAGGAGAAGGCTCTCGAGGAGAGCTACCGCCACCTCTGCGCTCTGCGCGATGAGGTCATCGAACTCGGTGTGATGCCCCCCATCAGCGAATGGAGCAAGTATAACCCCAACCTCGGCTGATTGACCGCAGGATTGACCCTCAATTGGCCGACCGATATGCGCATCGTCGCCGCCGATTGACATTTGAACAGCTACTTACCGACTTATTATCGACACTTTAAGTTTGGCGGGGCAACCTCTGAAGAGAGGATGGTTGCCCCGCCATTTATTGTAAGCACCCGCGTCAATATATCTGCTCATGTGATTGTAAACGCTCAAGGCACGACAAGCCTTTGGGCTGCCCATTTTGTCGTTTTTGGATTATTCTCTTGGCCGTTAGCTCATTTTTTGCTAATTTTGCCTAAGAAGTCCCTTCAACTTCATTAGTAACGTAATATCATTAGTGTCCACTAAAAATTTTGGAGGACACTAATCGGTTAAATAATTAAACAA
>CAJTNN010000025.1 GCA_910577585.1 uncultured Muribaculaceae bacterium | reverse complement strand
ATTGAATATCAATAATTTCAAAGCACTCTTATGATTTTTTAGTGGACACTAATGAATAGAGAAATAAAATCGCAATGAATGAAGAAAATTACATTTGAAGAATTCTGCGATCCTGCTTACAGACGCAGCGAGCAAATGAAAGTGAAATCAGAAGCCGTATGGGTAACATTCCTTGAGCTTGATGGACTTCTAAATCTATCTAAAATAGCCCGGGACTATTCGGCAAATCGCAATCCTGGCTCAGCCAGAAGGTTCAAGGTCTGACGGTAAGCGGCAAGCGCCGAGTGCTGACGGCTGAGGAATGCAATGTGCTGACCTCGGCACTCCGCGACATAGCCTCACGTCTCGAGAGCTATGCCGATGCAATAGATGCGGCAGAGGACGGATGACAAACTGGCTGAGTAGGTATGTAATTCTTATCTCCTCAGCAATTTATAACAGATACCCGTCCGCGAATTACATACAATTAGATACAACAACACACGACGATAAATCTGTGAATATGACCGAACGACGGCGGCTGCTTTCACAAGCAGCCGCCGTCAAGTGTTTTCCATAATACTTTTCAAACTAACCTAACATCATGAAACGAAAAATTTATCTTTTAAGCGCGGTCTCTTTCGAGTCCGGCTTCCGATTTATCATCCTTTCGATTATATAACATCCGGCCCCCACGAAGTGTTCGCACAACCACTATTTTCCCCTCTTTTTTTATCAACTCTCTGGTTATACCACTTCCATCGCAAGTTTTCGCAAAAAGTTTGCGGAGGGTATAAACCTTCGCGCGCGAGGCGTGTCATATAACTGAATCGATGGCTATGCGGCAGGTTTGGCTTCCGGATGGCGCGGTTCAACCTTAGTGACTACACTTAGTGCAATACTCTTAAATTCACAACTATGCGAAAAGAAGAACAACTCTTGGAAAAATTCGGACGCGACACCGGCATGACGGTGCCCGACGGGTATTTCGAGAACTTCTCGAAGCAATTCATGGATAAACTGCCGGAATATCCGGAGGCCCCACGGCCAAAACCCCTCTCCACTTGGCAGAGAATCAAGCCTTATGTCTATATGGCGGCTATGTTTGCCGGAATATGGTGCATGATGAAGATGTTCCACATGGTGTCGCAAAACGCCGCTTCTGTCGAACTCAGCAATCCGCCGGCTAATGTAGTGCTCGCTATGGAGGATGCCGACACATACGAATACCTCTACGAAATCAATGACGAGGTGGCCGACTTCGACCTTGAGTCTGACCTCAGCACTCAATATGACGACATCGAGGACTTCGCCTCCGACTTCGGCTATGAGTTCAAACCTGAATATGCTTCGATTGAAATTCAAAAAACACAGCATACCTGATTTTACACCGGATGAAAAAATTTCTACTCATATTAGTTGCGGTGCTGGGACTGGCCTCAATGGCTACGGCCCAGAAACGCGATTGCGCTCCTGATCCGAAAATGTTCAAGGAAATAATGGAGTATAAAATTAAGTTTCTCGCTCAGGAGATGGATCTGAAAGAGGACCAGAAGGAGAAATTCGTTGAGGTCTATCAGCAGATGAGCGACCTGAAGAACAAGAATTTCGAGCGCATGCGCGCCATCGAGAATTCGCTCAAAAAGGATGCCTCTGAAGCTGACTATAAGAAGGCTTCGGATGAATTGGCCGAAATCCGCCTGCGCGATGTCAATATCGATAAGGAATATGATGCGAAATTCGCTAAATTCCTTTCGCAAAAACAAATCTACAAGATGAAGGAGGCTGAAGACACCTTCCGCCGCAAGATGCAGGATATGCGACATAAACGCCGCAACGAGCAGAAGAAGAAGGCCACCGACAATACGCGCCGCACAAAGTCAGCGGCTAAGTCAAAGTAGCCCCCTCCTCCTCCCCCGGAATCAGCCATTATTCACCATCTTCATATGCCATGACTGCCTATGAATAGCAGACTTATCAAGGGGATCCACGCGATTCCCTTTTTTTTCTTTTTATTAGCTTTATCTTTCAGCGCTTCGGCCGGGCCACAGAATCACGTGACGCCCCGGCTTGAGCATAACCGTATCTCTCAAACTCCCGCTGCCATGGATTCCTCCCTCTCACGGCGCGTAAGTTTCGACCTTGTCAAGGCAAGCGCCGACCTTAAGGATGCAAGCGCCCCTGGGCTTGCCACCCCCGACTTCGCATATCCTCAGACAGTGAGCGCTGATGCCCGCAAAATCTATGCGCGCGCCATCGCCCGGAAGCAGCCGGTGACGGCGCTGCGCGCGGCGATGCAACTCTCTGTGGCCTCCACGCTTGTGAGCCGCGATAGCGTGGGCGAGGATATCGCCCGTTTTCAGCAACTCGCCACTGAGCTGCCGGCTCCATACTCTTCATTGGCCCGCCTGCTCGAGGGGCGCATGCTGGCTGAGATGTATGCCGCCAACAGATATACGTATGACCGCCGCACTCTTCCGGATGAAGAACCGTCAGCCGACCCGACCCTCTGGAGCGGACTGCAATTCCGCAAACGCATCAATCAGCTTCTGACCGAGGCTCTGCGTACGAAGAATGAACTTATCGACACTCCGATTGAGGCCGTGGCGCCACTCGTGGAGTCGGCTGAGACTTACTCCGATATAGGCATGTCGCTCTATGACTTCGCCATCTATCAGTCAATCAGCATACTTGATCTGATGGGCGCTGACTACAACGATGCATCCGACACGAAAGCTCCTATACCCTTTATTCTACCGGAAAGCCCGGGCAATGCGCAGGTCAAGCCGGTGAATGAAGAGACTGTAGCCGACCACTCCACATCCGCACAGCAGCTAACCCGGCTGAATCTTATCAATATGCTGATAGATTCTTACCCCGACTCCACTCCTGCCGGATCTGACGCTGCGCGCCGCTTGATGATGGCGCGCTTGAAGCGGCTGCAGATTCTCCCTACCGACTCGCGACAAGACTATGCTCGTCAGCTTATAGACATATATCCCCTGGATCATCCGCTGCATCCCGAAGTATTGGTCTTTACACTCTATCAAGGATGTGAGAACAGTGATGAGGTTGAGGCTAACCGTCGGAAATATAATATGATCCAGGCAGCCCTGAAGAGGTATCCTGACTCGCCTGCGGCCGGATGTCTGCGCGATATGCTCTCAGTTATCACCAATCCCACAATGAATGTCAAGATTCCCTCGCAACTCATGACAGAGCCTGTGGATGCGGTAGACTATACACTATCCAATATCAATGAGGCCCATATCCTGCTGGTGCCGGTGAGCCGGACGTTCTCGTCGGGTTCATACGACCAACGCAAGGTGAGAAACCTTCCGAAAACATCTCTGCCCATATCCCTGGGCATCGCATCGTGCTCTGATTCCATCCCCTTCAAGAGATCGGGCAAACTCGCGCTACCCTCTCTGAAACCGGGTTTCTATGCCGTAGTGGCCTCGGCCTCTGATAAGATGGAGGATATCTTCGCCTCGATGCTCGATGATGCGGCCGATGTGATATGCGTGGCTGATATCACTACATTCACTACTGCGGTGGATGAAAAGAATACGCGTATCTTCGTGATTGACGCGGCCACCGGTGCACCTGTGAAAGGGGCGCGGATTCATGCGGGCAATTCCAACCGGAGTTCAAAGACACCCCGACAGACGGATGTCACCACCGGCGCCGATGGCTCGGCCATAATACCTTTCAACAATTTCGAATGCACAGTCTCTTCGGGCGACAACGTCATCAACCGCACCGTATACAACTATTACTATTCCCCACACCATGAAGCAACCGTCATGTCGGCCACAATCCTTACGGATCTGGCTCTGTTCCATCCGGGTGATAAGGTGGAGTTTGCTGTAGTGCTCTGCCAACGCGATTCGCTCAACCGCCTCAGCATGGTGCCCGACTGCAACCTGCGCGTCGACCTGCTTGACGCCAACCGTCAGGTGTGCGACAGTTGCCTGCTCACCACCGACCGGCTTAGCCGCGCCAACGCGTCGTTGCAGATTCCTGCCGATGGCTTGACCGGGAGCTTCACTCTGCAGGCATCGCTCGCAGATAGCTCTGAAAATGCCAGTCAGAAGTATATTGGCTACGCCTCGATTGAGGTGGCCGATTACAAGGCGCCAACTTTCTATGTCAAGATTGATGAGCCCCAGATGCAGGGTGCCGAATTAAACCTTTCGGGCTCGGTGAACACCTATTCAGGTATGCCGCTGGCTAATCAGGATGTGACGATTTCCATCAAGTATAACCCCGTCTGGTGGTGGTGGCGCAGTGCACCCGCCACCGAGCTTGCCGATGAGTTCTCGCACACTGTCGCTACCGACGCATCCGGCCGATTCTCGCTCCCTCTCGGTCTGGAGAAGGTGATTGCGGATGGATATGACGGGGGCTGGTTCTCTATCTCTGCCCGCTCTACATCTGAGTCAGGCGAGAGTGTTGAGAGCAATCCGCGCAGATTTTCCGTGGGTGAGGGATTCCAATTATCCGCCTCCGACCAGACTATCAAGGCTGACTCCGACACCATTGTCATCAAGGTTAATGTAGAAGACATACTCGGCCAGAACGTGAGCAAAGAGATTTCCTACACCCTCACTGACTCCAAGGGTAAGAGCGTGGCCGCCGGGAGCTTCAGCTCGCCGCTCCTGGCTCTGAAGTCGGCCAACTTACCTTCGGATACTTATCAATTGCGTGCCACTCTCGCCGAGGGGCGCAAAGAATACCTTCCGTCGGGTGAGGCGCAGTGGATTCCCGATTCGGTGAGCTCCCGCATCATCATCTGGCGTGATTCTGACCGCACCCCTCCTGAGGAGACTGCTCTATGGGTGCCGCAGTCTACATATTATGCTTCGGCCGATGCAGATTCATCAATACCGGTGACCTTCGGCAGCAGCTTCCCGTCAAGCCGCATATTCTATCAGATTTCTGACCGCGAAAAAGTCGTAAAGGAGGGATGGATCAAGGCCTCGGCTCAGAATGTGAGTCTCTCATGCAAAGTGCCCCGGACCGGCGACCGCATGCGCATCAACCTCTTCGCCAACCATAATCTGCAGCAAATCACAAAGCAGATTGAGGTGCGCCCGGCATCTGAATTGACCAAACTCAACATCAAGACCATCAGTTTCCGCGACCGAATCACTCCCGGCAGCCAGGAGTCATGGCGATTTATCGTGTCGCTCGATGATACACCTTCGGCTTACACCCCGTCGCTGGCGGTGCTCTCTGACGCGGCTCTGAACGCCATAACTCCCTTCTCGTGGGATATGTATCTGAAGCGGCTGCTCTCATATTCTTTTGCGGGCAGAATCAATCAGACCTCACCCAACACCGAATATATCAGCGCCTCTCCGGTCATCCGTAGCGGAAATGGGGCGTCGCAATGTGCGCTCCCCTTCTCGCCCGAATGGAATCTCTGGGGCTACGACCTATTCGGTTCACCGATGCGTAGCCGGATGGTCTTTGCCTCAACCAGTCGCAAGATGACCACCGGTGCAGTCCCCGGAGTCATGGTTGCGAATGAAGTGTCGTATAAGTCGGCAGCCGAGGATTCCGTAATGCTTGAGGAATCTGCCGTGGAGAGCGCTGAGGATGAGGATGGTGCTGACGCCGGAAATAACGGCTCGGCCGACTCATCTGCCGATATGCCGCAGCTGCGTCCGAGCTCTATGCCGCTGGCCCTCTTCCGCCCTGACCTTACCACCGATGCCGAGGGTAATCTCGACATCACATTCACTGTGCCTGATTTCAACACCACATGGGCTCTGCAACTCCTGGCCTACGACAAGGATATGAATGTGGCCAAGAGCTCGCTCGAGACCACTGCATCAAAGAGCATCATGGTGTCGACGCTTATGCCGCGCTTCCTGCTGACAGGGGATAAGGCTACTGTGTCGGCCACTGTATTCAATAACTCTGACCACCCGGTGGCTGCCGCAGCCACTATCGAAATCTTCAATCCGGCCGATGGCAAAGTCATCGCGTCGTCAAAGGTGGCAGATGGTCTTGCTCTTGAGGCTATGGCGAATGGTGTGGTCAGCGTGTGCTTCGATGTGCCAGATGAGGTGACTGCGCTCGGTGTGCGCTCGGTGGCTTCGGCCGACGGCAACTCTGATGGCGAACAAGACCTCTTCCCGGTGCTCCCCTCTTCGCAGCCGGTGATGGAATCCACCACTTTCTATCTCACCCCCTCTGACCTGGACCTGAGCGTCCGTCTTCCGCATATGGATAAGGATGATAAGGTGACCCTGAACTATTGCGCTAATCCTGCATGGTATGTGCTGACGAGTCTCTCGGGGCTCATCAATTCTGATAGCGAATCGACTCTGTCGCTTCTCAACTCGCTATATGCCAACAGTGTTTCGACCGGACTGCTGAAGCGTTATCCGCAGGTGCGCGAGGCTCTCAAATCACTCTATGCCGGTAGTGAGGCTGATTCGCTGCTGACATCGCCGCTTGAGAAGAATGAGTCGCTCAAGATTGCCGCACTCAACTCTACGCCATGGGTAAATAACGCGAAGTCTGAGTCTGAGCGGATGCAGGGTCTGCAGTCGCTTCTGTCAGAGAGTGAGGCTGATAAAGCTATCAATGATATCATCGACCGCCTGGATAAAAACCGCATGGCTGATGGCGGATGGTGCTGGATGCCGAAAATGGAGTCAAGCCTCTGGATATCTCTGAATGTAGTGAATGCGGCGGCAATGATGAAGGATGCAGGATATATGCCGGAATCGTCGAAGTTGAAGTCGATGATAGCCGACGGATTGAAATATACCGATGCGAAGATTGCGGAGGATTACCGTCTGACTGTAGATAAGTATAAGACCACATATCCGCTTGACACTGAAATCAGTTACTTCCTCACGCGCTCTACACTGACTGATGCCGCGCTCCCGGCCGGACTGCGCGCCATGCATGACGATATGGTGCGACGCCTGCCCAAGGAGTGGCGCGATATGTCAATCGGCGCCAAGGCTAAGGCTGCAAGAATGGCAATGCGCGAAGGGAATGCGACTCTGGCTCGCGAGATATTGAATTCTGTCAGGGAATTCGCTTCGTATAAGCCGGACAAGGGGATGTGGTTCGACCGTCTGGATAATGGATTCTTCTCGCTGCCTCCGATGGTGACGACGGCGCTCTGCATCACGGCGTTCAATGAGGTGCTGCCCGGGGATGAGGCTATCATGAAGATGTGTCAGTATCTGGTGCTCTCGCGCCAGACCGAGGACTGGAATCTTGATATGACCCCCGCGGCGGCTACTGCCACTGTAAATGCGGTGTTAGGCTCTGACCTGGGTTGGAATTCGGATGAGGCGATGTCGATGCCGCGCATCTATCTTGATGATGCTGAGCTCCGGCTGCCGCAATCGGCTGAGTCGCTTACGGGCAATCTCTTCCTGGATCTGACTCCGGAGATGGCTTCCGGACGCGTGCTCCGTGTGGTGCGCAATGGTAAGGTGCCGGCCTGGGGCGGTGTGCTGCGTCAGTATGTGGCGCCGGTGATGGAGGTGAAGGCTCAGAGTGTGCCACAGCTTAAAATCACCAAGAGCCTGCTGCCGATAGAGTCTACGCCGGCCGGTGAGAAGGCGCTGAAGGCATCGACTCATTTCAAGAAGGGCGACCGCATCCGCGTGACTCTCACTCTCGAGGCTGACCGCGACATGGATTATATCCTGATTCGCGACTCTCGCGGGGGGTGCATGCAGCCGGCCGACCAACTGACCGAGTATGAGGTGCAGAATGGTCTATGGATTCTGCGTGAGACCCGCACTTCGGCCACCAACCTCTACCTGACGCGTCTGCCGAAGGGTAAGTTCATCATCACCTATGATGTCTTTGCCGACCGCGATGGCGATTACTCCACGGGTATTGCCACCGCCCAGTCGCAGTATTATCCGCTCATCACGGCCCATTCAGCCGGATGCGTGGTCAAGGTGGATTGAGGGTTGCGTTACCCTCAATCCACCTCTCGACCGATGAAGCAGTTTCAACCACTTCATCATTAAGCCGGAAAAATATTTACTAAATAGCTAATATATGAAACGACTCTTTATCACTCTTATCGCGATTGCCGGATGGCTGCAAGCGCTCTGCGCACTGCAGACCACCGACTTCTTCGCCGAGAATTTCTGGGATATGGGCCAGGACTCCGATTATCCGTCGGCCGATTGGCTAACTCTCGGCAACGGCGCCATCCCCACCGAGGCGGCTGCCACATATTTCAATGCGGATGGCTCGGGGCCATTCTTCACGCTGCTCAGCTATGGCGACCAGATGCTGGCCATGGCCAACACTGAGTTTGAAGATGGCGCCGAGGCCGACCAGTGGCTGATATCTCCCCTCATCAGCGTGCCCTACGACAATGCGGCGCTCCTCTTCACGGCGTGCGCTTTCGCCAATAAGGGACAGGATTTCGGTGTGGGGTTGAATACATTCCGCATCCTCGTCTCGGAGGGGGGCACAGCCAAAGAGGATTTCTCGGAGGTAGCTCTTGAGTCGAGCGTGCGTGGCTCGGCTTCGACTTATCTGACCTCCAAGAAACTCGTAGCCCCCATCAATGGCCATAAAGACCGGAAGATACGCATTGCGTTTGTCGTCAGCGGCAGCAATGTGGGTCTGACCGGATTCACCGACCTGCGCATGGGGCAGTATATAATGGATGTCACTGACTACACTACCGATGTGGCGCAGCTCGATGTGCCTGAAAATATCGATATCAATATCGGTCTGAAGGCTCCGGTGGTGTGCGATTATGTGGATGTGACTCTCGAGCTTGACGGCGAGCTGGCGGAAACCAAGGAATTCAAGAAGACCTTCGGCAGCCCCACCAGCAACATCATGGTCATGCAGCGCATCATCTTCGAGAATGCGGTGACGCTGAAGGATGACACCCCCGTAAGCTATCGCGTGACGCTGACACCGAGGTTCGATGGTGCGCTCCCCACAATCCTGACTGGTTCTCTGGCCACACCTGGCTCTACCTATCCGGCAAATGTGGTAATCGAAGAGGCCACTGCCACCGGCTGCGTGTTCTGTCCGCGCGGCACTGCCTCGCTGGCATATTATCTCGATACGTATCCCGGCTCTGACTCTGAGGGTAAGGCTATCGCTATCGCCATTCATGGCTATCAGGGTTATTATGATCCGATGAGCCAGGGGGTCGAGGAGTATCTGACACTCTTCAGCGCGCTCAACGGCACTGCGGCGCTGCCGGGGGCTATGTTCAACCGTGCCACACGCGGGCTCGACCCTTCGTATGCCACGGAAGTGCAGAAGCTGATGACTGAACGCTCCTATAATGATGCCCGCATATTGAGTGTGGATCTCCCCCCGTATTCTTCAGCCGAGGATCTTGCGGGAAAGAGTGTGGATGTAAAATTCAATGTGCGCAATGGCTATAATTCATCTAACCGTGCACTGAGCGCAGCTCTGGTGGTGGTGGAGAATGATGTCGTGGGACATGATTCGGGCTACAACCAGGCCAACTATTACGCCAACTGCTCTGAGCAGCAGGCGGCCGACCTGCATGGCAGCTTCCTCCTCCCCTATCTCGCTCCATATCTCAAGGGGGGTGAATTGGGTATGTCGACCATACCGGCGCCGCTTATGACCTACCAGCATGTGGCCCGCGGCATATTCCCGGGGTTCTATGGCGAGGAGTTGCCGAAGGAGTGGCAGTCAGATGTGGCACAGGAATTCACCCTCTCGTTTGAGATGCCTGCCACTGTGTCCAACCCTGATAAGACTGAGGTGATTCTCCTTGTCATTGACGATGAGACGGCCTCTATAGTGGCTTCCGACATAATGCCGGCTTCGGCCTATACGCCGAGTGGTGTGGATATGATTGAGGACTCTGCGGCTGCACACCATTCCGTAAGTGCTTCCGACGGCGTCATACGCATCGAGGCTCCGGCAGGCACCCGCTATTCAGTCATCACCATCGATGGCCTGGAGATAGCGTCGGGCTATGCCTCAGACTCTGCAACCCTCCTTCCGACTGACCACCGCGGAATCCTCATAGTGCGCCTGACAGGCGATGGCCCCGCAGCCGCCTCCACCCATCGCCTGCTCCTGAACTGACACCTCCCGCCGCAGCCCGGAAAATTGTTCCATAAAAAGTTGACTCATGAATCAGCTTTCATGAGTCAACTTATTCAGTAGATTCAAGCTGTTAGACTAAACAACCTCCCTAAATAAATGCGGAGCGCATCACTGCGCTCCGCATTTGATTCTACCATATTTAACTTAATAACGTAACGAGTAATTTTTTATCTTCTATCGCCATCGCCACCGCAAATCACTGCGACGCCGATGGCCATCTATAAGCAATGATTTCCCTCAGCTTGGGGGGAAATGAATATCTTTATAATCGTCGTTTGGTTGTAGAAATTTGGCTTGACATATCCACGTGTCAGACGCAAGTCATCTCGCCGCATATCGAGCGGTTCATGAGCGACTTCACCTCTTCGTTGCTTTTGCCGCAACCGAGCAGGTGCATGAGCTTGGTGACTGAGGCTTCGGCAGTGAGGTCATGCCCCGAGAGCACACCTGAGCGCGATATGCCGAGGCCGGCGCTGTAGAGTTCGGGCTTGACCGAGCCATTCGAGCATTGCGAGATGTTCACAATCACCACGCCGCGCGCTGTGGCCTCTTTGAGGGCCTGGATAAACCACGGGTCGGATGGACCGTTGCCGGCGCCGAAGGTCTTCAGGATGATTCCCCGTATGCCGGGCGTGTTGAGCATATGGCGCACCACATGCTCCTGTATGCCGGGGAAGAGGTCGATCATTATGACATTCGTATCAAATTCATAGTGCACCTTGAGCTTCCCTTTGCGCTCGGGATGCAGCAGACCTTCGCGGTTGAAGTTGATGCCGAGCCCGAAGCTGGCAAGCGCCGGATAGTTGTTGGATGAAAATGCACAGAAGTTGTCGGACGAATGCTTCGTGGCACGGTTGCCGCGCCAAAGGAAGTCTTCAAACAGTATGGCCACCTCCCTGACTATCGCCTGCCCGTCGGCATCGCGGGCCGAGGCCACCTGAAGGGCGGTGATGAGATTCTCTTCGCCATCGGTGCGCACATCTCCGATCGGGAGCTGCGAACCTGTGATAATCACCGGCTTGTCGAGATTCTCAAGCATGAAGCTGAGGGCTGAGGAGGTGTAGGCCATGGTGTCGGTGCCATGAAGCACCACAAAACCATCATACTCATCATAATGCTTCTCGATGACTCTGGCTATATCCTGCCAGTGGCCCGGATTCATTGAGGATGAGTCTATCGGATTCTCAAACTCCACACTCTCAATCTCGATGTCGAGGAGTTTGATCTTGGGCACATTCTCAATCAAATGATTGAAGTCAAACGGCTCGAGAGCCCGGGTCTCCGGATTCTCTATCATTCCGATGGTGCCGCCGGTGTAAATTATGAGTATCCTTGGATGACGCTTCCCGGAGGTGGCGCATCGCATGGGCATCATTGGTGAACGTGTCGGAGTGGTCATTTCGGCTCTGATTTTAGGTTGATGTTGCAAAGATAGCAATTTGTAATTTATCTGCAAAGTTTTCCGAAGAAAAATTTCATCCCACCCTTTCATTTTTCCATACTTTGCTTTAATTTTTCTATTCATCTCGGGAAATTACCTTAATTTTTGATAGCAAGAAGATTCTTTTTGACATAATATCTTGAAAAACCTTTGGAAATCTGATTATCTCACTACATATTGCAATTACTAATCTATCTTTTTTATCAATCGCCCAATCACCCCCCTTTCACGGCCACAAAGATATCCGAAAACGCGTGCATCTCGTTTTGCGGTTGCTGGAATGTGTCGGCCGGCTGGATGGCGGTGTGCACCTCATCGTGGTGCGGTGGCACCCTCCAGGTCTGCCAGCCCATAAGGCTGGGCATGAGGAAGTCTTTGGCCACATTGTCGGCCACATAGTGGAAGCGGCGCGCTTCGGGATACCGGCGCACGATGCACTCGAAGTTGGCAGGGGTGCTTTTGTCGGCCGAGGTCTCTTGTGATATCAGAATGTTGGCGGGATGAAAGTATTCCTCTATGCCGAGGGCTTTCAGCTTGGCGCGCTGGGTGACTGAGCGCCCGTCGGTAATCATGGCCATCACCACGCGGCGCCGGCGCAATTCGTCGAGCATCTCTCTGACGCCGGGCCTTAGATTGAGCCGCTTGGGCACATGGCTGCGGTAAGCGTCCACAAGCTGCTGCATCTCGCTGCGCAAGGCTGCGTCGCTCAGTCCGGCCTCGCGGGCAAGCTGGGTTTCGAGAAAATCGAAGTAGGCGCCCCTGCGGCGCAGTATGGTGTCGAGCCGTTTTGATATCCCGAGCCACTGTGCGCCGTGACGCGCTGCGAGCATGCCGGCTATCAAGCGGAATCCGCTGCGGCAGTAATCACGCTCAAGCATAAGCGTGTCGTCGAGGTCAAACACCACTACATCGCCATGATAATTGAAGTCTGCTTCCATTTATGATTATGATTGAGGAGATTTACGATTTAAGTATCTCTCCAAAATTAGCTATGCATTATTTTTGAGGATTTTTTGAGTGATTTTCGTTGGCTGAGGAAGGAGCTTAGCGAGCTAAGCGACTGACGAAGACGGCGAAAAGCGCCAAAAAAGACCAAAAAGAATCATAGCTCCATAATTTTTTTAAATATAAACTAATTTTTGAGAGATACTTAGCATGGCTTAGGCAATAAAAGAGTGTGAAAGCGGCAAGCCTTCACACTCCTTTATTTTATTCCTAAGTCCGGGCGGAGACTGAGCTCCGCTCATCTTTGGGGATTGGGTCGCAATTATTTGTTGATGCGCTTGATCAGGGGATAGCCATAAGCTGCCTCTGCACCGAGTTCCTCCTGGATGCGGAGAAGCTGGTTGTACTTGGCCATACGGTCAGAACGGCTTGCAGAACCGGTCTTGATCTGTCCGGCGTTGGTAGCAACTGCGATGTCGGCGATTGTAGCATCCTCAGTCTCGCCTGAGCGATGAGAGATCACGGCAGTGTAGCGGTTGCGCTGTGCCATCTCTACGGCGCGGAGAGTCTCGGTGAGTGAACCGATCTGGTTAACCTTCACGAGGATTGAGTTAGCGCAACCCTCGGCGATGCCGCGCTCGAGATACTTGACGTTGGTCACGAAGAGGTCGTCGCCTACGAGCTGGCAACGGTCGCCGATGAGGTCAGTCAGAATCTTCCAGCCTGCCCAGTCATTCTCTGCCATACCATCCTCGATTGAGTCGATGGGATACTCGTTGACGAGCTTCTCGAGGAACTTAGCCTGCTCCTCGCTTGTGCGCTTGGGAGCGTCTGCACCCTGCTTCCAAGTGTAGTCGTATACACCATCTTTGTAGAACTCAGAAGATGCGCAGTCAAGACCGATAGTCACATCCTTGCCGGGCTCGTAGCCAGCCTCGCGGATAGCCTGCATGATGACGTTGAGTGCATCCTCAGTGCCCTCGAGTGCGGGAGCGAAACCACCCTCGTCGCCTACGGCAGTGCTCAGGCCACGGCCTTTGAGTACTTTCTTAAGTGCGTGGAACACCTCTGTGCCCATGCGGATACCCTCCTTGAAGCAGCATGCGCCTACCGGACGGATCATGAACTCCTGGAAGCAGATGGGGGCGTCAGAGTGTGCGCCACCGTTGATGATGTTCATCATCGGCACAGGCAGTACGTAGGTGTTGCTGCCACCGATGTATTTGTAGAGGGGAAGGTCGAGATAGTTGGCGGCTGCCTTTGCGCAGGCAAGCGATACGCCGAGGATAGCGTTGGCGCCGAGGTTTGACTTGGTCTCTGTGCCGTCGAGCTTGATCATGGCCTCGTCGATGCCTACCTGGTCAAGTACGTTCCAGCCTTTGAGGAGCTCGGCGATGGGGCCGTTGACATTGGCTACTGCCTTGAGCACACCCTTGCCAAGATAGCGCTTGGGGTCGCCGTCGCGAAGCTCGAGAGCTTCATTGACACCTGTTGATGCGCCGGAGGGAACGGCTGCGCGGCCCATAACGCCGCTTTCGAGAATTACGTCTACCTCCACTGTGGGATTACCACGCGAATCAAGGATTTCGCGACCGATTACTTTTTCGATTTTCATAGTTGTTTCCTAAAAATATATTTTTGTTCGGATTTACCTGTATTTGGGTTTATTATTATTGATAGCCTGCATTTAAGAATGCCTTATCGAAGGCCGGGAGAGTGTTAGACTTGCACCTTGACTTGCTCCATGGGGCGCTGCCGGATACCCCTCCCGTATTATGCAACAAAATTACTAAATAATTTTCACTTACACACATGTACAATTATATTTTTTTAGTTTCCTCTGATTAATTTTTATAACTTTGCAGTGCGGAGCATCGCTTTGCCGCGCTTTTTCTTTGTATCGTAATTTTTCCCCACGCGATATCTCATGGATTCTGTAGATCTGGCCATGCGCATTCGGGCGCACCTCCCTTTCGAACCTCACCGCCTTCAGCTGCAGCTCATCGCAGCGCTGGCGCAATTCGTATGCAATCATTCGCCGCGTGAGATTTTCTTGCTCAATGGCTATGCAGGCTCGGGCAAGACCTCTATCATGGCGGCGCTGATAAAGGCGCTGACCGAACTTAAGGTGAAGTCCATAACACTTGCCCCTACCGGAAGGGCGGCCAAGGTGGCGGCGGATTTCTCAGGGGGTAAGGCGTCGACTATCCACCGGCGCATATTCCGCCCCGTGGGCGACGGCAGCGACGGACAGTATGCTCCGTCGCCTAACCATGATGCGAATTCTGTGTTTATTATCGATGAGGCTTCGCTGATTACTGACCATGCTGTGCCTTCGAATTCGCTGTTGTGCCAGATGCTGCGCCATATCCATTCGGCTATCGGCAATGCGGTGATTCTGGTGGGCGACATCGCTCAGCTCCCCCCTGTGGGACTCGACAATTCGCCGGCCATGAATCCTGAGCGGCTCCGGGCGCTGGGGCTGCAGCCTATCGAGTTCACCCTCGATGTGCCGATGCGACAGGGTGACAACAGCGGCATTCTGTTTAACGCCACACGTATGCGCCAGCTGCTCTTCGCGCAGCAGGAGGGGGTGCGACCGGCCCTCATCGAGAGTGGATTTGACGATGTAGAGGTCATCTCAAGTGCCGACCTGGCCGACAAACTGAGTGATTCGTGGCATGAGGTGGGGGCAGAGAATACCATCATCATCACCCGCTCTAATTCGAGGGCCAACAAGTATAACCAGGCTATACGCAATGTGGTGATGATGGCCGAAGAACCGCTGCAGCGCGGCGACCGCCTGGTGATTGCGCGTAATGATTATTATTGGAGCAAAATCAATAAGGTGAAGTCTTTCATCGCCAATGGCGACATGGCTGAGGTGAAGTGGGTAGGTAATACTGAGAAGATGTACGGGCGCTTCTTCACGGAGGTGGAGCTGTTCTTTCCGTCGTCAGAGCTGACAATCGGGGCGAAACTTATGCTGAGGTCGCTCGTGGCAGAGGGTCCGGCGATTCCGGCGGCTGAGATGAACCGTTTCTACACCCACGTCATGGCCGAGCAAGAGGGTGAATTGTCAGAGAGGATAAAGGCCACGACGGAAGACCCCTATTACAATGCCCTGCAAGCGAAGTATGGATATTGCATCACCTGCCATAAGGCGCAAGGCGGACAATGGGCGCACGTATACATCGACATGTCGGGCATCGACCCGGAAGCTCTCGCCGAAAGCTTCTTCCGCTGGTGCTACACAGCAGTCACCCGCGCCACAACAAAAGTCTTCTTCATCAATCCCACCCTCCCGGTAGAATAACCCGCTGACGTGAATTAAAACAATGAAGTCGTTTAAACTTTTTGAAAAGTTTAAACGACTTCATTGTTTGTTGCGGTAGTTAATTCGGGCGGCATACATTTGCTCTTTGATGCCGCCGGCGGTAAGGGATTGTTCCTGTTGACGCTCTATAAGGCGCCCCGCTTACTTCACTCGCTTGGAATCCCAGATGAGATAGCAGATGAGCAGTGCGTAGGCTGTGCAACCGAGTATCTGCGTCAGGCCGCCGTTGAGGGGATTGACGTATTCAAATCCGGCAAAGCGGGTGACTGCGGCAAATACTCCGAAGAGTGCGCCGCCGGCGATAAGGCCGCTTGAAAGGAGTGTGCCACGGTCGCGACGACGGTCGTTGACTGCCTGGTCTTTCGAGCTGTGGCTTACGTAGTAGGCTATGGCGCCACCTACCAGCATCGGGGTGTTGAGCGAGAGGGGAATAAACATGCCGAGGCAGAAGGCCAGCGCGGGCACTCCGAGCCAGTTGAGGATTGCGGCCAGAATGGCGCCTACCATGTAGAGTATCCAGGGAGTGTCGCCACCCATCATGAGGGGCTCAATCACCTTGGCCATGGCGTTGGCCTGAGGGGCTACAAGGGCATTGTCGCCCGAGAAGCCGTAGACCTGGTTGAGCACCATGATCACACCACCCACTGTGGCGGCCGATGCAAGTGTACCGAGGAATTTCCATGTCTCCTGCTTTTTGGGTGTAGAGCCGAGCCAGTAGCCGATCTTGAGGTCGGTCACGAAGCCTCCGGCCATGGAGAGGGCGGTGCAGACAACGCCGCCGATTACCATCGAGGCCACGATGCCGCTCGTGCCTTTAAGGCCGATGCCCACAAAGATGGCCGAGGCAATGATAAGTGTCATCAGCGTCATGCCGCTCACGGGGTTGCTGCCGACAATGGCGATGGCGTTGGCGGCAACTGTAGTGAAGAGGAAGGCTATCACCACCACTACGAGCCATGCCACTGCTGCCTGCCAGAAGGTGTTGATCACACCAAACCAGAAGAAGAGAAGCACGGCCACAAGTGCGAGCACAATGAAGAATACGATGTACTTCATCGAGATGTCGAGCTGCCAGCGCACCTCTTTGATGCCGGCTGACTTACCTTTGAGCTCACGCCCTGCAAGCCCTACAGCCTGCATGATGATGGGCCAGCTCTTGATGATGCCGATCACTCCGGCCATGGCGATACCGCCGATGCCGATCATGCGGGCGTAGTCTTTGAAAATCATGTCGGGCTCCATGGCCACGAGTTCAGCGCTGCCGTAGGTGCCCATCAGCGGAATCACTATCCACCACACGAATATCGAACCGGCGAAAATCACGAAGGCATATTTCAGACCCACGATGTAGCCCAGACCGAGCAGTGCGGCGCCGGTGTTGCAGCTAAGCACGAGTTTGGTCTTCTCGGCTATCGTGGTGCCCCACGCTGAGGCGGTGGAGGTGATTGTCTCGGCCCACCATCCGAAGGTGGCCACAAGATAGTCGTAGATACCGCCGATGAGTGAGGCGATTATCAGCGTCTTGGCCTGGCCGCCCTTGCCGGTCTCGGCATCAGCCTGGGCTGAGATGAGCACCTGCGTGGTGGCTGTGGCCTCGGGGAAGGGATACTTGCCGTGCATATCCTTCACGAAGTATTTTCTGAAGGGTATGAAGAAGAGTATGCCGAGTATGCCGCCCAGGAGCGAACTGAGGAATATCTGGTAGAACTGCACCGTGATGTCGGGATACTTGGCCTGGAGTATGAAGAGTGCGGGGAGCGTGAAGATGGCTCCGGCCACAATCACACCCGAGCAGGCGCCGATAGATTGGATAATCACATTCTGGCCTAGTGAGTTCTTCTTGCCAAGGGCATTCGAGAGTCCCACGGCGATAATGGCGATAGGTATGGCGGCCTCAAATACCTGGCCTACCTTCAGACCAAGGTATGCGGCGGCGGCCGAGAAGATGATTGCCATTACCAGACCGGTTATCACCGAGTAGGGGGTGACCTCTTTCTGGTCGTGCGCCGGCTCCATCACCGGGCGGTACACCTCATCGTCACCGAGTTCCCGGAAGGCGTTTTCGGGGAGCCCGGTGGGCGTCATGAGATTTTCGTCTTTCTGTTTCATATGTCGGATTTAAGGTTAGTGTTGACGTTGCTTATAGTGGTAGGGCTCATTCTCATGCCTGGCCCTTGAATTTCGGGTCGTTGGCCACGAGCCACTGGGCTATCTGCACGGCATTGAGGGCGGCGCCTTTCTTTATCTGGTCGCCCACAACCCAGAAGCTGAGTCCGCAGTCGTCAGAGATGTCGCGACGCAGACGCCCTACATACACCGGGTCCTGGCCCGTGATGTCGAGGGGCATGGGATATTTCTTGTTGGCGGGATCATCACACACCACCAGACCGGGAGCGCGCTCGAAGGCCTCTCTCACGGCTGCAATCTCAAGGGGTTGCTCGGTCTCGATCCAGATGGCTTCGCTGTGGGCGCGCAGTACAGGGACACGCACACAGGTGGCCGACACTTTGATTACGTCGGAGTGCATGATCTTGCGTGTCTCGTGGTACATCTTCATCTCCTCTTTGGTGTAGTCGTTTTCGGTGAATACGTCTACGTGAGGTATCAGATTATAGGCGAGCTGATAGGCAAATTTCTCTACCGTAGGGGTCTCGCCACGCTCTATCTGGCCAAACTGGCCTTTGAGCTCAGCCATGGCTGCGGCGCCGGCGCCGGAGGCTGCCTGATAGGTGGCCACATGCACACGGCGTATGCGCGAGAGGTCGTCGATAGGTTTGAGGGCCACCACCATCTGGATTGTTGTGCAGTTGGGGTTGCCGATTATGTTGCGCGGACGGCAGAGCGCATCTTCGGCATTCACCTCAGGCACCACCAGAGGCACGTCGTCGTCCATGCGGAAGGCCGATGAGTTGTCGATCATCACGGCGCCGTGGCGGGTGATGACATCTGCGTATCGCTTCGATGTGCCGGCTCCGGCTGAGGTGAAGGCTATGTCTACACCCGAGAAGTCGGATTCATCTGAAAGTAATTCTACGGTATACTCCTTCCCCTTGAAGCTGATCTGGCTCCCTGCGGAGCGCTCTGAGCCAAAGAGGCGAAGATTGCTGATTGGGAAGTTCTGCTCGGCGAGCACGCGGAGAAACTCCTGCCCTACGGCGCCCGATGCGCCTACGATTGCTATATTCATCTATATTTTTCTTCTTTCTATGAAGTTGTTTAAACTACATTTTATAATGTCTTATAATGTCGTAAAAAGTTTAAACGACTTCTATAAGTTAGCGAGATTCCGGGCCCTGCAGATGCAGAGTCCGGAATATATGGATTGGCAGCGCGGCAGCCTCTGAAAGCATGGCGGCGTTGACTGCCGGTTGTCGCTTGTCGACTGATAAGCCGCGGCTTATCATCTGATTATCTTGCTATGATTACTGCATGCCTGAGGTGGCCACACCTTTGGCAATCTTGCTGACAAGACCCTGGAGCACCTTGCCGGGGCCGAGCTCGATGAATTCATCGGCGCCGTCGGCCACCATAGCCTCTACATCCTGTGTCCAGCGCACAGGGGCTGTGAGCTGCTTGATGAGGTTGGCCTTGATTTCGGCGGGGTCAGTGTGGGGCTTGCCATCTACGTTCTGGTATACGGGGCATACGGGGGTGTTGAATGCTGCTGCCTCGATGGCTTCGGCGAGTTCCTCCTGGGCGGGTGCCATGAGGGGCGAGTGGAATGCGCCGCCTACCTTGAGCTTGAGGGCGCGCTTCGCACCTGCGGCGAGCATCTTCTCGCATGCGGCGTCGATGCCTTCGATTGTGCCTGAAATCACCACCTGACCGGGGCAGTTGTAGTTGGCGGGTGCCACTACGTCGTCGACCTCGGCGCAGAGTTCCTCAACCTTCGCGTCGGGCAATGCGAGCACTGCTGCCATTGTCGAGGGCTTGAGGTCGCAGGCTTTCTGCATGGCCATCGCACGCTTGGCCACCAGACGCAGACCCTCTTCGAAGCTCAGTGCGCCTGCGGCTACGAGTGCGGAGAATTCTCCGAGGCTGTGGCCGGCCACCATGTCGGGCTTGAAGTCTGCGCCAAGTGACTTGGCGAGTATCACGCTGTGCAGGAAGATGGCGGGCTGGGTCACCTTGGTCTGCTTGAGGTCATCTTCTGTGCCTTCAAACATGAGGTCGGTGATGCGGAAGCCGAGCACTTCGTTAGCCTTCTCAAACATCTCGCGGGCCTCGGCATTGTTATCATAAAGATCCTTGCCCATGCCCACAAACTGGGCCCCCTGTCCGGGGAATACATAAGCTTTCATTCTTGTTGTTGCGTTGTTGTTGGGTTACTTTCCGTCGCCGGATGCGCTGTTATGCTGGCAGAAGTCATTTTTATTTTGGTAAAAGGTTTAAATGACTTCTGTGGCTCGCGGCTGGAAATCACCACAAATTTAGTCTTTTTTTGTGAATTATGAAAACCCGAGGGTATATTTCACTATTTTTTGGGCTGCTCAGGCCTCTACATCTATGCGGCTGCGTCCTTCGCCGTGGCGGCGAACACGTATCTTGACGCCGATGCGTTCTTCAAGTTCTTCGCGGTGGGAGATGATGCCTACGCGTCGGCCGTTCTGCCCGGCTATCTCCTGGAGGGTCTCGAGGGTCTGCATCACGCTGTCGAGGCTCTTTTCGTCGAGCGTGCCGAAGCCTTCGTCGATAAAGAGGATGTCGATGCCTCCGGCCTGTCCGTTGAGTGTGGAGAGGGCGAGCGAGAGGGCGAGGGATATCATGAAGCGCTCGCCGCCGCTGAGCACCGTGACGCTGCGTATCTGGTCTTTGTTGTAGCGGTCGAGCACGAGGATGGAGAGTTGCTCGTTGATGTCGCTGCAGGTGAGGGTGTATTGGTCAGTGATGCGGCGCAGGTAGAGGTTGGCGTTGTTGAGCAAGGGGCGCATTATGCATGATTGCACGAGGGTGCGGAAGCGGGTGCCTCCGAAGCGGGCGTTGATGCGGCTCCATTTTTCGTATTGCTTCTCTTTGGCGGCATATTCTTGCTGGAGTTGATTGAAGCGGCTGGTGTTGGCGGCATCGGTCTTGAGGCGTTCGCCACATGTGGCCTGCTCCTGCATCGTGGTGTCGCGCAGGGTCTGCAGTTCCTGAAGCCGGACGTCGAGCATTTCGGGGGTGGTTAGCTGGCCGGTGGATGCGTCGCGCAGTGTGGCGTCGATGTTTGCAATCTCTGATTTGATACTGGCCATCCTTTCGGTGAGGGCCATGACGCTGCTGCGGTGGGTGGTGAGGAGGTCGCGGATTGCGGGGAGCTCACCTTTGCGGCGGTCGAGTTCGCGCAGTGTGGCGAGCTCTATGCCGGTAGTGGCGGTGTAGCTGTCAATCTCTTTCCGGGCGGCAGCGATGGCGCTGCGGCAGTCGGCGAGTTTTGCGGCGCAATTCTCTGTGTCAGAGTTTAGCGACATCCATGATTTGTGGATGTCAGGCTCAACGGTCTGACCCGTCTGACCCGCCTGACCGGAATCGCCGGGTTCAAATGGGCGGCTCCATGCCGGATAGAGCCGAAGCACATGGTCGCGCACCACGCTGATCTGCTCGGCAAGTCGCGTGAGCTCTGCCACTTGTGTGCTCCGTTCGTCAAGGTTGCTTTTGCGTCGGGTATATTCGCGGGCATCGGCGGCTATTTGGCTACGGGTGGCGGCTATGTCGTCGCGCCAGTTGGGGATTGTGGAGGCTAAGCGGGGCTGGAGGTCGGCCTCTATCTCTTGACAGCGCGCTTTGCGGTTAGTTATATGTGCGGTGGTGTCGGCTATGGATTGGGCGTTGAGGGCCTCGGCCTGGCGGGCGGCGGCAAGCTGCTTGAGACTCTTGGTGTGCTGACGCACGCATTTGTCGCGGCGCGTGCGCAGTTCGTCAAGCTGCTTCTGCAGGCGGTGCATCTCTTCCTGCCGTTTGTGCAGCCGGCTCAATGTGACGGCAGCGAGTTCCTGCTCTTTGGCGAGCGCCTGCCTCAGTGGCTCTCTTGCTGCGGCTATGGCGGCGGCGTCAAAGCCTGCAATCTGCACATGGTCGAGTGCCTCCGTAATCTTGGCGAGGGTGGCCGCTGCGGCATCGGTCTCTTTATTAAGGCGTCCGGCGAGTGAGTCAACCTGCGATTGCTGCCGCGCATACTCCTCTGCGATTTCGCTGCGGCGCTTGTCGGCGAGGCGGCGGGTCTCTTCGGCGTCGTTGCGTTTCTGCTGCAGGGGGGTGAGCATGCGGTCGAAGTCGGCGTCGTGGTTCATGCCCGCGAGGCTCTGGCCGCATAGCGGACACTGCTCGGCATGGGTGTGCCGCAACTGGGCGCGGAGCTCGACCATGAATTCTTCGACACTGGTCTGCATGGCATGCAGCAGTTCGAGGGCTTCGCGACTCTGGCGGTCGGCACGTGCGTAGTCATCTTCGGCACTCTTCAGCGAATTCTTTCTGGCTGGCAAGTCTTTGGCGAGCGCATCGTGCTCGGTGCGCAGTGTGGCGATGAGGCTGAGGTGCTCTTCATAATTCTGCAGGTCGTCGGCTATGCCTCGCAGTCGCTCTGAGCGGGTGAGGCTGCGCTCTATGTCGGCATTGAGCTTCCGGGTGTCAATCTCTTCGAGCTTACGTGATTGGGCATCTATCTCACTGGTGAGCTGGTCAAGGCGATTGTGATGCTCGGCCTCTTCTGCGGCGGCTTGCTCGGTCTTCAGCTTCAGGGTGTCGATGTCGGATTGATGCGTCCGGAGCTGTCGTCGGAGTTTATCAATCTCTTTCTCTTCATTTTGCAGCTGTTCTAAGTTGAGGTCTATCTGGGCTGCGTGCTCACATATATCGGCTTGCTGCGACATCTCTTGCAACGCGCTTTGCAGGCGGTCGATTTCGTCAAGTCCGCTGACTATCTCCACATTGCGCCGGGCGAAGTCGGCGTCAAGAGTCTCGAAGCGCGTGCGGCACGCATCCTCTTCGGTCTGGAGCCGCTGGAGGCGCTGCTGCTGCGTGTCGAGTGCATTGAGGTGGGTGCGTATCTCTGCGGTGGCATCGGAGTCGGCCACAAACCGTTGCATCTCGAGATGACGTGGTGAGGCTGCTTCCTGCGCAAGATTGTCGAGTTGCGTCTGGCAAGTCTCTTGCTCTGCGCGGGCTTCGATGAGTCTGCGCATGGCTGTGTGGCGCTCGCGGGCCCGGGCGAGGTCGCTCTCCTGTGTGGTGAGGAGCTGGATCAATGCAGCCGATCTCTCCTCTATCTGCCGGCGCTCTTCGGGCTCAAGTATGTGTTGGCGCTCGGCATCGTAGCGGGTGCGCAGCAGTTCGCACTCCCCTTTTACGCGTTGCCAGATGTTTTTGATGGCTTCGCCGTAGCGGCTGAAGTGCTGGGTGTCGGTGAGTTGCTCGAGTATCTTTTCGCGTTCACCTTTCTGGCCGGTGAGGAATGCGGCAAACTGCCCCTGTGCGAGCATCGACATGCGGGCGAATTGCTCGTAGGTGAGTCCGCAGGCGGCGTTGATGGCTTCGCGTATCTCGGCCACCTTGGTCAGGGGGGCATTGTCGGCTATCTGAAGTTCCCAGGCTGCGGGGCGATGGCATAGGCGCTTGTCGCGCCCGCGCTTCATGCCGAGACTCAGGCGCGCGCGGCATGTGCGTCCGGAGTTGTCTTCAAATATGAGTTCGGCATAACATTCATCTTTCTCTGATATGCCGAGGCGTGTGTATTGCTCTATGCAGGCTATCTGCATCATCTCGCCGTTGGCGTCGATAAATTTATTGCGCGTGGGGTTGGTGACGCCGCTGATGCGTGGCGTGGTGGCATAGAGTGCCATGGTGATGCAGTCGAGTATCACGCTTTTGCCGGCTCCGGTGTCGCCGGCTATCAGAAAGAGCGATGCGCAGGCGTCGGCTCCGGGTTCGCGCAAGTCGCGGCTGAAGTCGATGTCGCCACGCTCTATCGAGGCGATGTTGCGTATATGGAGTTGATTGATTTTCATATGGGGCTATGTCTTGCTTGCGGGTGGCTCTATGCTTTATTTGCCGGTGTCGAGGCGCCGCACCTCCTCTTCTATCTCTTGAAAGGCGTCGCGGAGTTCCTGGAGGTCAAGTTCGGGATATTGGTGGAGTGTGCGCTCTACGAATTGCAGCGGGTCGCGCATCTGCTGCAGTTCGGCGACTTCAAATTCAGGTTGCTGCATGGTGAGGTCGGCATCGGGGTCCTGGCCGGTCCAGACGATTTTGGGGTTGTAGCGGATGTCGCGGCCGCAGTCGGCGATGAGGTCGTAGACGAGCTGATTGAATTCGGGTGGAAGGTTGACGCTGCGGTCAATGCGGAGTCTGACGTAGGCGCCGTCGTGATTGGCGCAGAAGTCGCGCAGTGCGGCGAGAGCTCCGGGGGCATCCTCTATGGCGGGAGAGCCGGGGAGTGGAAGGGTGTGGAAGTGGCGCAGTTGGTCGATACGCAACTGGCGGAGCTCTACGGTGCCATGGTGGTGGTCAATCTCGACCACACTGACTGTGTGGGGATATGCCTCGTCGGCGCTGACATGGAGTGCGCTGCCGCAGTAGCGGGCCACGGGTGCGGGATAGGTGGCGGCATCCGCCTCGCGGTCAGCTTCGTGCCGCAGGGTCTGTGGACGGTGGATATGGCCGAGGGCGAGATAGTCGTAACCGCTGCCGAGGTTGTCGAGGTTCTGGGTGCGGAGGTTGCCGATGTCGAAGTCATGGCCGGTGATGTCGCAGCCGCTGACTGCCATATGGGCCATGAGCACCACAGGCCGGGCCGAGGTGTTACGCTCTGCCACGACATCAAGCAGATGCCTTACGACGTCGCTGCGTTCGCCGGCCATAAACGGCAGTGGGAGTATGTAGCCCGTCGGGAGTTGGATTATGTAGTCATCTTCCCAGCCGATGGGCAAATCTTTATAGTTCATGGCCGGGGCGTGGGCCACGATGTCGACCGATGCGAGTTGCCACACATCGCGCTGGGCGGCAAGGCGTGAGGCTGAGTCGTGATTACCGGCGGTGATGATTATCCGCATCGAGGGCACACGACGGTGCAGGGCCACAAATTCTTCGGTGAAGAAGCGCCACACGGCTGCCGATGGCTGCTGGATATCGAAGATATCGCCGCTCACCACCAGCGCGTCGGGCTGCTCACAGTCACACCACTCGCTGAGTTGACGCATGAAGTGGCGGTGTTCGTCGACGCGATCATAGTTCTGATAGAGTATCTGCCCGATATGCAGATCCGATACATGAATGATTTTCATAAGCTTTTCCACTCAGCTCGCTGACTGATTATTCTCTCCCCCGCCAATGCCTGACCGACCAAGCCGCCAGTCTCTCCCCCTCCGACAAAGTTACAAAAATTTATAATAGTGACGATGCCAGACGTCTCAAATTTTATCATTAAATTTGCAGTATCCGAAAATCCACGAGTAAGAAATCAAAATTCAACACTTATGGACCCATACTGGATACTCTTTGAGTAATCAATTCCAATCAGAAATCCTCAAACAATTCGATACCCTCAAATTCAACTCCTGATATCAATGGCAAAGGAAATTCAATTTATATTATATAATTTGCCTAATAACACCGGTACTGTTCAGGCCTATGTCGAAAATGAGACTTTATGGCTGACTCAAAAGGCCATGTCTCAATTATTTGATGTGTCTGTTCCCGCAATAAATCAGCACCTCAAAAACATCTACGAAACCAATGAACTAACCCCCGAGGCAACTATTAAGAAAAACTTAATAGTTCAGCAGGAAGGCAACCGTCAGGTAAAACGAGAACAAACTTTTTATTCTCTTGATGCCATTATTAGCGTTGGATATCGTGTGAATAGTCAGCGTGCAACTCTTTTCCGTCAGTGGGCTACCC
Source organism: uncultured Muribaculaceae bacterium (assembly GCA_910577585.1). GTDB lineage: Bacteria > Bacteroidota > Bacteroidia > Bacteroidales > Muribaculaceae > Lepagella. The sequence continues at coordinate 12,288 of CAJTNN010000025.1, read as the reverse complement.
GCGTCTTGAATGAGTATATCCGCAAAGGTTTTGTTCTCGATGATGATCGATTAAAGCAGGGGGACGCCGTGTTTGGTCAAGACTATTTCCGGGAACTTCTTGAGAGGGTCCGCTCAATCCGAGCCAGCGAACGGCGAATTTGGCAACAGATAACCGACATTTATGCCGAATGTAGCATTGATTACGACCGTCTTGCACCAACAACAAAAGAGTTTTATGCAATGGTACAAAATCGGTTTCATTATGCGATTACCGGACATACAGCAGCTGAAATCATCCATGCAGGAGCCGACCATACAAAGCCACACATGGGTTTGACCACTTGGAAATCTGCACCCGATGGCCGCATCCTTAAATCAGATGTCAGCATTGCTAAAAATTATCTCTCGGAAAAAGAGATACGCTCGCTTGAACGCACCGTAACATCTTACTTCGATTACATCGAGGGTCAAATTGAGCGAGGTAATGTATTCAATATGGAGCAATTTGCCGCAAGTGTTGATAAATTCCTGACCTTCAACGACTACAAGATACTACCAAACAGAGGCTGCATCTCAGCCGCACAAGCCAAGGCAAAAGCAGAAGCAGAATACGACCTTTTCAATCCGACACAACAAATTGACTCCGATTTCGACAAAGAAATCAGAGCCATGTTAGATAAATAAGCAATCCAAAACAACTCAAAACTCTCAAATCCATTGGATAAACGTTGCAAATACAAACTTGGAGTAGTTGCGATAATTTTTAATGCAACACCTTCCAGTTCTCATCCCGAGTTTTTCTTAGGTGATATACCTTAGTTTACACCAAAGGATTTATCAGGCCAACGCTCTAAATCCTCACATATAAACCAGGATTAGAACTTGGGTAACTTTGAAATTTGAATAGTGATAATGCTGCTGGAAAATTAGAAGAATTAAAGTGTGATAGAGGGTTGCCGGAGTCTAAAGTTTTTGTTATCTTTGCAGAAACTAATATGATTGAATAATGAAAATGTTACGCACCATAGTGTCTCTTATAATGCTTTGTTTGTGCAGCTCCATACACGCTCAAACCTGGCAATGTGATTCTCTTGGAAAGTCAATAAAGATTTTTAATAGTCTTTCAGAAAAAAACAATAACAAGTGGGCGATGAGCCTAAAGCAGATATTTCCACTAAATAAAGATAATGAAATTGAGATTACCTATATATTGACATGCTCGGATTCAATTCCAAGAATGGAATTGGTTGCGTTAACCGAAGGTTGGCTAGCCACGGTGTTTACAACTCCGACAAATCTTATTGAGGTGTCAAATCAAGACCAGCTTGTTTGTAAAGGTGATTTAGGACAAGTTGCTTTTGATCAGAAATTTATTGGAGCGACAAGAATACTTGCGCCATTAGAAATCAGAGTACTCTACAAAGATAATAGGGTTCGCCTGTCCTTATTCACAAAGAATTACAGAATGGCTTACGCAAATATAGGACAACTGGAAAGCGGGGTTATCTCGATTTCCGAGACCTATCCTTTCAATGAAAAGTCAAAACATAAAGGAGCATATTCCATGGCTTTTATAAATACTATTTCAAAATTGCTTAATTTGGCGAATGGATATGTCTCATATTTAAATAAACACTCAGAAGATTCTAAAATAGATATTCCCGAATGGTGACGTATTTTCATACTTAAGTCCTTTAATCCATATAATTAAAGACCTCACCAACATAAGGGACGGCGAGCCGCTTAAATTCGCCGGGTTCGGCTGCTTCTCATGCTCCACAATCCGGCATACAGCACCGAGGGCGGCAAACTTACAAAAGTGCAGTACGGCGGTGAGGCACCCCCAGCGTTTGCAAGTGTGGCGTTTTACGCCGATGAGGTTTTCAAAGCCGATGGCGAGATTTATATGTACGCCACTTATGACAATCCAAAGGAACGCGCCACGATTGTAGGCTTTGACAAGCGTTTTATCGTGCTGCCTATCCGTGGCAAAGGTATTGGCGCAATAGTCCGCAAAAACGCCTGAATAACGCGCCTATGGCTAAACACAAGATATAGGCCGATTCATATTCCCAGCGCGTTGATGAGGTTAACGCAATATATGACTACTACGCCAAACGAGGCATGAGCAACCGCGACATTTGGCGGCGTTATATTTACCCATGTTTTGCCATTGCCGAGCGGACATATTACAATTACCTCAAAAAAAGCAGTTGCATGGTAAAGGATAATTGATTAACTTTGCGGTGAATTAATTAGGCAAGAGAACACCACTGTTGCCTTTTTCAAAACTCTATGATGTTACCCGGTGCATTATAGTTTTGTAAAGCCCACAAGGGGGCACGATAACTTCAAGCTTAGTGGCAAACGGCACGGCGATTCACATGGCGGCGTTTAAGGACGTGCAGCCTTCGGATGGTCTGCCGTTTTTTTATTTCGGATTAAAGTTGTATCTTTGCATCATGGGAGATAAAACCATTGAAAGCGTCCTGCGACGACGCAGAACCCTGAGGTCACAGCATTAGCGGTGGCCTCTTGTATTTTATAAATTGGTCAAAATGTCGCATTTTGTAACAAGTCTGTAAGTGTTAGAATGACGTTAGAATTAAAAAAACGTGTAACGCTTCGTTTTTTTTAACACTTTTCGGTTTTGTAACTTACTGAAAATCAATATCACTTTTCGATTAGCCTAACTTACTTTGGAACGCTTTACACGGATTTTCAAGCGTATGTAACTGTTATATATTATGTTAGTATGTATTTCCATTCTCACTTTTTTACACATGTAAACATAATGAGATTTTGAACATTTCGTTTTGAGGATTACACATAGTAGCATCTAATTGTGTAATAGCACACATTCGTTCTTCAAGATTGAAATCAGCCAAATTAACCATTTTCTGTGAGTCAGTGATGCCGAATGGGGTCACACCCTTGAGCGCCTTGTCTTTTTCAAGAGATGCAAACTCCCGTAACCAATCTTCATGGTCGGAATCCCCAAAGTAATATATAGTCTTTTTCTTCTGTTTCAATTTTTATTTAGTTATCCAGTCAACATGATGAGCAGTTTCTTGAAATATCCGATTCCGTGATATCTGGCTTTCAACTATTATGTTGTGTCTTAATAGACGTGATAGATTTTTTAGGTTGGTAAATTGCTCATCAAACGCCTTGATACTCTTTAAAGCATAATAATGTGCGTCTTTAATTTGAATATCCCCATCCGTCAATACATCAATTACCATTTGTACATTTGCTCTTATCGGATTAAAGGTAACTTCATGGAATAAAACTTCAAGACGTGACGGTATCCCATCACTTTGATTGCTTACCAAATGAGAAAAGGTTTCTAATTGATACAAACAGTTCTGTAAATTTAACCCAACTTCATACCTATTTGCGTTATATAAAGATTGAAGGTCAGTCGTCGCAGCTTTTGATTGCACATATTTATCTTCCACCACTTTTGAATTTCCCACTTTGAAGTAGAAGTGATGGATTATGTATATCACTGCCCAAACATCATAAAACTGATTGAATCGAATCATTACGTAACCATACCAATTCAGTAATTTTATAACCCTCGGTAGAACTATTGTAAGGATAAAGAATATGTAAGAAACTATGTATGAGTAAAGGAGGCTTACAATAATGGAACTAATCTCGGATGGCGGATAAGGGAGATAAGGCCACATGTCATACTTGAGTCCCAAATTGTAAATAACAAGGATACTCACCACGAATGTCAAAGTGAGCCATGTGGCCGAAAATCGAATCAGCCTATCCTTCATTGTAAATAAAAGATTATTTATGAATCGTTCAAGACATTTCATTCTCAATTATATTTATGCGGCAGTTATGGCGTTGTGGAGGTGGCTGACAAATCCGGCTACTTGCGCCACTTTGTCGGGGAAATAGGTTGTCAGATACTGGAAGAATACGCGGTTGTCGCGTAGCACGGCCTTGTCCATGTCGCCGTTCTGGCAGACATAGTTAAGGATGTTGTTGATGAATTCTTCCTGCTCCGATGTCAATGTATTGGCGGAAATGAAGTCGGAAAACAATCTGATGGCTTTGGTCCTGTCGAGCCCCACCACCTTGCGGATAAACGCTGCCACAGGTGTATCGGCTGTGAGTTGCTCGCGCTGCATGTATCTCACATAGTCCTCTTTCGTGCCAAGCTCTTCCCATAGAATACGCTCAAGTTGAGTAATGTCGTCGGCGGTGAGTTGCTCCAGATTATGTATTTTTTGAAGCACTGGATGGTCTCGGTTCTCGGCAAGATAGTCGAGCACCTTCTGCCGATATGTCACTGTCGTGGATATCGGGCCGGCTACGCCTTCGTCGGTAATATCGTCTGCGATATTTACTGTAAAGGTCTTTCCGCTTTCACCCACGAGATACTTCATAAGGTCGCGGAGCTCGCGGCGCATATTTTCAAGCGATGCGAGGGTTTTGTGCTCCCAAAACTCTGCGGTCATCACTTCGTTGAGCAGCGGCATCTTGGCCTTGATGTCAGGGATGGCTGCTCGCTTGCGCAGGGCATCTGCAATAAGGGTTATCTGCACTTCATGGCGTGTGCTTTCGAATGCATCGTCAATCAGCCCGAGCTGGCAATAGAGCGCGAGAAGGTCAAACTTCTTGACTCTCTCATCTTCCAATGTCGAGGGGATAAGTGGAGCAATGCGTTTCTTTATCTCCTGAAGGTCGAGGGTGCCGACATATTGCCAGGCTTCTGCCGTGCGGAAACGGCTTATCAATTCCCATTCTTTACGCACGGAAATGTGAAGGTCGCTGAGTTTCTCCATTTCCTTCACAAGGTGCGACTTCAACTCATCGTGCATACCCTTGGCATACTCGTCGGCCTGATATTGAGCCGCCTGCAATGTGCAGGCTATGTCGGCGCGGACGGCGAAGAGTCGCTCTGTCAGTGTCTGAATACGTATGCTTTTCCCTTCCTTAGGGTTGGTGGCGAAATAATTGAAGTTGCCACCCCAGTCAAAGATATAGAAGCGCTCCTTATTCTTTCCGGTGCCGAAGATGTCGGGACTCAGGCGTGTGCCCCGGCCTATCATCTGCATGAATTTGATGCGTGAGCGGACACGTTTGAAGAATACCAGATTCAGACAGTCCACTACATCTATACCGGTGTCGAGCATATCCACCGACACTGCAATCTGCGGCAATGAGTCGCGGACACTGAATTTGTCGATCAAATCCTGTGAGTATTTTATGGAGTAGTCAATCTGTTCGCAGAAGTTAGGTCCGTATTGCGGATAGAGCAGGTTGAAGCGCTCCACTATCAGCCGCGCTGTCTTGGAGTTCATGGCGAAGATGATGGTTTTGCCAATCTTTTCGCCCGAATCCACCTTCAGACCATTCTCCATCAGGTCTTGAAGCATGCGGTCGATGGTGTCGGTGTTGTAGATATATCTGTATATCTCCTGCTCGCGGATGTCGCGGGGTTCATAGTCTTCGTCGGGGTCTTTGTTTATCTGCTCATATTCCCACACTTGTTCGAGTTGTTGTTTCTCCTCTTCGGTCAGGTCATCATATCTGATTCCCTCGTTGACCACCTTTGAACCGCGTATAAAACCGGTGTAGTCCACAAGATAGCCGTCATCGACCGCCGTCTGATATTCATAATAGTCCGTGGGTTCACCACCTTCGAGGTTCAGCAGTTCGTAGGTCGACTTATCCACCTGGTCACGTGGTGTGGCGGTAAGTCCTACGAGCAGCGAGTCGAAATAGTCGAATATATCGCCGTATTTGCCGAATACGGAGCGGTGGGCCTCATCGATGATGATAAGGTCGAATCGTCCGACACTATATGGCTTTGTGTCGGTGTTGACATAGTTTATCATCGTCTGATAGGTCGAGAATGTAATGCGGGCGTTGGGGTCAACCTCCGTGGTCTTGTCGCTGAGCACTGTTATCGGCGAGCCGGGCAATAGTTTCCCGAAGTTTCGTGCCGCCTGGTTCACGAGCGATGTGCGGTCGGCAAGAAAGAGGGTATTCTTCACCCTGCCGTTGCGCTGAAGAACATCTACAAGCGAGATGGCGGTGCGTGTTTTGCCGGTGCCGGTGGCCATGACGAGAAGGCCTCGACGGTGCATCGAGTTGAACCATTCGCACATTGCCTTGATGGCTCTTTTCTGATAATATCGGTCGCTGATCTCCTCCTTTACGGAGAAGTCGGTGACTTTACAGTTTGTGGCGCGGCGCATCATTATCAGTTCGAGGTCTTTCTCAGAGTGGAAGGCGAACAGCTGACGCTCGGGATAGCCCAAGCCGTCGATGATGTGCAGTTGAAATCCGTTGGTGTAATATATCACCGGGCGCACGCCATAGCGTGCCTCAAGGCAGTCGGCATAGAGTGCGGCCTGATGTTTCCCTGCATGAGGGTCGACGCTTGTGCGCTTTGCCTCTATGACTGCAAGTGGTTTGCCATCCTTGCCGAAGAGCACATAGTCGGCATACCCCACCCCGCTTGCGCTTGGCATACCGTGCACCTCCACCTCGATGCAAGCCTTGGAGGCGGCAATGTCGCCTTGGGCTTCGAGCACCTGCCATCCGGCTTCGCGCAGCATCAGGTCGATGAAGCGGCGGCGTGTCTCGGCCTCGGAGATTCCGTCCCACGACAGTACCGGCGTTACTTTCGGAGCCTCCGCTACGGCAGTGGCGGCCACCGTGTCGGCAAAGCGCTCGGGGGTCTGATCGGCGCGTACCTCCATGATGCGCCGACGCGCTTGTCTGGTCGGGAGCAGTGTTCGGTCGAATGGGGCAAGGCTCTCTATGGCATGAAGTTTCAGCAGCACACCGCCGACGAGGTTGTAAAGATTGAGCACAGTGAAGAACGAGTCGGCGCGGGTCACCGTACCATCGTGCGCAGCGAGGTTTCCTACTTTGCGAATCCAATGCACGGCCTTCATCAACTTAGGGTCGTTGATGAAGTCGGTGAAGACTGGCGATGTGGTGAGGTCAATCAGCTTGGCGCGCTCCGGTATCTCCACATTCTTCATCCTGTAGATTGCCTTTGTGAGCCATTCCAGAGCTTTGCGGGCATTGATAGCCGATGAGTCGGGCTCGGTATATTGGCGCGTCTCTGTTAGGTCGCACAAACGATACAACTCCGCCAATGCCGTGAGTTCGTTTTCCGATAGCGCTTTAAGGTAGTCGAAGTTCAGCATGGCTCAGTCGTTTTGCTCATAGTAATAAGAATAGTCAATACCTTTCATAAAGGTCTCCCGATCGTCAATATGCGAGGTCAGTGCAGGCTCCACCAATGCCTTGATATGGCTTGAATCTGCAACACTCTCCCGCATCGCTTCGAGATATTCATTCTTGTCGATTTTGCTCCAATCAACGCATTTCTTCAATGAACGTTTCAACATAAGGTCTAGCCAAATGCGTGTGCTGCGTCCATTACCCTCCATAAATGGGTGTGCCACATTCATCTCCACATACTTATCAATAATTTCATCGAAGGTGGTTTCCGGCATTCGTTCAATCATTTGTAGAGTTGAGGGGAAGTGCATACAGTTGGCAAAGGTAAATCCACCCTTGGAAATATTTTTGGTGCGAATCTGCCCGGCAAACTCATAAAGACCGCCAAAGATATAAGCATGAATCTGTTGGAGACATTTAATGCTACCCGGTTCAAGTTTACGCAACAATCCCGACTCAAAAAGGTCGTAAGCCTTTTTGCGACTCCGTCCGTCTACGGTGTTCTCGCTGTATGTAAACCAGTCGAGGAACCCCATCGCTTTATTGTTGGGCATCTGCTTGGCAAGTTCCATAATTCCCTCGGCATCAAGTGCGTCCGATTTGTAACTTTTGCCATCGGCAGCAGTTAGCTTCAGTTGGTTAGTGGCACTAACCAACTGCGGTGCTACCTTTTTTAGCTTGGTCTTTAGATACTTCCAATAGTTTCGCGTCTTGGCATAGTCATCTTGGTCGTTGAATATCGCGATTATATCCAATACCGAAAACCACCATTTGCTATTGGCATCATCCCAAATGGCACGTACAGGCCGGTTATTATAGAATCGTATTGAAATCTTGTCGTTCATAAAGGTGGAAGATTTAATTGAACCAATACTCCATGCGGCTATCCAGCAACGTCTGCAACTCCTCAATTGACTTCTCAACCGTGGCTTTCTGCGCCTCGATAGCCTCAATTTGCGTTGCAAATTGTTCTTGAAGGACGAGAGGAACTTTGGGAATATGTACGGATAATAACAGCGGCTTAGAAATATTCTTCATTGAGCCACTTGTTCCAGATGCTTTTGCTCTAATTTGCCTCTTTGATCTTTCACTAATTAGACTCTTCCAAAGAAAAATTGGATTTACATTAGGCTTGTACTCAAGACGCCACAATCTGTCAGGAAGATATATATTCTCTTCAACATTAAATACATAAGCACAGGCCCCCACAAGTTCTGCAGTGTTCATTCTGCTTATAATAACATCACCAACCTTAACCTTATGATTTTCTAGTGGTATATAGTTCTGAGGTAAGAATTTTGTAGAAGAACCGTCAAAATAGTCATAGGTAACAGCACCAGATTTTAACACTTTATTTGCGCAAGGCTCCAGACTTGCCAAACTTTTTCCCCCTATTAGCTGTGTTACATAGTTTGACAATTGTTCAAATTCAGACCAATTGCCAAACATATGGACATATATGGATTGTGCAAGGGAATCGAGCAGCTTGAACTGCTCGCGCTTAGCCTCAATCAACTCATTGATTTTATCCAACTCCGCAACTATCTGCTCTTGTACCTCCATCGGCGGGATAGGCGTTGAAATATTATTTAGAACTTTAGCTGATAGATGTTTTACTGTAACAAAGCTAGTTTGTTCTTCAATTCTCTTTAATTCAATTCCGAGAAAGTAGAAGAAATATTTCGTTAAGATTCTCGACTCGTTTTTAGACTTAATTCTACACACTCGTTGGTTAAGAAGAGCCTCTTCACTTTTCCAAGCAGCTATATTAAACTCTCCGTCCATCCCAACAAGTAATTCGCCCTTTTTGACTAAATATTCTTTAGAATACTCACCATCGTAAAATGTGGAAGTACAACCAGGCTTAACATCTCGGATGCGAATTAATGGCATACCTTTGGCGTCAACATTAAACCGCGATGATTCAAACGGGCATCCGTATAGGATGTCAGCAATTGAACTAAATCGCTTATATTCCCAATTATGCTTCATATCTGACCTCCTTTCTCAGTCAAGGTTATTTGCCAAACACCATTGTTTGTGGTGCCTGTATAACTTATTATCCCGGCTTCTATGAGCTGCTTCAAATACGTGCGAATCGTGCGTTCGGCCACTCCTGTAGATATACTCAGAAATTTGGCATTGACGGAATCCTTTGTCTTCATTAAAACCAAGATTTGCTGGCATGTACTGAATGTCTTTTCCCTATTGGCTATCGTCTTTATATTTTTGGCTATTGTTCGTGCAAAAGTTCGTGCAAAAGTTCGTGCAAATTCTTCAGTAAAAGTTGATGCAAATGAGGATTTGAACTTAAAACCATCTATTTCAGTAGTTATCTCCTCTCCCTTGTGTTTCTCGAGGGTGGCAAGTATCTCGCCGAGCATAAACTCGATGAAGGGAGTGGACTCACCGGCGGCGGTGGAGGCTGTGATGGCATTGTAGTATGCCTGCTGGTTGGAGAATACCATATTCTCGACCGGAAGATGGGCAAACAAAGGATGAAGTTGTGTCAATATGAGCGACTGCCACAACCGACCTGTGCGGCCATTGCCATCAATGAATGGGTGGATAAACTCAAATTCATAGTGAAACACGCATGAGCGTATCAGTAGATGGTCATCGGCATCTTTCAGCCAACCAAACAGGTCGGCAATCAACCCCGGCACCATATTGGCCGGTGGCGCCATGTGCACACACCCTTTCTCTCCAAAAACTCCCACATTTCCTGTGCGCCAGTGCCCCGGATTGTCGACTAATGCCTGCATCATGGTCTGATGCGCGAGAAGAAGATCCTTTTCATCAAAGGGGTTTAAGGTGGGAAAAAGATCGTAGGTCGCGATTGCGTTCTTCACTTCCTGGATCTCGCGCAGAGGTGCAACGACATTCTTACCATTGATGATGTCGCGCACTTGATCTTCTGTCAGTTCATTACCCTCAATGGCAAGCGAACTGTGGATGGTCTTTATGCGGTTTGCCTTTCGCAATCGCAATTCGGTGTCTTGCTCCAGCAGTATGGCGTACCGCTCTATCTTGGCTGAGATTTCAGCCACAAGATTGAGAATCTTTGATGTTATCTTGAAAGGAGGAGTATACATATTTATGCGTTTTCAGAAGTGAGCAAGTTGTGGAGTTTTACCATTCCATCGAGGAATTGCTCCTCAAGTCGGCGGATTCGCTCCATGATTACTTCCGGCGCATCGTAGCGAACAACTTCGCGGACTGTTTCTTTATAGGTGTTGAATGCGAGGTCGTAGTCATGCTCCCGGATCTCAGCAAGGGGCACGAGAAATGACTGGTCGGTGCGCGTTCGCCCGGTTTCCCCTTGAAGGTTGTGGAAGCGTGAGATGATGTCGGGGATGTCGTTGTCAGCAACTTCTGTGCGCTTTTGGTCGAGCGAGAAACCATCGGCTTTCATATCATAAAACCATACCTTGTCGGTGCCTCCGGAATTGGTCTTGGTGAAGATGAGAATGGCGGTGGAAACCCCCGAATAGGGCTGGAACACACCCGATGGCATGGAGATTACAGCTTCAAGACGGTTGCCTTCTACGATAGCTTTACGGATGGCTTTGTGGGCATTGGTGCTGCCGGTAAGCACCCCATCCGGCACGATGGAGGCGCAACGGCCACCCACCTCGAGCGAACGGAGGAAGAGCGACAGAAACAGCAATTCAGTTTTCTTGGTCTTTGCCACTGTCAGCAGCGACTTCGCCACACCTTCGTAGTCAAGACTTCCGGCAAAGGGGGGATTGGCGAGGATGAGCTTGTAGCGGTCGCTGTCGGTGTTGTCGGCGGAGAGCGAGTCGCGATATGCCACCGTCGGGGAGTCGATGCCATGCAGCATGAGGTTCATCGCGCCGATGCGCAGCATGGTCTGGTCGGTGTCGAAGCCGTGGAGCATCGTAGAGCGGAAATGACGGTCGTTGGCCGGATTCATGAGTTCCTTGGCATAGTGTTCTTTGATGTATTTGGCGGTTTCGACTATGAAGCCGGCACTTCCCATGGCAGGGTCGCAGACGGTGTCGGCGAGCGTGGGCCGCATCAGTTCGACCATCATGCGGATAATGTGGCGGGGGGTGCGAAACTGGCCGTTGTTGCCACTGGCAGCCATCTTGCCGAGGATATACTCGTAGGTGTCGCCCATGGTGTCGCGGTTGTTCATGTCGAGATTGTCGATGCCGTCGACAATCTTCACCAGTGTGCGCGGATTCTGAATCAGGAAGATTGCGCTGCCCATAAAGCGGGAGTAGGCCGAGTCGCTGCCGCTGTTGAGATGCTTGATGTAGGCAAACGCATCGCGGCTTACAGTGCGGAACATCTTCTCAGGGTCGTAATGCTTGAAAACATGCCAGCGCAGAGAATCAAGTGGCACATCCTCACCGGTGTCCGGGTTATGCCATGTGCCGTAAGAGAAGGCAGCATCCTGACTCATTTCGATGCCGAGAGCCTGCGATACCTGCTCTTGCTGAAGCTGCTGGTCGTCGAGCATCTTCATGAAGAACAGATAGGTCATCTGTTCAAGTATGGTTATGGAGTTGGTGATACCACCCGTCCAGAAGGTATCCCATATTTGGTCGATCTGATTCTTTATCTGTCCTGTAATCATAATCTTTTAGATTCTTGAGTCGGGTTTACGCCAAAAGCTGCTGGCATGGATTTTTCGCTTGCCGTTGTCTAGTGAACTAATTTAAACTCTTTTTTTAGTTTTCGTAAAAAGTTGAAATCAGTTCATTAGCTCAGTCTGGCATGTGCAATACGGGGTCATCTTCAGAATTGAAATTGACGCAAATTTACTGATTTTTTTTATAACTACAGAATGAGGTTGTGTCTAAATGGTCAATCTTCATTAATATTTGGAATCTTCCAATCCTTTACAGTCGTTTACGGGCGCACAGTCTTTACGGGAGCACGACCTTTACGGGTGGGCGCATCGCCCAACGCCGTTAAGTTAAAGAGGACCCTAAATATCTCATAATTGGTAAGATGGGGAAGGAATTTAAGGGCGCGGATGTTTCGCTTGTCGCAGCGCGACTGCGCCGCGGATGGGAAGGATTAACGCGGATTCAATTTGCGTAATGCG
>CAJTNN010000024.1 GCA_910577585.1 uncultured Muribaculaceae bacterium | reverse complement strand
GGCGGCTGCGGGGGCTGCGCGGGGGGAAAATGGGGGTTTGGGTGGTGATTTTTTTGGGGAATTGATTTTTTTATGTAATTTTGGGGAAAATGTTGATTTCGGCATAACTATTTGTTGCTGCAATCAGTTATAAGGATATAGGGGAGGAGTGCGCTCCTGCCGGAATTATCCCCCTTGATCGCGGGGAGGATTCTTCATTTCGAGATTGACAACTTTTAAACATACAATATATTATGAACAAGACAGATCTTATCAATGAGGTTGCAGCTAAGGCCAACCTCAACAAAGTGGATGCCAAGGCAGCCGTAGACGCAGTGCTCGAATCGATTGCCCAGGCTCTCGTGAATGACGACAAGGTGCAGCTTCTCGGCTTCGGCACATTCTCAATGACAGAGAAGCCCGAGCGCACAGGTATCAACCCGCGCACAAAAGAGAAAATCACAATTGCAGCCAAGAAGGTCTGCAAGTTCAAACCTGCCGACACACTGGGTAAATAAAATGGACTGGAAAGAGGCCCTCGGGGCACTTCGCGCCAGCGAAATGCCCGAAGAGCCCGCATCCGGCGACAATACTGACGTCTTCCCCCCGGCTGAAGCCGGCGGGGGAGACGCGATTGTGTCGGGGCGTGTGCTGAGAATGTTTTATGAGAAGAAAGGGCGCGCCGGCAAGGCTGCCACCATCATCGAAGGTTTTGATGAGGCAGATGATGCCGAGGCTCTGGATGTGGCCCGTTGGCTTAAGCAGCGCATAGGCTGCGGAGGCTCCGCACGCGGCGGAGAGATTCTGCTGCAGGGGGATCGCCGCCATCAGGCCGCCGACCTTCTGCGTCAGAAAGGTTATAAAGTCAAGGGGGAGGGGTGAACCGACTCCCGAAGATACAAACTCACTAATACTCACCTGAATCATCATGCTCACACTGCAGCGAGCCTCAGCCGGCTCAGGCAAGACCTTCACACTGACCAAGAGATTCATAGAGATGCTCATCACCGTGGCAAGCAGCGATGGCCCCACGCGGCGCCTGCGCACAATGCCCGAACTTGCCGACTCGGTGCAGCATATCCTTGCCGTCACCTTCACCAACAAGGCCACCAACGAGATGAAAGAGCGCATCGTAGGTAAGCTTTATGAGCTGGCTTACCCCCCGGCAGGGAAGCGCCCCGATTATATGGATTACTTCACGCAGACCTATGCGGTGTCGGAAGCCGACGTCAGCGCCGCCTGCCGCGAGGCGCTGCATCAGGTGCTGTATGAATACTCCGATTTCAATATCTCTACCATCGACGCCTTCTTCCAGAATATATTGCGCACTTTTGCCTACGAATCGGAGCTGCCCGACTCGTATCAGGTGCTTATCGACAGCGAGCATGTAGCCGCCACGGCCGCCACGTCGCTCGTCGACGATATCTCGGCCGGTGACTCAGCCGCCGACGACCGCTACTGGGTGCGCCATATGATCGACAAGGAGATGAAACGCGGCGGTGCGCAGTGGAATCTCTTCCAGCAGCGCCAGAAGGGTAAGGCCGGCAGCGGTGTGTTCGGCGCCCTCAGCAAGGTAGCGGCCCAGATTGATGATGAAGAATACAGCGCCGTGCGCCAATCGCTCGACGAATACTTCGACGCAGGCCACAGTCTGCGGCAGGCTGCCGAATCAATCGAACGCGATATCGCCGACAAAGCCGCCGACCTCTTCGCTCCCCTGCCATCTCTGGCCCGGAGTGTTCTTGATGCCTACACCCCATTCGGCGACCCCGCCTCATTGCTCCCCTATGGCGAAAAGAACGCCGCCTGCCTTCGCGCCCTCATGCGCAGCGACGCCGACCCTATGGGAGAGTATAAGCTCGACACCCGCTCAACCAAACATGTCAACTCAAAAGTGCCCAAAGCCCTCAGTCAGCAACTGCTGCCATATGCCGACACCTGGCGGGAGCTTTGCGATGCCTTTAAGGCCTGGAAAAACTATCTGCAGAGCGATGAGGTGAGCTATTGGGAGCTCATCAAGCCCGCGCTGCCCAAAGTGGCACTCACCAATACGTTGCGCCAGCGTGTCAACGACTATCTTCTCGACATAGGCGCCATGAAGATAGCCGACACCAACACGATGATACACCGCATCATAGCCGATGATGATGTGCCCTTCATCTACGAACGCCTCGGCACGCGCCTCAACCACTTTCTCATCGACGAATTTCAAGACACATCGCTCAAGCAATGGGACAACTTCCGCCCCCTGCTGCTGGAGAGCGAATCGCACGCACATCCCAATCTCATCATCGGCGATGCCAAGCAGAGCATCTACCGCTTCCGTGGCGCCGAACCTACGCTGATTACCGATATAGTGCCCTCCACCTTCAGCGACGCCGACATACGCGGCTATAGCAAGGAGGAGAACTCCAACTGGCGCAGCCGCCTCAACATAGTGCGCTTCAACAACATATTCTTCAGTTCACTCGCCGCGCGCCTGAGCGACCGGATAGCCACACTCTATGCCAACACCGTGCAATATCCGCGCAGCCGCGAGCCCCAGAGAGGGTATGTAGAGGTGAATTTCTACGACCGTCATAACCTCACCGCTCCCTTCGAAGATGTCACCGACAACACACCGGATTCAGCCGATAGCGCCGACGCATCGCAAGACTCAGAGGCCGGGCGCAAAATCCCCCTGCCGATCATCAGCCGCATAGGCAATCTCATCACATCGTTGCTGCGGCGCGGCTACAGGCAGAAAGAGGTGGCAGTAATCGTCAACAGCCGCCAGGCAGGCAAAGAGGTGATAGCCGGCCTCATGGCTTACAACAACACCCTTGGCGAGGGTGATGAGATACTGGAGTTTGTGAGCGAAGACTCACTCACCCTCGACACATCGTCGGCCGTGACCACCCTTGTAGAATGCTTCCGCCTCATTCAGGACAGTGTAGAGGGTAAGGAACGCCCCGCCGACAGCACCGGACGCCAGACCTCGCGCTCGGTCAACTGGATAGAATTGCAGAACAGCTTCAGCTTCTTCTCAGCCCGCAACCCGGGCAAATCGCTTCAGGAGCGCCTGCGTGAATTCATGGAGATGCCAGTAGAGGGTGACACCCTCGGCACCCTCATCGCAGGGATGCAGGCCATCACGCTCCCCTCGCTTACAGAAGCCCTCGCAGAAGTCTTCCTCACTCCGCATCAGCGCCGCACCGAAGCCCCCTTCATAGCCGCATTCCAGGATGCAGTGCTCGACTATTGCGAAGCCAATCCTACCGACATCGGTTCGATGCTGCGATGGTGGGACACGTCAGGCAAGCGCATATGTGTGTCATCGCCCGAAGACACCGACGCCATCAACGTCATGACCATCCACAAATCGAAAGGCCTGGAATTCGAATGTGTCATACTCCCCGACATCGATCTGCGCCTCGACATGCGTCGCAGCGGCGAAGAGATGTGGGTGCCCATACCTACCGAACTCAGCTACTCGGCGCGCTTGCCGAAGCTCCTGCCCATCACCTTAAGCTCCAAGGTGGCCGAAGGCACCGCCTGGGCCGACATATATGCCGAAGAGCGCCATCGGGTGCAGACTGACCAGATCAACAAAGCCTACGTAGCCTTCACTCGAGCCGTAAGCGAACTCTACATCTACCTGCCCGGACCCTTCAAAAAGCAATCGACTGATTCCGACGGCCTCGCCGCAGCCCCGCAGCTATCCTCCGCCGATGCCCCCCTGATGCGTCATCACGCCTATGAAATCTGCCGCGATGTCGACGCTCTTATAGAGCAGGCTGTCGAAGCGGACGCTGCCACCCGGCCCGATGCCGGAGAGGATTACAGCTACATGCTCCCTCCGCAGGGGGCACTGCAGAAAGAGGACGAATGGCAGGTACGTTACGGCGAGCCCCTGCAGGATGTGGCTACCGCCCTCGCCCGGCAGCGCAGCCGTCGGGGTGGGAGTGTCGAATCGCGCAAGATAGGGCGCTACTACATCAACTCCGACCGCGAGATACTCAAATATCACCCCGAAGGAACACCGCCCGTGGTGGACTCAGCTGATGACGACCGCATCGACCCCCGCTCGGAAGGGAGCCTCAAGCATGCTGTGCTCGAACATGTGGTAGTAGCCTCCGACATCCCCCACGCCCTCTCCAAGATACGCAGCCGCGGCCTCATCACCCGCCGCATGATGCGCGAGTATGAAGCCTCGCTCGGCGCCGCCATCGAGTGGGTCAGCGACCGGCATTGGTTTGACGGCACATACCGAGTGCTCAACGAGCGTCCCCTGCTGCATCCCGGCGAACTCATGAAGCGCCCCGACCGCGTCATGACAGATGCCGACGGAGGCGCCATTGTGATAGACTACAAATTCGGCGACCCCTCCAATATCAAGGCCCACCGGCGTCAGGTAGGCGAATATATGGGGCGCCTCATGGCCACCGGCCGCTTCACGCATGTCAAAGGCTACATCTGGTATGTCAATCATCAGCAGATTGAAGAGGTAGAGAAGATGATACCCTTCCGTCCGCGGCGCAAAGGGGCCGGCGGCGGCACATTGTCGGGTGGCTGGTGATATATTTTGTAATTAGCTGAAAAATGGCTAAATTTGCATAAAAATGGATAAGTGGCTCAGAATGATGAGAGATGGCGAGGAGCAATCATCCTTGTCAGCATCATTATTTTGACCGCGCGGCATACCGACGCAAACTCTGCCTCCGCGCTGCGGCCCATCTCCACACAATCACTTGAAAACGCAAATAAAATTTTGGATACAGACCCTTTACCAACATCACTGATGCCCGCCGGTCCGATGACGTCGATGCTCTGCATGGCAGCGCGGGCAATAGAATTTCATGCCCCTGCCAGCTGGGGAAGCTGGATAGCCATCGTGGCCATAGCCATCTTCTGCCTCATGGTGTCGGCATTCGTCAGCGGCAGTGAGATTGCCTACTTCGGATTGACCCGTCAGGAGATAGATGAGCTCAAGGAATTGACCGCAAAAGAGGCCACACGGGCCATGACGCTGCTCAGCGATTCAGAGCGCCTGCTGGCCACAATACTCATCTCCAACAATCTTGTGAATATCACGATGGTGGTGCTTCTGACATTCGCCATCAGCCAGACCGTGCAATTCAACTCGGAGGTGGTTAACTTCCTGCTTCAGACAGTCTTCATGACCTTCCTGCTGCTGCTCTGTGGCGAGATATTCCCCAAACTCGTGGCCCGCGGGCGCACCATGCAATGGGTGCTCAGTGCCTCCGGCGGACTGATGATGCTCTACAAGATGTGTTATCTCCCCGCGCGGATAATGGTCAAATCATCCACCCTCATCAACCGCATCGTTACCAAAAAAGAGGAGGATATCTCTACCGATGTGCTTGAGAAAGCCCTCTCGATATCCGACATCAAGGAGGGACAGGAGAAAGAGATGCTCGAAGGTATTCTCACATTTGGCGAGAAAGAGGTGTCGGAGATCATGATATCGCGTGTGGATGTCACCGATGTGGAGTATCACGAGACCTGGGACAACGTCATAAAAGTGATACTCGACTCGGGATTCTCGCGCATACCGGTCTACGACACATCGCAAGACACCATCCGCGGCATACTCTACTCCAAAGACCTGCTGCCATATATCGGCAACCGTGACAACTCCTTCCGCTGGCAGACCCTGATTCGCGAACCCTTCTTTGTGCCTGAGAGCCGCAAAATCGACGACCTGCTCGAAGACTTCCGCCGCCGGCGCATTCATATGGCCATCGTGATAGATGAATATGGCGGCACACAAGGCATCGTGGCACTCGAGGATATCATCGAAGAGATCATCGGAGAGATAGATGATGAGTATGACGACACAGCCTCGATGTATCGCAAGGTGGCACCTGACACTTATATCATCGACGGCAAGATGTCGATCAGCGACCTCTGCCGGGTCACTGCCATAGAGGAGGAGTCGCTCGGCGACCTCGGTGATGCCGAGACATTGGCCGGACTCATGCTCGAGATAAAAGGTGACTTCCCGGAGCCTCGCGAAGAGTTGCGCCGCGGCCCACTCAAGCTGCAGGCCCTAAAGATAGAGAAACACAGGATAACCAAGGTGAAGGCTACCGTAGAGCACCCCGCCGAGGAGAATGAAGAGGAACATGGAGACTGAATTCATATTCTGGCGTCACGCCACCTCGGCCGGAGTGCAGGTCGAGGAGATTTGCGGAGGCGAGGATAAATCGCAGCGCCTCTGGATGGCGATGGCCCTGCAGGTGTTTGGCGAGAACGGAGCCGAACGCTTCCGTGAGATTGACCACACAGCGAGCGGCGCCCCACTGCTGGCCGATGAACCTCAACGCATATCGGTGTCGCACACCACTCACTTTATGGTCGTGGCCATGCTGCCCCGCACACCTGAGGCCGACCTCACATGCTTCAACATCCGCACCGCCATGGGGGTGGATTGCGAGCGGGCCGACCGCAGTCAGGTGCTCAAAGTGGCCGAGCGTGTGCTAAGCTCCGATGAACTGCGCCTTGTGGCCGACTATGCAGCCGCCCTTGAGCGTGGCGATGCCCACCATGCCCCACTTGACGCCGATGCGGCGCAGGTCAGGGCTCATGTGCTTGCCTGGACCATCAAGGAGGCCCTCTACAAAGCCGCTCTCGCCCCCGGACTTGATTTCCGCAGCGCCCTGGTGATAAAGGCCCTGCCTGAAATATGCAGTACCCCTCTTGCCGGTAATCCACGCTTTGGACGCGCCGTGATAGAGCGACCGGCCGACCAAGCTGGCGCCCGCACTGAGAGCATAGATATGGAACTATTCAGCTACGAGAGCGAGGGGCATATCGTGACTCTGGCCTATTCGCCCCGTGCCGCCAAGTGGAAGCGTGTCAAGGCTTGAGTAAAAAAGAGAAGGCGCATCCGCGGATGCGCCTTCTGCAATTTGATATAGTATCAGTCGGGATTCTTATTCCTCGATTTTGATGTTGAGGTCAGCGAAGGGACGGTTGCCGCCTGCGGCATTACCATCACGGCGCGGAGCACGCTCACGGCGTTCGCCGTTGAACTCGCGGCGCGGGCCACGCTCCTGACGCTCGCCATTGAACTCACGGCGCGGGCTGCGGTCGCCACGCTCAGGGCGGTCGCCACGCTCACGACGCGGACCACGGTCGCCACCTTCGCGGCGCGGACGAGCCTCACGCTCTACATATCCCTCAGGCTTCTCAGTGAGCACACGCATCGAGAGACGATACTTGCCGGTCTTCTTATCGATTTCGATAAGTTTCACCTTCACCTTGTCGCCCTCCTTCAGACCGCTCTGATCCATGGAGTCGAGGCGGTTCCAAGAGATTTCAGAGATGTGCAGCAGACCATCGCGGCCGGGCATGAACTCAACGAAAGCACCGAAGTCGAGAATCGAGCGCACAGTGCCCTCATAGACCTCACCCTCTTCGGGCTGGGCCACGATAGCCTTGATGCGGGCCAGAGCTGCATCGATGCCGGCGGCATCCTTCGATGCGATTTCCACGCGGCCTACGCCGGTCTTCTCATCCTCATCGATAGAGATAGTGGTGCCGGTCTCCTCCTGCATAGCCTGGATGACCTTGCCCTGCGGGCCGATGACTGCGCCGATCATCTCCTTCGGAATCTCGATGGTGACGAGTCTGGGCACATGAGGCTTGTAGTCCTCGCGGGCCTCGGGGATAGTCTCAGCGATGATGCCGAGGATGTGCATACGCCCCTGGCGAGCCTGCTCAAGAGCCTTCTCGAGCACCTCATAGCTGAGGCCATCGCACTTGATATCCATCTGAGTGGCAGTGATGCCGCGCTCGGTGCCGGTGACCTTGAAGTCCATGTCGCCGAGGTGGTCCTCATCGCCGAGGATGTCAGAGAGGATAGCATACTTCACATTGTCGGTGTCAGAGATAAGACCCATGGCCACGCCGGCCACAGGGCGCTTCATCTTCACACCCGCATCGAGCAGGGCGAGAGTGCCGCCACATACAGTAGCCATCGAAGATGAACCGTTGGACTCCAGGATATCGCTGACGATACGGCAGGTATAGGGGAATCCATCAGGGAACATGCGCTTCAACGCGCGGTGAGCGAGATTGCCATGACCGATTTCGCGTCGGCCCACACCACGCTGCGGACGAGCCTCGCCTGTAGAGAAGGGGGGGAAGTTATAGTGCAGCAGGAAGCGCTCCTTGCTCTGGTTGAGCACATCATCTACGATTTTCTCATCGAGCGTGGTGCCCAGAGTGGCAGTAACGAGAGCCTGAGTCTCACCACGAGTGAAGACAGCCGAACCGTGAGGGCCGGGCACATAGTCGATCTCGCACCAGATGGGACGGATGTCGGTAGTGGCGCGGCCGTCGAGGCGGATACCCTCGTCGAGCACACAGCGGCGCATAGCCTCCTTCTCGACGTCATGGTAGTAGCGCTTCACCATCTCCACGCGCTGTTCGGGAGTATAGAGTTCGAGCTGCTCGTCAGTCATCTCGGGGAGCGACTCGATATATTCATCGCGGATAGCCTTGAAAGAATCGTTGCGCCAGTGCTTGTCGGCACTGCCGGTGCGGGCAATTGCATAAGCCTTGTCGTAGCACTTCTCGCGCACGTCGGCACGCAGAGCATCGTCGTTGATTTCATGGCAATACTCACGCTTCACCTCTTTGCCGGCCTCCTTCATAAGCTCGATCTGAGCCAGGCAATGCTTCTTGATTTCAGCGTGAGCCACCTTCAGAGCCTCCAGAAGGTCGGCCTCAGACACCTCATTCATCTCGCCCTCGACCATCATGATGTTGTCGTAGGTGGCACCCACCATGAGCTCGATGTCGGCGCGCTCAATCTGCTCGAAATTCGGATTGATCACCCACTGGCCATCGACGCGGGCCACGCGCACTTCAGAGATCGGGCCATTGAAAGGGATGTCAGAGCAAGCCAGAGCAGCCGAAGCCGCGATGCCGGCAAGCGCGTCGGGAGCCTCATTCTCATCAGCCGAGAAGAGGGTGACATTGACAAAAGTCTCCGCATGATAATTCTCCGGGAAAAGCGGACGCAGCACGCGGTCCACAAGACGCGAAGTGAGGATTTCATAATCGCTGGCGCGACCTTCGCGCTTCAGGAATCCGCCGGGATAGCGGCCAATGGAGGCATATTTCTCCTTATACTCCACTGTGAGGGGCATGAAATCCACCCCTTCGTTGGCCTCGGCGGCCGAGCATACTGTGGCGAGCAGCATGGTGTTGCCCATGCGCACCTCCACGGCGCCATCAGCCTGCTTGGCAAGTTTACCCGTCTCGATTGTAATCCGACGGCCGTCGCCAAGGTCGATGGTCTTTTTTACTGGTTTAAGCATAGAATCGTTATTGTTTTTCTTCGCTGCGTTTTTGCCGCTGCGCCCCGCCCCTGTGAGGGGTGCGGAGACGATATTAACTGTAACTTTTTAATTTTCCTACAAAGTTAATAATTATTACCGCTTTAGCCAATGAAGTTGTTTAAACTTTTTACGAAAAACATCAAAAAAAGAATAAAAACAATTGCCGCGGGCAATCAGATGCGGGTCCGGACGGCTCATTATTTTAGCCGCAGCCCCGTAGCGGGGCGCCCCGACGGCTCATAATTTTTGACGGGCGCGGATGAAATGTCAGCTTTTTTAATTAATTTTGGCAATCAAAACCGAAAGATTAAGACCATACACAACATGCGCCAATATCATCATGCCGCCGCAGGAGTAGCTGCGGCCTTTGCCTTTGCCGCCGCCATAATGCTTGGCGGGTGCACAGAGCCATCATTCAAGGTCAAGGGTACTGTCGAGGGGGCCGAAGGCTCAACCCTCGTGCTCGAACGCCCCGACCATGCCGGGATATGGGTCGGCATCGACTCAGTCGAATTGAAGGATAACGGCAAATTCTCATTCAGCCAGATGGCCCCGGCCGACCCCGAGATATATCGTCTGCGCCTCAAGGGCGACTACATCTACTTCCCCGTAGACTCAGTCGAGACCATCACCATCGATGCCCGCGCCCCCCGCTTCGCAACCGACTTCAGCATCGCCGGCTCCGACCAGGCTGTGGCACTCGGCAAATTTGAGAAAGAGCTCATAGCCAAGGCTGCCGTGCTCGATAATCCCGACTCGGCGCGCAACTTCAAGCGCCACGTCTACACCGCCTATCTGCAGGATGCCCGGGGCTCGGTGGTGAGCTACTACATACTCACCAAGACCATCAATGGCCAGCCCCTCTTCCGCCTCCCCGACGACTCCCGATATTTCGCAGCCGTGGCCACAGCCTTCCGCGAATACCGCCCCTCCGACCCGCGTCTGCAGCTGCTGACCGAGACGGCCACCGCCTCGCGCCGCCAGACCCAGCGCGAGCTCCCCGACTCGGTGCGCCGCATACTGCAGGCCAATGCCGCAGGATATATCGACATAGCACTCCCCGACGTCGACGGCAAGGATGTGAAACTCTCTGACAAGGCCGGAAAGGGGAGTGCCACGCTGCTGGTGTTCTCAAATCTCTCTGACCCCGCGACGCCGGCCCTCAACGCCGAATTACGAAAACTCCAGGGGGTGCAGATCTACAACGTAGGCCTCGACGACGACCAGCTCGCATGGCGCAACGCAGCCGCCAATCTTCCCTGGACATGTGTCTATGCCACCGACACCGATGCCGCCACACTGGTGCGCGACTATCAGGTGGCCGCACTACCCACCATATTTGTCATTGACGCCGCCGGCAATCTCACCGCCCGCTGCACCTCGATGGCCGATGTCAGAGCTCATCTGCGCTGAACCCCACAGACTCTACAACCCTACAATCTGCATATGGAAAACCTGAATCATGAAATTGCCGCCCATATCCCCGACTGGGTATGGGGCATGAACTGCGCCGTGACAGTGTGCGACGCCGACTGTCGCATAATCTACATGAACCGCCGCGCCCGCGACACCTTCGCCGCGCATGGCGACCTCATCGGATGCAATCTGCGCGATTGCCATTCACCCCGCTCCGTAGAGATAATCGAGCGCCTGCTTCGCGACGGAGGCACCAACTGCTATACTATCTCAAAAGCCGGCCTGCGCAAGATGATATTCCAGACTGCCTGGCGCCACCGCCGCGATGACTCAATCGGCGGCCTCGTAGAGCTCTCGATGGTGATACCGGAAGAGATGCCCCACTATATAAGAGACTGAGCTTCATGGATATATCCGGCGCCCCATGCCGACAGAAAATAATGACCTGCACCCCACTGCGTAGATGCTGAAAAGCACGCCGGGGGTGCAGGTCTTTTTAAATATGTTTAACAACATATAACATTTATCAAACCAATATCACGCTCATGATGTTAAGTAGATGTGAATCGCCTTAAAGGGCGCCCCAACGCTGCCATCCGCGGCGCGCACGCGCGCAAAAGGCTACTCTCAGCAAGAGACTCAAGTTGCAATCAATCAGCTTATTGGTCTCCTGCTTACGGACG
The DNA here is from genome assembly GCA_910577585.1 of uncultured Muribaculaceae bacterium. Taxonomy (GTDB): domain Bacteria; phylum Bacteroidota; class Bacteroidia; order Bacteroidales; family Muribaculaceae; genus Lepagella. The sequence continues at coordinate 27,354 of CAJTNN010000024.1, read as the reverse complement.
GAATCATTCATCTAATTCAAACACGAAAGTAAAAATACTATGAAAAAGATCTTCTCCATCTCAGCATTAGCATTGGCAGCGATGTTTATGGGTCAGGTCCTTGCGCAGACAGCCGAAGTGAAAGTCAAGGACCACAGCACCAATCCTGACGTATTCTTCCTCATGGAGGGTGAGGCTCCCAATAGCCTCGAACTCCTGCCCGGGCCGCCAAGCGTGGAGTCAGTGCAATTCATGTATGACAAAGCCCGCTACGACTGGGGCAAATCTATACGCAACACCGAGCGAGGCGAACAGGCCTTCCGCGACGCCCGCGTAGAGGGTCAGGATCTGCCCGATGCATTCTCAGAGGCCTTCGGAGTATATATCAGTCCGGAGACCACTCCCGAAATCTATAAACTCATAGTCGGTATGCGCGAGGATGCCGGCGACCTCGCCACCCGCGAGGCCAAGAACTACTACAATCGCCAGCGCCCCTACTCATTCTTTGGCGAAGACACCTGCAATCCTGAGCAGCAGGCCGAGCTCTCCACCAACGGCTCATATCCCTCGGGCCACACCTCTATCGGCTGGGCCACAGCCCTTGTGCTCACCGAGCTGAATCCCGACCGCCAGGACGAAATCCTTGAACGCGGCTTCCAGATGGGTGAATCGAGAGTAATCTGCGGCTATCACTTCCAGAGCGATGTCGATGCAGGTCGCATCACCGGCTCAGGAATCGTGGCACGCCTGCACGCCGACCCCGGATTCAACGCCCAGCTCGACAAAGCCAAGAAGGAATTTGCCGGACTCAAGAAGCAGGGTAAGGTAAAAGCCGGCAAACGCCCGCAGCCCCAGCGCGCCGAGAAATAAAGTGGCCCTATTCCACATTTCACCATAAATCAAGAGAGACTACTATACCTACTGACCGTAAGTATCTCAAAAATAAACCTAAGAATAGTATATAACTGATTTTTTGAGAGATACTTGACCTAAATACCGACAGTTATGAATACCAGACTTTTACTCGCATCAATAGCCCTCACATCCCTGAGCATTCCGGTCATGGCTGAAGAGAGCACCGACATAGCCTCGGCAGAGGCCGCCACATCAGGCGCACAGGCCACCCTGGCCACCACATCGTCAGCCGCATCGCAGACCACAGTCATAGTGGTCGAAGAGGAGGCCAAGAAAGATAAACCCAAATTCTCAGTGACTCCCACCGGCCGCATCCTTCTCGACGGCGGAGTATTCATCTCGCCGCAGAAATCACTCTTCAAGGATGGTCTCGCCATTCCCGACGCCCGCCTCGGAGTGAAGATGAAATATGGCAAATGGGGCGCAAAGGTTGATGTAGGCTTCGCTTATGGCAAGGTCGGACTGAAAGACCTCTATATCGAATATAACCTCAACGAAGAGAATAACTTCAAGATTGGTTCGTTTATCCATCAATTCGGTCTGCAGAGCGCCACATCAAGCTCGATGAAGCCCACGATGGAGGAGCCCGTCAGCAACACCGTATTCAATGACTCCCGCCAGCTCGGTGTGCAGTATGAATACAACGGCAAGAAATTCCTGGCCAGCGCCAGCTTCCACATGGAACCCTCCGCCACCAACTATATCCTCACCCCCGAACAATTCACCCAGGAGGGCTACGGCATACGCTCGCGCCTCGTCTATCGTCCGTGGCATGACCCGGGTCTGATGGCCCAGATCGGCATCTCAGGCGCCTTCGCCACTCCGCAGCGCCATGGTGATCCCGACACCCACGACGCCTTCACCTTCAAGGCCAACTATCCCACACGCATCTGCCAGGTGACAGCCATCAACGCTGATGTCGACCACGCCAAGAATCTCTTCAAACTCTCGCCTGAGCTCTTGTTGAGCTACAACCGCTTCGCCCTCGAATCACAATACTTCTGGGTCAATGTCAACCGCCGCGACGGCTACAACGCCTATGTCGGTCAGGGTGCCTACGTCACACTGCGTGGCCTGATACTGGGCAGCACCTACACCTACGACATGATGGGAGGCGGCATTGCCACTCCGGCTCCCAAGAGCCTCGAACTCGTGCTTGACTACAACTATACCACCCTCACCGACCGCTCGGCAGGCATCTACGGCGGCCGCATGAATGACTTCTCAGCCACACTCAACTACTATATCAACAAATATATGATAGCGCGTCTGCACTACTCATATACCCGCACATGGGATGGTCCGTCGGCAGGCCCCGTGACCCTCAACGGCATAATGGCCCGACTCCAGGTGATCTTCTGATACACCATTACGCATCCCACCGACTACGTGACCCCTCCGGCGACAGAGCGCCAATACAGCGCTCCTCTCCGGAGGGGTCTGCATGTGTAGCGGTGGGCGCATCTCAGAAATTCAGAATTTGGCGCTTATCATTGGGAATGACGCAAAAAATAGCTAATTTTGTAGTTTATTAGGATAGTAAGGTCCATGCTGCAAGTGGTGGGGGAGTGCTCCCGCAGGGCATGGATGAGTCTAACCGAATATCTATCATTACAACAGACAACATATCCTCACATAGACTATGAAAATTGAAGAGATAATCGCGGCCGGAGTGGCCGATGCTGTCAAGGCTCTCTATGGCGCTGAGGTGGCGCCTGAGTCGGTGCAGGTGCAGCAGACGAAAAAGGAATTCGAGGGACACCTCACCGTAGTGGTGTTTCCCTATCTGAAGGCATCTCACAAGAAGCCCGAGGAGACAGCGGCAGAGATCGGCGAGTGGCTCACCGCCAATGTGGCCGCTATCGAGAAGTTTAATGCCGTAAAGGGTTTTCTCAATCTGAGTGTGGCCCCCTCATTCTGGCTTGGCCAGCTTCATGAGATTGAGGCTGACGAGAACTTCGGCTTCCGCCCCGTCACTGAAGAGTCTGACCTCGTGATGGTGGAGTACTCATCGCCCAACACCAACAAGCCCCTTCATCTCGGCCACGTGCGCAATAATCTTCTCGGCTATTCACTCTCGCGCATACTTGAGGCCAACGGCCACAAGGTGGTGAAGACCAATATCGTCAACGACCGCGGTATCCACATCTGCAAGTCGATGCTGGCATGGCAGAAGTGGGGCAACGGCGTGACTCCCGAAAGCTCAGGCAAGAAGGGTGACCACCTGATCGGCGACTTCTATGTGGAATTCGACAAGCACTACAAAGCCGAGCTCAAAGCCCTCAAAGAGCAGGGTATGACCGATGAGGAGGCCGAGGCTGCCTCGACCCTCATGCAGGAGGCCCGCGAGATGCTGCGTCGCTGGGAGGCCGGCGATGAGGAGGTGCGTAAGCTCTGGCGCATGATGAATGAATGGGTGTATGCCGGATTCGACGAGACCTACAAGCGTCTTGGCGTAGACTTCGACAAGATATACTACGAATCCGACACCTATCTCGAGGGTAAAGACCTCGTGCTCGGCGGTATTGAGAAGGGGATAATGTATCGCCGCGAGGATGGTTCGGTGTGGGCCGACCTCACACCCGACGGCCTCGACCACAAACTGCTGCTTCGCAAGGATGGCACATCAGTCTATATGACTCAGGACATAGGCACCGCCAAACTGCGTTATCAGGATTATCCGATCGACAAGATGATATATGTGGTGGGCAACGAGCAGAACTACCACTTCCAGGTGCTGGCGCTGCTTCTCGACAAACTCGGCTTCAAATGGGGCAAAGACCTGACCCACTTCTCATATGGCATGGTAGAGCTGCCCGAGGGTAAGATGAAATCGCGCGAAGGCACCGTGGTGGACGCCGACGACCTGATGGACACAATGATTGCCGATGCCCGCGACACATCGGCCGAGCGCTTCGCCGGCATGCCCGCTGAAGAGGCCGCCGAGATAGCCCGCGTGGTGGGCATGGGCGCGCTGAAATACTTCCTGCTCAAAGTCGACCCCAAGAAGAATATGCTCTTCAATCCCAAGGAGTCGATTGACTTCAACGGCAACACAGGCCCCTTCCTGCAGTACACCTACGCGCGTATCCGCTCGGTATGCCGTCGTGCGGAGGCTGAGCTCGCCGAATGCTCCTACGCCGAGGCGATGCCCAACGAGAAGGAACAGGTGCTGATTCAGAAGATTGCCGACTTCCCCGGTGTGGTGGCCGAGGCCGGACGCATCTATTCGCCCGCGCTGATTGCCAACTACTGCTACGACCTGGCCAAGGAGTACAATCAGTTCTACCACGACTATCCGATTCTGAAAGAGGAGAATCCGGCCACACGCTGCCTGCGCCTGAATCTCTCGGCAGTCACCGCCCGCACGCTTCGCGCCGGCGTGAGCCTGCTTGGCATGGAGATGCCCGAGCGCATGTAAGCCGCAGTCCCGGGTATAGGTAGGCCGCTGAAGCCTGAACTTCGCCAAGCGCCAATGACCCGCATCCCCTTTGAGGCGCAATATTGCGCCCCGAAGGGGGATGTGGCCGGCCCTCGCAGACCGCAACATTGCAGAAAATAACATGATTTGCAGAAAATTAAGCAAATTTGCACTGTAAGTTGTTGGAATTATAAGTAGGTAGATTCCCGCCGGCTGCAGCTACGGCCGACTGCAATCTGCCGAACAGGGTCGGCGTCCGGCACGCCGCCGCGAGGGTGGCCTGCCGGCCCGGGCCCGACAACAAAAAAGAATAACCAAAACTCCACATCATATGGATTACAATCAGTATAAACAGACTCCTCCGGTCTACAACGGAGGCTCACAGAACGCACTGGCCACACAGGTCAACGCCGTGATGCGCAAGGTGTATGTGCGCATGTTTATCGGCCTTCTCATCTCAGCCTTCTGCGCGCTGGGTGTGGCCTCATCGCAGGCCGCGATGGCATTCTTCTTCGGCAACCAGATAGTGTTCTGGGGGATGCTGATAGCCATGTTTGTCATGGCATGGGTGATACCCTCGCGTGCGATGCGCATGAGCCAGGGTGCGCTGATAGGGTGCTTCTGCCTCTTCTCAGCTCTGATGGGCGCATGGCTGGCCCCGATATTCTTTGTCTACAAGATGGGCACCATCGTCTATACGCTCTTCATCACTGCCGGCACATTCGGCGCGATGTCGGTCTACGGCTATTTCACGAAGTCTGACCTTTCGAAGATGGGGTCGTACCTGATGATGGCTCTCTTCGGCCTCATCATCCTCATGGTGGTCAATATCTTTGCCAAGAGCTCTACGATTGAGTGGATTGTGTCGATTGTGGGTGTGCTGCTCTTTGTAGGCCTCACCGCATGGGACACCCAGCAAGTGAAGCGCATCGCCATGGCCAACCTTGACCCCGCCGTCAGCGACCGTCTGGCCACTATAGGCGCGATGAACCTCTATCTCGACTTCATCAACCTCTTCATCTTCCTGCTGCGCATCTTCGGCGGCTCACGCGACTGATGAGAATACGCGAAGGGGCATGATCTCCCCTTTATTTCAGCATGATAACAGTAAAGGCGTCCGGAATCCACCGGGCGCCTTTACTGTTAAGTATCTGATTTGTGATTGGGCCTTTTATACATTAAAATGGGAGTGGAAGGGCTCAGGTAGGGGGCGGCGGTTAGAATCTCACGCCCACCGAGAGTGAGAAATTCTCAATGGCGCTGAATGCCGAGAGACGCCCGGTCTTATACCATTTGCCATCGGCTTTGAGTATAAGGCATGTGAAGAAGTCACCACGGTTGTAGGTCAGCGACATGCGCCCCTTGGCATTGAGCGAGAGCATCTTGTCGGCGCCGTCGTAAGAATCCTCATAGCAATGGATCACACCTACCGAGGGCATGACCGATATGTTGTAGAGGAAATGCTTGTTGAGCACCCAGTTGAAGCCATATCCGAAGAGGAGGCAATAGCTGTGGTAGTGGAAGCGGAAATGTCGGTCGTCGACCGTGAGGTAGGGCTTGAGAAAATCGGCAATGCGAGTGAAGTCGAGCTCCACATCCTCGTAGGCGTAAGTGAAGCCGAGTATGAATGATCCGGCGCTCCGCTTTTGAATCTTCGAGAAATAGTAGGCTGCGCCGTTGGCGTAGCGGTAGTTGTTGAAGTAATAGTATAGGTCGGCGGTGAAGGATGTCATGTCGAGCCCCGGGAAATCCTCTTTGATGAGATGGCCCCGCTTGTAGTCGCCGAATGTGCGGATATAGGTTCCACCCGAGTTGCGGTTGAAAGCCACATCGAGATTGAAGCGTGCGCAGTTGAAGCCGAGTTCGAGTTTGCGGTGGTTGACCGGTTTGTTGAAGAATATATTGTTGAGGTCGACCCCATAATTGACGCTCACCGCCATATATTGCAGATAGACTGAGGCATTGAGATAAGGGTCAGAGATAAGCGTGACAGGCATCTTATGGTTGAGATTCATGTTGTAGGAATCAGTCCAGCCATCGAATGCCACGCGCGCCTTCCAGCGCCGGCCGGTGCCTACGACGTATGTGGTGTCGTAAGAGTTGAAAGCCTTGTCGGCCCAGTTGTAGACATCGACGCAGAATTTCACGAATTTCGGATACTCTACGGTGGTGTCTGACATCGACAGCTCGCCGCGCTTCAGCAGATGCAGCCAATTGCGGTCGGACTTTGTGGCGGCAGTGTCGGCAGGCGCATCGGCGGCCACATCATCGGCCTCATGAGCCGACACTTCAGCGGCCACATCATCGGGCACGTTGGCGAGTATATCGGTGGGCACTTCAGTGGGCACGTCGGCTGCCACCTCGGCATGTGATGCGAGGCTCGTGAGAATCATGATGCATATGCATAGCAGCAGTATGCGCGTGGATGGCGAATGCGTCATCGTCGTGGGGTGGGGAAGTCTAAATGTGGTGTTGTTGGAGTGGTGGAAGATATGCTGATTGGCAGCGTGGCTCAGTTGATGCCGCGCGCATCGAGCGCCTCTTGATAGCGTCGGGCGTTGGCCAGATGCTCCTCATAGGTCGAGGCGAAATTGTGGAATCCAGAGAAGTCCTCTTTGGCACACATATAGAGGTCGTCGGAGGGGGCGGAATCGAGTATGGCGTCGATTGTGGCAACATCGGTAGTGCGTATTGGGCCCGGAGGCAGACCGTTGACGCGATATGTGTTGTATGGACCCGGGGCGTTGAGGTGGGCCCCGGTGACGCGCTTGATTGTGAAATCCTTGAGCGCGAATCTCACTGTGGGGTCAGCCTGCAGGCGCATATTGTGGTTGAGGCGGTTGATGTAGAGGCGTCCGATGCGCCCTTTCTCAGAGAGCTGGTTGGACTCCTCATCCACGATAGACGCGATTGTCATCACATCGGCCGGAGTCAGCCCGAGCGCGGCAGCCTTATCGCGGCGCTCCTTATTCCACACTTTATTGTAGTAAGCCCCTACCTTTTCGATGACGGCCTGAGGCGAATCGGTCCAGTAGAGATAATAAGTGTCGTTGATAAATAGGTCGGGTGCCTGCTCGGGGGTCAGACCGTAAGGTTTCAGGAAATCCGGATTGGAGAGAGCCTGGCGCAGGTCGTCGCCCGAGAAGTCGAATTTGGCCGCGATGCGGTCGGCAAAGGGCATGAATTCGCGCACGCCGTTGATGGTGAGTTTGACGGTGTACTGCTGGCCTCGGGCCAGAATCTTCGCTGCCTCGGCCGGAGAGGAACCCTCCGGAATCTCGTAGGCGCCGTAGCGCTCGGCCGTGTTGGAGGTGAGGGTGGAGAATATTCGCGAGGTGCGGCGGGCGTAGTCGTCGCCGAAATATTTTGTGAGCGAGTCAGTCAGAGTGGCTGTGGTGGCCTGGCGGGGTATGCGTATTACGGCCGCGTGAGCCGCCCCGCTCAGAAAGTAGGGGGCTGCAAAGAGGGCCACCGCAGCGATGACGACCGCGATGATGACAAATATCACCACAGCCCGGCGCTTAGTCTGGGATTGCTGTGTCATGGCTTGAAGCGGTTGATGATTGAGGCTATGTGTCGCGCCTGTTCAGCCGAAAGGTCGGCGATAGGGAGGCTGAGCACCGAGTCGGCCATCTCTTCGGCGCGCTTTAGACGCTCATCGGCGAAGAACCCCTCGAAGCATGGCTGGCGATGGGGTGGCACGGCATAATGGATGTCAGAGGGTATGCCGCATGATTCGAGATAGATTTTCAGGCGGTCGCGATATGGCGAACGCACCACATACTGATGCCACACCTGCTGCATATCGGGGAAGATGGCCGGGGTGGTCACCCACGGATTATCGATGCACGCATCATAGGCGGCGGCCACTTCTCGGCGGCGCTCACCTTCGGCCTCCAGGTCGCGGAGCTTTATGCGCAGAAAGGCTGCCTGAAGTTCGTCGAGGCGGTTGTTGTAGCCCCGGTAGAGGTTGTGGTATCTGCGGTCGGACCCGTAGTTGGCGAGAATCCTGACTGTCTTGGCCAGTTCGGCGTCAGAGGTGGCCACAGAGCCGCCATCGCCTAAAGCCCCGAGATTCTTGGTGGGGTAGAAGCTTATGGCGGCGGCATCCCCCAGTCCGCCGGCAGCATGACCGCCGGAGAGCCCCGGAGCCTCGGTCCTGGCTCCCACGGCCTGCGCGCAATCTTCTATGAGGAGAATGCCCCGTTCGTGCAGGCTGGTGCATACGTCGGGTCTCCAGCAGGGGGTGCCGTAGAGATGCACGAGCAGCACGGCCTTCGTGCGGGGCGACATATACTCTTCGATTGCATCGAAGTCGAGGTTCATATCCCTGTCGGAGGCCGGCATCATTACCGGGCGCAGCCCCAGTTCTGCCACCGGCAGCACCGAAGCGATAAACGTATTTGCCGGTATAATCACCTCATCGCCCGGAGCGAGTCGCCCGAGCTCGATATAGGCTCTGAAGATGAGTCGGATGGCGTCAAGTCCATTGCTGACGCCGATGCAGTGTGTCACGCCGAGTGCGTGAGCGAGTTCATGCTCGAAAGCCGCCGTCTCTTCGCCGGCCAGATATCGGCCCGAATCTATCACGCGCGCCGCAGCCTCCTTGAGCTGCGGGGCATAGCGGGAGTTGGTGAGGGCCAGATCTACGAAAGCGAAATTGCGTTCAGCATCCATATCTCTCCTTTACATATTGCTGAAACTCAGCATAATCGCGGATATATTCATTCTCGTCATAATACTCCGAATTGACAGCCAGCAGCACTGTGCCCGATGCGAAATTCTGCATGCTTATCCATACGCCGGGGGGGATGAGCACCCCCATGTTGGAGCGGTTGAAGTGTATGGTGCGCTCGCGGGTGCCGTCGGTGAGGATGAGGTCCATCGAACCGGTGATGCATATCAGCACCTCCTGATTGGACTTATGGCCATGTCCGCCGCGGGTGACGCCGCCGGGGATATCGTAGGTGTAGAACACCCGCTTGATTGCAAACGGCACATTGACGGCCTCCTCGATAAACGAAAGATTGCCGCGCGGATCGCTGACTTTGGGGAATTCAAAAGTTTTGACGTTGTCGAGAGGACTCATGTCTTGGGGTGGGGGATGTGTCGGGTTAGTATGGATGATGAAGCATCTTTCCGGGCCGTGGCTCCGGCAGGCCCGTCGGGGTCGGGCGCAGATACTTATGGCTGCCTTGATGCACACGCTGCCCGAAGCTTTGGGCTCCGGGCATAATGTGGTTTGTGGCGAGGGATTTATTTCTTCTCCTTGATCTTTTCGAGCTGGCGTTCAAGAGCCTCGATGCACTGGTCGACTGCCTCTTCGAATGTGTCGCAGGTCTTGGATGCGAACACCTCAGGAGTAGAGGGCACGTGGAGCTTGATGAGAGCCTCCTTGTTGCAAGCAGATTCAGGTTTTACGACCTTGAGGGTCACTTCAGTCTCGGAGATGAAGTCGAAGCGTCTGAAGAGACGGTCGACTTTTTTATGGATAAAGCCTTCGAGGCGCTCGGAGATGTCGAAATGGACGGCATTGATTTTCGCTACCATAATCGTATTGATTTAAAGGGTTAGGTAATCCAGAAGAGAGGCGTTATGCAAAGATAACGTTTTTTTTGTAAATGAAGTTCGTGAGGATGAAGATTTTTTTTGTCAAAGTGATTTCGTAATGGAGCCGGGGGGGCTATGGTGGGCCGCGTGGAAACCGGGGCCGGAGTTATTTCTTTTGCGAATTACCGTCGGTGGTGGCCTCTTCGGTGATGCGGGCTGCGGTGCGCTTCACATCGGCATTCAGTCCTCCGAGTCGCCATGATACATTCAGGCCGACATACCATTGCGAATAGCGTGATGCCGAGTAGATATAGGCAGTCTGGCTCTCCTGCTTCCAGCTTTGTGTGCGATGCGAGGGGAGAAAATTCTGTGCGCTGATTGATACTGATAGGCGGTCCTCTTTAAGGAATGACCTGCTGATGCCCAGAGAATAGTAATACCATGAGGCCCCCTTCGACTGGATGTCGGCCCATGGTGAGCCGTAGCCGCCGTAGGCGCTGAGGCGCACTTTGCATGGCAGGGTATAGTTGGCGTTGGCATTGATGGTGGTGCGCCAGTTGGCTTTGGCAGCGTGCAAGAGTTCGGAATCGGCGTGCATGTTGATGTAGTTGACGTCGGTCCAGAGTCCGAGGCTGAGGCTGGAGTTGATGTCCCAGTTGAGATTGAGTTCGATGTCGGCGGCATTGAATGTGCCGATATTGGCATATGTGGATTGCACTACTCCAGGCATTTCGGGCGAAGTGAAGATGATGTCGCTCACTGAATTACGCGAGAAGTAATATGTGGCCTTGATTGAGCCTGTGAGCGGATGGGCGTAGTTGGAGTATGAGAGCGAGAGGTTGTGGGTCTTCTCACTCTTAAGGTCGGGATTGCCGTAGGATACTGAGCCTGGAGTGAGGGTGTTGCGGTAGGGGTTGAGCACGCTGACTGACGGGCGGGCGATGCGCATCTGATATGCGGCGCGGAGATTCTGGGCGGCGCCGAAGTTATATGACACCGAGGCGTCTGGCACCCAGTCATTGTAGCGGTTGGTGAAGTCTGTATATTGTGGGGCCGCGTGATGATAGCGTATGCCGCGGTGGGTGAACTCATAGCGCAGTCCGGCGCGGACGTTCCAGCTTGAGTATTTGCCCGAGTATGAGGCGTAGGCGGCGAGAATGTCGTCAAATTGGGTGAGGCTGACGGCGTTGGGCTCGTCGGCTACGAGTTCATCGCGGAGCTGGCCGTAGAGTGGGGTTGCATCCGATGGCGCGCGCTTGATGTTGCCCTTCAGGCCGGCTTCGATAAGATGGCGCGGGGTGAGTTGATTGGAGTAGTCCACCTGGAATATATGCGAATCGAGCGAGCTGTCGCGGATATTGGAGCTCCACAGATAGTCGATGTCGGGGTAGTCCACCACATCATGGGTGTTGATGTATGAATCATTGTCCTGTCGGGAATTGCTGTAAGAGTAGGAGCCGACGAGCGTATGGTCGGTCCGACGGAAGGTGTGCTGATATGATGCCTGGAGAGAGAGCGAGCGGTAGGCAAAGTGGGTGGTATAGTCGCGCTGCAGGCTCCATACGGGTTGGGAGTCGGCATTGCTCATGGCCATATATTCATTGGCTGAGGAATCGTAGGTGTTGCGCATTCCGTTGAATCCGAGAGTGAAGAGATTGAGGGTATCCGGCTCCCAGGAGAGGTTGAAACTCCCGCCGATGTATGAGTTTGATGATTCGCTATGGGTGTCGGATGTGCGGCGGTATTGGTCGGGGTCAGTGTAGTTGATATTCTCGGTGTATGCAGATATGCGGCTGGAGGGATGTATGAAGCTGTTGTTGTATGACACGTTGCCGGCGGCGGTGACGCGACGCACCTTGGTGCGTCCGTAGGCATAAGCGCCTCCCCCCGAGTTGCTCATGTAGAGTCCGATATTGGCGAGGTAGCCCTCGAGGCTCTGGCGGGTGAGGGTGACGATGTTGAGGATACCGCCGGTGCCCTCAGCCTCATACTTGGCTCCGGGTTCGGAGATTACCTCAATCTTCTGGATGGTGTTGGCCGGCATCGACTTCAGGATGGTCTTGATGTCGCCGTTGAGCATGGGGTCCTCTTTGCCGTTGAGGAAAATTTTGAAACTCGATTGGCCGTTGACCTTGATATTGTCCTGCGCGTCGACGGTGACACCTGGGACTTTACGCAGAATGTCGAGCGTATTGTCGGTCTTTGCTGTGGGGTCCTCGCTGACGTTGTAGGTCAGCGTGGCGCCATCGGATTGTATCAGTTTGGCTTTGGCGGTGACTACGAGGTCGTCGAGGGTGGTGTCGTATGTCAGTGAATCGGGCAGTTCTTCGGATTGCTGCTCTGCCTCATCGGGCGCCTCATTCTCTGCGGCCATTTGTGAGGCGGGCATGGGGACCGATGCGGCGATTGCATTGCTGCCGATGGCTGAAGGGAGAAAAATGGCTATAGCTGACAGTATGGCCGATATAGTTAAGATGGAAATGTGGTGTCTCATAATGGTAAAGGTGTAGTTGAACATAGTGAAATTGTTTAAACTTTTTACGAAAAATATAAAATATTTAAACAACTTCCGTAGGAATCTTACGGGTTTGATGTCGTTTTGTAGCATGGCGGCATCAAAGTGCACCGGGCTACTGATTGGCCTACATATATAATACGTTCGCAACCGTTAAAAGTTACGAACGTATCCCCAAAAAAATCGGATAAACTTAAAAATCGTTATCGCGGCGTTTGAATCTGAGTCGTCGGTATTCCATTATTCTGCTGCGTAGCGCGAGCTGGATTATCGAGCCGGATTATAATGAGGTACCATTATAATCAGAGATATGGCCCGATTACTGTACACCCGAATCAATATCGGCCGGAGCGAGACTGGAATCGCGCTTTAGGTCAATCGAATTCATGTGCCGCATGGAATCAGTTGGCGAAGCCTGATTCGCTGGCAGAGTTGTTGAGCCGCTTTTGACGGTGTTGTTTGTGGGAATTGCCAGTCTGGAATGTGTAGCCGACTTTTACAGATAGTTGGTATGTCATATCTCGCAGGCCTGCTGTGGTGGAGTGAAGAAATCCCGGAATCTCGGTGATGGTCATATTTGCATCTTGCATGTAGGCATAATCTATTCCAATAAATAGATTTCGGTATTTCCAGTATGCAGAGGCATTTACATTCCAACCTGTGTGTGTTTCGACTACTCCATCGATAGATTTTCCTGGAGTGCTGCATGAGGCGTATAATTGAATATTGCTCACGGTATAGGATGCATTCAGATTAAGCGTATTCCAATCAAAACGCACGCGTTGTATGGGTGTTGTATAAGTGATATATTGGCCGCGGAAGAATGGTTGTATGGAGAGCCCGGGGAAGGGATTCCATGTCAGACCAAGAGAGTACGTCAGGTTGTGCTCTTCGGGAACAACGATAGTTTTGCGGATGAATATCTGATTCTCTTGAATCACATAATCAACATAGGGTTTCTTAATGTAGCGGTATGTCAGTGAGGGTGAAAGGTATAATTTGGCTTCAGGAATTGATAATGAGGCACCCAAGCTGCCGCAATATGAGTAGACAGCATGTTCGTAGCTATTATTTTCTGAGAAATATCGGGAGTCGATGAAGTAGCGGTTGGAATTCATGGCTCCCAGAGAATTTGTAGAGCTTTCAACCCAATATGCGAAACGTAGCATATGAGCCGGGGTGAAGGCGTAGCTGAGATTGATGCGAGGGTAGATGGTGAATTGGTTATGGGTGCCACCTTCCGAGAGTTTCGTATAGGTGTCGAATGCTCCAATACTTAGTGAGGTCCCAAATTTGTTGAAGTTTCGGCTATAACCTATTGCGATGTAGGGATTATGTCGTCGGTTATGAGTGGAAGATGGGAGGTCGGGGAAAAAATTGTCTTTGTACTGTTGGTGAAGATTGACATAATTTTCACATATGGATCCACTTATTGATCCACCCCATAATGGAGATGAAAACATGGCTGACACAGCAAGCGTATAGATGGTATTATTGGTATGCGCGGAGTTGAGATAGGATGAGTAAGCTGACCCATCCTCTACATCTTGTGCATTATACGTATCTCTTCCGGTTTTATTATAGGAGTTGAGTACATCGATACTTATCTCCTGCCCACCCTCGAATGCGTAAGAATAGTACACATCTGCTATAAATTGATCGCCTATAGAGTGTCTGCCGGTCTGACGTATGCCCTCAATGGAGTTTAAATGGTCCGACTCTGTAATGCCATAATAGTTCTCAACCTTATCGGATGCCGATAAGTAGGAAATATTGGTATGAAGCATGTGATTAGCCTTTTCAAACTGGTAAGTCACAGATGAATATGATTTAAGGCTCTTTTCCAATCCGGATTGTTGATTAAACGAATTTATCAAGTCGCCGTAATCGTATAATTCTGTGCTTTTACGGTCGGTTATGTGGCTGCCGTTGATTGAGAATAGCCCATTTACATAGTGAAGCGGGGAGTTAATAACAACTCCTGCGTTGCCTCCAGCAGTGAGTAGATTGGATACTTCTGCGGCTATATTTGCCGCGAACATTAATTCTTTAGGTTTCTTCAGAATAATGTTAGCTACAGGTCCGCCGAAGAATGATGCATATTTGGCAGGAGCATTATCATAATATATTACTTTCTGAATGTCATCACCTTTGAGGTTGCGAATTTCCTCTTCCGAGGCGCGTCGGCCATTGATTAGCACATTTACTTTTGTGCCGTCAAGATTTTCTAGCGCTCCTCCGTTGATTTGGTGTCGGAAAAGCGGCAGTGATGATATCGCATCAAGGGCGTTGATACCGTAATTACGGTTCTCTTTGGTGAGATAAAGTTCGGTGCGGTCATGGTAGTTTTCCAATATGCGTGCAGTCACCTCAATCTCTTCCAATTGATTGACAGTAGCTATCTCATTTGGTGTAAGGACCATTCCTCCACTCAAGAAATCGGCAGTAATATCCAAATCACCCTCTACCGATTCATAATCGGAGTGTGTGATTGACATGTGATAACTGCCGCCCGCGATGTTTTGAAAATGGTAGATTCCATTGATATCAGTGAATACTGTATACGCGCGTTCCTCTCTGCTATTATCCTCAGTGGTGGAATCGGGATATATTTTTTGTTCTTTTGCCAGCGAGTCTAATAGGCACCCGGCGATTTGCACAGAGTCTTGTTGAGCATCATATATTTTGAGAGGCATAAATGTTATGCGCACACCCTGCACACCATGGCCATCCGGAGATGTGATTACACCTTTAAGCTCATATCCTCTTACAAATGCGAATCCTGACAGTATCGCAATCAGAGATACTAATAATCGGTAGCGACTCATACTTATTTTAATTTTGGTGGACATCAATGAAAATGCATTCTCGAAGTTTATCGGGCATGTGGGGTGTGAGCTTACAACACTTGGGCTTGACGTGTGCGGAGGGTCACAGGGAGTCGAGAGGGGTGAATTTCATTATCGACTGTTCCTGATGGCGGCGCATTGTCCATGATATCAGAATGAACGGATGCAGGCTCGAGCCCATGAATTTTGTTTTGAGTGAGCTCTTGTATCCATCCGATTCGGTGATAGCGGTGTTCTTTCGGAATCCGGCGAAGTAGTCAACACCGGCCATGAATTGCCACTGTTGATGTGGTTGCCATATGAAGACGACGTTGGCCGTGATAGGGCTATCGAATCGTGTATATCCGATGGCATTGTAGTCCTTGTCGGTCCAGCTTACCACTCCCTGCACGGCGCAGTCTCCGAAATAACTTATTACCAAAGCATCAAGCGATACAGTGCTGCGATAAGGCGAGGAGTTGTATTTCACCCAGCCGTAGAGGGCATTGAAGTTGATGCGCGTCTTGTTATTGTGATTCCATGTGGTGCCGGTGCGAAGTCCGGGATGGCGGCGGTTGTCGATATTGCGCCATGTCGAGACCATATGATTGGCATCGCTGTATATCCAGCGGTTGATAAGGCCATCGTTGGCGCAGAAGAATCCCTCGCCATATACCATGAACTCACCTATATTTTTGCCGTAGTGCAGATTAAGGTTATGGAAAGTGTAGGGCGTGAGAAAAGGATTCCCTTCAACGCGTATCCAGGGATCGGTGGATGTGTTGAATGTGGCCAGATATTCTGTGGCGGGCATATGGTTGGTAAGGGTGTAGGATAGTCGCAGCGACTGTCGGCGTGGGAGCTGCCACGTCAGGCTTGCCGATGCGCGCGGACGCCAAAAGTCATTCCCGGCGGTGGGAGCGGTGACGCGCATGTATTCGAGTCCTGCCGAGGCCATGTAGGATACGCGTCCTGTACGATTTGAGTATGTGAGGTGGACGTAATTATCAAAAAGATTGATGCTCATGGGTGCATCCGAGGGGGCGGCGTTGTTGAAGGTTTTGTTATGGGTCTGCTGCATTACATAGCCGGCCGATATATTACCCCAGGATAGAGCGGAGTTATCATAATCTAAGGTGAAACGATACTGGTTGCGGATTGATTTTACACCTGCCTGGTATAAATCGGCATATCCGTCGATTGTCTCGGATTTTGAATCGAGATCGCTGCCGCTTGCCCAGTTGTAGTAGCCGAAAGCGGCGAGAGTGCCCGAGTCGGCAAACGTGTGCTCGTAATAGAGTGCTGCTAATGTTCCCGACAGATTATCGAAGGCCTCTGAATGTGTGGATAGAGCGGCAGTCTGCGTGAGGTCAGTCTGTGAGATGTAGCCTTCAGAGTCACCATAGCTGCGCTTGAAATCTTGCAGACCCTTGACGATGATTGAGAAATAATTGGCTGCATTAGGCATCCATTTCAGCATAAGATTACCACTCCAGTTGAGACCTCGGGCAATGGAGTTGCCATCTTCTGTCTTGTAGCGTGGGCCAATCTGCTCGTTGTATTGCAGAATGGTTTTGTCATGTATGGTATATGCTCCGAATAATGAAGCGTTGATAGCGAATTTTTGAGTTCCAGTCTCGAATGACCCCCCCAGAAATCCATTGCCGGGAATCACACTATGCCTTGTGCGCAGTTGGGCAAAGGTGTAAAGTGGGGTATTGCGCTTCAGGATAATATTGATGATTTTGTTATAACCCAATTCGAGGTATTTGGCATTAGCCACCTCGATGACTTCGACCTTGTCGATAAATCTGGGGTCAATCGGTTCGATGCCGGAGTTTTGTAGGCGCCCGTCGATTAGGATCAGAGGAGATTGGCCGTCGAGCGTAGTCACACTCTGAGAAACTATGTCGACTTTAAGCAACGGTATTTCAGCAAGCGCTCGGAAGGGGTCGCCACAATTTTTAGCATCTTTTGAAAGGGTGAATACTTCGCCGTCGGCTCTTTTCATGGAATCGCGTCTGCCTGTGACCACAATCTCTTCGAGCATTGCAGCCGTGGCGATGGAATCTGTCTCCTGATTTTGCTCAGAGGGCTGCGTGCCGGAACTTTCTGAGTCAGGCGAATTAAGATAGAGTCGGGAGGTTATGGAGCCACACTGCCCGTAGGGCGTCGTAAAGGCCATGAGATTGGCAGCTCCCAAGAGGAAGGAGCTGAGCAGGGCGCCGCGGATTGCCCATCTCTTCAATTTGGGGGATTGATATGACGTGTGCTTCATTTTTGTGGTTCTTTGAAAATTTTGTTGATTACATAATTCTTCTTGAACTGAATCAGAGCGAAGTCCTCGACTGTTGCGTTAGGCTTTGCTTAGAGGGATTCGAATAAGTAGAATATTTATGTGACGACTGAGGTTAAGGAGTGTATAATGAATGGTGATATTCAGTATAATGTTTAATCTCAGTATAAACTATTCAACAAGGTTGTTTGGGCTGTTCAAGAGTTTATGTTTGCAAATATAGTGTGAATTTTTGAAAATTACAAAAATTATCAAAAAAAATAATAAAACATGCTAATTTTTTTAGTTTGTACATTCTTACGGGAGCACGGGGTGACGGGAGAACGGTTTTTACGGGAGTACGTGGTGACGGGAGAACGGTTTTTTACAGGAGAACGGTGTGACGGGAGAACGGTTTTTACGGGAGTACGTGGTGACGGGAGAACGGTTTTTACGGGAGTACGTGGTGACGGGAGAACGTTTTTTTACGGGAGTACGTGATGACGGGAGCACGGTTTTTACGGGAGAACGGGGTGACGGGAGAATGTTTTGTGCGGGAGGACGTGGTTTACGTTCTCCCGTTAGCCATCGGTGAGTGGGCGTTGGCAAATTTTTAATGGGGAAAATGGCGGTGGTTGTCGTTTTTTTTACTGTATTTTGCCGGGAGTGTTGGAAATGATGGGATTTTGAAATAATTTTGTCAGAGATTGCAGGTGTGCGCCCGGCTTGGTGCGAGGGTGGCGTTGCATAATTTATCTAACATCATTTTTACGTGAATCTTCTTTACATATTGATTAATATCGTGGTGTGGTGCGGCATGGCGGGTGTCGATTCGGCTGAGGTGCGCTCCGACAGCGTGCCGACCGTCCGGGGCGCCGCTCCGCGGATAGAGGCAGCCGACACCGTTGCTGCTCCGGCCCCTGCTGCCGCTGCCGACAGAAGCCTCGATGAGGTGGTGGTGGTGGGCTATGCCGCCCAGCGCAAGGTAGACCTTACGGGAGCTGTGTCGAGTGTGGGGGCCGCAGAACTCGCCGACCGTCCGGTGACCAATGTCACCAACGCCTTGGCCGGACTCGCTCCCGGACTGACAGTGACCAACTCAGGTGGCAACACCCCCGGCTATGAATCGCAGAGCATCACGATACGCGGCATGGGCACCCTCAACAATGCCGCCCCGCTCGTGGTGGTGGATGGCATGACGGGTATAAATCTCAGCGACCTCAATCCGAAAGATATAGAGAGCATATCGATACTGAAAGATGCAGCTTCGGCGGCTATCTACGGCTCGCGTGCGGCCAACGGCGTGATACTCGTCACCACCAGCCAGGGCACCGAACGGCGCCCGACAGTGACCTATTCAGGCAATGTGGCCTTCGAGACGGTGGCTAAGCGGCTGAACCTCGTCACCGACTATGCCGACTTCATGGAGATTCAGAACGCCGGCCTCATAATCAATGGCCAGGCACCGCGATTCTCGCAAGGAAAGATTGATGAGTGGCGCAACGATGCGGGGCAGAATCCGACGGTGTATCCCAACACCGACTGGCAAGACCATATCTACCGCAATCCATCGGTAGTGCAGAACCATAATCTCTCGATTACCGGCGGCACGAAGGTGGCCCGCTACAATATATCGTTAGGGCTTGTCGACAATCCCGGTATGATATACCACACCGACTACCGCCGCTATCAGATGCGCACCAACCTCGACATCGCCATCCAGCCTTGGCTCAGTGTGGGCACCAACCTCTTTGGCTTCTACGACACCAATAACCCGTCGGCAGAGAATGCCGCAGCCGGAGGTGATGTGATATTCGGCTCAGGGGCATTCAACACTGTGCCCGGCATGACTCTCTACGACCCCGTCAGCGGACTATATGGCGGCATACAGAATCCGGAGGAGGAGAATGTGAGCAATTTCAATCCCTACAGGCGACAATGGTTCTATGACGATGATTATCCTGTAAAGACGCGCCGTATGGCAGGGAAGGTCTATGCCAGGCTCACTCCGCTGCCGGGATTGCGCATCGAGGGGAGCTTCGCGCTCAATTACTGGGAGAGAAATATCGAGCAGCACCTTACGGACCGCGACCTCTTCCGCTTCACCACCGATGGACCGGTGCTGATACGCGAGGGTGTGGTGCGCACCTACATACGCCGCTACAACTACCGCAACACCTACCGCGCCTCGGAGCTTACGGCCACTTACAAGCGATACTTCGGTCAGCTCGAGGCCTCGTTGCTGGCGGGCTACAGTCAGGAGTATAACAAGTATGACGAAGATTACTTCATAAAGTATGACCTCGTAGACCCCTCGCTGGGCGCCATAAATGCCGGCATGACCAACGGCAGCATCACCGGCAACTACAACGAATGGGCCATGCGCTCATGGTTTGGCCGGCTGAATCTGAGCTGGGAGGGGCGCTACCTGCTTGAGGCCAACTTCCGCGCCGACGGCAGTTCGAAGTTCGCGCCGGGGCATAGATGGGGTTGCTTCCCGTCGGTGTCGGCCGGTTGGCGCATATCTGAAGAACCCTTCATGCGCCGGGCTTACGGCTGGCTCCAGCAGCTGAAACTGCGCGCCTCTTACGGCACTCTGGGCAACAATGCCACCACGAGCTACTATATGTATCAGTCGCTCTTCGCCACAGCCAACTATATTCTCAACGGCTCAATAGCCGGCGGACTGGCCCAGACGATACTGGCCAATCCGAATCTCACATGGGAGAAGACCGCCATGGCCAACGTCGGAGTCGACCTTGCCGTGCTCGACAACCGCCTGAGCGCCTCAATCGACCTCTACCGCAAATCCACGAGCGGAATTCTGATCACACTCCCCGCACCGCTTGAGCACGGCACGAGCATCGTGCCCGACCAGAATGCCGGCGCCGTCAGAAACGATGGCATAGACCTGGGCGTCAGCTGGCGCGACGGCATCGGCGACTTCACCTATAACGCCGGTCTCAACTTCGGGTTTGTCGATAATAAGGTGACCCGCTTCCAGGGGGATGTAGCCTCGATCAACGGGGTCTACAAAATCCAGGAGGGGCGTCCGATCAATCAGCTTTATGTCATGACCGTAGACCGCATCGTGCGCGACCAGGCCGACCTCGACTATGTGCAGAGTCTGGCAGATGCCAATCCGGCATATTTCTCTACCTATCAGCGTCCGGAATTGGGAGACTTCCTCTACCGCGATGCCAACGGCGATGGCAAGCTCGATGCCGACGACCGCGTGGAGATCGGCCATGGCACTATGCCCCGCATCACCTATGGCATCAACTTCGGGGCCGGATGGAGAGGCTTCGATTTCAGCATATTCTTGCAAGGGGCGGCCGATTACCAGACCTACTACAACAACCAGGCCTTCCGCTTCGTCACCGTCATGGGGCAGTCGCTGATAAAGGATATCACCGACAATGCCTGGACCCCCGAGAATCCCTACGACTCAAAATACCCCGTACTACGCAACAACACCAACGGCAAGAACCAGATAGCCAGCGATGCCTTCGTGCATGACGCCTCCTATCTGCGATGCAAGAACATACAGTTGGGCTACACGCTGCCACAGAGGGTGACGCGCAAGTTCTTCGTAGAGCGCCTGAAGGTGTATTGCAGCATCGATAATCTGTTCACAATCACCCGCTTCCCGGGTCTTGACCCCGAGATAGGCGCCACGGTGGGTTATCCTTCAATCCGCTCATACTCAATCGGCCTGGACCTCACTTTCTGAATATACTTATGACACGATTTAGCAGACATATCATATACTGTGTGACACTCTCATTGGCTGCCTTTTGGGGCAGTGGATGCGAGAGACTGGATTATGTGCCGGGCGACCAGATGTCGGACGCCACCTTCTGGCAGACCGAGGATCATGCGCGTCAGGCCGCTGTGGGGATGTATGCTGCGATGAAGGCGAACTGGTGTTTCGGCATGGAGTTCACCTTCGATATGTGCAGCGACATAGCCGACGGCAGCTCGCCGTGGGCGGATGTGTCGCGTGGCACATCGTTCGCCTCCAACAGCAGCGGAGTGCAGAACCACTGGCAGTATCTCTACGAACTTGTCCACCGCACCAACACCGTAATCCGCCATGTGGCCACGATGCCGATCAGCCGCGAGACGATTGACCGCGTCACCGGTGAGGCGAAGTTTCTGCGCGCCATGGCCTACTTCAGGATGCTCAACTGCTGGGGTGGGGTGCCCTATTATGACGAGATGTGCGACATCAATGAGGAGTTTGCCACTCTCGATGCGCCGCGTTGCGATGAGGATGAGCTGCGCTCCCATATAATCGCCGACCTCACCGATGCCATAGCTCTGCTGCCTGTGAAGTGGGATGATGCCGACCTGGGGCGCGCCACACGCGGTGCAGCATATGCGCTGCGCGGCAAGGTTTACCTCTTCAACCGCGAGTGGGAGAGGGCTGCGGCCGACTTCGAGGAGGTGGTCTTCAACCGCTCGGCTGATTATGGCTATGCCCTGCATCCTGACTATGATGAGCTATTCCGCCTATATAATGGCCGGCATAGCGATGAGATGATATTCTCGATTCAGTCAATCGATGGCAATACGTCGGGGTATGCGCTGGATATTGTGTCGTATTTCGGCAATAAGTCTACGATGCGTCTCATAGCGGGCAACTGCATAGTTCCGTCAGTGGAGCTGGTGGATATGTATGAGAACAGGGATGGGAGTGAATTCGATTGGGATGCGGTGTTGCCGGGATTCGCCGGAGCATCGTCTGACGAGCGGCGCCGCATGATGTGTGTAGCCATCGACCAGGGAAGCACGCGTGTCACCTCGACTCTGGACTGCGACACGACGGCAGTGATGGATGCCTATCGCCTGCGCGACCCCCGGCTCTGCATAAATGTCATCACCCCGTATTCGCATTATCTGGGCACAGATGCCGGCTCGCAACCGATGGATAAGCAGTTTGTGCTGGCTGATGCCAGCCAGGGTGGCGCGCCGATGGAGGCGATGGCCTTCATGCGCAATTCTGAGGGGTGGAACTCGTACTTCTGGCGCAAATGGATACCCACCGGGAATCTTGACGGCTATTGGGGCGAGTATAACCGCACCCCCTATGAATTCCCGCTCATAAGATTGGGTGATGTGCTGCTGATGCTGGCGGAGGCCTATAATGAGAGTGGCCGCCTGGGTGAGGCGATTGAGATGGTAAATCGTGTGCGCGGGCGTGTGGGGATGCCGGGGCTGGGCTCCGGTCCGTCGTGGCTCGCCGTGGCTGACCACGATGAGATGGCGCGGCGCATACGCCGCGAGCGGGCTTTCGAACTGGCCGGTGAGGGGCAGCGCTATTGGGACCTGCGCCGATGGGGACTGCTGCGTGAGAGTGTGAAGGATGCACGCGACATATTCGGCGACCTGATGTATACACGCAGCTATCAGGAGCGTCATGAGCTATGGCCCATACCCCTTGTGGAGCGCGACCGCAATCCTAATCTGACTCAGAATCAGGGTTGGTGAGGCCGCGCGGGTGTGCCGATGAGTAGATGCGGCGCAGGTCGGTGGTCTGCAGATGGGTGTAGATCTGGGTGGTGGCGAGCGATGAGTGGCCGAGGATGGCGCGCACGCTGTTGAGTTCGGCTCCGCCATTGAGCATGGATGTGGCGAATGTGTGACGAAGTGTATGCGGGCTCTTGCGGCCCGCATTCTCATTTTTGAGCAGGCGCTTGATGATGACTTCGATGTTGGCGGCCGACATGGCTCCGTGGGAGGTGGCTATCAGCGGGCGAGGGGGCTGGAGGTGGGGCCAGCGGTCGTCGCGCATTGTCTGGAAGCGTGCTATCTCGTCGAGCAACTCAGTGGCGAGTGGTACGACCCTCTCCTTGCGCCCCTTGCCGACTACGCGCAGTGAGCCCAGCCCCGGATTGATGGATGCGTCGGTGAGCTGCAGCAGCTCAGAGCGTCGCAGACCGGTGGCGTATAGCAGATGCAGTATGAGATGGTCGCGGGCCGCCTCGATGCCGGCCGAGGGGTCGATTGAGTCGAGCAGCGCCTCCATGTCGGGGTCTCTGACAAAGTCGGGGAGTGGCTTGGGGAGCTTGGCGAGGGTGATGTCGGCAGCCGGATTGCACTTGAGCTCCTTGCGACGGCAAAGAAACTTGAAATATGCCCGCAGGCTCTGGGTCTTGCGTCGCAGCGATGCGGCCCCGGTGCCCTCTGATGCGAGGGCGGCGATCCATCGGCGAATGTCGGCCGTAGTGACGGGGGCGGCCTCGAAGGGGAGATGGGTCTGCGAGGTGTGGAAGTCGATGAATTGCTGCAGGTCGCGGCGGTAGGCCTCTACGGTGTGGTCAGAGCGGTAGAGCTCATACTGCAGGTAGGTGAGGAAGTCGTGCATGGCTGAGAGATACTTGAAAAAAAATCGGCATAGAATACACTGTGGTATCCTATGCCGACCTTTATGGCTTTGAGAAAAATTTCAGTTCGCGCCGAGAGGGCGATTCATGCCGATTACTGCTCAGCCTCCTGACGAAGCTGCTGCACATAGACGGCCTTCATCATTTTCTTGCGATTGGCCACGCTGGGCTTCTCGAAAGCCTGACGGCTGCGGAGTTCCTTTACAATACCGGTTCTTTCAAATTTGCGTTTGAATTTCTTGAGAGCTCTCTCAATGTTTTCGCCTTCTTTAACTTGTACGATTATCATTTTTCTTGTTTAAATTTATTGTCTTTCTGAGGCGTGGCAGCCGCTGCCGCTCAGCGGAGGGTGCACAACGCGGATGCAAAATTATGCAATTCAATCGTTTTGACAAAATTTTTTGAGGAAAAAATCTTGTCGGCGACTCATTTTTAGCTAAAAACTGCCTCCGCGCCCCTCTGGAGGGGGTAATGTGCGGTGGTTTCAGTCGTTGGGTGTGAGATTCTTCTCCTCGATTTCGGGCACATCCTGCCGCATGGCTGCCTGAGCTTCCGGAGAGTCATACCAGCGGGAGTACATGAGATAGTTTTTGGCTATCTTGATGTTCATCTCGCGGGCCTTCTCGGGCTCTACCATCTTGATGAATTTGGCGGGGCAGCCTCCCCAGAGTTCGTGGGCTCCGATTTTGGTCTTGCTGAGCACTACCGATCCGGCTGCCACGAGGGCTCCTTCGCCTACCTCGGCGTCATCCATGACGATCGCACCCATGCCGATGAGGGCGTAGTCGTGGATTTTAGCGCCGTGGATGACCACGTTGTGGCCTATCGAGACGTCATTGCCGATTTCGATTGTGGATTTCTGATAGAGGGTGTGGAGCACACTGCCATCCTGGATGTTGACGCGGTCGCCGATGGTGATGGTGTTGACATCGCCGCGCAGCACGGTGGAGAACCATACTGAGCAATCCTCTCCCATTGTGACATCGCCCACCACTACGGCGTTCTCCGCCAGAAAAGTGCCTTTGCCGATTTTGGGCGTGAATCCGCGCACAGATTGTATGATTGCCATATATATTTTTAAGTCTGATAAGTATCTCTCAAAAATTAGCCATGCATTATTTTTGAGAGATACTTATATCGGGTTATTGAGTTGGTAAGTGTCTGTTGCTCACTTGCGCACCAGCGGAGCGGTCTTGGCTTCCATCCATGCGGCCTCTTCGGGGGTGAGCAGCGGGGTGAGGCGTGAGCGCACCATGCTGTGGTAGTTGTTGACCCATGCGATCTCGTCGTCGGTCATGATCGAGAGGTCGAAGAGCGAGAGGTCGAAGGGGAAGAGGGTCATGGTCTTGAAGTCGTAGAATTGTCCGAACTCGGTCTTCATGCAGGGCTCGGTGACGATGAGGTTCTCGCAGCGGATGCCGTAGCGGTCGGTGAGGTAGAGGCCGGGCTCGTTGCTGGTGATCATGCCGGGCTGCAGTGGGGTGGGGTTCTCGTTGAGGCGTATGTTCTGCGGGCCTTCGTGGCAGTTGATGAAGAATCCCACGCCGTGGCCTGTGCCGTGATAGTATGCCTTCCCCTCATGCCAGAGGAATTGGCGTGCAAGGGCGTCGAGCTGCGCACCGCGTGTGCCTTCGGGGAAGATGGCGCGTGCCAGGGCGATGTGTCCCTTCATGACGAGGGTGAAGTCGTGGCGCTGTTCGGGGGTGGCGCCGCCGAGGGCTATGGTTCGGGTGATGTCGGTGGTGCCGTAGATGTATTGGCCGCCGCTGTCTACAAGGAGCAGGCCCTGGCCTGTGATGGGCACATCGGTCTCGGGTGTGGCTTCGTAGTGCACGATGGCGCCGTGGCCGTTCCAGCCGATGATGGCGGCGAAGCTCTCGTCGACACATGAGTCATCGGCCAGGCGCAGCGCACGCAGGCGCTTGCCGAGTTCGACTTCGGTGAGCTTGCCGGTGGGGTATTCCTTCTCGACCATCATGAAGAAGCGGGTCAGGGCCACACCATCCTTCTCCATGGCAGTGGCGAGATTGGCGAGCATTGTGGCATTCTTGATGCTCTTGAGGCGAGCTACAGCGGAGCCGCCGAACACCGGTGTGCATCCGATGTGGTCATAGAGGCCGCGCGATGTCTTTTCGGGGTCGATGAGCAGGCGTGTGGTCTTGGGTAGTGAGGCCACGAATTTTAGCACATCGTCGTAGGGGCGCACCTGGATATGGTATTGGTCGAGATGCTTCTGTACGGCGGGTGTGAGCTTGTCGGCATCCACGAAGAGCACACGTGTGCCATCTTCGCTGAGATAGAGGTAGCTGACGAAGATCGGAGAGTAGGTGATGTCGCCCGATGTGCGCACGTTGGTGGCCCAGGCGATGTCGTCGAGGGCTGAGAGGAGCACGGCATTGGCGAGTTCGCTCTTCACGGCCTCGATGATGCGGGTGACCTTGCTGTCGACGGTCTCGCCTACGATATGTTCGTCGTGGACGAAGAGTTTGTTTTTGGGGCGCTCGGGACGATCGGGGTAGATGTAGTCAAACTGCGGGAAGTCGGTGTTGAGGTTGACGCCGTTGTCGGCCAATTCCTGCTGCAGGCGCTGGGCGAATGATATAGAGAATGTCATGCCGTCGATGCCTACGGTCTGGCCTTTGGAGGTGTGTTCGGTGACCCAGTCCACGAGGTCTACGGCCTCGGGTCCATCCTCCTTCATCATGCGGAATCCGGTGCCCTGCAGCTGCTCTTCGGCCTGGAGGAAGTAGCGTGAGTCGGTCCATACGAGGGCGTCGTCGGCAGTGACGACGGCTGTGCCGTTGGTGCCGTTGGATGATTCGAATCCGGTGAGCCATTCGCGTCCGCGCCAGTGGTGGGGCGGAATCTCTGATTGGTGGGGGTCGGTGCCGGTGATGATGCACACATCCACGTTGTGTTGTTTCATGGCCTCGCGCAGATTGGCGAGGTAGGTGAGGTTTTTCTTTTCCATGTTTGGGTATATAGTGTTACTTTTTCCATAAAGAAGCTCCGGGTGGGAGCCGCGGGCTGAGTGGCCCCGCGCCCGTGAGCGGCAGGCGTGTGGGCGTTGCCACCGACAAATGTAATGCAATTATTCCAATAATAGAAATAAATCAGCCAAAAAATCGTGCAACGCCTCTGGGACGGCGTGTTCAACGCCGGTTCGCATCGCCGACAAAGAGGGATACAAATCCGGGTAATCCTCCACTGCCGTGGCTGCTTTGCCGGCAATCGGACGCATAGATATAACGCTTTTTGTGAGGTGAAGTTTTGACCAAAAAAGATAGACTAAATGGTCAAATTAGGATATTTTGGCATAGGAAATACCGTGAATATTGGTCAAAATGGGATAAAATTGGTCAAAAGTTCGCATGGGGGGGGGGTAGCCATGCTTTTTTATTTGTGAAATTGAAAAATTCCTTATATTTTCCCGAGTTTGGGAGTTATACACTATAACAATCGGACACTCAATATTTTATGAG
>CAJTNN010000023.1 GCA_910577585.1 uncultured Muribaculaceae bacterium | reverse complement strand
GCATGTTGCCGGCCCCCCTCTGTGTTGCGGTGAGTGGAGTTTGGATTGGTTTTCTCCTGTGTCTCGATTTGGCGGCGTCACTGCGCGGTGCGGGCGCCGGTCTTGGCCTGGTTCTTGGTGTGGCTGCTGTTCATGTCGCTCTCCTCCTTGAGGTCAATCTCTTTGTTGTCGGAGTCTACGACACGATATTGCAGGTAGGCGAGCGATTCATCGGCCAGCAGGCGGAAGCCCCGGCCGAACTTGCGGCGCCATTTGCCATAGAGCGAGAATACACCCTTCTTGACATATGCATCCACAAAGGGATGCACATACATCATGAACTTCTTCACCTCGAGCGTATTGACCAGATAGTCGAGTTTCTCTTCGAGCTTATCTGTAAAGAGCAGCGAGGGTTGGATTTCGCCTTTGCCATAGCATGAGGGGCAAGTCTCGGAGGTGGCGATGTCGAGAGCCGGACGCACACGTTGGCGTGTAATCTGCATCAGTCCGAATTTACTCAGTGGCAGGATATTATGGCGGGCTCGGTCGTTGGCCATAACCTCGCGCATATGGTCGAAGAGTTTCTGACGATGCTCCTGCTTGTTCATGTCGATGAAGTCGATGACGATGATGCCACCCATATCGCGCAGACGCAGCTGGCGTGCGATCTCGTCGGCAGCACGCATGTTGACATCGAGGGCATTGGTCTCCTGGTCGTTGCTGGCTTTGCTGCGGTTGCCCGAATTGACATCTATGACGTGCAGGGCCTCGGTGTGCTCGATGATGATGTAGGCGCCGCTCTTGAAGCTTACTGTCTTGCCGAAGCTCGACTTTATCTGACGCGTGATGTTGAAGTTATCGAATACCGGGGTGTCCTTGGTGTAAAGCTTCACGATTTCGCTTCGTTCGGGAGCTATCAGACTCACATAATTCTGAATCTGCGTGAAGGTCTCTGCTTCGTTGACATAGATATTCTCGAAGGTCGGGCTGAAGATGTCGCGTATCAGACTCACAGCACGGCTATCCTCCTCATAAATCAGCGACGGAGGGGTGGCGCGCTGCATCTTGGCGATTGATTCCTCCCAGCATTTCACTAAGGTGCGCATCTCGTTATGCAGTTCGGCCACACGCTTGTTTTCGGCCGATGTGCGCACAATCACGCCGAATCCCTTCGGCTTAATGCTTCCGATGAGTTGTCGCAGACGTATTTTCTCCTCTGTCGACTTGATTTTCTGGGAGATTGAAATTTTGTCGCCGAATGGAATCAGCACCATGAAGCGCCCGGTGAAGGATATCTCCGTGGTCAGGCGCGGGCCTTTGGATGAGATCGGCTCCTTGGCAATCTGCACAAGCAGTTTGCGGCCGGGTTGAAGAAGATCCTGAATAGTGCCGTTCTTGGGTATATCAGGCTCTTTGGAGGTTTTTGAGATGTTGGGCACACGCTTGGGGTCCTTGAAGCATTCCTCAAGATATGAGGAATAGGTAGAGAACTGCGGTCCCAGATCGAGATAATGAAGAAAAGCATCCTTTTCATAGCCTACATCTACGAAAGCAGCATTCAGACCCGGCATGATTTTCTTCACCTTTGCAAGGTAGAGGTCGCCCACGGCATATGCCTGGTTACGGCTCTCTTTCTGAAGCGACACCAGCCGGGAGTCCTCGAGCAATGCTATCGAGATCTCTTTTTCCTGTACGTCTACTACTAATTCGCTTTTCATTTAACTATTGATGTTGTGTCTTTTAGCAACTGCTGATCTTTCAAAACTCTACATCCTGATTGAGAGGGATGGCTGACGGCTTTGAAAGATGCTTATACCAAAAGAACAAACTGCGTAAATGGGGATAGTCTCATTGCCTCCCCATTTGGCGTCAGTTTGTTCGATTAGTCGGCGTGTGTGCCTGTCGGCAGTCTGGTCGACCGGGCCATCATGCCCACTCTGCCTGCCCTTTTGCGAACGGTGCAAAATACCAAAGCAGGCAAACGGGAGTGGGATGATTAATGGGCCACAAGAGAATCGGCAGAAGATGATTATTTCTTCTTATGACGGTTCTTTCTCAGTCTTTTCTTACGCTTGTGGGTAGCCATCTTGTGGCCTTTTCTTTTCTTTCCGCTGGGCATAATTTTATTTCTTAAAGGGTTTGGGTATTATAGTTTGTTTTCGGTCGTAGAGAGATTGACTTGAAGATGCTCTTCCTGTCTGTTTACTTCACCTCGTCGAGGAATACACGCGAGGGCTTGAAGGCCGGCACCTTATGCTCGGGGATGATGATAGAAGTGTTTTTGGATATATTGCGGGCAGTCTTCTCCTTGCGGGTCTTGATGATGAAGCTGCCGAAGCCACGCAGGTATACATTGTTGCCGTTTGCCATGGACTCCTTTACTACCTCCATAAACTTTTCTACTGTTGTCAGCACCGCTGCTTTGTCAAGATTGGTGCTGCGAGATATTTCGTTTACAATATCTGCCTTTGTCATCGTTGAAAAATTTTATCTCTTTTTGATTAATAACTTGCATTTCAGCAATTTACACACCATTTCTAATCTTCCACAGTTGAAATTGGCCGAAATTCTGTGCAAATATCGTAATTTTTTTTCAATTGAGCGCTATAATATGCAAATTTTCACGCATTTCCGTTAATTTTTTCAGTCGGCCGGGGGGCTTCAATGGGTCTGACCCGAGGCTATACAGTGGCCCTCAGGCGCTGGTGCCGTCGATCATAACGCCTTCGGTCTTCGACATTTTGCCGAGTATCTCGTCGGCGTAATCCTCTCGCAGTGAGAGACGCAGGCGGCACATGGTGTCAAACTGGCGGTCGAGCACCTCCACACCCTCTGACTCTTTGATGATGCGCATTATGCCGTCGGCAGTGACGTATGGCACCTCTACTGTCACCTCGCGCATGGCGTGCATCTCGCGGCGTCCGGCATCGTCGAGGGCGAGCATGGCGGCCTCGCGGTAGGCAGCGATGAGCCCGGAGGTGCCGAGCTTTATGCCGCCGAAATACCTCACCACCACCACCAGCACATCCGTCACTCCGTGACTGCGTATCTGCCCCAGAATCGGTTTGCCGGCTGTGCCGGAGGGTTCGCCGTTGTCGTTGAGCTGGAAGTCCTGCATGGCGGGTCCAAGCATATAGGCCCAGCACACATGCCGCGCATCATGATAGGCGTTCTGATACTCTTTTATACGCTCGCGCGCTTCTGCGGCGTCGGCCACAGGTATGGCAAAGGCCAGGAAGCGGCTCATCTTTTCGCGATATTGCCCCTCCCCGGCCTTCGATATATGATAATAGGTGTCCATTCAGTGTCTGAAATTCTTTTTCAGGTGAAGTTGGTGCGACAACTTCAATTGCTCGTTAGCGCAGAGCAACCGGTCTGACTGATATATACAACTTTTGACCGGCTACTTGCGGGATTAACCGAAGTCTACAGTGCGGGTCTGCTGCGGATAATAGAGCATGCCGGCGGCAACCTCTATAGCCATCTGGCGCCCTACCGTCTCATCAACTATTGTCAGCGCCCAGCGCATGGCGTTGGCCGGACCATTGGCGGTGATGAATTTGCCATCGCTCACTACGGGTGCGTCCACATATTCCGCCCCCTCGAGTTTCGATTCGAAACCTGGATAGCATGTGGCCTTCACACCGCGCAGGAGCCCCAGCTGACCGAGCACCACTGCCGGAGCGGCGCATATGGCGGCAATGCGCCCCGACGGCGAGGAGGCCTGCGCCTCGAGTAGCCCCTGAAGGGGAGCGAAGTTATAAAGGTTTTCGGCGCCGGGCATTCCGCCGGGCAGTATCAGCCATTCGGCTGAGCTGAAGAGTGTATTGTCGTAAAGCACATCCGCCTTGACAGTCACACCGTGGGCGCCTGTCACCTGAAGTGAATGCGTGATCGACACTGTTTTTACCGGCAGCCCGGCGCGACGCAGGATGTCGACCGTGGCCAGGGCTTCAATCTCTTCAAATCCATCTGCTAAAAATAGAAATGACTGCTTCATCTGTTACTCTTTCTTTTGTTGATAATGGTCGCAGCTCCGGCTCTCTTATATCCTGAAGCGCGACGGTGGTTATTATATGCTGGAATCCATAGCGACTTATTTCAATAGTTTTTGCCATTGATGTTGAAGGCGCTTAAACTTAAACTCAAGATTCCAGCCCAAAAATAATGATTTTTCTCCAATTTTACTAATTTTGCATATATTTTTTGATTTTGATTAGTATTTGACATGAATATATTCCTACTTATCTCTCTGCTGGTGATGGCTGCGGCCACCGCCATATCGCTGACTCTGCTGCTCAAATCGCGCCATTCGGCGGGGGCTTCGGCTGCGGCCGAGGATGAACGGATGCTCAGATACGAACAGTCTACACGCATGCTTCTCGACCAGACTCGACGTCAATATGAGGAGCAGATTACTCGCATGCAGCAGCAGATGGATGCAACTCGTGTAGAGATGGAGATGCGCATGGAGCGCCGCAGTGCCGAATTGCGCCGCCAGACTGCCGCTGAGTTCGCTGCGATGGCGGCTGAGACGCTTGCCAAGGAGTCTGACCGTCTGCATGCGGGCAACCGCATGGGGCTCAATGAGATTCTGACGCCTCTGCGTGATAAGCTCTCTGACTTTCAGCAAGCTGTGAGTGACTCGTATGTGAAGGAGAATGCCTCGCGCCGGGCTCTTTCGCAACAGATCGAGACTCTGGCCCGCGCTAATTCTGAAATTGGCATGGAGGCGCGCCGGCTCTCGGATGCGCTGCGGGGCAACGCTCAGATGCAGGGGCGATGGGGAGAGATGGTGCTGCAGCGCATCCTTGAGGATGCCGGCATGATTCGCGATATTCATTTCGTGACTCAGAGCGGTAATATCGGGGGCACTTCCATCAAGGGTGACGAGGGTGAGGCGCTGCGCCCGGATGTGGTGCTTCTGCTGCCGGGCGACCACCGGGTGGTGGTCGATTCGAAGACTTCGCTCACTTCTTATCTGCGCTATGCGGAGGCTCCGACCGAGAAGGAGGCTGAGATTGAATTGCGGCGCCATGTGGCCTCGACGCGCGCGCATATCGACGAACTCGCCGCACGCCAATATCATAAGAGCATCAGCGGTGCCCTGCAGCACACACTGATGTTCATGCCCAACGATGCGTCATATCTGGCTGCGCTGCGCGGCGATGCGTCGCTGACGGAGTATGCACTGAAGAATAATGTGGTCATCGTGGCTCCGGCTCATCTGCTGTCGGTGGTGCAGCTGATTTCGCAACTATGGCGCGTGGAGAAGCAGGACCGCAATGCGCGGGCCATAGCCAAGGCGGCAGGACAGTTGTATGATAAGTTTGTGACGTTTATCTCTGATTTCGAGTCTATAGACCGCAATCTCCAGGCATCTTCGCGGGCTTATGAGAAGTGTCTGAAGCATATCACTAATCCCACCATCGGTCTGTCAGCCCGCGCTGAGAAACTTCGCGACATGGGGGCATCGGCCACCAAACGCATCCCCGAGCATCTGCGTCAGGAACCGGCCGGGCAGTCCTCTGCCGGGATTGCCCCGATGGCGCCGCCGTCAGCGGGTAAGCCTCGGAGCGAGGAAGAAGAAGCCGAAGCTCACACCGAAGTGCCAGTTGGCGTGCGGACTGCTGACGTAGTTGGCATACACCGACAGTGAGGCGAAGGGGAAGTTGTAGACTGCGGCTGCCTCGCCGATAAAGGCGGGATGATCGAGCCAACCGGTGTGGCGCGCCATGCCGTCGGGGCCAGACGTGATATTGCGCACCGGCAGATAGCCATAAAAGTCGCCTCGCAGCTGGAACTTGTCGACCGGATTCCACACCGGATTAAGCCCCAGGGCCACATAATTGTCTGAACGGAAGCGCGGATTGAAGTAATTGGATGTAGAGGGTGTCGGAGCAAAGGCGGGTGCGGCCATAAGCTCGGAGATGTAGGTCTGGTAGACCGGGCCGAATGAGGCCAGGCCGCTGGCATAGGCTCCGAGATTGAAGTGGCGGGCCAATGGATAATAGTGCCGCCATATCACCTCGAGCGAGGCGCGGTAATGCCGTCGATATTTCACCATCGCGCTCTTTTCATCCTGCGGCAGATAGTCGGCGCGCTGCCATTCGCCTATGAAGCTGGCTTTGAACTGGCGGCCACTCATGGGATACATCTCGGCTGTCATGGTGTTGTATTCCCAGCCAAGCCCGATGGCAGCCACTTTCGTGCGGCTCACATCGCGGCGGTCGGCGGTGTAGTCTATCTCGTCGGCGCCTGGATAGTATTTATATTTCTTTAAGCCGTAGGCTATCGAGGCAGTGGCTACTGATTTGCGGCTCGTGGCCAGGCAATAATGCAGCTTGACGAAGCGCTCGATGTCGGTTATGAAGGTGGGCGTGTTGTCTTGATAGAACATCAGCTGGGAGTCATAGAACTTGCGGCTGCTTATCACACCCTCGAGTTTCAGATAGGCGGGCATGCGGCTGTGCACCGTGAATTTGCCCGAAAGCATACCGGCATAGTAGCTCTGCCCTACCCATCCGCTGAGGTCTACATCAAGCGAGTTGTAGCTGAGTGTATGATAGCCGAGATTGAGATAGAGCATGCTCTGGGTGCCGGTGCTGAGCCAGCCTCCGACTCCTATATTCCAGGGGCTCTTGATTTCGGGCTGCAGAAGGAGTGTATTGTTCTTGCGCACCAGAGGGTCAAGCGAGTCGACCCGGCCGAATTCGACCTCGGGCATGAGATTGCGCAGTTTACCGCCACTTATGGCTTGATAATAGGCGTTCTGCGTCTGGTCAAGCCCGAAGGGTCTGCCGGGAAATCCACGGTCGAAAAGGAAGCGCAGGAAGGCACGCTGACCTGGTGTGCCGCTGCTGACGGCCACTGAGTCAAACATCAGTTCGGGAGTCTGCGATGCAAATTGGGCACGGCGGCGCTCCACCATCTCCTCGCTTCGCCGGGCCGCGGTACGACGTTTTATGGAGTCTACCATCTCGAGTCCGGTGCGGTAGCCGATGTCGTAGATCACGTCGGCCTGGTCGAAGTCAAGCACACCGAAGTTGAGCACCGGGCATTGTATCTTGATTCCTTTGTCGGCCGGCACACTGTAGTTGTTGTTCTGGATAATCATATCCTCTACCTGAGAGAAGAGATTATTCTTCTGCGGCTTGCCATCGGGGCTAGAGACTGATACTCCGATAATGAAGTCAGGATCGAAGTCGTCCTGCATCACATCGACCGGGAAGTTGTCGTAGATGCCACCGTCGTAGACGAGCACACTGTCGATCTCAATAGGGCGGAACACCATCGGGAAACTCATCGAGGCCCTGACGGCGCGGCCGAGATTGCCGCTGTCAAGTACTATCTTGTGTTTGTGATATACATCGCTCGTGACGCATCTGAAGGGGACCATCAGGCGGTCGAAGTCCTGCCCGCATTGCGATGTGTAGGGGGCATAGAGCTCAAGAAACTCTATATTCATCGGCAGCGGGCTGATCAATGAGGTGGGGATTATCTGATTGGTCAGACTCCCTGACACTGTGTCCTTGAAGTTGATATTGACCGAGGCCCATGCGGGAGTGGGCTGCGGACGCGAGAAGTAGTAGACCAGATCGGGGTCGAGTGTGCCGGTGGCGCAATTCTGGAATATCGGCGATTTGATGAATTCCATCATCTTGCGGGGCGACATGCCGATTGAGTAGAGGCTTCCCACCACGGCGCCCATCGAGGTACCGGCGATGCAGTCGATGGGGATGTCGTTCTCTTCGAGTGCCTGTATGACGCCTATGTGGGCGATACCTTTCGCTCCGCCTCCGCTGAGCACGAGGCCGACCTTGAAGTCGCCTTTGTCGTACTGCTGGCTGACATGTGGCAGGGGCATGAAGTTCCCCTCTGAGGTCTCTGGGCAACGCATCACGGAGTCGACGGCCGTGAGGCCACTTTCTGACGCAATCTCCTCTGTACCAGCACGAGAGACTGACTCGCCGGCCACATCGGCACCTCGTGCGGCGCACGGGGCTATCACCAATCCTGTCAGAAGCAAAAACGAGGGTATTATGTCACGAATCACACGTCGCATCATATGTATAGTATCGTTAAAAAAGTTCGTAGTGAGGAATCCTTGCCGGCTCAATCTCGAAGAGGTTGCCGGCTCTCATATTCAACAATTTTAACATATAAATAGTTTCCCCGCGCCGACTTCGCAGTCTGCGCGGGGAAAATCGTCTCAATGTCAGTTAGTTCGAATGACCCGGTCAGCGACATTTCTCAGTCCTGCCGGTCAGCGATATCGTGATATGATCATCCCTTGACGGGTGCCTCGGCTTTGCCGGCCACCTCTTCTGTCTTCTGGGCATCAATCATTGAGATTTTCTCTTTGAGTTGCTTGATTTCATCTTCGATTGCCTTCATCTTGCGCTCCATCTCTTTCACGAGTGAATTGCCCGATGAGGTCTTGACGTTGAAGAATCCAAGATTGTTGGCATAGGTCTTGAGTTCCTGATTGCGGGCGTCGATCTTGCGCAGCAGGCGCTCGCGTTCGGAGCCGAGTTTGCGCGAATCATCCTTGATGTTGCGCAGCTGACCCTCGAAGTTGCGGCGACGCTCGCGGTTGCGGCTCTCGCTGAAGGCGCCATACACGGCGTTGCAAGCCTCGCGATATTCGCTCTGCAGTTGCTCTTTATTCTTGAAGGGCACAAATCCGATTGAGTCCCACTTGGCTTGAAGCTCCTTGATCTGGCGCAGGCCTTCGCGACGGTCGATGTCGGCCGGAATAGCCTTGATGGCCTCTACCACCTCACGCTTGGCCTGGAGATTTGCCACCTCCTCGGTGTGGCGAGCCGAAGCTGCCTCTTTGCGCAGGGCGAAGAAGGCATTGCATGCTTTGGTGAAGCGTTCCCAGATGGCATCTGAGTAGCGTTTGCCGACGCTGCCGATTGTCTTCCACTCGGCCTGCAGACGGATCACCTCGTCGTAGTTCTTCTTCGAATCACCCTCGGCCACGATAGCCTCGGCGCGCTCGCACAATGCTGTCTTGCGTGCGAGATTGGCCTGATACCCCTCGCGAGTGGCCTGCATATGGGCTGCCTTGGCCTCGAAGAAGGCATCACACACCTTGCGGAAACGCGCGAAGAGGTCATTGTTTACCTTGCGCGATGCGTAGCCGAGTGTCTTCCATTTAGCCTGGAGTTCCTTGATTTTTTCAGTAGCCTCATCCCACGATGCGAAGCTCTTGAGAGTGCTGAAGTCTATCTTCTCGGCCTCTTCGCAAAGCTGGGTCTTCTCGGCTTCGTTGCGCTGCTCTTCGGCCTTGCGCTGCTCGAAGTATTCCTGATGGCGACGGTTGACGGTGCTTGATATCTCCTTGAACTCCTCCCAGATCTCTTCGCGAAGATCTTTGGTCACGGGGCCGATTTCGCGCCACTCGGCGTGGAGGGTCTGAAGCTTGCGCCCGGCCTCAATCACATCGGCTGCATCCACGAGGCTCTTGGCCTCTTCGATTATGCGGCGTTTGAGCTCGAGGTTCTTCTTGAAGTCGAGGTCGCGGAGTTCTTTATTGATTTTCAGTGTGTCGTAGAATTGCTCTACCACACCCTGGAATCGCTTCCAAAGTTCATTTTCGGCCGAGGGAGTCACTGCCTTGATTTCGCGGAATTGCTGCTGCAGTTCCTGAAATTTCTGGAAGTGCGAGCTAATGCCGTCGGCATCGGCGGCAATCGTGTCCATCTCGGCGAGAAGGGCACGCTTCTTCTGCGTGTTCTCCTCCATGCGCTTCTCCTCCTCTTCAAGATAGGTCTGGCGCAACTGGCGGAATTTCATCACGAGATCCTTCACCTCAGCCTCGATGGCGTCAGGGGTGGCAGAGAAGTTTTCAGGGGCATTGCCTGCCTCTACAAAGGCATTCATCTCTTCATTTACTTCGCGCTGACGCAGCGAGAAGAGGGCCTGCTTTATTGCCATCACTTCGCGATGTGCATTCACTTGCGAGGTGGCCACGATTTGGCGAAGCTCGGCCAGGAGCTCCTCTTTGCTCATGGAGTGCACATTCTTGGGCTGCTCTTCGG
This sequence comes from uncultured Muribaculaceae bacterium, assembly GCA_910577585.1. Lineage (GTDB taxonomy): Bacteria > Bacteroidota > Bacteroidia > Bacteroidales > Muribaculaceae > Lepagella. The sequence continues at coordinate 31,487 of CAJTNN010000023.1, read as the reverse complement.
GCTGGGGGGTGACATCTGCGGAGACTTCCTCCATAGATGCATTGATGATTTCGGGATCGGTCATGTCTGGTCGGGATTTATCTCTTCTGTAGACTTATGCTCGGGTGCGTCGCCACTGTCGGATTAATGGTTTTCTGCTTCCGGCAGCACTATGGCGGCAGCATCGGCATTTCAGTCTGTAAAGATACATATTTCTGGATTATTTACAAAAAAAATGTTAAATAATCCTCAAGAAAAATCTTTTTCGTTAGATTATAGGGTTGTCAAAGGTGCGCGACGGCGAAGTTGCCTTATTTCTCAATCACCTTCATGCTGATGATCTTCACATCCTCTTTGGGACGGTCGGAGGCATCGACTTCGGCATTCTGTATCTTCTCTACAGTCTCCATGCCGTCGATTACCTCACCGAACACGGTGTATTGATTGTCGAGATGCGGTGTGCCGCCGAGAGTGATGTAGTCATCCTTGAGGTTCTGGGGCAGCGTGGGCACCTCGACCTCTGCCTCAAGTTTCTCAATCAGTTGCTGGCGGAAGTTTTCGAGCGAGTCGCGATCGCCGGCGGCCTGCAGCTCCTTGATGCGGGCGGCGTTCTCTTTCATGAGCTTCATCCAGTATTTCTGCTTCACGTCGTTGGCCATGCGCATCTCTGATTGCTCAATTGAGCGGGCCGACTGTTTCTGGCCGGTGACGATATAGAATTGCGAGCCTGATGAGCGACGTTCGGGATTGACCTGGTCGCCGGTGCGGGCCGCCGCCAGAGCACCATACTTGTGATAATGCTTCGGATAGAGTATCTCTGCCTCGAGGGTATAGCCCGGATCGCCGCTGCCAAGATGCTGGCCCGGGGCGGCTGTCTTCGAGTCGGGGTCGCCGGTCTGCACCATGAAGTCTTTGATCACGCGGTGAAAAAGCACGCCGTCGTAGTATCCCTCTTCGGCGAGTTTGAGGAAGTTGGCACGATGGCCGGGAGTGTCGCCGTAGAGGCGCACTGTCAGCGGACCCTCCGTGGTCAGAATCTCTACGATGGCATCGCGCTGATTGACTGTGTCGGTCATTTCAATGGGTAATTGGGGTTGGCTCCCGGCCGCTGCGGAGTGCGTGGCCATGGCCAAGCCTCCTGCACCAAGAGCCAATATTAAGAGTGGTAGGATTTTTTTTCTCATTTTAAGCTTCAATTGAAGACCCCGCTCGGATACACCCGCTTGTAGAGACGGCGGAATATATCGTCGCTGGCCACGAGCTCTTCGGCACGCTCCTTATAGTCGGTGCCCCAGATAGCCTCGAGCAGCTGACCTATGTAGCGGCGCTCGCGGTCTTTCTCTATGGCCGACTCGATGAGTTTCGGAAGATAATCGGCAAATCCCTCTTTGTCTACAGCCGCAAGAAATCTTGCCGTGCTGGCCAGAAACTGACCGCTGGCATCAACCCTCTTCATATCCATGATCAGATTATCAAGCTGGTCGTGGCATTCATCGACATGATTGACGATATGCTCGTAGATGGCCATGCCATCTTCCTCAGCAGTCTGCGGGGATGTAACTGTATTATGGTCGCTCATACTATGATTAACTATAAGTTTGGCCACAAAATTAACAAAAAATTTCTTTATACGCTCATTTTTACCTAAATTTGTAGTGTTAAACCCCCGCTTTTGAGGGTCTGACCACTCTCCCGCCACACGAAGTGTGTGTTTGAATCCGCAATTATACTTCATTTTACGACACAATGCCTTCTCCATCTTCACAATCCGTTCCGGCCGACATCATCATCGTGGTGGGCAGGCAATTCGGTTCCGGCGGCCGCCGCATAGGCAAGATACTGGCCGAGAGGTTCAATCTGGATTATTATGATAAGGAGCTGCTTTCGGAAGCGGCCGACCGACTCGGATTCTCACCCGATATCTTCGCCCGATATGACGAGAAGCGCCCCTCGGCGCTCCGTTCGCTCCTGTCGAACGCATTCGGTGTGCAGGATGCTTATCTGCAGAATCCGATGAGCAGCGAATCGATTTTCGCGGCCCAGGGACGCGTGATCGCGGAGCTGGCCGAGAGGGGTGGTTGCGTGTTTGTGGGCCGCTCGGCCGACTATGTCCTGCGGCATCATCCGCGCATGGTGAGCATCTTCCTGCATGCACCGGTGGCAAGACGCGCTGAGGCGATAATGCGCCGAGGAGATGTCGATTCGCTCCCTAAGGGGGAGGAGATGGCACGCAAGTTCGACCGCAAACGCGAGGAGTACTACAACTATTTCACCGGGCGCAACTGGGGCCGTTCTGACAACTATCATCTGTCGGTCGACACCTCGCTGCTCGGCGATGAGCAGATTGTAGACCTCATCGCCACAATGATTGGCATGCGGTTTGCAAATACTGCGGCTGAGGCCTGACTCGGGCTTCTGGGAGAGGCTTGAGGTGCTTCGTCCTCTCGCCGGCGACTGATTAAAGATATTTTCCGTAGCAAGAGAGCACGGATGAAAACAATTTTGCTTTTCTACGCATTCTATCAATAGAGACGCTATGCCATGCGCTGCCCTCCCCTACCCGGCATATCAATTGCTATATTTATACGAGTAGTGCGAATGCAGGCCGCACCCGGAAGCAACCGCCGGATGACTTCAGCGGCTCAGAGATAGAAGTTGTTTCACTGTAAACTCATATACTATGAAAGGCAAAAGTTACGTTTTCACTTATGTGTCTTCGTTGGTGATCGGCATTCTGCTGCTGATTTATCACGGACACTCCGAGTTATATTCATCAATCGTGGTGGCCATCGGAGCACTGATTGCGGTGCCGTCGCTGATTTTGCTGCTCACGATGCTATTTCATAAGCGTCCTGCCACCCCGGCCTCGGCGGGGGCCAGCGCCATCACCGTGACTTCTGAAGTGGCGGCTGCGGCTGCCCTGGCATTCGGCATATGGATGATGTGCACGCCTAATTTCTTTATCACGGCCATCATCTATACGTTGGGAGCAATCCTGATTCTTGTGGCTTTCGCGCAGATTGCCTATGTATATCAGGCGGCTCGACCGTTCCGCCCCTCGGCAGGATGGTTTATCGTGCCGCTGCTGACTCTGGCGGCAGGCGTGGTGATTATCGTGCTGGGGCCGCAGAGAGTGTCGGCATGCGCAGGTCTTGTGGCCGGAATCGCTCTGATTGTGTACGCGGCCAATGGCTTTGCCAGCGCCGGACGTGAGGCACGTCTGCAACACGACATCGACAATATGGAGCGCGAGAAGACCCGCGAGGAGGCAGCCGACATGCGCCGCGAAGAGCAAATGATGAATACACATAAAGATAACACTACGGCCGATGACGCCACACCCAAAGGGGAGGCCGAGGCCAAATGATGACAATATTGGCAGAGACATGGATGGTCGCTTCATGCCGGGAGCATGAAGAGGAAAGTCCGGGCAACATAGAGCAGCATATTTTCTAACGGAAAGCCGGCGGCGACGCCGGGGACAATGTGACAGAAAATAACCGCCCTCCCGACTTAGCGCCGCTGAGGCGCAGGGGTCGGCGCGGGTAAGGGTGAAAAGGTGGGGTAAGAGCCCACCGCCCGTAAACATGGCGACATGCGGGGTCAGCACATCCTATGCGTTGCAAGGCCAAGTATACCGGCAGTCAAGGATTGCTCGTCCATTGCCGGGGGGTAGGCCGCTAAAGTCGGCGCGCAAGCGTCAGACTCAGATAAATGACCATCGGCCCGCGATATGCCACGCCGCCAGTGCTCTCTTCTATAGAGGCGCCTGCGATGCATGGCAATCAGCGGAGCCACATAACCCGGCTTATAGTGACTCTGCCACTCTTCATCAGGCTCCACCGGCCTAATACCGCGGTGCTCAACGCCGTCGGCATTCCGGTGGAGCCTGCATTTTTTATTCTCAACAAGAATATTCTCAAATACTTTTTATTCAAGGGTTCGGCATCAATCTCATCTCGATTGAGAGGCTTGAATCATTTCGGGAGATTGACCTGAATCTTATTTCGAGAGATACTTAAATCTTACTGAATGGCACATTTCTTCAAAAAGGCTTACGACTGGAGCATCAACTTCTATAATTACTGCACAATCGGTGTGTGGCGCGAACCGCGCAACACTGTGTTCGTGCGCATCATCAAGACGATTAATCTGTCGGTGCGCTCCTTCATGGACCGCGGTCTGCAGATGAAGTCGGCGGCGCTGACCTACTCGGCGGTGCTGGCGATAGTGCCTGCCATAGCGCTGCTTCTGGCTATCGGCAGGGGGTTTGGATTCCAGGATGTAATATCAAATTCTCTATATCAGTATTTCCCGGCCCAGCATAAGGCGCTCGAGACGGCCATGGGATTCGTGGACTCCTATCTTAAAGAGGCTGCCAACGGCATTTTCGTGGGCGTCGGCATCGTGGTGCTTCTATGGACTCTCATCTCGCTGCTATCCACCATCGAGGAGGCTTTCAACAATATCTGGGATATAAAGAAGGACCGCACGCTCTATCAGAAAATCACCGATTATATAGCGATATGCCTGATAGTGCCGGTGCTGATGGTGTGCTCGTCGGGTGTGTCGATTTTCATGTCGACCCTGGTGCAGAATAATCTGGCGCTGCGCATCTTCACGCCGTTGCTCAACACCGCTCTGGAGTTCGCTCCGCTCGTGCTGGCGTGGCTGGCCTTCACTCTCTCATATTTCCTGATTCCCAACACTAAGGTGCAGTTCAAGTATGCGGCTATCGCGGGGGCTATCTGTGCGGTGGCATTCCAGATTCTACAGCTGCTCTTTGTGAATGGCCAGATATATGTGTCAAAGTATAATGCCATCTACGGGTCGTTTGCTTTTCTGCCGCTGCTGCTTATATGGCTGCAGTTGTCGTGGCTGATCCTGCTCTTCGGGTGCGTGCTGAGTTATTCGCTGCAGAATATCTTCGCATTTAATTTCCTGGGAGATGTCACCACCATATCGGCTGACTACCGACGCAAGATTGTGCTCGTCGTGACCACAGCCATCTATTCGCGCTTCGAGCAGAAGTTGCCGCCGCTCACCCGCAATGATCTCTCTACGCTCTACGATATCCCGATTCGCATGGTGGGCGACATCACTTATGCGCTGCATAAGGCAGGATTGATATATTTCGTGGTGCTCAATGAGCAGGAGCAGGGATTCGCACCGGCTGTGGATGCCGATTCGCTTACTGTGGGTGAACTCTTCCGCCGCCTCGACGCGCAGGGGGATTCGGACTTCATACCGCGATTCAATGAGATTTATCCTGAGATTGTGAGCAGCATGGATGCGCTCAACCGCGAGGCATGGCAGCGTGCCGACGCCGTGCGTGTCATCGATGTCAAGCTCCCTTCGCCCGAGAAGATCCGCGCCGTGCTCTCGCAGTATAAAATCAAGATTGATTCCGATCATCTGGCTTCGTATGGCGATGCTGCCCCGGGTGGCGCATCCCAGCCTGCAGGAGAGTCTGCACCACAGCCCACCGGCCGGCAGAATCATGCACAGGATACCCACACCACAGCGCAGATGCCGGAAGCCCGCGCTTCGGCTCCATCTCAGTCCAAGCCTACAAAAAAGGAAGGCAAGTGGTAAGGATAGCAAAAATGTTGCAAAACATATAAAATTCTTATCCACATTCCATCTTTTTTTTGTTTCTTTACAAATAATTACCGGATGCGACTAACTTTGCATCCGCATTCGCGGCCACGGGTCACATATGCCATGGAATTCAAAAGACTTTCCGGCCTCGCTGCAGGTCTTTTCCACTCCGTCACTATACCCCCACACCTGCATTAACCCTCAAAACGGATCTCATTATGAGTTATCTGAAATTTGATAAAAACCTGATGATTAACCTGGAGCAATCTCTGCCCAAGGAGATGCTCCGCACCAACAAATCGGGCGCTTACCATTGCACCACCATAGTGGGCTGCAACACCCGCAAGCAGCACGGTCTGCTGGTGATTCCGATTCCTGAAATGGACGACAAGGCTCATGTGTTGCTATCATCGCTCGATGAGACGGTGATTCAACATAACGCCCCTTTCAATCTCGGGCTGCACCAATATGGCGACGGCGTCTTCAGCCCCAACGGACATAAGTATATACGCGAGTTCAATTGCGACACGGTGCCCACGATGACTTTCCGTGTGGGTGGCGTGGTGCTGAGCAAGGAGAAAGTGTTTATCTCGCATGAGAACCGCATCCTCATCAAATACACTCTGCTTGAGGCCCACTCCCCCACCACACTGCAGTTCCGCCCATTCCTGGCTTTCAGAAATGCCAATGACCTGTGTGTGGAGAATTCAAACATCAACACTGCCATCCGGCATATCGAGGGGGGTATATCGACTTGCCTGTACGAGGGCTACCCGGAACTCTTCATGCAGTTCAACAAGCCGGCCCGTTGGGTCGATGATGCCCATTGGTACAAGGATATAATCTACTATAAGGATCGCGACCGCGGCATACCCTACCGCGAGGATCTCTGGGTGCCAGGCTATTTCGAGCTCCCCATCGAGAAGGGTGAGTCGATTATCTTCTCAGCTTCGACTTATCAGGCTGACCCGGCCAAGTTTGAAGTGACCTATCAGCAGGAGCTCATAGGGCGCACAAGCCGCTCGAGCTTCTATAATTGCCTGAAGAATTCGGCTAAGCAATGCTATCTTAAGACGCCCGACGGAATGTATATCATGGCCGGCTACCCGTGGTTTAACGTGCGTGGCCGCGACGAACTCATCGCTCTGCCCGGTTGCACCCTGGCCATCGACCATAAGGATGATTTTGAGAATATCATGCATACATTCCTCGCGGCCCTGCGCAGATATATTGATGAGGGGGTGAAGGATGAAGTCATCAAGGATATCAATCTACCGGACCTGCCGTTGTGGACCATCTGGGCCATACAACAATACCGCCGCCATGCGGGGCTGGCCGATTGCCGGCGCCGATATGCAGCCGAGGTGCGACGCTTGGTCGAGGATATCCGGCAGGCCAGGGTGCCTAATCTCAAGCTTAACCCTGATGGCTTGCTGAGCACCGAAGGGACCCACCAGCCGGTGAGCTGGATGTCGGCTGCCCTCGATGGCCGACCGCTGATTCCGCGCACCGGCTATCTCGTGGAGTTCAACGCGCTGTGGTATAACGCGCTGCGTTTCCTCATCTCGCTGCTTGAGGAGTCGGCCGAGGAGGCTGACTATGTCGCCTCTCTGACAGATTTGGCAGAGCAAGTCAAGGAGTCTTTCGTAAAGACTTTCCTTAACGACTATGGCTATCTGTATGATTATGTGAATGCGCCTTACACTGATCTTGAGGTGCGTCCGAATATGGTGATAGCTATCGGACTGGAATACTCGCCGCTCGACCGCCGCCAGCGCAAGCGCGTGCTTGACCTGGCCACCCGCGAATTGCTGACGCCGAAAGGAATCCGCTCCCTCAGCCCTAAGAGCTACGCTTATAACCCGATCTATGTCGGTAATCCCGAACAGCGCGAACGCGCCGTGCATCAGGGGCCCGCACGCCCCTGGCTCTTCGGATTCTATGCAGATGCCTACTTCAAGGTCTTCGGCATCAGCGGACTCGGTTTTATCGAGAGAATGCTCATCGGATATGAGGAGGAGATGGCCGAGGGTTGCATCGGATCGCTTTCGGAAATGTACGACGGCAATCCGCCCTACACCGGCCGAGGTGCAATCTCTACTGCCAAGAATGTGGGTGAGATTCTGCGCACCCTCAAGAATGTCAAAGAATTAAATAAACTCCAGGACTCTGATTCAGACTACGTATGAAAGCTCTAATGTTCGGGTGGGAATTTCCACCTCATATCCTCGGCGGACTCGGCACTGCCTCTTACGGTCTGACCAAGGGAATGCATAACAACGGCGACATGGATATCACCTTCGTCATCCCGCGCCCGTGGGGCGACGAGGAGCGTGGGTTTGCCAATATCATCGGGGCATGCAACACGCCGGTGGCTTGGCGCGATGTCAGCTATGATTATGTGCAGACCCGCCTGGGTAAATTCATGGACCCGCAGTTATACTTCGACCTGCGCGACCATATCTATGCCGATTTCAATTATCTGCATCTCAACGACCTCGGATGCATGGAATTCTCAGGCCGCTATCCGGATAATCTGCTTGAGGAAATCAATAATTATTCGATTGTGGCGGGTGTCATCGCCCGCACTGTAGAGTGCGATGTCATTCACTCTCACGACTGGCTGACCTATCCGGCCGGCATACATGCCAAGAATGTGACCGGCAAACCTCTCGTAATCCATGTGCATGCCACCGACTTCGACCGCTCGCGCGGCCACGTCAACCCCACCGTCTTCGCAATCGAGAAGGATGGCATGGAGAATGCCGACCACATCATCACAGTCTCTGACCTCACGCGCCGCACCGTAATCGAAAAATATGGCATTAGCCCGGATAAGGTGACCACGGTGCATAACGCCGTCATACCGCTCGATGAGCATCTGCTGAATCTGCCTAAGCCTGAAAATAAGGATAAGGTCATCACATTCCTCGGACGCATCACCATGCAGAAGGGCCCGGAATACTTCGTGGAGGCTGCGGCGAAGGTGCTGCAGAAGACTAAGAATGTGCGCTTCGTCATGGCAGGCTCTGGCGACATGATGGACGATATGATCAAGCTCGTGGCTAAACGTGGCATTGCCGACCGATTCCACTTCACCGGCTTCCTGAAGGGCGACCAGGTCTACGAGATGCTCCGAGCTTCGGATGTATACGTCATGCCGTCGGTGTCTGAGCCGTTCGGCATATCGCCGCTCGAGGCTATGGAGATGGGGGTCCCCTCAATCATTTCCAAACAGAGCGGTTGCGCCGAAATCCTCGACAATGTCATCAAGACCGACTATTGGGATATCGATGCCATGGCCGACGCCATGCACTCGATTGTCACCAACCGGGCCCTCTACGACACCCTCCACGACCGTGGCATCGAAGAGATACACGGCATAACCTGGGAGAAGGCCGGAGCCAAAGTCATCGACATCTATAAGAAAGTGCTCGCCGACAGAAAGCCGTAGCACACGGCCTCATGCTCCTGCGCCTCACAGATAATACCTTCGTGGTATCATCACGTGTCATTCATACGTTAACCTCTTCAATATTCCAGATAAAATGAAATCAGTCTGCTTTTATTTCAAAATACATCAGCCGTTCCGCCTGAAGCGCTACCGCTTCTTCGATATCGGCAACGACCATTACTACTACGATGATTTCGCAAATGATGAAATCATCAACCGCATAGCCGAACAGAGCTATATCCCCATGGCCAACACTCTGCTTGAGATGATTCAGAACTCGGGCGGTGAGTTCAAATGCGCCATCTCTATCTCGGGCACAGCCATCGAGCAACTCCAGCTCTATGTGCCTGAATTTATCGACCTGCTTAAGAAGCTGGCCGACACGAAGTGTGTGGAGTTCATGAGCGGCACCTACTCGCATTCGCTGGCATCTCTCGAAGACCCGGAGGAGTTCATGCGTGAGGTGAAGATGCACGATAATCTTATCCGCCGCCAGTTCGGGGTGCGCCCGAAAGTGTTTGCCAATACTGAGCTGATATATGACGATGATATCTCGCTGCTGCTGACAGCCATGGATTTCAAGGCTTGCCTGACCGAGGGCACGAAGCATGTGCTGGGTTGGAAGTCGCCTAATTATCTCTACAATTCATCTGTAGCCCCCGACCTCAAGCTGCTTCTCACCAACTCGAAGCTGAGCCGCGACATCACTGAGAATTTCAATAACACGGAGTGGGACGAATATCCGCTCACAGCCGACAAATATGTCGACTGGATTGCGGCACTCCCCGAAGAGGAGCAGATAGTGAATCTCTATCTGACTATGGACACCTTCGGCACTTTCCTGCCCGCCGACACCGGTATCTTCGATTTCCTTAAGGCCCTGCCCCGGTTCGGCAAGGAGAAGGGTGTGAAATTCAGCACACCGTCGGAAGTTGTGAAGAGATTGAAACCTGTGGCTGAACTCAATATCCCGTATCCTATCTCGGATGTGGATGAGGCTCGCGATGTGTCGGCCTGGAAGGGTAATGCTCTGCAGCGCGAGGCGCTGGCCAAACTCTATGCCATCGGCGAGCGTGTCAACCTCTGCACCGACCGCCGCCTCAAGCAGGATTGGGAATACTTGCAGAGCTCCGACCATTTCTATTACATGGCCACCGGCAAGAGTGCTGCCGGAGCCTTCTCGCCCTATGACTCTCCTTTCGCAGCATTCACCAACTATATGAATGTGCTCGCTGACTTCATCGTGCGCGTCGAGGAGCAATACCCTGAGGAGATAGGCAATGAGGAGCTCAATTCACTGCTTCTCACCATCCGCAATCAGGCGGCCGAAATCGATTCGCTCAACAAGGAGGTGAAGACTCTGCGCCAGAATATACTGGAGGCCGATGACTCCAATAATGCCCCTGTGCAACCCCCTCTGGAGATTTCTGACAATCCGGAGGACCCACATCACTCAGCCAAGGCTGAAGAGGCGGATCCCCAACCCGAAGCCCCTAAGAAGCGCAAACGTGCCACAACCACCAAGAAGAGTTCGAAATAACCAATCGCCCCTCCCTCCAACTCCACAAAAAATCTACCCCCGCAGCTTCCGAGAGACACGTCTCCGACAGCTGTGGGGGTAGCCACTTAACACCCTTCAATTTATTGTCTTAAGTAGTTGCGAAGAATTAAACATCATAAGTGATTCTTTTTTCAAAGAATTATTTGTTCATTAATTCTTCGCAACTACTTAGATATTTTCCTGGGGAGCTAATCATCAGGCAGCGGTAACGCTGCTGCTCGATAGTTTGTTCCCGACTACTTTGATAGTCATCGAGGCTTCCGCCGGGCTCCTACTGGTTTATTGTCACTTGACTACCTTGAAAGTATTCAAGGATGTGCGCACAAGAGTGACTCCGGGCATCATGTCACCGAGATTGACGCGGCCATCGGCTCCGGCTACGATTATACCGCGGCTCGCGCCATCTACCCCGTAGAGCTCTACTCTCTCGCCAGCCTTAAGTCCGGTAAGCTGCCATGCGTCTCCGTTACGGTTCAAAAGAGCAGCGGCGCGGTCAGACCCGACGCATATGATGCCGGTTCCGGCATCATTGAATATCTCTGACTCGCCCATCCATGCAGCTCTTAGCTTACCACGGTTGGCAACGTCAGGTATTGAATTAGGCAGCCCGTCGAGCGAGCCGAGTCCACGAATCCAGGTCATCTCCGGCTGGGCATTATCGCTCGCGGCATCGAGCAGATAGGCCCTCATACGCATCGAGTCATATCCTTCATAGTCAACATCGCTCGTTACCTCCAGACACTCTACCATGCAACTTCTGATTCCATCGTCAGCATCCTCACCCTCTATCTGAATATCTACCGGAGAATATATCTCCTGCTTGTCGCCGGGCTGCATACCGAAGTCATACATCAGATACCATTCCTCGCAGTCAACCGAAAAATAGACCTTCTGACCTTCATAGCGCACATACGCTATCTGCTTCGCTTCATCCTGAGCTGCACCATTCCACGCCTGGAGCCCTGCACATTCATAGCCGTTTACTTCATGATTCACATCCTTAGCTGCTGTCAGCGCATATGAACGCTCTACGCCATCAGCGTACTCCACACGCTCTTTCAGACCATAGTAGATGTAATTGCGATAATCGCGCACTATCGGTGAGGTGTAGAATACATCATCTCCACACGAGTATTCGACAACGCATATACCACCGCCTGCCCACTGTGTGTATACCGGATACAGAGGTCCACTTGTCGAGCCCATCCCTAATATCCATGGGTAAGAATCGCTCCATCCAAGCAATTTGTCGGGTTCCTCCATGGGCTGCATCTGCATCTCCAGCATAGGTATGCTGCTGAAGGGTTCCGAGACTCCATCTGACACACATCTCACCTTCACCTGCTGAAAACCGGGCATGTCATAGGTGACAACCGTCGCCTCATCTCCAGGCTGCATACCGAAGTCGTAGAGCAGATACCACCCGGCCGGATATTCGGCTGAATCCTCTCCTGCGCTGTCATCTGCGCCAGATTCGTCATTCGTTGTTTTGGACTCAGCCTCATGATAGACGTAGACCTTTTCGCCCTCAGTGTACAGATAGGCCTTGAGCGTACGCTCATTCTCTCTGCCGGGCGCTGATTCCCAGAGTTGCATGGATTCTCTCCCTCCTACTTCAGCTGTGCCGTCGATAAATTGCACCATCTGTGTTTCGAATGGCATGGGGCTATGTGTGCCTGATGATGACAACACCCAGCGCTGTCCCTGCTCGAAATTCTTCGGATAGCCGGCATCCGCCCCCCAAACTACTCCTGAGCCAAACACCATGATGGCAGCACAAATTAGCAATGATTGATAGCGCGGACCGCGCATGTTGGAAACTTGTTGCATAAGCGTGAGTTTTATAGGTTAGATATACTTTACATTCGCTAAGTTAATCATTTTTCTTACAACTTACAAATTATTTTATGTTTAGTTGGATATTTTTCCATATTCTCGTCATTTAAACACAAAATAGACTGCCAGAATCAGACATACGAAGGCTGCAAAGTGATTCCAGTGCAGAGTCTCACCTTTGAAAAACACCACTGTGAAGAGAGTAAACACCAGCAGTGTAATCGCTTCCTGCACCACTTTGAGCTGCATCAATGTGAAGTGTCCGCCATTGGCTGAAAAGCCATAACGGTTGGCAGGCACCTGACAGCAGTATTCGAGCAGTGCAATTCCCCACGACACCAGTATCACCACATATAGCGGAGTATTTGAGGTGAAAACCTTCGCCTCCTGCAGCTTCAGATGGCCATACCAAGCAAAGGTCATAAACACATTGGCCACCACGAGCAGCCCGATTGTAAGCCACGCACTCATAATTTTAAAATCCTTATAGTATTGATAGTTTTAGAAGTGTAATCGGTTGCGAAGAATATCATTACTATGATTCTTTTCAGTTGAATGATTTATTCTTACCAACCGCTTAGTTTGGCTATAACGCTACTTAAAATTTAAATCAAGGCCGATAGTAAAGGGCCGCTTCTTCCGGTATGTCGGAGAAGCGGCCCCACGCGTATCAGGAATTAAGTTGTAGGAGCTTAGTTCAGTGCCAGAAAGAATGACTGACCTACTGAGTCTACACAGTACTGGTAGACGTAGCTTACCAGACCCATGAAGACGATGCCGAGCACACAGAGTGTCAGGGCCACCTTCTCACACTTGCCACTCTTGAAGGCGGCAATCTTCGGCTCTTCGGGCGAAATCCACATGGCTTTCACCACGAGCAGATAGTAGTAGAGTGAGATGATGGTGTTGATCAATGCAATGAGCACGAGCATGTAGAGGGCCATTGAGTTCGAGCCGGTCACAGATGTGAAGATGAGAATCTTCGAGAAGAAACCTGCGAAGGGGGGGATACCGGCCAGCGAGAACATAGCCAGCGTCATGGCCACAGCCAGATAGGGATTGGTCTTATGGAGCCCGCGATAGTCATCCATCGACACGAGGCCTGTGCGGTCTTCAATCGAAGAGATAACTGCGAATGCGCCAAGGTTGCTGACAACATAGACGAAGATGTAGAACATCATCGAGGCCAGACCAAGCTGGTCAGCTGCCATCGCACCAAGCATGATATAACCGGCCTGCGATACTGAAGAGAAGGCCATGAATCGCTTCATGTTCTTCTGGCGCATTGCAAAAAGGTTGCCGATGGTGATGGTGGCTATGATGACTGCATAGAGCATCCACTCCCATGCAGCGCTGTAGACCTGTCCGAAGACCTGCACGAAGATGATGAAGAAGGCAAACGCCGCCGCACCCTTCGACACTACCGAAAGATAGGCTGTGATGGCAGTCGGTGCACCCTGGTAGACATCACCTGTCCAGAGATGGAAGGGCACGAGCGAAAGCTTGAAGCCGATGCCGGCGAGCACGAATGCAAGTGCGCAAAGGAGCAGGCCGCTCATTGAGCCCTCGGTGATCTGGGCTGCGATATCGCTGAAGTAGAGCGAACCGCCTGAGAAAGCGTATACGAAGCTCAGACCTGTCAGCAGAATGCCCGATGAGAATACAGCTGTGAGAATATACTTGATAGCAGCCTCATGGCTCTCATATTTATGCTTGTTGTAGGCCACCAGTGCTGCAATCGGCAGTGAGGCCGACTCCAGACCGATGATGAAGAGCAGGAAGTGACGGGCCGAAATCATCAGATACATGCCGAAGAGTGTCACGAGTATCAATTCGTAGAACTCACCCTTGCGGAAGGCCATGACCTCTGATTCAACCCATTTGTTGGCCTGCAGCATGCAGATGAACACACCCACATTGAGGATGCACTTCATCGCCTTGCTGGCGGCATTGTCGACATACATACCCCCGAACACTGCATCGCCGCATGAAGGCACGATCCAAATGGCCACCGTACCCAGCAGAAAGAGCAGGGTGGTGAAGGGAGTCAGAAAACTCTTGCGTCCGTTGTCGGCCGAGAAAGTATCAGCCAGGAAGACCAGCAAGAAGATTCCCAGAATTATCAGTTCAGGCAACATTGCCCCAAATTGAGAATAGTCCATGTGTTATTAAGATGTTTAGATCGTGTTCAATGTTAGATGGCATTCTGAATGGCATGCACAATCGGCAGGAAGCTCTGCTGGATTGCCTCATTGATCCAATTCGGGAAGCAGCCGATGCCTGCGATGCAGACAATCAGTGTCACTGTCGACAGACGCTCAAACCATGTGGCGTCGGTGAGCTGACGATGATGGTCGTCATGCACCGGACCAAGCAGCAGCTTGCCTACAACGCGCAGGATGTAGACCGCTGTGATCACGATTGAGCAAGTGGCTGCCACCACAAATGCACGATGGAAGAAATCAGCATCCTCCCAAGCACCGAAGAAGATTGTCATCTCGGCCACAAAGCCTGAGAGACCCGGCAGACCGAGCGATGCGAAACCTGCAATCATATAGCATACGCCAAGATAAGGCATAATCTGCATCAGACCACCCATCTGGCGGATATCGCGGGTGTGGGTGCGGCCGTAAATCATACCGATCAGGGCGAAGAAGAGAGCGGTCATCAAGCCGTGAGAGAGCATCTGCAGAATCGCACCTGTCATGGCTGTCTGGTTGAGCATAAGCAGGGCGAAGAGCACCATGCCGCAGTGGCTCACCGATGAGTAAGCGTTGATATACTTGAGGTCGGTCTGCACACATGCTGAGAATGCACCGTAGACCACGCTTATGCCTGTCAGGATGATGAACACCCATGCCAGCTCATTGGCAGCCTGGGGCAGAAGATAGATGGCGATGCGGAAGCAGCCGTAGCCACCCAGCTTCATCAGCACACCGGCGTGAAGCATCGACACAGCGGTCGGAGCGCAGGCATGACCGTCGGGGCTCCATGTGTGGAAGGGGAACATCGCGCCAAGTACGCCGAAGCCTACGAATGTAAACACGAAGAGCATACCCTGCCATGAGGGATCGACTGCGTTGTTGCGGGCAATCTCGAGAATATTCCAGGTCAGCTCACCTCCTGCGGGAGCAGAGTGCCAATAGATGCCGAGCAGACCAAGCATCAGGAATGCCGAGCCACCCATAAGCATCAGCGTCAGTTTCATTGCTGAATACTCCTTGCGGCCTGTGCCCCACACACCGATGAGAAGATACATCGGGATAAGAGCCACCTCATAGAACATGAACATCGTGAACATGTCGATAGAGATGAAGAAGCCGAACACACCGGTGCTCAGAAGAGCAAACCAGAGGAAGAAGTTCTTCGGCAGAGGATTGATTTTCCAAGAGGCGAATGTGCCGGCGAATACGATGATTGCCGAGAGCATCAGCATCATCACTGAGATGCCGTCGACACCTACTGCCAGATGGATATTAAGAGGAGCATACCACATCCAACTGCCGGTGAAGAGCATCTCTGCATCATTTCCGGCGGCCCGCATGCCGAGGAAGTCGACACACAGCCAGATGGCGAGTGCCAGAAGTGCGGTGCTTCCGGTCACCATGACAGTGCGGATGGCACCCATGCCGTTATTGCGGCAGAGCCCTAACCCGGCCATCATCAGGACAGGAATGATTACAAACCAGATTAATATATTTCCGAACATAATCGTAAGTTGTTACTGCTGTTGTTTTGATGTTGCGGGTTAGAGAAGACAAATCCAGGTGATGGCTGCAAGTGCAAGTGCGCCGAAGAAGTACCAGAGTACATAGGTCTGCACGTTGCCGCTCTGGAAGCCGCGGATTGAGAAGCTTACCTTCTGTGTCACCTTGGCGAAAGCATCCATTGTGGCGTCGATCACGTGGCGGTCAAACCATGCGATGGCCTGGCAGATGATGCCGAAGATAATGTTGCGGGTGATGAAGAGATAGATCTCATCCCAGTAGAAGCGGTGGTGAGCTGCCTTCCAGAGACCGGGAAGCGCATTCTTGAACTTCGTGGGGAGCGGATTCTTCTTGCGATACATCACTGTGGCCAGTGCGATTGCTGCCACTGCCACGATGATGCTGGTGGCTGCCACGGGGGCCTCAAGATGAATGTGGTAGGGTTCGCCATTCCAGGTGACGAGTTCGCCAAACGGAATGAAGCCGGCCACACACGATACAGCGGCAAGAATAATGAGCGGAAGCGACATCTGCCAGGGGGCATCGTGCGGCTTGTGGTGCTCATACTCCGGGTTCTCCTCCCACCAGAAGATGAGATAATAGAGGCGGAACATATAGAAGGCGGTCAGACCGGCCACCATTGTCATCCATGCACCCCATACCCAGCTGTTGGCAAACATTGCAGCCAGCATCTCATCTTTCGAGAAGAAGCCTGAGAAGGGGGGGATACCTGCGATGGCAAGACATCCGATAAGGAAGGTCCAGTGAGTGATCGGCATATATTTGCGCAGACCACCCATCTTGGTGTAATCATTAGAATGCACAGCGTGAATCAGCGCACCGGCTCCGAGGAAGAGGAGCGCCTTGAACATCGCGTGTGTAAAGAGGTGGAACATACCGGCCATGTAGCCAAGGCCGCTGTAGTGCACACCGGGCATGAGATAGTCGCGGGCTACGCCGAGCGACACCATCATGAAGGCAATCTGAGAGATTGTAGAGAATGCAAGCACACGCTTGATGTCGACCTGCGTGCAGGCCACGACTGCTGCATAGAAGGCAGTGATCGCACCCACTACAGTGATAAAGGTCATCGAAGCCTCAACCACGCAGTATACCGGGAACATGCGGGCCACCAGATACACACCTGCCACAACCATCGTGGCTGCGTGGATAAGAGCCGACACCGGAGTCGGACCCTCCATCGCATCCGGAAGCCAGATGTGCAGCGGAAGCATAGCCGACTTACCCATACCGCCGGTGAAGATGAGCACCATCGCCCAAGTCAGCACCGAAGCACCGAGGAAAGTAGCGCCACCTGTCTCGGCGAGCACATTCATCGGATTCGAAGTCATCGACACGAAGTTGAAAGTGTCGGTGAAGTATGACAGAGTCAGGATACCGAGCAGGAAGCCGAGGTCGGCGAAACGTGTCACGATAAACGCCTTCTTCGAAGCCGACACAGCCGACGGCAGACGATAGAAGAAGCCGATCAGCAGGAACGACGACACACCCACGAGCTCCCAGAAGATGTACATCTGGAAAATGTTGGTGGCCACCACCAGACCGAGCATCGAGAATGAGAAGAGCGAAAGGAAAGCGTAGTAACGCTGGAATCCACCCTCATGCTCCATATAGCCCCAGCTGTAGAGATGCACCATGAATGAGATAGTGGTGATGACCACAAGCATCATTGCCGAAATCGGATCGAGCAGGAAGCCGAGGTTGACCACAAGTTTCTCGGTGAATGCAAGCCAGGTCACATCAAACACCTGGAATTGCTGGCGCACACCATCGATGATGAAGGCCGGATCGCCGCTGAAGAAATATTTGAAAGCCACAATATAGGCAAGCGTCATGGTTGTGCCCATGCCCAGGATGCCTAAAACGCCTGCCACCTTCCGGCTCATCTTCACGCCGCCTATGCCGAGCAGCAAGAACATGAAGAGGGGCAGTGTCAGAATCAGGATAGGTAATGTAATGCCCATAATGTCAATGTTTCATTGTATTTGTTTGGGTAACTTCGGTGCTTCCTATCGAGCGGTAGATGTTGATGATGATGGCTATGGCCACTGCTGTCTCGGCTGCGGCGATTGCCACAGCGAAGAGTGTGAAGACCATACCCTCCATCGAGCCCGGGAAAAGGAAACGGTTGAAGATAGCGAAGTTGAGGTCGGCCGAGTTAAGTATAAGCTCGAGCGACACCAGGATCGCTATCATATTCTTACGGGTCACAAACCCATATACGCCGCAGCAGAACATGATGACGCTCGGCACGAGATACCATAGAATGTTGAGATCCATTGCTGTTGTTTCGTTAGGTATTTTATATACGGGTCAGACTTTAGCGTTTGCGGGCCACTGTAACACCGCCGATGATGCAGGCCAGCAGAAGCACGCTGACTGCCTCAAACGGCAGAAGATACTGATACTTGTCAGTGCCTGTGAACGCACGGCCTATCATCTTCATTGTGATGTCAGGGCCGGCTGCAAGCGCATCGCTGAGCGAGCGCGCACCCTCACCACCGAGCATCGGCATTGTGAAGAGAGCCCAGAGCAGAAGCACAGCGCCTGCCACCGAGGCCACCAGGCCCCACACACGGCGGTGCGAACGCAGAGGATTCTCATCATCATTGGGCTTGTGGGTAAGAAGAATGGCAAACACGAAGAGCACCATTATGCCTCCGGCATACACTGCCACCTGCACGGCACCAAGAAACTGATAACCCAGCTGGAAATAGAAAACGGCAGAGCCCAGAAGCACAAACAGTAGATATGTCGCGGCGCGCAATATCTTCGTTGTCTTCACTGCCATGATGGAGAATACCACCATGACGAGCGCCACCACGAAATAAAGAATTATGTTTCCTACCATGATGTTATATGATCATTTTACTTATTTTCTGTTTCAGTCGGCTTTGCTCCGGCCTCAGCGGCGGGAGCCGCAGGTTTTGCAGGAGCCTCAGCTGCGGGAGCTGCAGGCTTTGCGGGGGCCTCAGCTGCGGGAGCTGCAGGCTTTGCGGGGGCCTCAGCTGCGGGAGCTGACGCGGCTGCCGCTTTGGCGGCTGCCTCCTTCTCTGCCTTGATCTTGGCTGCCTTGGCAAGAGCCTCAGCCTTGATGCGGGCAAGCTGCTCGGGATCTATTGCCGGTTTGGGGGCCGGCGCCGGCGCATCGTCGGCGGGCTCCGGACGATAATTGAGCTGATGCACAAGCTTCGAACGTGTGAATACCGCCTGCTCGAAATCATTCGAGAACTCCAGGGCGTCCTGCGGACATGTGGTCACACACAGCATGCAGAATGTGCAGCTGCCCAGGTCGTACATATACTTGTCGAGTTTGCGCTTCTTCTTGCCGTCGGGCAGATCCACCATCTTTGTAGTCAGTGAAATCGTGCCGTTCGGGCAGTTCATCTGGCAGATGCCGCAGGCTATGCACTTGTGGTGGCCCTGCGCATCATACTTCAGTGTCAGCTCGGCTCTGAAGCGGTCGGCTATCTTGAGGGTATCGCGGTTCTCGGGATACTGCTCCGTGATTTTAGGTGTCACAAACTCCTTTCCTGTGACAGCCATGCCGGTGACCAGACTTTTCAATCCTTTTCCTACACCTGAAAAATATTCCTTAATACTACTCATAAACGTTTATTTATCTTTCTACCTGTCCGCCGAGTATGTCAAGCAGCTCGGTAGTGATAGATTGCTGACGAAGTTTATTAAATTCAAGCTGCAGAGTCTCCTGAAGCTTGCGTGCGTTGTCGTTGGCGCTCTGCATGGCCATCACGCGGGCTGCCTGCTCTGACGCACGGTTCTCGATTGTAATCTCCTGCATGGTGCTGAGCACAAACATAGGCAACACCGCATTGAAGATATCATTGGCATCGGGCTCAAAGATATAGAGCTGGTTCTCATTCTCTGTCTTTGCCTCCTGATTGAGCAACACCTCGGCTCTGACAGGAAACAGCCGGTCAATCGCCAGACGCTGACGGCTGATTGAATGAAACTGCATGTATACCACCTCCACCAGATCAAGGCGTCCGGCAGTGAAGTCCTCACGCAGCCGATGTGTGAACATATCCACCGTGTCGCCCTCCATCTTGGAGTCGACCCCGGCCACGCTCACCACCTTCACAGCGCCAGACTCGCCATATTTATAGCAGGGCTTGGCCATCTTCTTGCCCACCGGATAGAGCGTAATCTCCACCTGATTGCCATACTGGCGGCGAAGCTCACCCACATGAGCCAGAAGCTGCTTGAAAATATTGAGATTGTAGGCACCGCAGAGGCCATCGTCGCTACCGAACACCACTACACCCACGCTCTTCACCTCACGCTCCATAATCAACGGAGAGCTGAACTCAACTCCGGCAGAGAGAATGTGGCCCATTATCTGCTGGATCTGGTTCTTGAACGGGAGAAGCTCGCGGAGCGCGCGCTCATTCTTATGCACCTTTGCGGATGAAATCATCTTCATCGCGCCGGTGATTTTCTCACTCGATGCGACCGAACCGATTCTCGTCTTTAATTCCCTGAGGGTTGCCATTTCGTCAGTTTGTTCTGTTGTTGTTGTTTTTGCGTCGGGCGTATGCGAGGCCGATGTCCTGACCGACATCGCATACGCCCGGCGTTATCTTCGACATGCCTGCCTGCGCGGAGATTTTTCTCTCAGCCGCCGGGCCGGCTTTTGTCAGCTATGATCATTTAGCAGCAGCATATCTGCCTGCCACCTCTGCAGCACACTCGCGGATCTTTGCCTCCACATCATCAGTGAGCTTGCCGCCGCGAATCACGTCGAGCACCTCTTTCTGATATTTCGCTTTTACAAGCTGGATAAACTGATCCTGGAACTCCTGCACCTTATCGAGCGGCACATTCTCAAGCAGACCATTCACACCGCAATATATCACTGCCACCTGATTCTCTACAGGCCAGGGTGAATACTGAGGCTGGATGAGGAGCTGCTGATTCTTGCGGCCGGTGTCAATCACCTTGGCAGTCACCGGGTCGATATCGCCACCGAACTTGGTGAACGACTCGAGCTCGCGGAACTGTGCCTGGGCAATCTTGAGCGTACCTGCCACCTTCTTCATAGGCTTGATCTGAGCGTTACCACCCACACGCGACACCGAGATGCCGACGTTGATGGCCGGACGGATACCCTGGTTGAAGAGCGAAGTCTCGAGGAATATCTGGCCGTCGGTGATTGAAATCACGTTGGTCGGGATATACGCTGATACGTCGCCGGCCTGAGTCTCGATAATCGGGAGCGCTGTCAGCGAGCCGCCACCCTTAACATAGGGTTTCATCACCTCCGGAAGGTCGTTCATCTGCGATGCGATCTCCTGGTCGGCGATGATGCGGGCTGCGCGTTCAAGCAGACGCGAGTGCAGGTAGAAGATATCACCCGGATACGCCTCACGTCCTGACGGACGCTTCAGAATCAGCGACACCTCACGATAGGCCACAGCCTGCTTCGAAAGGTCGTCATACACGATGAGGGCATCGCGTCCTGAGTCGCGGAAGAACTCACCGATGGCCACACCCGCAAAGGGAGCGAAGTAGCGCATCGAAGCAGAGTCAGAAGCCGAGGCAGCCACTACCACTGTATACTCCATCGCGCCGTACTTCTCAAGCGTATGCACAATTGAAGCGATAGAACTTGCCTTCTGGCCGATTGCCACATAGATGCAATACACCGGTTTGCCGGCCAGGTAATTCTCGCGCTGGTTGATGATGGTGTCGATGGCGATGGCGGTCTTACCGATCTGACGGTCGCCGATGATGAGCTCACGCTGACCACGACCGATCGGAATCATCGAGTCGACTGCCTTCAGACCCGTCTGCAGCGGCTGATTCACCGGCTGACGGAAAATCACACCGGGAGCCTTGCGCTCAAGCGGCAGACGCACACGGTCGCCCTCGATGGGACCTTTGCCGTCGATGGGCTCACCGAGAATGTTGATGACGCGGCCGAGCAATCCCTCACCTACCGGGATAGATGCGATTTCACCCGTGCGGCGCACCGACATATTCTCGGACACGGTGTTTACTTTGTCAAGAAGCACGACACCCACATTGCTCTCCTCAAGGTTCAATGCAACGCCGGTGGCGCCGTTTTCAAACTGCACAAGCTCGTTGCTCTTCACATTCTCAAGGCCATAGACGTGGGCCACACCGTCGCCTACATTAAGCACAGTGCCCACCTCCTCGAATTTCACCTTCGAATTGACGTCATCGAGTTGCTGTTTTAATATATCAGATATTTCGCTTGGGTTAAGCATCTTCTATTTCGTTATAAGATTTAATCGTAACTGTTCGATTTCATTGCTGATTGATGCATCCATCCGGGCATCGTCGACATCCACCACAAAGCCGCCGATCAAGTCGGGGTCAATGCGTGTGGAGTATTCAAGCGTCCGCCCGGGGAAGGCCTTTTCCACCATGCCCCGCAGCTTCGACATCTCTGCGTCGGGAAGCTGCGCGGCTGTGGTGAAGGTCACCTGCGAAATCTTGTTCTCCTTACGATAGAGATCCCGGTAGGCCAAGGCTATGAGATGCATGAAGCTCTCACGCCGCATTTCCAGAAGCATCTTGATGAAGCCGAGATAGTCGTTCTCCACCTTAGAGCCGGCCGCAGCCTTGAGCAGAGCCTCTTTATCGGCATCGCTCACAAAAGGATTGCCCAGTGTCTTCTGAAGTTCAGGATTGCCTGCGAAGGCATCAGCCACCTCCTTCATCTCGGCATAGACCGCATCTGTCGTGCCATGCTCGGCGGCAAACTTATAGAGTGCCTTGGCATAGCGGCGGGGTATCAGACCATTGTCCATCTTCTTACTTTCTGTTAATGTGTCCCGCGCGGGGATTTAGTTTTTCTCTATTTCGTCTAATAATTTGTCAACAAGCTTCACCTGCGCAGCATCATCTTTCATCTGCGTGCGCACCATCTTCTCGGCAATTTCAATCGAGAACTTGCTTACTTCGTTTCTGAACTGAAGTTCGGCTTCTTTGCGTGACTGTTCGATCGACACCTTGGCGGCCTCAATCATTTTCTGAGACTCCTCCGAGGCCTGCTTCTTAGCCTCCTCGATCATCTGGGTTCTCATCTTTGCCACGTCACGCAACATTTCAGCCTGCCGGGCCTGTGCCTCTTCCATGTACTTCCGGGCTTCCTCACGGGCATTGTCAAGCTGCTGCTTGGCCTGCTGCGCGTACTCCACCCCCTTGTCGATTGTATCGGCACGCTGGTCCATATTCTTCAGTATCATCGGCCATCCCCACTTGGCGAGCACCAGGAAGAGGATGACAAAGGCGATGAACATCCAGAACACCAAGCCAAAATCGGGCGTGAATAATTCCATACTCGATTATTACTGGATGAAGAGTGCAAGTGCTGATACGATCACTGCGAAGAGTGCCACACCCTCGATAAGGGCTGCGATCACGATCATGCTTGAGCGGATGTCGCCGGCTGCCTCGGGCTGGCGGGCGATTGCCTCCATTGCGGAGCTACCGATCTTACCGATACCTATGCCTGCTGCGATAGCGGCGATACCTGCGCCAAATGCTGCGCCAAATGCTGCGAGTGCCTGAACGGCAACCAAAACCATTGATAACATAATTTTTGAGTAGTTTTTTGTGTTATTGTTTATTTTTTATTCTCTCTGTGCGCACTTCCCGGCCGGAGCTTTGATTCGTCGTCAGGTCTGCAGTTCGGGCAGTGCTGGATTTGTAGGTTGATTTCGTAGGGTGTATGCCCGCAATCTACTTCACGGGCATCTTCTGTAGTCTTGACTCCATGGTAGACGGTTGGTAATTACCAAACCCCATGGAGCGGAGGGTCGGTTTATGCCTCAACCGAGGGTTCGATGTCGTGACCCTCGCCATCCTTGGCATGATGTCCGTTCTCCTGAGCAGCCGCTATGAAGAGCGCCGACAGCAGAGTGAACACGTAGGCCTGGATGAAGCTCACAAGCACGTCAAGCAGAAGCATGAACACTGTGAAGAGCACCGACACCACCACCGATGCGCCCAGAGCAGCAGCTCCGAATGCAGCGAATATGAAGATCAGAAGGGTCAGTGTGATCACAATCATGTGGCCACCCATCATGTTGGCGAACAGACGCACACACAAGGCCGCAGGCTTTGTGAAGATGCCGAACACCTCGATCATCTGCATGATGGGCAACGGGAATTTCAAGAACAAAGGCACATCGGGCCAGAAAATCTCTTTCCAGTAATGCTTCGTACCCAAGACGTTGGTAATGATGAATGTGGCCACAGCCAGCACCAAGGTGATGGCAATGTTGCCCGTCAGATTCGCACCGCCGGGGAAAATCACCACCAATCCGAGCAGGTTCATCGTCAGGATGAAGAAGAAACATGTCAGAAGATAGGGGGCGAATTTATTGGCTTTGGCTCCGAGGGAGCTCTTGATGACACCTGTATAGATGAAATCTATGAGCATCTCCATGAAGCCCATCCCTTTGCGGGGAGCCTTCAGGCCTCGGCGTGAATAGAATCTCACCACGCTCATCACCATCGCTGTCACCAGGATAGCCGCGATAAAGAGAGCGAGTACATTCTTGGTGATTGAGATATCAAAGGGGCGGTAGATATCGAACACCTTGCCATTGACATCTATTGTGGCGGCATCAGCCACCTCGTGCGGATGTGTCCCTTTGATTGTGGCGTCAGCATCAGCATCTGCCGACAGCGGCAGCAGCTCCACAACCTTTGTCTTATGCTGCGTCAGATGCGGGATATAGAAATAATACTTCTTACCGTCGCGCTCGGCCACATGCACTACCGGTGTGAGCGTCTCCTCCTTTTTGCCGGTGGATTCATCCTCATACACGGTCACTTCGCTCAGCTTCGCCGAAGAGAAGCAGAACCAATTGCCATCCTGCGCACGCACTATCACCGGAAGCGGAATCCGGTAGACATGGCTGAAAGGCACTTCCCAGCCATAGCCGTCGCCGAGGTGATGGAAAATCACCTCCTTGACATCCAGGCCACTCTCCTCTTTGGCATCCTCGCCGTGTGCATCAGATGCATATGCACCCTGCACACCCAGCAACAATGCCAGCAGAAGGGGGATTATTGTCATTATGCGCTTCATTTTCAGTATGGTTTTAATATACACAGACTGCCACCACGTTGTTGTCGACATCCACGAGGCCCCCTTTGATGGCCACTTTCTTCTCTGTGCCCTCAGGGGTGCGGTATCTGACATCGCCGGCCTGAAGCACGGAAATCAAGGGAGCATGGTTCTTCAGCACCGTAAAGGAGCCGAGTGCCCCGGGGAGAGTCACTGATTCCGCCTCCCCCTTGAAGAGTATTTCATGTGATGAGATGAGTTCGAGTGTCATCTTGGGTGTATCCTGTATTGTTTTGTAGATTTATATTGTCGTCTCCGTCGGAGGCGTCGGTGAGTCTGACTCATGAGAGCCATCCCACCTAACTCAGTCGCGCATCGCTTACTGCACTTCAGCAAGCATCTTCTTACCCTTGGCGATTGCCTCGTCGATTGTGCCGACATTGAGGAATGCCTGCTCGGGATATTCATCCATCTCGCCGGCAAGAATCATCTTGAAGCCGCGGATTGTCTCTGACAGCGGCACCATCACACCCGGCAGACCAGTAAACTGCTCTGCCACATGGAAGGGCTGCGAGAGGAAACGCTGCGCACGACGCGCACGCGACACCACAAGCTTATCATCGTCAGAGAGCTCATCGACACCAAGGATGGCGATGATATCCTGAAGGTCCTGATACTTCTGAAGAAGCTGCTTCACCTGCTGAGCCACATTGTAGTGCTCCTCACCGATGATGTTGGGATCAAGGATTCGTGATGTAGAGTCAAGCGGGTCTACAGCCGGATAGATACCTAACTCAGCAATCTTACGGCTCAACACCGTCGTGGCGTCAAGGAAGTTGAATGTAGTGGCCGGAGCCGGGTCGGTCAAGTCGTCGGCCGGCACGTAGATTGCCTGCACCGATGTGATTGAGCCATTCTTCGTAGATGTGATTCGCTCCTGCAGAGCACCCATCTCAGAGGCAAGTGTAGGCTGGTAACCCACAGCCGACGGCATACGTCCGAGCAGCGCCGACACCTCTGAACCTGCCTGGGTGAAACGGAAGATGTTGTCGATGAAGAGCAGCACATCCTTACCGCCGCCTGCGCCATCGCGGAACTGCTCGGCCACTGTCAGACCTGACAGCGCCACACGCAGACGTGCGCCCGGGGGCTCATTCATCTGGCCGAACACCAAGGTTGACTGCGACTGTGCCACTTCCGACATGTCCACATCCTTGAGGTTCCATTCGCCTTTCTCCATCCCCTCCTCGAATTTCTTGCCATATTTGATAACGCCGC
This sequence comes from uncultured Muribaculaceae bacterium, assembly GCA_910577585.1. Classification (GTDB taxonomy): domain Bacteria; phylum Bacteroidota; class Bacteroidia; order Bacteroidales; family Muribaculaceae; genus Lepagella. Next base: position 4,983 of record CAJTNN010000023.1, on the reverse strand, counting down.
TCTCGATCATCTCGCGCAGAAGGTCGTTACCCTCACGCGTACGCTCGCCGACACCGGTAAACACCGAATATCCGTCGTGGCCCTTGGCGATGTTGTTGATAAGCTCCATAATCAACACCGTCTTACCCACACCGGCACCACCGAAGAGACCGATCTTACCACCCTTCGAATAGGGCTCCAGAAGGTCAATCACCTTGATGCCTGTGGTGAGCACCTCAGTCGAGAGTGCCAGTTCATCGAAGGCAGGTGCAGGCTGGTGTATCGGACGCAGATTCTGACGGTCGAGCGGAGCAAGCTCATCGATAGCCTCGCCGATCACATTCAGCAGGCGTCCCTTTACCTGGTCGCCTGTGGGCACAGCAATCGGACGCCCAAGGTCAAGGACCTTCACACCGCGGCGCACACCATCGGTGCTCTCCATTGCCACACAGCGCACAGTGTCTTCACCTATGTGCTGCTCCACTTCGAGAATCAGCTCCTCGCCATCCTCACGCTCCACTTTCAGAGCGGAGTAAATCGGGGGGATATTATCTTTTCCACCCTCGAATGACACGTCGATCACCGGGCCGATGACCTGAGTGACTATACCATAATTGGCGCTCATATACTTTTATGTATGTAAGTTTGTATTTTCTTGTTTTATGAATCAGAAGTGCCAGCCAAGTGCCACAAACACTGCCATCAGCACCAGATTTGCCAGCGACAGCGGCATGAGGTATTTCCACTCAAAGGCCAGAAGCTGGTCGATACGCACGCGCGGGAAGGTCCATTTGAACCATATGATCACAAACGAGATGAAGAATGATTTCAAAAGGAACCACACCACCGAGGGGATATAGTTCATAATCTCATTGAAGCCATCCCATCCGGGAATGTGCAGAGGCATCCAGCCTCCGAGGAACATCAGCGATGCTATGCCCGACACGATGAAGAGATTCAGATACTCGGCCAGATAGTAGAAACCGAATGTGATGCCTGAATACTCTGTGTGGTAACCGGCCACAAGCTCATGCTCGGCCTCCGGAAGGTCGAAGGGGCCACGGTTGGTCTCAGCCGTAGCTGCCACGATATAGATCAGGAAGGCGATGATGGCCGGGATATGTCCGCGGAAGAGGAACCATGCTGTCTCCTGCTGCCATACGAGCTCATTGATGTTCATTGTGCCTGAAAGCACCACGATTGTGATGATGGCCAGACCGAGTGAAATCTCATAACTCACCATCTGGGCGCCACTTCGCATCGCACCGATAAGGGTATACTTGTTGTTCGACGACCAACCTGCAAGCAGAATACCCAGCACTCCGAGCGACGACACTGCCAGCACGAAGAATATACCGATATTGAAGTTGATGATCTGCAGACCGTTGCCCCAGGGCAGACACGCCAGCATCACCACCGATGATGTGATCACAATAAACGGAGCCAGACGGAAAAGGAACTTATCTGTGCCCTTGATGCTGATAATCTCCTTAATCAGAATCTTGAACATATCGGCAAACACCTGCAGAAGGCCCCACTTGCCGACACGCATCGGGCCCAGACGACACTGGAACCATGCGCAAAGCTTACGTTCGTAAAGGATATAGAATAGGGCCAGCACTGTGTAGGCACCCAGTATAGCCACTGCTATCAATACACATTCAATGAGCACAGCTGCCCACTCAGGCATGCAGCCCAGAAGCAGGTCATTGAATGCTGATGTCCATTTGCCAAAATCAAACATGGGATCGTTGTATTTTTTAGATTATCTGTCGATGTCAGGAATTACGAAGTCGAGAGCCGCACCAATTGTGATGAGGTCGGCAATCATGTGGCCGGAGCAGCAGAGGTCCATCACTCCGATCAGATTGAAGCAGGGGCTCTGGAAGTGCACACGATAGGGGGTCTTCTGGCCATCTGACTCGATGAAGACTCCGAATGTGCCACGCGAAGCCTCCACCTGATAATACCAGTGACCTACGGGCAGCTTGATGATCTTGGGCACATTCATAGCGCGGATCGGACCCTCCGGAATGTTGTCCACGAGCTGAGCCAGAATCTGGCAGCTTGTCTCTATCTCGCGCATACGCACCATATAGCGGGCATATGAATCGCAGCCGCTCTCAAGCACCTCGTCAAACTTAAGCTCCGAATAGATTGAATAGGGGCGCACCTTGCGGCAGTCGCAACTCCAGTTCGAACCGCGTCCGCTCGGGCCGGTGATGGCGTAGTTGATGGCATCCTCTTTCGGGAGCATACCGATACCTTTAAGACGATTCTGCGCTATCACATTGCCGGTGAACACACGGTGATACTCCTTCAGACGATCAGGCATTATGCGCAGGAACTCCTTGACATCCTTCACGAAGTCAGGGTGCAGGTCGGCAATCACACCGCCAATCACATTATAGTTCATCGACATGCGCGCTCCGCAAGTCTTCTCAAAGATGTCAAGCACCATCTCGCGCTCACGGAAGCCATAGAAGAAGGCTGTGGTGGCGCCAAGGTCCATCGCCGTACATCCGAAGGCCAGCAGATGCGACGAGATACGCATCAGCTCATCCATCATCACACGTATCACCTCCGCACGGCGCGGCACCTCGAGGCCGAGAGCCTTCTCGATGCAGCCGCAAAGACAGTGACGGTTCTGATGGGCCGACATGTAGTCCATGCGGTCAGTGAAGTGAAGAATCTGCGGATAGCCGAGGCTTTCACACATCTTCTCGATGCCACGATGGATGTAGCCCGACATCATGTCGACCTTCGTGATAGTCTCGCCGTCAACGCTTGCGCGCATACGCATCACACCGTGGGTAGAGGGGTGCTGCGGACCGAAGTTCACAACATAATCCTCCGGCTTGTATACCTTTACAGGCACACGCTTCACGTGGCCTTTCTCATCTTCTACATATGTGCAGCTGTCATCCTCATTCTTCTCATCGTCAAGACGTATGGGATTCAGCTTCGGGTCAGCATCGTAGTCCTTGCGCAGAGGGTGGCCCACCCAGTCATTGCGCAGAAACATGCGACGCATGTCGGGATGATTGATAAATCTGATGCCGAAGAAGTCATAGACCTCACGCTCCTGGAAGAGCGCTACCTTCCAGATATCCGACACTGTGTGGATGTAGGGCTCCTTGCGGTCGGCAGCCTCTACCTTCACCTCCAGGATATCCCATCCGCGCGAGGTGCTGGTCAGATAATATATCACGCCCACACTCTCTTTCCAGTCCATGCCCACGACGGCGGTAAGCACATCGAAGCCAAGACGGCGGTCGTCGCGCAATTTCAGGGCAAAATCATGCCATTTCTTCTCGGGCACATTCACCAGCAGGTTTTCTCCACCCTCTGTAAAAGTAACGTCGGGGCAGATGCTGCTGAGAATTTCCTTTATATCGCTCATATATGTTTATTAGTCTGAAGTTTAGAATTTATCTACCGATATCGGTCTATCAGCTCAGTTTGCCTCGCTCCTCAGGATGCGCGGCGAAGAATTCCTCGCGCTTCTGCTTGCGGTTGATGCCACCGAAGAATTTCTGAACCTTAATCTTGCGCTGCAGCTGCATAAGGCCGTAGAAGAAAGCCTCCGGACGCGGAGGACATCCGGGGATATACACATCCACCGGCAGAATCTGGTCTACACCCGGCACCACGCAGTAGCTCTGCTTGAAAGGACCGCCCGACACGGCGCATCCGCCGCAGGCAATCACATATTTCGGTTCGGCAAGCTGCTCATAAAGGCGCACCAGCGCCGGAGCCATGCGATGCACGATTGTGCCCTGCACCATGATATAGTCAGCCTGACGCGGTGAGTTGCGCGCCACCTCAAATCCGAAGCGAGCCATGTCATAGCGGGCCGCACCGAGGCTCATGAATTCAATCGCACAGCAGCTTGTGCCGAAAGTAAGGGGCCACAATGAATTCGAGATACCCCAGTTGATGAGCTTATTAAGATTGCCTACCGCAACGTTCGCACCTGTAGCATTGAGTTCTTCGACTAGCTTGTCGATATATTCGTTGTCCTTGAAGTCCTCATGCTTCATGCTTTTGATATTCACTGCCATTTCAACGCTCCTTTCTTCCAGGCATATGCCAGACCTAAGACGAGTATTACCATGAAAATTCCGATGCAGAGAAGTGAAGTCGTACCGAGCGACTTAGCCACCACGGCCCACGGATAAAGGAAGACCGTCTCAACATCGAAGATAAGGAAGAGAATCGCAAAGATGTAATAGCCTGACTTGAACTGGATCATCGATTGTCCGCGTGTCGGGATACCGCACTCGAAAGTGTCAGACTTCTTTACCGAATATGATTTCGGCGAGATTAATTTGGCTATCACCGTAGCCGCCACCACCAGCAGTATGCCGGTGAGCACGGCCGTCACAGCAAGTGTGCCGTTGCCTATCTCTAACAATAAACTCATATAATCTATTTATAATTAAGTTGTTACGTATGTTTTAAAATATTCACCCGCGTTATACGGATAAACTATTTCGCAAAGATATTAAAATTCCTTAAAAATGCCAAATGAAAAAGATATGTCTTTCAACACTTTCGCAACTTTTTATACAGTTTGACATTTTGACTCTTCTGCCCCCACGAGACCACGGCCGCACCGCATCTGCATAAGCATTTGTCAGAATTTTAACACCTCCACCTCCGGTATTCGGAGTGTAGGCTATCATTCTTTGCCAAACGAATCAGACTTGCCGGTGAAGGCCCCATTGAAAATCATGGAGCGCTCGCCGATGGTGGCAGCCACCTCATAGGTGCATTCCACCTCGGTGAGAGTGGCATTCGAGGTGTGAAGCTCTATGCTGTTGAAGGGGAAATTCTTGTATTGCGTCATCCCATCACCTTCGAGTACTTCAGGAATGATATTGGAGCCTGTGATTGTATAACCGCCACGGTCGAAGGTCACCGCCAGCCCCTTGATCTGCACCAGTTCAAGAGCTCGTGGCATCTCTGGAGCGAACTTGATATTGCGAATGACTATGATAG